>JBEKNL010000013.1:0-78745 GCA_049522855.1 Candidatus Korobacteraceae bacterium
GGCCGCGGGGCGTCCTGGAGCCCGGTCAAACCAGCTTGGGAAAAACGTACCCGCCACTTGCTGACGGATGCCGCCCGTCTGCGCTGCGCACGGGCGATCGCAATCGTGCCTTGACCGTTGGCTGCGGCCAGAACCATGCGGGCTCGCTCGGCCAGACGCCTTTCCGTCTTACCGGCGCGAACCCAGCTCGCCAGCGTGGAGCGGTCTTCTATCGTCAATGTGAGGGCGGTGGGGTATTTGCTCATACCCCATCATGACATAGACCGCTTTTCAATGCAACTAAGTACTAGAAAAAGCAGATGACCAGGCTTTGCGGCGAGAGAGATCTGGTGAGTTGGGATCGGCCAAAACGCTCTAGAAGATACGGAAGGAGCCTCCTATCCGTGTATTCGTCTGTGATTTTAAGGATTTTTCTTCTAGTAGAACCGTGCAGGGAGTGAACTCGGCTGGAAATAATGTGCAATATTTTGCACTAGTTGCATCCAAAGTTTTGTGCTTTCAGAATTTGCTTATCGGAACTACTTGCGTTTCAGTTATTTATCGGATATGCTGTGTTGCGCTCTCGGCCAAACGATTGCACACACCTCTGAGGTATCGCGATAGAAGCCAACATGGAGTCAGAATCAGTGGCGCTGGCCGGCACCAAGGCGACGGGGAGTGTCCTGACCCACCGGTCAGACAACCAATCTGTGTCGGGAGACGGTAATACTCCGAAGCCTTCCTCGTTGTGACAAACGATCGAGCCCTTCGTTTGGCAGTGGTATCCGGTCTCTGATGTTGTTGCTCGCTTTGGCTGCCGGATATGGATACCTTGCCGAACGCAGCATTCCGGTGCGCTGGCTGCTGTTCTTAGCGATGGTTCCACTTGCCATCATCAGCAATGGAACCCGGGTCATGAAACCGCTTTGATGGCGAACTATATCGGTCCGCAAGCGGCCGAGGGCTTTATGCATGAGTTTTCGGGCTGGGTGATCTTCGTGGTGGTGGCCACAGCTCTATTCTTAGGTCTGCAGAGTCTGACGATTTTTGTGAGCAAGAGAATGGGATGGTATCCAAAAGATGAAAGCGCTGTTTCGAGAGCGAAGGTGAGTCCATGAAGTCTGGAATCCGTTACTGGGTCATGATAGCCATCCTGGTGGGAGCTACTATCGCCATGGCTTACATGTCGCACGGAGAAGCCACTCCGCTCTCCAAACCGCTCTCCGAGTTTCCCAACCGGGTCGGGGTATACACTACGGGCGCCAATTGGCCGCTGGACCAGAAGACCATAGATTTGCTGGGGGTGACCGATTATCTCAATCGCGGTTACGTATCACCGACTGAGGGCCTGATCAACCTCTACATCGGCTATTTCCGTAGTCAGCGTACGGGAAAAACCATTCACTCGCCCAAGAACTGCCTGCCCGGAGCCGGATGGACACCCATGAAGGAGACGGTATATCAGCTACCCCTCCCGGATGGCCGGAAGGTGCCGATTAATCTTTACGTTGTTCGCAAGGATTTGGACGAACAACTGGTGTTGTATTGGTACCAGGCGCACGGCCGCATAGTGGCCAGCGAATACTGGGGTAAGTTTTATTTGGTGTATGACGCGATGCGCTTGAACCGCACAGACGCAGCTCTCATCCGCATCACCGTCCCGATCTCCAATGGTAATGAAGGACAGGCCCGCACACGGGCGCTGGCGTTTGCACAACAGATCACAAGTGACATCGATCAGATTATCCCTCGGTGACCCGAGAGAAGGCATGCCTAACCGCGAATAAACGTGAATTTTGTGCCCTGGTATAGCAAGCTCGACAAGTGGTTAGGGCGCGGATCTTACTACTGGCTTCGCAGCAAGCTCGATCCGGAGCGGACGTACTTCCAGTGGGAATACGCAGACATTCTGGAGCGTATTGTCACTCCCCATACGAGCTGGCTCGACGGGGGTTGCGGACATCAGATTCTCGAGGTGCGGCTGAAAGAGCAGGAAAGACGACTCGTCGATCGCGCGGAATTCGTCGTAGGTTGCGACCCGTTTTTTTTATCTATAAGTAAGCATCGCTCCATTACAAACAGGGTGATGTGCTCATTGGACGATCTGCCATTTCTAGCTGGCAGCTTCAATCTAGTGACAATGAACATGGTGGTGGAGCACCTGGCTGATCCGGCGAAGGTGTTTCAGGAGATCGCACGAGTTCTCAAACCTGGTGGCATCGTGATCTTCGTAACTCCCAATCGAGCCAGCTACTATGTCCGTCTAGCCGACCTGGCCCGGGCCATCATTCCCCGCAGGATTGCATTCAAACTGATTCGCTATCTCGAATCGCGCGAACCCGAGGATGTCTTCCCGACCCACTATCGTGCGAATACCCGAAAGCGAGTGGAACGCATCATGTGCGACGTTGGAATGGAGCGGGTGCAGATGACCTTTATGCGCGGACGACCGTTCTTTTTCTTCTTCGCACCCCTCTCTATACTGGAGATGCTCGCGGTGCGGTTTTTGGCATTGCTAGGATTTCAAGAGACCATCTCTGCAGGGTTCATGGCAGTGTACGCAAGTAGGACAACTGGTATTTCGGCGAATAGTTCGGCCGTTACAGAAACACTTACTGTTCCCGTCGACAGGAGAGGATTGTGATTGTTGTTTTCTACTTACTGATTGCGGCTATGCCATTCGTGAAGAAAGGCGCCACGGTCGGAAACCTAACTTATGTGAAATATGTCGGGTTAGCTTGCCTGCTAGTCGCATTTCTTGAGCTTCTGCGACGCCAGCGTAACGTGGACGTTTCTGCAGCGCCACAGTCCAAATGGCTGGTGCTGTTCCTGTTCTTAATCACTTTATCGAACGCGATCAACGGTGCAACATTTAACTTTGGGAGTTCGTTAATCATTAGCTACTGGTCATTCGCATTCCTTTTTTTCATGACCATAGTCCTAGTCAATACCCTGAGCCGGGTTTATTGGAGTTTAGTCGCGGCGGTCGGCGGAATGGCCTGGTTCGCGCAGTACGCGATCCGGGAATGGCGCTACGGCTTGATTCATCTTGGAGCAACTTACCGGCCCAGCGGCATGGCTGGTGATTCCAACTACTTCGGCGTGAATCTCGTTCTCGTGTTGCCCGTGGCTTTTACGTTCTTTACGACTGCCAAGAAGAGATGGCAGAGACTGTTTTTTTTGGGCTGCACCTTACTGCTACTCGCTGCAGTGGTGGTCGGAGCCTCCCGAGGTACATTGTTGGGGCTAATGGTTGCCTACGGATACTTGATCCTGCAGACCAAGGCGCGAAGGAGATACATCGGGATCCTATTGGGCTTTTTGATAACATTTCTTGCCTTCTCTCCCTCTTCACCGATCAAGCGCCTTCTCCATCCGAGTAAGTCCGACGTTGGTTCGTCGGAAATTCGCATTTACGCGTGGCAAGCCGGATTACGTATGATTTCGGCTCATCCCTTGGAAGGAGTGGGGTTGGGCAATTATAAAGGGGCAGGGCCAAGATATGATCCGACCGGACACCTGGCACACGAGCCGCACATTGCACACAATGCTTATCTAGAAATCGCCGCCGAAATGGGAATCCCAATATTCTTGGTGTTTGTCGCTCTGTTGGGATCGACATTCCGCTCTTTGGCCCGGACGCGACGTCGCTGCCTTGCAAATGGTCCAGAGTGGCTGAGTGCAATGGCACTAGCCATGCAGGCAGGATTGACGGGTGCGTGCGTTGCAATATTTTTCGTGAGCGGTCAGTACGAGAAACTCCTATGGCTGTTCCTCGCGCTCTCCGTGTGCCTGCCTTCGTTTGTGTCGAGACGAGCTGAGGTCAAGCCGCAAGAGCGAGTTGAGGAGCTGCCGGTCTTCGTTGGCAATCCTATGCTCTGGGAGGAATCGGAAATCCGGAGGCTCCCCGTCGCATAATCCGCGCGCTCGGTCCTGGACATGACATGCGGCTAGTGCTACTGTGTTATAAGAAGCCTCGCAGGCAGCAGGGACACCTGGGCAGGGAGCGGGCCAGGTGGGTGGCGATCTGGCGGCGCAGGGTGGCAATCGAGGATGGATTATGCCGTTCGGTCCGCACAAGCGAAGCCGGAGGTCGACTGCCCGCAGTAGCGGCGAACCTGGTGCAGGGGAAAGAGGCACCGCTCCAGCACCAGGAATCCATAGGCGGCAATGCAAAGCGTAGCGTGATGATGAAATCCGCGCCAGTTGCGGCCTTCATAATGTCCCAGTCCGAGTTCCTGCTTCAGTTCCTCGTAGTCGCGCTCGATGCGCCAGCGCAGTTTGGCGGTGGCCACCAACTGGCGCAGACTGATGGCTTCCGGCAGGGGAAGACGGAGGACCATTTTGTTTCCTGGCTACGGCTATGTCCGGACAACAAAGTCAGCGGTGACAAGGTAATTGGCAAAGGTCGGTTCCCGACCAAGAATCGGGCCAGCCTTGCTTTGAAGATGGCGGCCAGCAGCTTACGGGTCAGCAACACCTATCTGGGGTCACAGTTCCGCCGACTAAGAACCAAGCTGGGGGCTCCGGTTGCGATCAAGGCCATGGCAGCCAAGCTGGCTCGACTGGTGTACCGCATGCTCCGCTACGGGCTACAGTTCGTGGACCAAGGAGCGGAGTTTTACGAGACCCAACACCGCAAGCTACAGATCAACTACAATATCTCAAGTGGAAAGCCGCCAAACTGGGATTCCAAATCATCGAAGCTCCCGCAGCCTAAAGGCGGGAGTTCTGGAGAGTTTGCAGCAACGACTGGTAAAGACGGGCGGACGGCTGGTGAAACATGCCCGCTATTATTGGCTGCTATTGGCGGAGAGCCACCTGACGAAACGGTTGTTTAGCAGTATGCTCCGGCGGATCGCCGGGCTGTCGCTTCCGGTGGGGCAGCTGAGGACGTGGCAGCCGGAAAATCGATCCAGAGCCAAGAGGGGACGGAGGGGTGTCTGACAAAACCGGATGGGAAGGCCGCATTCAGCAGTTGGGGGCCCGCATTGGCATAGTCTGGACTCTGTTCCAAGCTGTGGGCCCGGCCAAAGAGAATATTTGTGCGCTGGAGTCCCTAATAGGGGTATATAGTGTCAGGGTGTTGGGAGCTAAAACGGAAATTCGTGCGCCGGGATAAACCGGCATGAAGTAGAGAATGAAAGAGTCTCACGAGAAAGGGCTAGCGACCCGCTCGGCCCCGAGTTTTGCGCTGGGCATCGCGAGGTGCACGGCGAAGCGTAAACAGGGGTATAGGTGGGCTGGGTATTGAGCTCCGAAAAGTTGCAATCAGGACGCCGGCGCTCTGAATTTAGCGGAAGGCAACATGACCCGAGGCGCGAGCGCGAGCCCCGGATCAGTCCTGCGTAATCGAAGACCCCAGACACGCCTAGAAACTTCATGCACGAGAACCGGGAGACCTCGGGGATGCCTATTGGGAAACGAAGACAGCAGGCTGGCGGGAGAAGGCGATAGCCACACGACTCGTATGCACGTCGCCGAGGAGTCGGACAGCGGAATAGTACCGATGAATCCTTCGAACCAAGGCGGGAAACCGTCGGCGGAGAGTGAGGAGGGAAGGCCGCTGATCAAGGAGAACACCCATCAATCCGGCACGCACCCGACACAGAGCGGGGCTCGCGTATCCCAGGGGTTGGCGGGTGTGCGGAAAGCAGCAAGGGAAGGGAAGGAGACAGAGTTCACCGCCTTGCTTCACCACCTGACGGTCGATCTACTCCGGGAGAGCTTTTACGCCTTGAAGCGGAAAGCGGCCCCCGGCGTGGACGGTGTCACCTAGCAGGAGCATGAGACGGGTCTGGAAGGTCGATTGGTCGACCTCCACAGCCGGGTTCATCGCCGGGCGTACCGAGCCAAACCATCAAGGAGAGTGTTCATCCCGAAGCCCGATGGGCGGCAACGCCCATTAGGGGTGGCGGCGGTGGAGGACAAGGTCGTCCAACAAGCCGTTGTTACCATCCTCAATCAAATTTACGAGGAGGATTTTCGGGGCTTCTCGTATGGGTTCCGGCCGGGGCGCAGCCAGCATCAGGCGCTGGATGCGTTGACCGTCGCGCTCAAGCGAAAGCGAGTGAACTACGTGCTGGACGCAGACATCCGAGGCTTTTTCGATCACATCGACCACGGATGGATGATGAGGTTCCTCCAGCATCGCGTCGCCGACCTTCGGATCCTACGGCTAATCCAGAAATGGCTAAAAGCCGGGGTGATGGAGGAAGGGCAATGGTCGGAGACGGAGATGGGTACTCCGCAGGGGGCGGTGATCTCACCGCTGCTGGCCAATATCTATCTGCATTACGTCTTTGATCTCTGGGTGGATGTCTGGCGCAAGAAATGCGCCCAAGGAGATGTCATCGTCGTTCGGTATGCGGACGATAACGTCTTAGGTTTCCAACGCCAGGCGGAAGCGGACCGTTTTCTGGAGGACTTCCAGAGACGGCTGGGGAAGTTTGGATTGGAACTCCATCCCGACAAAACGCGCCGGATCGAGTTCGGGCGGTATGCCGAACCGCGCCGGAAACGAAGAGGGGAAGGCAAGCACCCGGTGGGTATCAGGTGACTGGTATCCCTACCGCGACCGGATCACAGGAGCTTCGGGATGCTAAAGAAGATTCTACTTGCGCTCTTTGTTCTATCACTCCCGGCCTTTGGGCAGTATTTCACGTTGCAGCCCACCTCAAGCGGGTTTCAGTGGGTTCCCCCCTCTGGCCCTCCGGTGTGCAAGTTTATAGCCGCTTCCACTATAGACCCAAGTCAGATTGTCCGCACTGGGCAATTTCCCACGTTATATCCCGATAAGTACCCGGACAAACCAACATGGTTTACTAAACAGCTTGAACGGGCCAAGAGTTGGGGTTTCAATGCTTGTGGGTACGCCAGCAACACTTGCATTAACAGTGGTAAGCCAATAATGAACGAATCGCCGTTTACTAGTTCTGATTGGGCCACGCGGGATGATAAGCCGTGGCATATTAAGACCCTGTACCATAATTTTTCAGGGGAGGTCTGCGGTGGGTCATTCTATCTGCCTAGCGGTGGCGGTCAGATTGATGTCTTCGATCCGGGGGCTGCTGCTGCTTATAACGCCATCGCCCCGCTTATAACTCACGGGTGCGGTGGGCCTGGGGGACTGTGTTGGGACAACGAAACAGCTTTTATCATGCCGGAGGAAGGCGATCACGTCTTTGGGATGAACAACCATACCCATACTGACCTGGGGCTAGTCGTTCTAAACGCCAACCCGGTACAGAACACAAGTGCGGCAGGGGGAGTCACCTACACAGACAAGATGGTCTATGCAAAGACGGCGATGCGAGACCTTCTTGCCAACCAGTACGGCTGCACCGGATCGGCTGACCCTGCTGCGAGCGACTATTGCGGCTCCGGCCCAGCAGCAACCGCACTGGCTGCGCTCAATACTGCATGGTATAGCAGCAGCGTTTACACGACTTGGAACACCAGTGATGCGGGGGGATTAGCAGGTATCCACAGCGGTACTTACGCTTCTTACGGAGCGGGTACGGGGTTTCTGGACGAGAACGGCACGCATACCCTGAGCAGTGCGACTAAGACAAGCTGCCTGACCACATCCGACGATGCTTGGGGGGTAAACACAGCGGTCTTAACCGACGCGCACGCCTTCGTAGCCTCCTTTGCCACTACCTACGGGCAAGAGATCAGCGCCGCCTATGGGCAGTCCTCGGTGCTTCCGCAGCCGCCGTTCTTGATGATCCTGTACGATGGGCCAACTAACGTCTACACCGCGATGGCTCCCTACTTTCAGGGCTTCTGGATTTCACCCATTCACAGAGATACAGCGGCTGCCCGGCTCGCTATGGTGCAGAGTATTATTGCGGCTGCGACTCCCCACGCTGGCAATCCCTCGAAGGCGATAATTTTTGCCGACTATGCAACCACCCCGCCTGACTGCTTCCCCGGTTGTACCGGCCCTGGTAACTCGGTATGGCCGTCGCGGAATGCTATGGGCGTGGGCATGGTCACCGACTGGCAGAACATCCTCCCTTTGCAGGATGCCAATGGCAACTATGTTGTCGCAGGTATCGAGCACTGGGGTTGGTATGACACGGTCAACGCCTTTCTGGATGGCGGACTGGTCAGCGCCTTTGCCGATAATCCCTACGACGGCTCGGCCTCGATTGCTACCGCAACTCATTCCGATACTTGGCAAAACGGGCATACCTATCCTGCTCCGTCGCTGATCTGGGATGGATCCAACTATCAGGCTCTCACTTTTGGTGCCACTCCTGCCAGTTGTACTAGTGGAGGTTCGGCGCCGACCTGGGCGACGAAGATGGGCGCATTTACTATGGACGGAACCTGTACTTGGGCCAACGAAGGGCCGTACACAGTGAAACCAGAGCAGGCGGACAGAATCCCAGGTACGGCAACCCTTCCAGGCGTGGCTTATGGTGACGCCATTACCCCGATTTCCAACTTTCTCAATGACGGAATAGGCTTCCAAGTTTCGGCGCAAAGCCAGAGCCTTACCATCACCAGAGGAACTCCCGTAACCGATACGCTTACCGTAACCGGACTCTCCGGATTTTCCCAGACTGTGAACCTCTCGTGCAGCGTGTCGTCCACGCTGACGGGAACCACTTGCTCGGTGAATCCGAGCAGCGTCACTCCCGGCGGAACGGCATCGTTGACTGTAACCGCCAGTCCGCTCGCTGGGATGCTGCGGGTTAATCCACTCTTCCGGCATCCAGGCGGCTGGAGGGAAACGGGCTTTGTGTTGGCCGTCGGTATTCTGCTTACGCGAGCCAAGCCCACAAGAGCACGGCGCAAGCGAAACGGCCGCTGGAGCACGATGCTCATGTTGCTGCTGATCGTAAGCCTGACGTCCACCATTTCCTGCGGTGGCGGCAGTCAGCAAGCCAGCAGCCCTGTGGGTCCCCAGAGTGGCGAGGTGATGGTGCAGGCGAGCAGCGGCGACCTCAATCACAGCGTATCGATCGCGGTGACGGTGAATTAAGGCGATTCGAGGTCATTTCTAGAATACGGACACGAATGACGACGCCATAGCCTCACTTACATTGGCAGTTCCGTTTAATACTGCTGCAAGAAAGATATCTCATCCGGAGATCAAAAACTACTATGAGTTCGGCGCCACGTGTGGTCTCCCACGATCCCTCCTCTCGAAAATTCACGGGCTCGTCGCTGGGCTGGGTCGCGGTCATTGCCACGGTGCTTACGTACGCCGCATTGGCTTTGTACCAGTTAGGCAAGCCAGACCTGGCTATGGACGAGGCGCGGTACGGCATCTCTGCGCTGAACGTCCTCTACTATCACCTGATCGCAATCGTCTCACCCAACCCCGGTGGGGTGTCTTACACGACCTGGCCCTACATGTATCCCCTCGAGCTCGCAGGTTCCATTCTGCTGCTCGGAAAAAACGAGCTTGCTCTACGGTTTGTCAACGTGGTGCTGATGTTCTTGTCAGCTCTGTGTATCTACCGACTGGCGGCGGGATCGCTGCTCCGGGACCGCACCGTCGGCCTACTGGCATTTGGACTCTTTCTCCTCAATCCATCCACCATTGCTTACGTCAGAACGGCGATGTGCGAGCCTTCGGTGGTGTTCTGGGGTTGCGCCGCCATGGTTGCCGCTGCAAGTTACCGCGAATCGAGACAGCCCGCGCAAGCTGCACTGTCCGGAATCGCCCTCGGCTTGGGATTTCTATCGAAGTTATGGTTGATTCTCCCATTTGGTGCCGCGGTTGCGCTGTTGTTGCTTTTTCCTCTCTCTGATCGCAACGTGGGTAAGACAGTTCGCGATGCGGCTATCGCCTTAGTGGCCTTCGTCGTTGTAGCGGGATCACACCTTTTATTGGTAAGGCTGCTGGCGCCGCAAAATTTGAAGCTTTGGCTGGGGATGTATTTCCAGAGCTATGGAGCGACAAGAGTCGCCGGCGCTGGTTATGACCCCACATTGTGGTACCACCCTTGGTGGTTCTACCCCGGGGCTGTGTTTAAAGGTATTTTCTTTTACCTGCCTCTAGTATTTCTCGGTATCGCCGATCTGGTACGGCGTCGTCGCTTTCTCCTGCTGGGGTGCCTGGCCTCGCTGGTAGGGCCAGTCTTCGTGCTGTCGCTTTTCAAGGTCAAAGAGGCTGCCTACAGTAGCCAGGCCTATCCCGCCCTGGCACTCGTGATGGCTTGCGGTTTTCTTCCATTTTTCGAAGTAACTCGTCCCATGGAGATCGTGCTCAGCACACTGGCTTCGGTAGCACTTGCCGGATTCTTTTTTGCCGTAGGCGTGGTAACCAGGACACAATTCGTCATGATGCTGGCACTGTATGCGATATATCTCGCCGCGGCACCTCTCAAATTGCTTTTCTTCGGCGGGCGAAGGCGGGCGGCGATTGCAGCCGCACTCGCCGCATTGCTGTTGACCGACGCCGTTGTCGTCCAACGACAATTGGCGCATCGAACCAACTATCGTGAAGTCGCGGCCTACTTCAGACCCCGTGTAGCCCCTTTGCATCCTGGCACAATCACGTTTGTCTCCCCCGAGTTTGCAGCAATCAGCTTTTATCTCTACCGGGAGGGCGAGTACTGGGACACCTTTTACTTCCACAAGAGCGATGAACAGTTTCGCGACGAACTCCAGCACGGAGACCGCCTGTTCTACGTAGTCGATCCCTCCGGTACCCTTTACGGTGGGAAGGTCAAACCCGAGTGGGAGGTGTTGCTGGCCCAGAACACGCGTGACATAACAGCAGAGGTCCAGCAGATGGCAGGCACGAAGATACGCCTTCGGGTGCTGGAACCCTTAGCCAAGGATAAACCGTGAACATGATTTGGACGTCCTTCATTCGCTGGCTTTGGATAGGGCTTGCCATCTTTGTAGTGGTATTGGTCCTCACCCTGCTCGACAACAACTATTCCCTCCGCCGCTCATCACGGCCAGCTTTGAACGCGCAGTTGGATCGTGCGCTCGACCACGCCACCAACTGGATCAAGGACAACCCTCTAATCTCGGAGAAAAACCCTTCGATGATATACATGATCGCCGACATGGAGAGGATGTCGCACGATCCTCGCCTGCAAGTGGTTCTCGACGATTATCAGAAGCATTATCTGATCTATCCTGCGGCGCGCATCGATTTGGTCTGGTTTCGCCTGGTCGTTCGCAATGCTACTGTGCCTGTCATCCAGGTTCCTGATCAGCATGGCCAGATGAACGAGGCCGCCTGGGACGCCTATGCGATCGCGCCCGACAAAATCTCGCTTTCGCCGGCAGACCGCGCCAGTATGTTCTCTCCGACCAAATACTCGTGGGGATCGCGGCAACATCAGATCCTCGCGCTGGTCATGTATCGTGACTATAATGGTGGCTCGCCGGAACTGAACAACACGCTCAACTTCCTGGCGGAGAAGATCGCGCGCGACGCGCACTACGACTTCCGCGTCACAGACTCGTACATTCAGCGGACCGCTTTTGTGCTAGCCGCGGGCCGGCCAGATTTAATTCGTCAGCGATGGCTGGATCGCATCTTTGACTCCCAGAACGCCGACGGCTCTTACAACGCTTGCTGGTACGGATGGTGCCGCGGAGTTTTCGAGTTCCGGATCAATAGCGGCGGCGATGGTCACACAACCGTTCAGGCCGCTTGGGCGCTAACCATGCTGAAGTATCGCTATCCGCAGTGGATTGACGAGAATTACCAGTGAGACTTCAAGGCGAGACGATCTAGGCGGATTGCGAATACAATTTTATGGGGTTCTGGAGGTTGAGGCCGTTGCTAGATAAGCGGACGCCATGGACGTTGAGCCTGTCCGTCAAACTGCTCTGATCTCGATTCGGCACGCAGAGTAGCTCCGGACAGCTCGATTGTGCTAAATTCAGTGACGCAGACAACTCCATCTGAAGTTCAAGAAGCGCTCATCGTATCGAAAACCATGGGTCCTATCTCGCTCTCCTGGGTGCCACAAGGCTCGTTTCACCACGTCGGTTTTGTGGTCAAGTCCATCCAGGAGTCAGCGGAGAGCTTTGCGGCGTCACTCAATGCCGCATGGGATGGGGAAATTATCGATGACCCGAATCAGGTGGTTCGAGTGACCTTTCTCCATGGCGACCGCCCAGCCGATCCATTGATAGAACTGATCGAACCCGCGGGAGACAGATCACCTGTCCTCAGTTTTTTGCAGCGTGGAGGCGGGCTACATCATTTGTGCTACCAAGTGGAGAAACTGGAAGAGCAATTACGCAGCAGCCGTGCAGTAGGGGGAATTATCACGCGGCCCCCTTTGCCTGCGGTCGCCTTCGGCGGCCGCCGCATTGCCTGGGTTTACACTAAGAATAAGCTTTTGATCGAGTACCTGGAGTCATAAAACTTCCGTGAGGTTGGAATGTCGGACTTGCGCAAAGAAGTTGACTCCCTAATCTCATCCGGCTCGGCGGCCGCCGCGAGCCTGCGGCTGGCCGAACTGTGGCGCAAGGAGAGCGGCCCAGCTACGGCCGCGTTCCTGACGTCTCGCTTCGAACAGTTGCGTGACAAGCTTGCTCTCCGGCCGTGCCGGCTGGCGTTTTTGCGGTCGTTCACGGTTGAACCCGCGATTCCGCTGCTACGTGCTTCGGCCTTTCTAAGGGGAATCGATCTGAGCGTTCACCTCGGCGACTTCAACGCCTATGTGCAGGACATTCTTGACGCAGGCAGTTCGCTGTACCGCTTCGCGCCGGATGCGGTGATCCTGGCAGTTCGGACCGCCGACGTGGCTCCCGACCTGTGGCAGGAGTTTGCTGATCTCTCCCCGGAGGTGGCTGGGAAAGCTTCACGTCGTGTGGGTAAAAGCTTTGCGCAGTGGATACGCGCATTTCGAGAGCGCAGCCAAGCTGCGCTGATCGTGCATAATCTCGAGCAGCCTTCCAGGCCAGCTTGCGGAGTACTCGATGCGCAAAATGAAAGCAGCCAGGCGGCTGCAATCCAGCAGATAAATGACGCAATTCGTCGAGCCGCTGCCGAACACCGCGGGGAATATGTGCTGGACTACGATGGCCTCGTGGCACGCAACGGCCGCTTGCGTTGGAAGGATGAACGCAAGTGGCTCACAGTCCGCATGCCCATTGCGGCGGACCAACTCCTCACTTTGTCCCATGAATGGATGCGCTTTCTGGCGCCCCTCACGGGCAAGATTGCAAAGGCGCTGGTAGTGGACCTGGACAACACGTTGTGGGGAGGCGTGATCGGCGAAGATGGAATGACGGGCATCAAGTGCGACGCAGAGTATCCCGGAGCCGCCTATCAAGCTTTGCAACGTGTGATGCTGGATCTCTCGAAACGCGGCATCCTCCTGGCTATCTGCAGCAAGAACAATCCCGACGACGCCATGGAGGCCTTGAACAGCCACCCGGGCATGTTGCTGCGGCCAAAACACTTTGCTGCCATGCGGATCAACTGGAGCGACAAGGCGCAGAACCTTCGCGAGATCGCTTCTGAGCTGAACATCGGTATCGACTCCCTGGCTTTTCTGGATGACAACCCGGTGGAGCGTGAACAGGTACGAGCGGCCCTGCCCGAAGTTACGCTGATCGAACTGCCGGACGATCCGCTGGAGTATGCGGCCACGTTGCGGGAGTGTGCTGCGTTCGAGCGCCTCACGTTGTCGGCCGAAGATCGGCAGCGCACTGCGTTCTACACTGAGCAGCGGGAACGTTCGGAAGCCGAGCAGAATTTCCAGTCGAAGGAGGACTTTTACCGCTTCCTCGAACAGGAGGCGGAGATCGCTCCGGTGTTGCCGGCAACGCTGGCGCGAATCGCGCAGCTCACACAGAAAACCAACCAGTTCAACCTGACTACCCGCCGCTACACTGAGCAGCAAATCGCCGACATGGCGGAGCGGCCCGAGTGGCAGGTCAGTTCGATGCGCGTGCGTGACAGGTTCGGCGATCATGGCCTGGTCGGCGTGGCCATCACGCATGATCAAGGTGACGTGTGTAAAATTGACACCTTTCTGCTAAGTTGCCGCGTTATCGGCAGAACGGTAGAGACAGCCCTGCTGTCGTACCTCGCTGAATGCGCCGCCGCCCGGGGGCGGCGCCATTTGTCGGGATGGTTTTTTCCCACGAAGAAAAATTTGCCGGCGAAAGACTTCTACGCGCAGCACGAATTTCAGCTCGAGCAACAGACGAGCGAAGGTTCATGGTGGACCCTCGATCTGCAACGGCAATCCATCGCTTGCCCCGATTGGATCAAACTGAACGTACTGACTGGAGTTCATAATTGACATCGACCGCTTTCGAGCAGGTGCGCGGTATTGCGTCTGATCTGTTTGCCGTCCCGTCACAGGAGATCACCGCCGACTCGTCTCCTGAGACCATCAAGACCTGGGACTCCATCCAGCATCTCAGCCTGGTGCTGGCGTTGGAGGAAAAATTCCAGATTCAACTTTCGCCCGACGAGATCGAACAGATGACAAGCATTGGCGCAATCGCCCGCTTGCTGGAAAGCAAGCTTGCAAACACCCCGAAATAACTCGATTCATCGCATTCCATGCCAATTGTTATCGAGCCATACCGCAAGGAACACGAGCCCGCGGTGGAAGCCTTCAACCAGCGCCTGCAAGCAGGCGGCGAAGCTATCATCTTTTTCCGTCAGGCTGAGCAGCAATATCTCGCCAAGGTCGAGGGCAGCAATCCCTACCAGGTGCAGTTTGTGGCGCTCGAGGATGGGACGGTGCGCGGCGGGTACGCGCTTAAGCGGCAGAGCTTTTCGTTTGCCGACGGAACGGTGCGCTCGATTGGCTATTACCATCATTGCCTCTCCGAGGGAGTGATCAATCAGGCCTATGCCAGAGTGGGAAGCATGTTACTGCTGCACGCAATGCGCCAGGAGCAGATGCTCTTCTGTTTAGGAATGGGCGGGTACGGGCGCCCTTTGCCGAACATGCTGATACGCCTCGGCTGGAGCCATTGTTTGATCCCCTTCTACATGCGAGTGCTGCGGCCTTATCGCTTTTTGAAGCAGATGGAGCGTCTGCGGACTTCATCCATGCGCCGTATCGCGATGGATGTCGGTGCGATCTCCGGTGCCGGCTGGACTGGATTAAAGGCGCTTCAGGGCGGGCAACGCTTTCGCGCTCCTCGCGTGGCGCCATTTTCGGTGGAACAATTCGAAGAGTTTTCCGACTGGATTGACCATTTGTGGGAGAGCGCGCGCGGTAACTACGGAATGGCCGCCGTCCGCGATGCCAAAACTCTGCGCATTCTCTACCCTGCAAACTTTCCTCATCTGACCCGGCTGAAAGTGATGCGAGACGGCGCGCCGGTAGGTTGGGCTGTTGTAGCGGAACGGCGCAAGAATCCCCGATGGGGCAATCTGCGAGTGGGAACCGTTGTTGACTGCTGGGCGGCGCCGGGGGATGAAGTGACGGTGATTCGTGCAGCGACGGAGGCCCTCGAGCAGCGTAGCCTCGATGTGATCGTCTCCAACCAGAGCCACCAGGCTTGGTGCACAGCCCTGGAACATTCGGGCTTCCTGAAGACAAGTTCCAACTTTGTTTTCGCGGGCTCGAAGAAGCTGGCTGAATTGTTGCAGCCGTTCGACCAGCAGAAGTCTCGCATGCACCTCGTGCGGGGGGACGGAGACGGCCTGCCCTGGGCATACTAGAGTGGGGGCAGCACAGGCGCCTCCGGCTGAACAGGCTGCGGTACCTCGTCGAAAGCCGTCAAAGTATTTTCATAGATAGTGTAGACTGTTGGTGGCGATTCTCCACCAGGATGGCACGACTATACGCGGATGATTTGCGGCGAAAGTTTTTGCAGGCCTATGAGCAGGGCAAAGGGACCCTGGGGGAGTTGGCGGAACAATTTGGGGTGAGTGAGGGCTGGGCCTAGAAGATCTCCGTCACCCGCACGCGCACGGGGCAGATGGATCGGCCACCGTGGCGACGTGGCCCGGTGAGCCGGGTAACGGCGGCGGTGCAGGAGTGGTTTAGGGGAGCAGATCCATAAGCAGCCGGATCTGACCCTGAGGGAGTTGCAGGAGCAACTGCAAGCGGTCAAGGGCGTGGGCTTGAGCATCGGGGGGCTGTGGCTGGCCTTGCGGCAGATGGGGCTGCGGCAAGAAAAAGTCACTCCACGCCCAGGAGCAAGCCACGCCGGAAGGGCAGCAGCGCCGGCAAGCGTGGTGGGAAGCCATAACCCAGATCGACCTGCGCAGTTGGTGTTTCTGGACGAGAGCGGCGCCAGCACGCAGATGACGCGGAACTATGGCCGCGCTCCGCGTGGAGAACGGGTGCCGGAAGCGACGCCCAACAGCCACTGGTCTACGTTGACCATGCTGGCGGCGCTGACCACCCAAGGCTTGCAGGCGCCCATGACCATCGAATCGCCGACCGATGGAGATGTCTTCCTAGCCTATCTGGAACAGGTGTTGTGCCCTCAGCTCCAACCCGGACAGGTGGTCATTATGGACGATCTATCCGCGCACAAAGTAGCCGGGGTGCAGCAACTCATCGCCGCCACTGGAGCGCGCCTGATTTACTTGCCGCCCTATTCCCCAGACTTCAACCCGATTGAGCAGGCCTGGTCGAAGATCAAGCAGTTGCTGCGTTCGGCCAAGGCCCGGACCGTGGAAGCTCTGGAGAGCGCAGTCACGCAAGCCCTGGCAGCCGTCACCGCCGAGAACGCCTTAGCCTGGTTCTCTCATTACGGATATGATCTACAATAACATTGAAAACGCTCTAATTTAGAGCCTTTCATCGATTTCAGGCATGTACCTCAGGGCCTAAAGGCAGCTTCCTATTGATGTCTGCATAAATAATGCAATAGTCTAACGCAAAAAAGAAGGCAGGTCAGATTGCACGATGCAGCCGCGCAGCTTCTGCCTTGAGCTCCGTACATTGTTGATCGAGTCGATGACGTCTTCGACCAACTCCTCCAGATCATTGGGGCAGCTATTGGCGAGTGCACGTTTGGCGAGAGACCAGACCCCTTCATCGGGGTTGAGCTCCGGTGCATAGGACGGAAAGTGCTCGAGATGCAGGCGGCTATGTTGTCGGAGAAGTCGTTGCAGAGGCTCTCCCTGGTGGGTGGAGGAGTTATCCAACAGGACGATCACCGGGCCCCGCAGGTGGCGCAACAAGCCGCGCAGAAACATGCAGACCTCCTCTTGCCCGATATTGTCGAAGTAGAGTTGGTAGTACAGGCCCAGACGTTGTTGTTTGGGGCTTACCGAGATTCCAGAAATGACCGAGACCTTGTCTCGTCGTCGCTGACGGTGATAGTGAACCGGAGTGCAGCCTTGTGGAGACCAGGTCTTGGCCACATGAGGAATCAACAGGAAACCCGATTCGTCAGCGAAAACTAGGTAGGCACCCAGCCGCGCAGCGTTTTTTTTATTCGCGGCCAATCTTTTTGCTGCCAGCGCACGATGGCGTGCTCATCCCTCTCCAGGGCGCGCCGTTCCGGTATCTGCGGACTCCATTGCAGACTGTGCATCAACCGTCCAACGTGATCGCGGTGGTACTGGATTCCGAACTGGCGGCGGATCAATTCCGCAATGCGGGCGGTGGTCCACAGATTGGTTCGGTAGCCGTGCATCATCGGCCCCTGCAGCAGAAGGTTCACTAAGCGCCGTCGTTGCCTCAGATCCAACTTCAGGGGTCGCCCTGGGGAGAAGCGCACTCGCAGCGCCTTGGCTCCGCCCCTCCGTCGGGCATCGCGCCAGCGCATCACCGAACTGGGATTGCAGCCGATGCGCCCTCCCACTTCGTTGAGAGAGTAACCAGAATCCAGCAACCCCAAGGCTCGTTTACGGCGATCCTCGAGCAGGTCGGCACTCCCTTTCGGTCTGGGCATGGGTGTTCTTCTCCTGAACACCCGCTATTGTATTGCATTATTTATGCAGAGATCAATAGTCGTCCGCTGGACGCGGCGCTGAAGCGTCGAACTGCCCGAAAACGGTCCGCTGAAGACTTTTTCAGCAAGCTATGAAGCCGGCTTAGCGAAGTTTTGAGGACTGTCGATCAGGTCTTTTGATCTCCACCCAAAGACGCATTGACGCCGCGCTGAACCGCGGCTCTACCCTTCACCAATTCGAAAACCGGTCTGAGATGTGATCCGCCTACGTGTGCTGCACACGAAAACGTGCCACCAGGCGTGCGCCGTGGTGACGCAGGCTTTCGCGCTCATGATCATCGAATACAATCCAGTAGGAAAGAACCAGGAAGATAAAGCCGAATGCCGTTAGTATTCCTGCGAAGCTTAGCTTGGTCGCCGGATGACGAATCATTCCCACGGCCGAAGCCAGGGCGATAGCAGAAGCAGTAACAACCGCAGGACGCAGGAGTGACTTGGTGAAGTATTCGCCCCAAGAGACACCGACTACACGAAGCGTGTAAAAGGGCTGGATGCCCAACCGCACAATTAAGATGGGTACGGTTGTACCAAGCGCTACGCCCAGAAGACCGTACTGCCGTGCCCAGTAGATGCTCAACCCCAGATTGACAAGCCCTTCAATGAGCGTCCAGGTGGCAAGACTCTTTTGGTGGCTGCGCACGTACAAGAAAACGGGTGATGGGGACTGCGTGAGAAGGACGCAATAGCCGATGGTGAGAACGACGAGTAGGTTGAAATAGATGGTAAAAGACTGCCCCATCCAGAAGCGCAGAATGTCGCGGCCGTAGAGCAGCAAAACCGTGGTGCCGGCGAACGCCAACAAGGCGCAAACCTTGGAGGACCGCAAAAATAGCGCTCTCACTGCTTCGATTTTGTTCTGCCCCTCCAGCACGTTGGCCTCAGTGTTGAGGGGCCCAGTGATGGGGAAAAACACCATCTTGAACATTTCCACCAGCTTGCTGATGACATTGAAGGGCGTAGCCAGAGCGACACTCAGGAAATGTGAGATGACAATCGCATCGGTAGAAAAGCGCAGGCGGTCGCCAATGTCATTGACCAGAACGAAAACACTGAACTGAATCAACTCCTTTGTGCGCTTGAAACTGGTGTACTTCCAACCAACGCTTAGTTCGGGGTCCGCATGCCGTACAAAAAAGACAACCAGCACCAGAATAAAGGCCATGACAGCCAATTGAGCGAGGGCGATGGCAATGACCCGTCCGCCCATGCGGATCACGGTCCAGAACACGATTCCCTTAAGAACACCCTGTAGAGAGGAAGAGCCGTTGTAGAGATCAAAACGGTGCAATCCGCAAAGATAAGCACCCATAATGCGTGCTGGAACATTGAGGGCAAGGCTGAGGGTCTGGATGACCAGCACGATGCGGAACAAGGTTCGCGAGGCCCCACTGACATGAAAAAAGCCGGGCAGTATCCAAACCAGCACGGCGCAGCCTATCATGGCACAGACGCCGGTAAACGCGCCCATCGAAAGGCCGGTCATGAAGGTTTCGTTCATCGCCTGCCGGTCGTTGGAGCCTCCGTAACGTGCCACAAAGCGTTGCATGCTGTAGCGCATGCCCATGTCGAGAAGGCCGTAGTTGTCGAGAAAATAAGAAACCAATATCCAGAGGCCGTAGTAGAAGTCGCCTAAGCCGTGGACTAGCAAACGGACGAGAAGGAAGGAAACGACTCCGTTGATGATCAGTCCAGCCCAGGTTGAAAGAAAACCTCGAAACATGCATGTCCCCTGCTACAATTGTCGCCGCTCTTCCTGCTCTATCATTAGCTGTTATCGCACTTTGTCAGGCAACCTTCAGCTGGGATACCGACACCCCCACGGGACTCGCGGCTATTTCTCACTCTCGCAGCGCTAAAGCGTTGGGCTAAGCTCTTGCGGCCCGTTGCTCTGTTGACCAATTCTGATTATCGCAGCTCCACCAGCGCTTCCCCGATCTGGAAACCCTCGGGCGCTAACTCTGGTTGCTGTTCAAGAGGAAGCTGCCAGGGTGTCTTGCGCCGCGGCCAGCACCAAAGGCGGTACCGCCATGACCGATTGACTCGCTTCTGGTGAAGAAGGAGAGGGTAGCCAGGCCGATGAAGATCATCATCAAAGCTGACTGAGAGGTTTGAAAGAAGGGGGAATACCGCCACGGCGCTGCGCCACGTAAACCGTGGCATAAAGCAGACAGGCACCCCCGATCGCCTCGTTGATAGTCATTCCCGCGCCGATCTGGTGGTTCCACAAGGGACGCCTGATGTACGGCACAATGGCGATTAGCCACAAGAACACGAGAACTCTCCTTAGCCCACTGACGCCAATTGACTCTTCCCAGCTTCGGTACCGATGGATTGCTCCAAACTTGCCAATGCGCTGGCCACCGAACGTTCCAAGGCCATGCGATCGTATTCGTGGACAACTTTATTCCTTGCAGCTTCACCCAACGTTTTTCGTCGTGCAGAATCGTGCAGCAGTTCAACCACATGGCGTGCAAACGTGACTGGATCGTCGGCGATCAGAATTTCCTTCCCTGCTTCAAAATTAAGACCTTCGACGCCGATGGAGGTGGACACCATGGCCTTGCGCATGGCGCCCGCTTCCAGGATCTTCAAACGCGTGCCGCTCCCGATCCTCAGCGGAACCACCGCCACAGCCGCTTTTGCGATCACCGGCCGCAGGTCAGGAAGGGTACCGGTAAACTCCAGCGCTGTAACATCGCTGAACAGGGCTTTAAACTCGGGCGCAGGATTGCGTCCTGCGGCAATCAGCCGCACCTCAGGAACTTGCTTCTGCACCAACGGCAGAACCTGTCTAACAAAGTATTCGAGCGCGTCTCGGTTGGGGTACCAGTCCATGCCGCCCTGATATACAATCGTATGCTCCTCTTCATCCGCGGTCACCTGGTACTCGGTCACGTCGACGACATTAGGCACCACGACGACCTGCAGGCCTGGACAGAGCTCTCGAATCAAGTCAGCGTCAGTGTTAGAACACGCCATCGCGAGCTTAGCCCGGCGGCACATGGCAGCTTCAAAATGCCGCAACTTGATCGCTTCCATGCGCGCATAAAGCGCCTTAGCTGAATACCCGTCTTGTTTCGCGAACCGCTGCAGGATGAGGTATTCGACATTATGACAATTCATCAAAACTGGGATGGCGGTGTCTTCCAGATTCACGGCTGAGTAAATATTGTCGCAGACGATTGCATCGAAAGCCTCTTCTTGCAATCGCATTCGCAACCGCGCCTGCATCTCCGTGGATCGGAAACGAGCACTGGCAAACGGCAGCGCCGAAAATATAGTGCATAGCCGCCAAAAATAGCTCCTGCTCTGCGACAAGCTTGTTACCTGTATCCTAACAGTGCCATAGTCGTTACACACCCTCCGCAAGTCTTCTTCGGTTCCGCTCATCTCCGCCGGGTCGGCGAACGTCTCGAACACAACCTCGTGACCAGCGTCCGCAATAGCACTTAGAATCGACCACATGCGCATTTTGTAACCGTTGTTGGCCGGTAGCGGATAGGCGGATGCAATGTATAGGATTCGCATAATAAAAGCTCAGTTAGCGTATTGCACCGAAAAAAAGCCACTTATCGGGCGTAAGAGACGTGTGCTGAAGTTTGATTGGAGACAGACTCAGAATTTGACTCTTCCGCGGACGAATCCCTGTCCACTCACGCTTGTAAGTTCCTTTAGGTCCATCGCCTTCCCGCAGCCAGGATCGCAGTCGCAATATCGGCAGCAGATGTACGTGCCAATCGTACGGGCTCATAGTAAAAGCAATCATTCCTCGTGAAACGCGTACCATTTCGGCGAGATATTGCTGCAAGACATCCGTGCTTGGCAGGTGCTGGAAGACGCAATATGCCAACACCAGGTCGCAGGAATTATCCTGCAAAGGCCGGAGCGAGTTGCCCTCGGTTTCAAGGAAAGTGGAGTTGGGGAGTTCAAGTCCCTTGGCCTTCTCAAGCATCTGCTTTGCGATGTCAAACCCGTACACGTGACCTACTTCGGGCGAGATGGCCCGAATCAGTCGGCCTATACCACAACCAATATCCACCACCGCATCGGTTGGCTTGGGAGTATAGCCGATTGTCTGCTTCAGCAAGGTCCAAACCTTCTCCCCTGAAGTCCAGAAATCCGTTAGATCGGGGTTATGGTAGTCCCGGCACGAAGAAATGTACCAGGGCGCATTTTCTTGAGCTTTTTCTTCCCAAAAATCGCGAGAGCTCTTAAGATCTACCATTTTTTCTCACCTATTCGAGATGTGCCAGCTTCAGTGCTACGGAAAATTGAAAGCAGGTGTGTCACGCGATCTCTTTGCCACGCCGCCGGGTGATTCGCTCCCAATTGCCCCGGGTCTTGATCCGGGTCATTTGATATGTGGCGTAGGCGGCGCGTCCCCAGCGCGCCATTATGGAATAATACTTTTGATAGCGACGTGGGTTCTCCAGCGGACCACCGAACTTGCTCTTGAAGTTTCCGTACCCGCACATGTTATAAGCTGTCAACCCGTGCTTGATGCCCCACTCGATGGCTGACCAGTGAATCAGGTCGTTGGGCGAATATTTCCATCCCGACAAGCGGCTGCCACCGCACCAGTAGTAAATCGTCTTATCGTCGTGTGGGAACAAGCAAGTGGCGATGACTTCTCCCTCCGGACTCTTCACCTGCAAGGGAAGCAGCAGACCTTTTGGATACAGGCACTTAAACAACGACCGCGGTACGTTCCGTCCGTAAGGCGGAAATAGGCCCTTTCGCGCCAACACCTCGACAAACTCATCGTAGAATTCTTCCACCATGGCAGGATCGCTGGCCTCAACAATAGTGCATCCCGCACGGCGAGCCTTTCTCACGTTCTGGCGAGCCTTGGGGTTGACCAACTCCCAGACGGGAGCTTCGTCATATGGCGTGAGCTTAACGACATACGTCGGCTGGACCACGGACTCATAGCCTTTAGCGACCATCTGCTCATCGCGTAGCAAGGGGTTCTCGATCTCGAGGGTAGCTATACCCTGGCTTGCGGCAAGCTCATCGATCGCCCGGAGGAAGGCATCCTGATCGTAATTGGAATTTACCACCGGGCCCATGAAGTTGCTGGCCCAGCCCTTCAGCGGGCTACCGAGAATGCGGAAAGGCCCCTTGGTAAAGACGCCTGCACAGAAGTAGCCAACCGTTCGTCCGGATTCGCGGATCGCCCACTGATGAATCTTCACCCCGTGGCTTTCGGCGATGTGATCGAGCCAGGCCTGGCGATGGAAGAGCTGCGTGCTCTCATAGCCCGCAATGCGCTCGTCCCACGTCGCCAGTTCTTCTTTGTTCAATGGCTCTAATTCGTATCGCATTCCTTCTTCAATCCCTCACTTCCACGCTCGAATCAGTAATTGGCGGCCCAGCAGGTTCTGATCACCAGACAGTTCGTGGCTTCCGTAGACGGGGCCGCACAATCGCATCAGTACACCCAGCACCGCCCATGACAGGTGCAACAGTGTGCGATAGCGATTGAGTCTTTGCCCATTTTGAAATGCCCAGGTATCTTCGTAAATCTGGGGGCGTTCCTCGCTCGTCCGCTTCGCTCGGTGTCGGCTGCGGTACAGCCCGATCGGCCATTCATGCAAGAGTGTGTAAACCGCTTTAGCCCATGGCCGCAAGCGGAGTTCAGTGATCTCCCAGCGGTGGAACCCGGCGGCTGCGATCAGCGCTTCTAACGCACCCTTTTGCTCGAACCATGTCACTCCGTCGCCGCGAGGTGGAGGCACGTTGGGATAGCTCAACAACATCATTCCGCTGGGCTGCAAGATGCGCGCCAGGTTCTGAAGGCAGATCTCGGGATTGGGCACATACTCGAAAACGTCAAGCCCATAAACGATGTCGAACCTTTTGGCGATCAGGTTGGGCACATCGGGTTTGGCCAAATCGGCGCAGAAAAATTCCGCATTGCGCAAGTGTTGCAATTCCGTCCGCAGGCGCTCCACGGTGGCCGCAGACACATCAATGCCGGTGTAGGAGCGCGCTTGCCCGGCCAGCCAGCAACTGGTAAATCCCGTACCTACTCCAACTTCGGCAACGTCCATCTCGGGCTGGAGCGGCAGGTACTGAAGCAGTATCTCGTCGCGCACCGGAAAATCATGCAAGGGGGCCTGCGTCAGCAACGCCCAGGACGTGCGCGGCCTGCGAATGGAAGGCGCCGCGCCTCCTTTCGCGCCACCCTGTTGCTCGACCTGGTACGACGGCGCAGTCGCGTTCATGCGGTCGTCTCCACCAGAAATTCCTGGTAATTCCAAAGAATAGCTGTTGCGAAATCGTTCGCGTCCGCTGACGAGCCGCCAAAGGGATGTCCAACCGGAAGCCAGTTGCGAGCGGAATCAAGAATTCCACGTTTTGAGTTTCGAGTTTCGAGTTCACGGGACGCTGCCGAATCGGGCGTTATCTGCGAACTCGGTCCGTTTGGAACTTGAAACTTTACACTCGAAACCACTGATTCCAGATTGCTCCAGAAACCAAGAGTTGCCGCATAGACACAATATCGGGGAGAGGCAATCACCATCAGGCACAGCCACCGCCCGCAATAGCGAAGAGAATTGCGCGCTCCGCGACGCCGCACCGCGAAAGCCCAGCCGCGCAGGCGAGTTCTTAGATCCTGATTGCGCATGTGCAAGCGCAGCACAGTCTCGGGGGACGATCTCGCGACGCCATTCATCCGTGCCAACTCCCACGACCATAGCGAGCGCAGTACGGCCACAGCCTCCTGCACGGAATCACGCATCAGGAATGGCGAAGGGCCCTCCCATAACTGATGAATCTTGTATTCGGTGCATCGCCCGACAATGCGCACGAACTTTTCGACGTCAAATGGTAAATCCAACAGCAACCCACCTTCGTGCAAGCTGCGCAAGGCGTCGGCACGATTTCGATATCCGCTGACGAACTGGTGCTTGAACACCAGGATTGAGGTGGCCATGTCGCAATACAGCTTGGTCAGCCTGTACTGGGCCGCTTCCGACAACCGCACCTCCGCGGTCAGAAGCTCGGGGACGATCTCCAGCAACTCGAGCGTACGATTGGCCAGCAGCCGCCAGCCGTCTTCTTCGCTTATCTGGACGCCAGTATCGCGAGTCTTGCTGAGCAGGATGTCGGGGTCTCCGTCAAGAACTTCGCCACAGTTCAACAGTTCGTAACCGAAAACCGTTTCACCCAGCTCCAGAAGGTACGACTCGTAGGCAGCGCTGAAGGACACCTTGCACAACACGCCCTGATTTCGCAGCTCCTCTTCCGCCGCACTGCAAATCAGCGTGACCAACTCCGGCGAGGGCAGCTTCTGTTTCTCTTTGAAGATGACAATGAATTCGGCATCGCTAAGGAATTCCATGCCGCTCTCGGCTTGCCGCCAAGTGGCCTCGTTGCGTGCCAAGCTTCCGGTTAGGATAACCGCTTTCAGTCCGGGCCCGAGGCACTGGAAGCACCAGCGGCGCATCGTGTCACCGATGTAGAACTTTGCTTCTGCCTCGCGCGAAGCGGACATGGCGGCTCCTGCCGCTGCCGATTGCGCGACCGGCTCTCTACCATTCGCCTTGGCTACATCGTTCAACCTGCCACCGCCTGCCGCGCGCCGCCGTTGTTCGCGAGAACCGTTCTCCGGCCCAAGACTTCCAGATAGAACTCGCCCGTCTCGCGCACCTGCCGCTCCTGGCTGAAGCGCTCTAGCACGTACGCCCTTCCTTGCTCCGCCATGCGCCGCTGCAAAGCCGGGGATCGCAACATGCTGCAGAGGGCCGCGCTCAGCGCGCCGGAATCTCCCGCAGGTACCGTAATGCCGGTGCGACCGTTGAGCACCACTTCGGGCGTGCCATCTACGGCAGTAGCTACCATGGCCCGTCCGGCGGCCAGCGACTCAACCGCGACCAAGGGTAGCCCCTCATAAAACGATGGCAACACCGTGAAATCGCTCAACGCTAGCCAGTCGGCTACGTTGTTCTGGAACCCAATAAAACGGACATTCGACTGCAACCCGAGCTGTTGCGATTGCTGCTCCAGTTCCTGACGCAGAACGCCGTCCCCAAGGCACACCACGCGCGCATTGGGGAACTCACGCAGCACCTCAGGCATGGCGCTCAGCAGGACGGTGTGGCCCTTCTGCGGCTCCAGTCGGGCCGCCACCAGCATCACTGGATCGCCGGGCGCAAAACCCAAATCTTCGCGCATCCCCGACGGGGCAACGTGCGCCGGATTGAAACGGCTCAAATCGGTGCCGTTCTGTATAACGCGCACTTTCTTTTCGGGCAAGCCTTTCTCCTCGACCAGGTAGCGCGCATTCGCGTACGACACGGCGATATAGCGATCCACGAAGCGTCCTGCCATGCGGTCAATCGTGAAGTTATTGGCCTTCCAACCTCTTCGCCATGATTCCCGCACATGAGGCGTTTCAACGATCAGGGGCACGCGACACATCCAGCCCACCGGCGAAGCACACAAGCTGCTGGTGAATAGATGGGAGTGCAGGACCTGTATCCGCCGCGCACGAATCCATCGCCCAAGCTGGGTGGCTCCTGCCCCATGGGTCGGAACCGGGTACAACAATGGCAACAGTTCGACATCGGGCGGCACGTCAGCACGGACCGCTTCGGCAACCTCCGGGCTGCATACCAGGTACAGGCAGAATTGCTTGCGGTCCAAACCCCGGATCAAAGTCAGGATGTGCTCCTCCGCCCCACCACGCACGCGGGTGTTGGAGAAGTGCATCACCGGGATTGGACCCTCGCTCATGCGCCGCCCTTAACCAACTGGGCTTTTGGGTAGCGACCTTCCTCCCGTCCTAAGGCGTCAGACTCGACCATCATGCGCACCAAACCTTTGAAATCCACGTCGGGATTCCAGTTCAACGAGCGACGAGCCAGGCTAGAGTCTCCGCGCAGGTCATGAATCTCGCCGGTACGGAAGAGTTTGGGATCCACTTCAACGTACTCATTTACCACCTCGGCAACGTTGCGGCCCGGAGGCACCAGGTCCAGGCAATGCAGGACCTCGACCACGAATTCGTAAACGCTGTGCGATTCGCCGGTGGCGATAACGTAATCGTTGGGCTTCTCCTCCTGCAGCATGGTGTGCATGGCGCGAATGTAATCGCCGGCAAATCCCCAATCGCGACGGGCCTGCATGTTGCCCAGCTTCACCTTGTTCTTCTTGCCCTGTGCCCAATCGGTCGCAGCCAGCGTGATTTTGCGGGTTACCATCTCCGGCCCGCGGCGCGGGGATTCATGATTAAAGAGAATGCCGCCGACGGCGAAAATTCCGCGCTCGCGATAGACGCCGCATAAGCGGTGAGCGGCCGTCTTGGACACTCCATACGGAGAGGTGGGAGCCAGCGCGGTTTGTTCATTGCGCAAACCGTTCAGATTGCCGTACATCTCCGAACTGGAGGCCTGATAGATGTGGGTGTCCGGCTTTTGGCGCTCGATGATGTTCAGCAACCGCGCCAGCCCGCCAACATTGATGTCGAACGTCTCGGCAGGAATCTGCCAGCTGGTGGGAACGAAAACCTGTCCCGCAAGGTTGTAGACTTCATCCGGCGACGCCTTGGCAAAGGCGACTTCCAGCGAGGCCGTGTCGCGCATGTCGGCATACAGAATCTCGATCTTGTCCTGGATGGGGATGAGCCAGCGCATCGTGCCGGTTTCCCGACGCACCATGCCATAAACACTGTATCCGAGGTCAAGTAGGTATTCGGCAAGATAGCTGCCGTCCTGGCCGGAAATGCCGGTGATTAAAGCCTTCTTCATAGAACAACTTTCTCCTTAGATTCGCGCCCCGCGGCGCGGATCGAGTAGTACACGTCCGCGATGGTGCGCAATGGCTGTGATGGTTCTTCGCTACTCAAGAATATCGCGTCTGAATAGGAATCGTCTGGGTGGTAGCCGTGCATACCCTCGGGGAACCACCCTTTTCCGTTGAAATCACTTTCCGCCACCATCCAGCCGGGATTGAGCAGGAAAATGAGTTCGCCGTACCGATCGTCGGGAAAGTGCAAGCCAAATTTGTCCAGCTCCTGCCTTGAGAGCACATGTCCGCAGGGCAGGGACTGCATCACCGCAGTCACCCGCTCGCGTCCCACGTCGTTGAAAAACCAGAAGCGCGCCATCGTCGAGTCATACACCGCCAGGTAATCCTGCGGCATACGCAATCCGAGCTTCGCCATCTCGCCCTCCAAATCTGCATGCTGGGTAACGGGCGTCATGCCGTGATCAGAGCACACCATCAGCGAAGCCTCCGGATCGCGTTTGCGAGCGACACCAAAAACCTCGCGCAACTGCTCGTCGTACCATTGGAGTTTCTGGTCGATGGCTTCCGGCTCCTTGCAACGCATGTGCAGGAAGCCGTCGACCTCGCAGAGGTAGAGGAAGAACAGGGTGGCTTCCGATTCGGCGATATCGCGCCGGGCACGCCGCAGAATCTCGGCGTCGGAACACTGATGATAGGTATACACGCGATAGCTGCGGCCTTCGCGCTCCAACTCGTCGAACAGCGAGGGAGCATTCTCAATGCCTTTGGGCGCATAAATGTCGCGGCGCTCGGAAAAGTTGAAGTAAGGCAAAAGGCGAGGAGATACGCAGCATTCGAAGGTTGGACCCAGACTCAGTATCCGGCGTCCGAGTTCTTTCAGGATCTTCCGGCCGTAGCGATTGTCGAGCACTCGATTCGGCAGCCAGTTGAAGGCCTTCAGCCACCAGAACGGCGAGCGTTGGGGATCGTAGTAGAACAGGTTCCAGTGGCCGTGCCGCTCCGGCATCAGCCCGGTCAGGATGGTGGGAATCGCACCCGAACTGAAGCCCAGCACGGTCTGCAGCGAAGTACGGTATGGCAATACGTCGTCGAGAAATTGACGCTCGCGGATGTATTCCCATCCCAGCGCGTCAACCAAGGCGATAACCTGCAGACGGCTGCTCACAAGGTGTCCCCCGCAGTGCGAACACCTAACAACTCAGGGCGAAGGCGCAGGAACACAAACTTCGGAATGGCCAGGGCGCGGTCGCGGCTCCAGCGCCGCAAATACACGGACGGATCGTTGTTTAGCAGCTTGCGGAATTCATCAAGCGAGGTGTGCTCAAGGACTGCCGCGCGTGAAAGAACCCGTTGTCCACGTTGCGCCGGCCAAGGCTTCGAGGTGCAGACGACACGATAACCGGACTCCCACGCGGCATCGAGCACATGCTGGTTGCAAAAACCGTATGGGGCAGCCAGTGCCTCGGCACGAGTGGAGAGTCGTTGTTCAAGCATTTCCCGCGATATGCGGAGTTCCTCTCTCAAACGCTCCGCATTCAGCGTAGTTAGCGCGACGTGATTGTGCGCGTGCGACCCAAAACGCATTCCCGCACGACTCATCTCAGCCGTCATTTGCCAGGTGAGGAATCCATCGGCGTCAAGGCTGGAGGTATTGACGAAGAATGTGGCGCTTACGGCAAACTCGGAAAGCAGCCGGAAAGCGATCTGATAGTCGGAGGAGTAGCCGTCATCGAAGGTGAATGCGACAGGTCTGGCGGGCAACTGGCCGGCGGCAATCTCCTCAGGCGCAACTACTGTCATCGCCAGATGGCGCACTAGTTGCAGTTGCTCCCGGAATGCGGACTCGTGAACACCCCACCGTCTGGCTTCGTCAGGCGAGGAACTGGCGTCCACAATCCTGTGGTACCCCAACACCGGCACTCCGGTCAGTTGTCCTAGTGGCATGGTGGTCTCCAACCGTGTTCACCGGACTTCCTGCAGCGCGTGATGTTTGGCCGAGTTCATCGTCCACCTCTGCCTAAGACCAGTATCTTGACGGTCGCAAACATGATATAGAGGTCGAGTCCAAAGGAGACGTTCTTGATGTAGAACAGGTCGTAAGCCAGTTTCTCGCGGTTGTCTTCCAGGGTCGAGTTGTAGCCACGGTTGATCTGCGCCCATCCCGTAGCGCCAGGCTTCACCAGCCAACGCTCTTTATAGAATGGGATGTTTTGCACGCACTCTTCTTCCTGCTCGGGAACGAATGGCCGCGGTCCGACGAATGCCATATCGCCTTTGACGATGTTGAACAATTGCGGCAATTCGTCGATGCGGGTGCGGCGCAGCCACTTGCCCACCGCGGTGACGCGCGCATCCCCATGCTCGGCCGGCTTCAACTGCTTCTTGTCCGACCCGTCGTACATGGATCGGAACTTGTACACGGTGAACAGACGTCCGTGTTCGCCCACCCGCTTCTGGCGAAAAGTCGCCGGACCCGGCGAATCGAGACGAATCGCGATGGCGGCCAGCAGCATCAGCGGGGAAGTCAGCAGGATGGCCAGCGAGCCGAGAATGATCGAGAACAAGCGTTTGTAGATCCGCAGGACGGTGCGCACGTGAAAGCCGGGCGAAAACAGCAGCCAACTGAGACGCAGCGACTCTAGCGGAATCTTGCCGGTAACGCTCTCGTAGTACTCGGGTCCATCCTGGATGTGCACACCCCGGGCCTTGAGCTTGAGCAACTCTTCCACTTGCAAGTTGCCGCGGCGGTTCCCCATGGTCACCAGGACGGTTTGCGCGTTCCGCTCCAGGACCAACTCCTCAATGTTGCCATCACACAGGGGAATGCCGGGGACCGTGGGCGCGTTCTGACCGACGAAACCCACGACCCGAATGCCTAGTTCGGCACGATGGGCGATCTCCGCCATCAGCGGTCCCGCCAGGGGCCCGTCCCCGTAAACGATGGCCCTCTCCGAAAAACGGGCGGAGCGGTTGAGCACAAAAAACACCCGGCGCCAGGCGGGAACCGCGACGCCGGCAATACCCACCCCGATCCACAAGGTGTTGCCACCCAGGCTAACCTCGGGAAACACGTAGTAGAGCACCGCCAACGCGACGAAGGCACAGCCCAGGACGCCCACCAGGCGGGTGATCACTTCTCGCCGGTTGGCGAGCACAGAGGAATCGTAGAGATCGAAGTAGTACATCAGGATGAGGAAGACTGCGACCACCAGGCCGATCCGCCCCAAGCCGTTTTCGTACAGCAGATAAATGCTGGCGTCGGAGGCCGTCCCTGCCCAAAATTCCACCGCCAGCACAAAACCCAAGGTAACGAGTATGACCTCGGTCACCGTGAGCAACAGTGTGCGGGTGGGGAAATAGGCATTGAACAAACGAATCATGCCGTCGCCGCTGTTACCTTGTCCGTGTCCTGCTTGGGTTGTTTCTTAGCTTCCTTCTTCGACTTTCCGGATGAGTTGTTGCCGCCGTAGTAGCGGTCGTAATCGAGGTTCAACATGGAGGCTTGGTTGAAGACCACGCCCAGAAGTTTGGGCTTCTCGATCGATTCCAGCGCCTTATCCAGGACCTTACGCCGGGTAAACCCTTCGCGCACCACCACCAGGACACCATCACAGAGGCGCGAAAGCGAAGTAGCGTCGGCCATGGGCAACATAGGTGTGGCATCGAGCAGCACCCAGTCGAAGGTCGACGAGATGGTGTCCAACATCTTGGCGAAACGGTCCGATTCCAGAAGCGGTAGCGGTTCCTCCATGCCGTGGCCTGCGGAGAGAAACCACAGCGGCAGGTCGTTGACCTGGTACAGCAAATCTTCGAGCGAGAGTTTGCCTGCATCCCACTCCGCAATGCCGCGCAAGGACGAGTTGGTCAACAAATTACTGGCGCTGGGCCGGCGGAGATCGGCTTCGATCAGCAGGGTGCGCGCATTGTGACGCCGCGCCAAGGTCAGAGCGAGGTTGACAGCCACCACCGACTTGCCCTCGTCGCCCACAGAACTGGTGATGAGCAGCTTCTGCAGCCGCCGCTTGTTCTGCATGTGCGCCAGGCGGGTCGCTAGGACCCGGAACATCTCCGCTCCCTGACTGTTGGGCTCAGCCAGCGCCACCAGACGCTGCTCGGGAGTGGGGGTGGGGCGCAGGATGCGGTCGGCAGGAACCTTCAACCAAGTCGCATCCATGGGTGTGCCCAAGGGGACGCTGGCCGCAACGGCAACGGCAGTGGCTTCGCCAGGCGCCGCTTCTGGTCCGCCTGAAACCAAGGGCGAGGCACTCGGACTTTCACCCTGGGACTTCTGTAACGCTTCGTACACTCGACTCATGGCTAAATTCTCCTCCCGACAGTGGTGGGTATGGCTTTTTCGGTTTCTAAAGTCTGGTGGTCCATGGTGCGCAGGAGACGGAACAACGAGCGCAACAAGCTTTCGCCGTTCTCCTCGGGTGCGGCCACGGGCAGCGGGACTTCTTCCGGCAGGGACGGGCCGGTCAAACGGAAATCTGCGGCCACTTCCGTGATCATCTCGGGAGTCACCGTCCGCTGTTCGCGAGCAAAGGCGTTCACCATGGAGTTCTCGCAAAGATTGTTGATGATGCGCGGAATGCCGCCGGAATACTCAAAGAGCTTGCTCAAGGCTTGGTCGGCGAAAATCGGCGGTTCTGCATGCGCGCCGGCACGCTCCAGGCGGGACAGCACATAGGCGCGGGTCTGGGCTTCGTCCAGCGGCTGCAGCTGACAGCGCAGGGAGACCCGCTGCTTCAGTTGCCGCAACTCGGGAGAGTCAAGCATTATCTCCAGCTCCGGCTGACCCAGAAGAACAATCTGCAGCAACTTCTGCTGCGACGTCTCCAGATTGGTCAACAGCCGGATCTCCTCCAGCAGTTCGTGCCGCAACGCCTGCGCCTCATCGACCACCAGGGCCGTGATCAGGCCGCGGGCGTGGCGCTGGATGAGGTAGCGGTTCAGGTCCAGCAGCATCTCCGTCTTGGTGCGCCCGGCGTAGGGCAGCCCCAGGTCGGCCATGATGTACTGGAAGAACTCCACCACCGGCAGCAAGGGATTGAAAACGTAAGCGAAAGCGATGTTGTTCTTGCGCAACTCGGTTAGCAGGCAACGGACCAGCAAGGTCTTGCCCGTTCCCACCTCACCGGTGATCACGATGAAGCCCTTTCTGCGGCCTACCCCATAATGCAAGTTGGCCAGGGCTTCATTGTGACGCGGCGTCGGATGGTAAAAGAACGGGTCAGGGCTAATCTCAAAGGGATTGCGCGTCAACCCGAAGAATTGTTTATACATGCACTATCACCAAAAATAGGCGTAAGCCACGCCCGAGGGAAGCAGGATGACCACCATTACGGTGGCCGCCACCGCCAACCACGGCTTCCAGCGAGCGGCGCGAATTTCCGCTGGGGTTGGCAGAGCCGGAATATCTACTAGGATCGGCAAACTGACAGCTTCGTTGAGCGCCTGTTCGCTACGGATACGATCATCGAGGATCTCCGAGCCGAATCCAAACAGCACTGCAAATACCAAGCCGACACCAATTGCAGCGAGCGAAAACTTGAATCGATCGGGAAACACAGCCTTGTTCGGAAGACTGGGGGGATCGATGACGCGGAACTGTGCGCCCTGTTGCTGCCTCTCCAGGCTGGTAGCCAGCGAGGATTCCTGCTTCTTGGCAAGCAGATTGGCGTATTCCTTTTTCATGTCGTCGAAATCACTCATCATGTCTTTCATCTCAGCTTCCACTGCCGGGGTCGCATTCAAGCGCGCCTGATACATCTCACCAGCCTTTTCGAGACGCTGTATTTGCTCTGTGGAAGTTTGCAGTTCCATCTTGTTGATCTTGATTTGGTTCAGCACTTGCACCCGCGGCGTCATAGCCTGCACCTGGGCCGCACTCGCGGTATTCGTCTCGAGTTTCTCCTTGGCCTCGGCGCCCATGTCTTTCTTCAGTTTCTCCAGACCAGCGATGGTTTCCTTCAGTTTCCTGATATCGGGATGGTCGTTGGTGTAGCGGGCCTGCAGGTCGGCCAATTGGGCACGCGCGCTTTCCAGTTGGCCCTCGAGGCTGCTGGGCACGTCTGCCGAATCGCCCATCGTTTCGTATTGTTTCTGCAGCGAGCTCAGTGAAGTTTGCTGCTGCAAGGCTCTCTCATGGCTGGATTGCGCAGCCTGTAGCTGGGATTGAATACCACTGAGGATCTGCATATTGCTTTGCAACTGCTGAGGCAATGATCCATCATGCTGCGCCTCATAGGCGCGCACCTTGGCCTCCTCATCGGCAAGCGTCTGCCCGAATGCCTGCGCTTGAGAATCCAGGAAATGCGTGGTCGCTTCCGACTGCTCCTGGCTGGTCCGCACGTTCTCGTCAACGAAGAACGAGGTCAAGGCTGCGTTCACCTTTTGGGCAGTCGCGGCGTCTGGGGCCTTGTATGCCATCTTGAACGCGACATATTCCGTTTGTCTGTTACCAGTGGGAGCGTGAACCAACTCGAACTCAACGTCATCGCGCATCTTTTCTACCTGATCATCAGGCGAATTGGCATAGCTGGAGTACAGGTGAAATTTTTCGATGAGGCTTAGCAGGCGCGTACGGCTCAGAACCTGCGTGCTCATACTTTGCACCCGGTCCGCTAAGTCGACCTGAACGTTTGGCGCCACTAGATAATTCGGAACCTTGGGTGGCTCAACCAGCACTACGCTTTCCGAGGCGTACTTGGCGGGAATGACCCAGGCTGACGCAAAGACAAGGAGCCATCCGAAGAAGAGCGGTCCCAGAATCCACCACTTGCGGCGGACCACCAAGGCCCAATATTCATCGACCCCCTGCGTTGACTTCTGATCATCAAGTTCTTCCATCATGAATCACCTTCCAAGTGAGTGGCCCCAGGAGTACTGGAGCGTAATTCCGACGCCATTGCCGGTCAGAGTTTCTGGCAGCGATGAATAGTAATTCTGACTCTGGTGAATCGCAAGGTAATACATGGATGCATACCACGACTGCGAGATACTCCGGGTGAAAGTCACTGTGCCTTGCAGCACCTTTAGAAATCCGCCGGTATGGTACTGCGATATCGACAGGCTGTTGTTATACGAAAACCCGGCAGAGAAATTCCAGCGTTGCGTCAGTGGCCGCCGGTAGGCGGCGGTAAGCTGATAGAGCCGTACCGTACCGAGGAAACCACCGCCGCTCGTAACTTGATGCCTGAATCCTGCGCGCACCGCGTTCCGCGTCCGCGACCAGCCGAAAGTCGCTCCTTCTGCTACGTTCCACTGGTCTGAGTACGCTGCGTGATAACCGAAGCAGCCATAACCCGGGAAACAGAAAGTTGGAACGATGTCCTTGCTCGCCGTGTTCTCAGGACCCACCCATCCGCTTACGTAACTGTTCGGAGTCAACCGATAGCTGGCAAACCCAGTTATTGCCTGAATCCCGGAGCGCGATAGACCATGTCCGAAATCCAGGGCGGTGAAGCTATAACCGCCACCGGCTGAGAGCCTCGCCGAGAAATCATGCTGATAGTTGGCTCCCGTCGAGTAGCTGTACGAGTTATTGCTTGAGAATAGACTGTTGAGATATCGTTGAAAGCTTTCACCGCCCGTAAAATTGAGGCTATCATGCTGGGTCATCTGATAGGTTAGATTAACCGAACCCACATTCGCCTCGGTTACGGCCTGAGGTATGTAGATGACGGGATTGGGATCGTTAAAAGTGGGCACATGATCAACCGTCAAGTACGGCTCGAACGGGTCGTTCGTGTAAACGTAGCTATCGTTCACCGCCATCTGCCAGCGCTTGGCAAATTGCCAGAGGATATTTGCGCGCGCGTTCTGATTCAGGGTTGTGTAATTCGAAAAACCCCGCGACGACTGGTCGCTTAATCCAACTCCGCCGTTGTACACCAGGTCCCACATCAAGGTGGGACGAATCTGCGTTATGTGGACGCCGCCTCTAATCGTGGGGACCCTTTGCCAGTAGGCTTGAGACGAACCGGCAACCGAGTTGTAAGTCGTTAAGAATCCAGTCATCAGGTTGAGCTTGATGCCAGTGTTCGCCGTGACTTCGTTCAGCAAGGCCAATGGAGGCAGCTGTTCGGGATGAGTGTAAGCCACCTGCGGGCCCGTGGATGACTGCTGCGACTGGTCAGTGGCACCGGTTTGCGACTGGCTCGCAGAACCGCTCTGTGACGGGTCCGTAGAACCGCTCTGTGACGGGTCGCTACCAGTTTGCGACCAGGCAGGCGGCACTGCCAAGACTGCCAAAACCACCAGAGATAGGCCGAGTGGACGTTTCATAGCCCCCTCCTCTTTTTCGCGTTTTCCGTTCTCACGGGACGACCAAGGTGTCGTGCGGGTGAAGCTGGATGTTCTGAGCCATATTCCTGCCTTTAATGACTTCTTTGTAGTTGAACTTGAGCTGTTCCTGCTTCCCATCGGGGCCAGTACGAAGCACGTAGATTTTCTTCTGCTTGGCGAAATCCTTAAAGCCGCCGCACAGCGCTATGGCATCCAGCACGGTGAGGGGGCGAGTGATCGGTAAGTATCCCGGCTTCATGACCTGGCCCATAACATTAAAAGTCAGGCTATTCACCGACGTGACAATCACGGTCACCTGCGGATCGGACATAATCTTCTTCAGCGAATCGCTGATCTGGTCTTCCAGTTGTACCGGAGTCAGCCCTTTCGCCTTGATCTCCCCCAACAACGGCAGCGAGATCATTCCGTCTGGTCGAACCGGGACGGTCTTCGACATCTCGGGCTCTTTCCAGATATTGATCGCCAACATATCATCGGAGCCGATAATGTAGCTATCCGGCCGGACTTGTGCAACCCGTGGGGGAAGCGTATTGGCGGCCCCAGGTTGCGCAGCGTTGGCCACGTCCTTGGCAGGCTCCGCGGCGCTGGCCGGGATCACTGGTTTATCTGGGCTGGCGGGACTGCTGGCGTTCTGCCCGCACGCGGTGTGCGCCCAGGCGCCCAGCAGCACCAGCAACACCAGGGTTAAGGTTGCGCGACATGCAAATGCCCGTGTTTGCGAATACATGACTCCACCTCGGTCCGGATTACTCGGCCTTATCGTCCTCTTCGTGTTTGCTCGCGGAACTGGAGCGCCGCTGCGGGATCCCTACTTCCTTGAGCTTATAGAGCAAGGCGCGATAGCTGATATCGAGCGAGCGCGCCGCCTTCTTTCGGTTCCAGTTGTTAGCATGAAGTGCATTAAGAATAATACGTGCTTCCAATTTGCGGACGGTCTGCCGGGTCAGCTTCTTGAGTGAAACCGGTCCATCCAGCATCAGCGTGGTAACTGCATCGCGCTCATTGGGCTGAAGCAATTCGCTTAAGATAACATCTTCCGTGCCCATGACCACGTAGCGCTTGATCAGGTTCTCCAGTTGGCGGACGTTGCCCGGCCACGAATAACGCTGCATTTTGGCCATCAGGGCGGGGCGCACCATCCTCACCCGGCCATTGAGCTTCTCGTTGTAGTACTGCAGCAGGTAATCGCTGATGACCGGCAGATCGACGGCCCGCTCGCGCAGCGGCGGCAAATGAATCGTCATGGTGGCAATGCGGTAAAACAGGTCGGGCCGGAAGTTTCCGTGCTCGATCTCCTTGTGTATTTCCCGGTTAGTAGCGCACACCACCCGCACCTCGACCTTCTTGTCCTCCTGCGCACCAATCCGGCTGAACTGGCCATCTTGCAGGAGTTGCAGAAGCTTCGCCTGCAACGCCGCATCCAGTTCCGCGATTTCGTCCAGAAACAGAGTGCCCCGGTGCGCCATTTCGACCCGGCCAGGCTTGGGATTGTAGGCTCCGGTGAAGGCGCCTTTTTCGTAACCGAACAGTTCGCTTTCCAGCAAGGTCCCCGGGATTGCCGGACAATTCACCTTGACAAAGGGGCCATTCGCCCACGGCGAATACAGATGTAACAGCCTGGCGATGATGTCTTTTCCGGTACCGCTTTCTCCCGAGATCAGTACGGAAAGATTTGCGCCAGCGACTCGCTCCAGCTTTTGCCGGACATCACGCATCGCGGGTGTCTGGCCAAAGATCACCGGTTCGGGCGGAAGCTGTTGGACCGTGAGCGCGCCTTCGTTGTTCGAGCCTGCCAGCAATGGCATCACGTGTCCTCGCGTCATACAAGGAGATATCGGCGTACCAATGAATTGCATTTCTTGCGCCAAGTTTGTGCAACATCGCAAAAGAATGCGCACTTTGTTTTCAATATGGTTTATTTACTGTAACTTATATATGCAAAAGTTGTCTTGGAAATTAATGCAGAAAGGCCTAAAAAGAAATATCTTGCGCTTGAGAGTGTGAAAACATTTTCACTTTGAGGAACTCTCTTTCCCTGCGGAGCGGGACCGGGCTGCCTCCAAGCCAGGCTGCTGGTTCAGCAGAGGCTCTTCGAATTGCAGGCCGAGCAGGAAGTATTGGCGGTCGGGGGTGCAGCGTAGCACGGTAGCGTGCAGCAGCGACACGGATCGCGGGAGGTTAGCCTTGTTCAGCAGAGTGACCGGAATTTCCAGGGAGATGTGGGTACCGGGCTCCAGGTAACGCCGGGCTGCCAGTAGCAGGCCGCCGGCAGACAAGTTCAGGGCTGTAGCAAACTCCAGGAATTCTTCGCCGTCAGCGTTGCTTCCGCGAACAAAGAATGGGATTGAGATAGGCAGCCGGTCCCAGTCGCGGCGCTCGGCGACGGATACGGTTCGACGCACTTCTATCTCCTGTTATTCTAATTTAGTACGCACCTGAACGGCCAAACTTCGCACCCATGAAATAAGGTTGCAATCCTTGTGTTTTCTTAGACATATCGAAAAATTAACAGGCCGCCTGAGCAGGTCGTGATTGCAATCTATTGCGGTTCGAGAGAAGAAAAATGCCTCCCTAAATTGCAAATCGGTTCCCAAAAAAGCCAAATATCTTGCGCTCTTGCGCAAATTCATGGGAAATTTCATTGACAACTCGGCCAATTGCGGTAAGATCAGGGCTCCCCCTTTGTAGAGTGCTTCTACTCTATCCCCCGAGGACTGGAAAACGCTAAACTCTGTGGCCATTTTTGTCGAGAATACGGTATGGAACTGACTTCGGGGGATCTGACAGAGGAAATGGGGGAACCATTGTCGTTGCCTAGGGAAGCGAAGGATGCCGTTCCTATGCCATCGGCGAAGATGTCGCCGTTAAGGCACAGGGTCGAGCTGTTCGGCGACGAACATGATGCGCTGGCTTCCGCCGCTCACGAGCTGAAAACGCCGCTCGCCATCATGGGGGGCTACCTGCAGTTGCTGCTGGCGCAGAAGCTTGGACCGTTGAATCCACGGCAAGTTGAAATACTCACCGAGATGCAGGCCAATGGTGTGCGTCTTTCCAATTTCATCCAGAACTTGCTCGCCTACACTTCCCTTAAAGTCGACCGCTTCGAGATGCAGTACGAGGTGGGGGACATCAACGCCTGTGTGCGCGAGATCGCTGAGGTTTGGGCCCAGCGCTTCCAGGACAAAGCGATCGCGTTCTATTTCTTGCCTGACGACCGGCTGCGCTCCTTCCCCTTCGACTACTACAAAGTGCAGCACGTGGTTTCGAACCTACTGGACAACGCTCTGAAGTACACGCCTTCGTCAGGGACTGTGTGGTTGCACCTGGAACCCTACTTCTGGGAGCAGCGGACGATTGAGCGCCAGCCTGAGGTAGAGCGGCGCCGGCAGACCATCCATGAGCCCAATTGCTGTCGCATTTCGGTGTCCGACACCGGACCCGGCATCGCCCCGGAATTCCAGCAGGAAGTCTTTGATGAGTACTTCCGCCTGACGCGCAAGGGAGTGCAGACGGAAGGACATGGGCTGGGGCTGGCCATCGCGCGCCGTCTGGTACAGGCGGCGGGCGGGAAGATATGGGTCGAGAGCGAGCCCGGTAATGGTAGCAAGTTTTCCTTTCTGCTTTTGCTGAATCCCTCACCTAAACGCGTTGCGGAGGATCGATGAGCGCAGGCCACATCCTAGTGGTGGACGACGAGCCGAGCATGCTGCGGTATCTGCAGACGGTACTGGAACTGGACTCCTATCGGGTCACGACGGCGTGCAACGGGACCGAAGCCGTCGAAAAGGTGCAACGGGCCAATCCCGACTTGGTGCTGCTCGATATGGTCATGCCCGGAGCCGATGGGTTGGAGACCTTGCAGCGCATCCGTGAAGTCCGTCCTGCCACCAAGGTAGTCATGCTGTCCTGCGTTCGCGATACCCGCAAGGTGGCGCAGGCCATGCGACTGGGCGCCCAGGATTACCTTTCCAAACCGGTGCAGAAGGAAGAGATGAGCGAGGTCCTGCGCTTCTGTATGGAAAATATGGAACCGGGCGGCCCCGGCGCGGGCGAAGCCATTGAAGTCAGCGAAGGCGTCTTCTTTTTCTCCGCTACCCCGCAAATGCGCCAGCTTCGCGCCCAGGCCATGCAGGTGGCGCGCTTCGATTTCCCGGTGTTGCTGCTGGGCGAAAGCGGCACCGGCAAGGAAGTATTGGCCCACCTGATTCATAAGTATTCCGATCGTTCGCACCGCACTTTTTTGAAAGTGAACTGCGCCGCCATGCCCAGCGAACTGCTGGAGAGCGAATTATTCGGTTATGAACCGGGGGCCTTTACCGGCGCCGTTAAGTCCAAGCCCGGTAAATTCGAGCTCTGCAACAAGGGCACCCTGCTGCTGGATGAAATCGGAGAGATGTCTTCGGCACTGCAGGCCAAGCTGCTGCAGGTTTTACAGGACGGCCAGTTTTCGCGATTGGGCGGGCGTAATACCGTCAAGGTGGATGTCCGGGTGCTGGCGGCTACGAATATCAACATGCCCCAGGCGATCGCGCAAAAAGCCTTCCGCGAAGACCTTTATTACCGCTTGAACAGCTTCGTTCTGCGCATGCCTTCGTTGCGCGAGCGGCGCGAAGAAATCCCCATGATGCTGCGCCACTTCATGATCTACCTCGCGGACCGCTACGCCTGCGCACCCCTGAACGTCTCGCCGCAGCTGGTGGAGTCTTGCGAGAACTATCCCTGGCCCGGCAACATCCGCGAGCTGGAAAATTTCGTCAAGCGCTACCTGGTGCTGGGAGATGAGTCGGCTGCGATCGCCGAGTTGCAGCAGGGAACTTCCCGCGATCCGCAAACCGGAATTGTGGTGCGCATGGAAGAAAAGCAGCCGCAACCATCGCCCGACCTCAAAGAAATGGTGCGCAATCTGAAGAATGGCGCCGAGATGGAAGTCATCGCCCAAGTGCTGGAAGAAACCGCCTGGAACCGCAAACGAGCGGCCACCCAGTTAAACATCAGCTACAAGGCGCTGCTCTACAAGATTCGTCAATACGATATCCGTCCCCGGCAGGCCGGATAGGGGAATTTCCCTAAAGCCTTGTCGGGCGCACGGCTCGTTTTGAACCGGAATTTCCATTAGAACCATAAGACCGTGGATTGGCAGGGAGCATGGTGGAAGCAGATTATTCCGATAATCCGAGAACACTTGCACGGGAGCGCGGCGAAGGCACAGAGTTGAGCAGGGGAGGAGAAACGGAAGCAGCATCAGTAGACGTAGGTCTGCCGCGACCTCGCGTAAAGACGATCAGGACGGCAATGGCGCCTGCGAGACCCGACGCACAACGTTTGGTCGATCCCCCTTCGCCCAGCGAGCAAGAAAAGACGAAATCAGAAACACCGCCAGGACTGCCAGTTCCGGATCGATCGCATGTCGATACCGGGCCGTTGGAGAAGTGACGTAGTAAATCAATGGATAAAAGATCACCAGCGTGGCAAACAGAAAAGCGCCGTGCACGCGCCTCTTAACGGCCAGAAACAGTCCGCCAATGGCCAGTAACGAGGATGCCAGAAAGATCCAGTTCTTCACTTGGTCCAGCCCTGTCCGGGAAAGACCTAACCAGGTCCGGGGAACACCAGCCCAAAAGAAGATGAACCTGCGGAAGCACAGCACCAGAAACCTTTTCGGATGCTGGGCAATCCAGGCTTTCGCCTCATGGGCCTGTGCGGCGTTGATTGCGGGTTCGCCCATCTGCTGGAATAAGGTCAAGAGAACGGGGTTGTAGCCGGCGTGGTAGGTCGGGACCACCCAGCCTTCGGCCAGCGGATTGTTGCCGGCGCGGAATTCATTGCCGAAGTTGTCACGTATGAAAACCGGTTCGCCAAAGACCGAGTAATTGCGTACCAGCCACGGGGTGAGTACCAGCCAGAAAACCACGGCGCTCAAAAGCACCGGCACGACAGTGCGTTTGCCGCGACGATGCAAATGGTAGGCGAGCCAGCATCCGGAGAACGGCAGGAACGAAATTACGGAAGTATTGGTCAGGGCGGCAATTCCCCACAGCATCCCATAGCCGGACCACCACCACAGGCCGTCGTTGTCTTCCATTTCCAGCGTCAGCATGAACAGCAGGCTCAGCAGAAACGCGGAAAAGGTGGTCTCCGAGACCCAAGTCACGGACCAACGAATGCTGTAGGGCAGAAACGCCCAAACCCATCCTGACCACACGGCCATGGTTTCGCTGAAGACGCGGCGCGCGATGCGATAGAGGGTCCAACTGGTGAGGGCAGCGCAGATGCTGTTGAACAGCAGCATGGCGAACCCGGCGGCATACGAATAGACGCCAAAGGCGCGAAACGCCAGCGAAATCAGCCAGGGATAGATAGGAGCGGCCCAGGCGGAAGGGCCCGTATCGACCACGTAGGGAGCGCTGAAGCCGGAGCCCGTAGCCAGCGAGTAAGCGAGACGCTCCAGCTCGTTGACAGAGCCGTTAGGGCCGCCAATGTCGATAACGCGATAGGAGCGCGCAATCACCATGTAGAGGACGCGCACAGCCAACCCGATCAGGACCATCCAGACCGGCGAGAAAACAATCTTGAGGAAGTTGGTTGGGCGCACCGGTTGCTTAACCGTGCGCTCCCAAGGGTCAGAATTTCCCTTTGTAGTTGCCAACGCCCCACACTCTATACCAGCGGGCGATCACAGCGCACTGTTTTTTCTCGGGCGGGGCGCAGAGATTGGACAGCCGGTTGACCGGCAGACCGTAATTGGCGGCAATGCCGTCAAGCCCGCCATCGGTCCCACAGCTCCCACCACAGCAGCTTCTCCCATTCGGTCAGATAAGTCTTGGCCCATTCGCGATTCTTCCACCACGGCTGGCCAAACAGAAAGTCATTGCGAACTGCCCCTGCCGTCCAGTGAATTTGTGGTAAACGTTGGCGGAAGATGGAGAGCGCACGCCGGGTGTGGTAGTCGTCTGTCACTAACACGACCGAATGCGGCGGCGGCTGCAACTTCGCCAGGCATTCTCCTACTTGCGGGGCCTCCTCCTTGGTCGAGTCACCTTTGACAATGCAAATGCTCACTTCGGAGGCGTTTTCTCCCGCCGTCCGGGCTATGAAATTTGCTGCCAGATCCAAGTAGGACTGGCCGTAAACCTGACCGGTGCCCGCATCCACCAGAAGATGACGCCCGTAGCCACCACGAAGCAGGTCCAGAGCGCGCCAGTAGCGCTGGTCAACCTGGTCCCCTGCAAGCATGACGATCGCGTCGGACTTCTCCGCGTCATTCACAATCAAGTAGCCGCCTGGCTGAAAAAACAGCAACACGCAGATGAGAATGAGGACGGCGGCGACGATCAGAAATTTCATGAAGAATCCCGGTCTGCGAAGGCATAATAAACTCCGTCTGGGCATTCGCGCCATCCTACGGACGTGTACCGCAACTTGCGAAAAGGTCTAGTACACCCCACGCCATGGTTTCGCATCTATGCTCGGCGAAAGGAGAAACTGACGATGACACGCTTTCCACAATCCTTTTCCGGTTTGGCTGCGGTTGCGTTTCTCTGCCTTTGTCCGCTCCTGCTGTACGGGCAAGATACCATGCAGAACAACCAGTCCGGAATGGGCAAGAACACCATGAGCACTCACCACATGATCAACGTCACCGGTTGCCTGAAAAAGGGCATCGAGGGAGGTGGGTACTACCTCACCGACAAAGACGGCACCATGTGGGAACTGAGCAGTAAGACTGTCAACCTCTCGGAGCATGTGAACCACACCGTCAGCGTTTCGGGTCACGAAATGCCGCGGTCGCAAGCGGAGGAAGCGAAGATCGCGGAGAACGAGAAGTCGGAGTCTGGCGGAAACAAGTACTCCGATCTAAAAGTGGCGCAGTTGAAGATGGTCAGCACAAGCTGCACCCAGTAACCGCGCCGCGGGCCGGAAATCATCTACCAAGCGTGGGGAAGAAGCAATGGCTCCACGCTTTTCTTGTGCCCGCACCAGTGGCGCTGTGCCAGTCTCCGGCACACCCGGCAAGGCACGGGTGACCGCGGTTGGTCCTGACTTGCACAACCGCGAGAATGCTGCCATGATGAGCCAATTCCCGCCCGTGGAGTATTCCTCCGGACGAAGAGGTCGCCGGAATGTCCATCCGTATCCCAGTCGCGCTTGGCGCAGGCCGCGGACTCAACGTGTTCGTGTTGGCCATGGCCTTGCTGCTTGGTTTCGCAGCCACGATGCAGGCGCAATGCCCGCTGCTGGAAGTCGATCCTGACGCTCCTCCCAAACCTCCCAGCCCTCACGCGGCCAGCGAGGAATTGCTGCCGGAAAACGGTCACCTTTCCAATACGACGTACACCAGCGACTACTTCGGGTTTGCTTTCGATCTTCCCATTGCCGCCCAGGGCCACCTCCTCATGCTGCCGCTCATGCCGGAGAGACAGCACGCTCTGCTGGCTCTTCAGTTCGAGAATGCCAGCCATGCCGGAACCATCACCATCACGGCGATCGAGCCACGCTCAGGATTAGAGGTATTGACACCGGAGCAGCAACAGCAGGAATTCGACAACTGGGCGGCTTCCGGGAGCCAGCCGGGAAGGACGCTTCGTTACCCCATTCCCGATTACATGGTACGCACCACCGGCCATTTCTATTCTTCGCTGCGTCATAAGGGCCCAAATTATGCCGCGCTCTATTGGACGCGGATCAAAAACTACAACCTCAAAATCTTAGTGGCTTCCAACGATCAGGACTTTCTGCGAAAGTCTAAACACGCCATGAACGCGGCACATTTCTATTGCACCCAGGACGACGGCACGCTCACTACCGCGGACGGCAAACCGGTAAAGCCGGACGGCGACCCTTACATGGGACCCACGGTCCCTACATCGCTCGCTACTGCGGCTGTCAAAGCCAAGCCGGCGCTGGAGAGCATTCCGCTGGGCGGGATCAGCGGCGCAGTGTACCGCAATCCCGACCTGGGTTTGCAGTACGAGTTTCCCAAGGGTTGGGACGTTTTCCCCGCCGAAACCAACGACGATCCGCCCCGCGACGCCGTCGCCTTGCGCGAGCATGAATTTCTGCACGCCTGCTCCCAGACCCTGCTGCGGATCGCGCAACATGGCCCCAGCGGCGCCGCCGACCAAGCGGCAAGGCCCACCATCACCTTGCGGGCACTCGACCCATCTTGCCTCGTGATGCGAATACCCTCTTCCCTCAACGACAAGGATGCCGTGGACAATATCTCGGCCAGCCTGGAAGTGCTCTCCGAATTTGGCGAGATCGGCTCGGATGAATTGGTCTCCATCTCCGATCATCTGTTCATGGTGTTCCATGGAACGGTTGCCTCACATGCGTCCAAGGACGAGTTGGCCCACCGCTGGTCGCAAGTCATTTATGCGACCCTTCACCACAGGGTGCTGTTCGTTTGGTCCCTCATGGCTCCGAACTCCGCTGACTTAAACGCGATGCCCACCACCGGCATCACTCTCGATGGCGCGCAATCCATCGATCTTCGGGCCTCCCTGACCGCTAAGCGCTAGCGCCAATTGCGAGTGACGGAGCTCACATGCCGGGGTGACGCGATACATAGGGCAAGCAGAAATTCCGGGATTACGGTATTCTTAGACGAGGAGTTGTCCATGCTCGATAATTTGTTTCAGCCCATGCACCTGCTGGTGATTCTTTTTATTGCCTTGCTGGTGTTTGGACCAAAGAAGCTGCCGGAACTCGGCAAAGGTCTGGGTGAGGGAATCAGGAGTTTCAAAGACTCCATGAACCCGAAAGACGAGACCGCCGGCAAAGCGGATGAAAAAAAGCCTTAGTGGGAATTTCTTTCTTGCGATGCGCGACTAAGCTTTTTTCTCATGCCCGATATCCTGTTCATTCTGTTGCTGGCGCTGGTGATCTTCGGCCCCAAGAAGCTGCCGGAGATCGCCCGGCAGATCGCCAAGTACATGACGCAATTCCAGCGGATGAGTAACGATTTCAAACGCCAACTTGAAAGCGAGATGCTAAAAATCGAGTTGGAGGAAAAGCAAGCGCCCGCGAAGTCGTATCAGCTTGCTGCTACCAATCCGCCGCTCAACGCCGAATCTCAGCCGCAACCCCCTCCTTCTTCCTGAACCGAATCTTCCTGGCTGTGATGTGCGACTCGGCAAATCGTCGGGCGCCCTTTGACAGGGTGATAAAGTGTTTGCCTCAGACTTTTTTCGTCCTCAAGAAATGATAGGTCGCTACAAGAACAGCCCAGGATAAGGGAAATACGCATGTCACTGTCTCTGGATTCACGCCACTGCGGCAGAGTATTTGTGATCAAGTGCGCCGGAAGAATCGTTACCGGCGAAGAAATTACCATCCTCGAAGCGTGCATCAACCGCGGCTTGCTGGAGTCCTCGCGTATCGTAGTGCAGGCGGGCGAGGTGACCCGCGTGGACAGCACGGGCATGGGCTTGCTGGTGCGGTTCCTATCGCATTCCCGAAATCGCGGCGGCGACCTGCGTCTGGCTGCTCCGCCGCCGTTCCTCACCAACCTCCTGCGACTGACCAAACTCGCCACCATTTTCCGCATTTACGATTCGGAAGACGAAGCCATCGTCTCCTTTCTCAAAGAGCCTGCTCTCTCCCAACCCGTCGGCGTCAAAGCCGGTCCCGTGGTCCTCTTCGTGGACCAATCGCCTGACCTGTGTGCGTTTGTAAGAACTCTGCTCCAGCATCATGGATACGAGGTGTTGTCCACTTGCAGGATGCACGACGCCAAGACCCTTTTGAGCGCCGCGAAAGTTGACTACATCGTCCTCGGTCCGGACAGCTCTTCCCGACCCGCGGACAGCGCGGCAGCTTCGCTGAAATCGCTGGCGCCCAAGGCTTCTACCGTCCTCTTGCAGGGGGATTTCAAACATGGCGACGCCGAGCAGGCTGGGCTGGAGTTGCTGCGATTGATGCAGCACCGCCCGGTCGACTGACCTCTTCCGATCGCAACATTTCCCAACGCCAAGCCCCAAATGGGGTATGCTTTTTCCCATCTTTGTGAGATTGGGGGGAACATGAAACTCGTAATCATCGCATCTCTGGTGATGGTGCTGGCGAGCGTCGCGCTCGCGCAGTCCAAGGCGCCGGCCCAGGTCACCAGCAATCCAGTAGTCAGCACCGTGCGGCAACTGGAAGAGCGCCAGTCGAAGAACCTGATCGGCGCCGCCGAAGAAATGCCCGCCGACAAGTACAGCTACCGCCCGACGCCGCCCCAGATGACCTTCGCGCACCTGGTCATGCACATCGCCGGGTCCAACAATTTTCTATGTGCGCGCGTGGCGGGTGAGCAGCCGAGCGAGCTGAAACTGAGTGAGAGCGACTCCAAAGAGATGCTGACCAAAGCGCTGAAGGATTCGTTCGCCTACTGCGAGCAGGTACTGGCCAAGGCGGATGATTCGACGCTAGGCCAGCCGGTGGAACTCTTCGGTGGACGCACCGGCCCTCGCGCCGCGGCGCTCATCTACCTCGCCGCGGATTGGGCCGACCACTACAGCGCCGCCGCGATGTATCTGCGGCTGAACAACCTGCTGCCCCCCAGCGCCAAGAAACCCTAGTGCAAAAAGCCGTCTCATAAATCGTTTTGTATCAGGGCACGGCTTCAGACGTGCCGCAGGCGGATCAACAATGACTTGGGCTTCAGCCCCTGAGGAGCCTGTTTTTGCAGGGGCTAAAGCCCTGACCTGCTGCGCTTCGCCGGCACGACTAAAAGTCGTGCCCTGATACGACCCGGAGCCATTCATGAGATGAGTTCGAGTTCAATCGCCCTTCACTACGATCAGCTCGAAGCTGCCAGGCACCATGGCCGGCCTTTGTCCCGGAGCAGGCGGTGTGGCTTCGCGCTGCGCGGTCACCAGATACGCGGTATTGCTCGCATAGTCCATGGCCATGGTGCGCGCGCCCTTGGCGGTAGCCAAATTCTGCGTGACCGTGTACTTGTCGGGGCTGTCTTCGTGAATAACAGTCAGCACTCCGTCACCGCCGCAGGACATGAATACTTCCTGCGTCTTGGGATTGAATCGGCCGGCATCTACTCCCGCCCCTATCGGCACGGTAGTCACGACTTTGCCGGTGTCGGAGTCAACGACGGCCATCATCTTGTTGTCGCATCCGGCGAAGAGGCGATGATGTGCCACGTCGAACGCCAGAGCGCTGGGCTCCTGGCATGGACTCACTGACCAGTGATTCAGCACCGAGAGCTTGCTGGCATCGATTGCGGCGATCTCGCTCTTGTCTTCAATGTTGGCGTACACCTTGCCCTTGCCGTCGGTGACGGGAAACTCCGGCTTGCCACCAAGTGGAACCGTCCCCACCACCTTGCCGCTGGCAGCGTCCACCACGCTCGAATCCTTGCTGCGCGCGTTGAAGGTGAAGACGTGTTTGGTGAACGGATCGTAGAGTATGGCGTCCGGCCGCTCGCCAACCTTCACGCTGTCCAGTTTCTTGAGCGTCTTCAGGTCGAAGATGGTAACCGTGTTATCTCCGCCGTTGCTGACAAAGCCGCGGCCCAGTTCCGGCGCAAGCGCGACCCCGTGAATGCCGGAGAGATCGGGAATATCCCCGCTCACTTTCAGGGTTTTGGCATCGACCACCATCACATGGCTTCCCCGCGTGATGAACAGGCGCTGGCCGTCTTTGTCGTAATAGAGGTAGTCCCAACCGCCCTCTCCTCCGAGTTTGACTGTATTGACTACTTTGTATTGTTTCTGTGCGAACGCGGGTATGGCGGCCAGAAGGGTGGCTGCCAGGAACAATGCGAAAATCCGTTTCATGGTTTCTCCTCTTTCAATTGGCTTCTGTAGGACCGGTTTCGTGGCTCAAGTAAAAGTGAACCGCGGGAGTGATGATCAGCGAAAGCACCATCGAAATGGTGATGCCTCCGATTACCGCGATGGCCAGCGGTTGCAGCATCTGCGAACCGGCGCCCAGCGCCAACGCCAGGGGCAGCATGCCGGCGGCGGCAGCCATGGCCGTCATCACGATGGGGCGCAAACGGCGACGGCCAGCCTGGATCATGGCATCGTGCGCGGAGTATCCTGCCGAACGAAAACGCTGGTCGGCGTCAAGCAGCAGAATGCCATTCTTCGCCACAATGCCGATCACCATGATAAGCCCCATGAACGACGCGATGTTGAAGGTGATCCGAGTTATGAGCAGCGCCAGGAATACTCCCGAGGTGGAAAGCAGTGCCGACGCCAGAATCGCCAGCGGCGCTGCCAGGGTTCGAAATTCAAAGAGCAGCACCAGAAATACCAGCAGGATGGCCAGCACCAACACGAGCACGAGGTCATGGAACGATTGCTGCTGCTCCGCGTACGTCCCGCCGTAGATTATGCGGATGGACGACGGCACATGCAGGCCGTCAACCATCTTCTGCACGGCCGCGACACCGCTACCCAGATCGCGTCCTTCCAGGCGCGCGGTGACGGCTAACTCGCGCTGCAGGTTCTCGCGGCGAATTTCCGTCTGCCCCGGCAGTTGGGTGATGTTGGCAAGTGTGCCTAAGGTCGCGGTGTGCCCACTCGCGCTGTTGAGCAGCGTGTTGCTCATCGCAGCCAGCGAACTACGGTTGTCCTCCGGATAGCGAACGCGAATGGTGTAGGCGATGTCCTGCGCGATGACCGGCGTGGCCGCGGGTTCGCCTTCGAGAATTGCCGAGGCATCGACTGCCACTTCTTCCGGGGTGAACCCCGCGCGCGCGGCTACCGTCGGATCAACTTGGAAAACAGTCGCCGGACCGCTGATGGTGTTCTCAATTCCGTTCCGAAGGTCCACTACCCCCTTCACTTTTTCGATGGCATCGCCGATCCGCGGCGCCCACTGACTCAAGAGCGCGGCGTCGGGCGAGAACAGCTTGATCTGGATCGGCTCAGGCGCATTCGACAGGTCGCCGATCATGTCCTGCAGCACCTGCACGAACTCGACTTCGACGGCGGGTTCTTGTTGGTTGATTTCGGCGCGCAGCTCTTCGGTGATCTCGTCCACGCTGCGGCTGCGCTTATCTTTCAGCTTCACCGCAAAATCACCCCGGTTCGCTTCGGTAACCGCAGCCAAACCGAGCTCCAGACCGGTGCGCCGCGAGAAACTCTCGATCTCGGGAACCTGCCGAAGCATGCGCTCGATGTGGCTGAGCATGCGATTGCTCTCCTCGAGCGATGTGCCCGCGGGAGTGAGATAGTCCAGCACGAACCCGCCCTCGTCCATCGCCGGCAACAGGTCCGAGCCGAGCGCCTTATAGCAAAAGAAGGACGCAATCACCAGCACCGCGGAGAAGATGGCGATCCACCTCGGGCGATCCAGCGCGAAGCGCAGCCAGCGTTCGTAGAACTCGATGACGCGGCGGAAGCGTCCACTCAAAGCGGTCTCTTCCGCGGCGAGGACCTTTTCCCACTCGCCGAAGTCTTCGCGGGGAAGGCTGTCCAGGTGTCTCCGGCGAATGACAAACTGGCTGAGGGTGGGCGTCAACGTCAGCGCCAGTCCCAGAGACGTCAGCAGCGACACGGCCACGGTGATGGCCAGGGCGCGAAAGAACACGCCGGTCACGCCGGCGATCGCGATCAGCGGCAGAAAAACAACAATGGGGGTAATCGTGGAGCCAATGAGTGGCGCGGTGATCTCGCTTAGCGCGCTGTCGATTGCTTCAACCCGTCCCTGCCCGGCGGCGCGGTGCAGAGTGATGTTCTCGACCACGACGATGGCGTCATCAATCACCAGTCCCACGGCCGCCGCCAGTCCGCCCAGCGTCATCAGGTTGAAACCCTCGCCCATTAGTTTGAGGGCGATGAAGGTCACCAGCACCGTGACCGGAATGACCAGCGCCGCGACCGCCGAGGCTCCCCAATCGCGCAGGAACAGGATCATGATGATCGAGGCCAGCACCAGACCAATCAGAATGGCGTCGCGAACGCTCTTAATGGATGCGGTTACGATCTCCGACTGATCGTAGAAGGGTTGGATCTGGATTCCCGGCGGCAGCGACTGCCGAATGCGGCCAACCTCGGCGTGCACTTCGTCTGCGACCGCGACCGTATTGCTGTCGGGCTGACGGTTGATGTTGAGCAGCACCGCGGGTTTTCCGTTGGCGGTCACGATGGTGTACACCGGCTTCACGCCGGGAGCAACCGCGGCCACATCGCCCACCCGCACGGGAATTCCGGCTGGCGTCGCCTTGATTACGATTTGCGAAAGTTGCGCCGGATCTTTCACCTGGCCGTCCACCAGCGCGAGATAAAGCTGATGGTTCTCCTGCATCAGGCCAGGCGAGTCAATGAGGTTGGTCCGCCGCACCGCGTCGAGAATGTCGGGCACGGTCACACTGGCCGCCAGCAACTTGGCGGGATCGGGAGTGATGGTAAACTCCGGTTCTTGTCCACCTTGCACCACCACTGTAGCCACGCCATCGAGACGGTTGAGGCGGGGCTTCAGATCATACGTTGCCATCGTCCAGAGCTGCGTCTGCGGGACCGTATCGGACGTAAGGCTGTATCCAATGATGGGGAAGCTGGAGAAGTTCAGGCGGTGAGATTGAATGACGGCGGTCGAAGGCAACTGGGAGCGAATGCGAGAGAGCGCCGCATCTACCAGTTGGAGCGTGGTAACCATATCCACGTGCCAGTCGAAAAAGAGGTCCACTTCAGCCGCGCCACGACTGGTGATGGAGCGGACCTGCTGCAATCCCGGCACGCTGTTGACCGACTCTTCGATGGGGCGCGTGATGGTGACCATCATCTGGTCGATCGGCATCACCCCGTTGTCGACGCCGATGAGAACACGCGGAAAATCGGTGGTCGGAAAAACCGAAATTGGAATGGTGAAGGCGAGGTAGGCTCCAGCCATCACCAGAACGAGGATGAGAAAGATCAGCGATTTCGCATAGCGAGTAAACCAATAGCGCTCGTCCGCCGGGCCGCTGGTGCGCAGACGCTGGAGCATGGATTTCCAATTCATGCGCACATCAGTCCTTGGCGTTGCCGTTCTTGGAGTCGGAGTTCTCCGAATGCGCCGACGGCGCCGGTTCCACAACTTTCACTTTCGTGTTGTCGGGCAAACCGTAAGCGCCACTCACAATGACCGTCTCCCCGCCGCTCAGGCCTTTGGTGATCTGCACACGATCGGCTTGGTGAATGCCCGTTCCCACCGATACTTGATGAGCGCGATCGTCCTTGACGATCATCACCGTGGTCTGGCCCTCGGGAGTCTTCAGCAGCGCGGACACCGGCACCACAAGGGCGTCGTTCAAGGTTTGCGCAACCATTTGAACGTTGACGGTCGTGCCCGGACGCAGCCGCCCGTCGCGATTTGCGGCCTCGATCCATACTTCGACCGTCGTGCTATTGGGATCGAGCGCTGGACTCACCAGCGTGACTTTACCCTGTACGCGACCGTCTCCCGGCGCAGCAATAGTCGCAGCGTCTCCCGGCTTCAGCCCGGCGGCGTCGCTTTGGGGAATGTGTGCGCGCGCGGTCACCACCGAAGTGTCCATGATGGTCAGCAGCGGAGTGCCGGGGGGAGGCGTCTCGCCGGGATAGCTCGGACGATCGGTGACCACGCCGTCGATTGGGCTGCGAATCTCCGTATAAGCAAGCTGCGCGGCGGCGCCTTCGTACTTGCCTTTGGCCGAGGTAAGCTGTCCGCGGGCCGCCTTCATCTGCTGCTGCTTGCCCGCCGATTGCAGGGCGGTTAGATGCTTCTCGGCCATTTCGTATTGCGCCCTGGCTTGAATCAAGGCGACCGCCGATTCGTCGAGCTGCTTGCGTGGAAGAGCGCCCTGCTGGAAGAGAGCGCGGCGGCTGTCATAAACTTTCTGCTGCGCGTCGTAGGTCTCCTTCGCCGTCGTAAGATCGAGTTCAGCCTTTTGCCACTCTTCCGGCAAAGCGGACGAGGTTGCAAATCCGTAGGCCGCCTGCGCCTGTTCGTACGTTCCCTTGTTCTCGACCTCGGCAGCAGCGAGATCGCGATTCTCCAGCACCGCGAGCAATTCACCGCGATGCACGCGGCTGCCGCGATTCACGTAAAAGGTCTTAACCGGCGCGACAACTTTCGGAGTGATGGCCGCCTGGTCGCGGGGAAACAGAACGGCTTCGGCGCCGATTACTTGCTGGATTGCGCCGCGTTGCGCGACCGCGGTCTGCACCGTGACTACCGGTTCGGCTTCCTCTGACTTCTTCGAGCAGGAAACCAGCATTGCCGAGACAAGGGCGAGGGACAGTAAGGACGTCAGCCTGTTGATAATGCGTTGAGCTTTCATGATCAGAACGCCCCTGTCAGCGTCTGCAGGTTGGCGATGGCCACGTGGTAGCGGGCCTCGCCATCGCGATAATTGTTGCGCGCCTGCGTCACGGTGTTCTGCGCGTCCACCACCTCCAGCGCGATGGCCTCGCCCGCCTGGTAACGCAGATTGGTTAGCCGCAGGCTGTCGGCCGCCAGCTCGGCGGAGTTGCGCAGTGTGTCCAGTTGCGCGCGCGCGGTTTCGGCTTCGGCGTAGAACGACTGCAAATCGGCGATCGCCTGACGCTGCGCCGCGCTCAGCTCGACTTGTGCTTGGTGGCGCTGTAGCTCGGCTTGTTTCACCCTGCTTTCAATCGCGCCCCAGTGCCATACCGGAATGTTGAGGGTGGCAGTGGCCGAGTAGCCGAGATTGCGGATACCGTCTGTGCTGACCGCAAAATGGTTCGCGTCAATGCCGTAGAAGTAATCCAGCACCAGAGTGGGCAGATGTCCCGCGCGCGCGACCATGACTTCGTGGTTGGCGGCTTCGAGTGCAGCAAAGGCGGCGCTTAGCTCGGGATTTTTCTTTTGTGCCATCTGTTGCACCTCGGCAATCGGCGGCAACACCGGCGCAGCCGCAAGATCGTCCACCAGCGAGAAGTCCTGAAAAAAATTCGGGAACAACAAGACCGCGAGACTCAGCCGCGCATTTTCTTCGCTAAGCTTCGCGTCCTGAAAGGCGCGCTGCTGATCGTTGGCCTGGATCTGCGCTTTGATTACGTCGGAGTGCGCGACTTCTCCGCCCTGCTCCAGTTTGCGGCTGTTGTCGAGGAAGCGCTGGGCTTCGTCGGCGGCCGCCTGCGTGCTCTGCGTCTTGCCCTGCGTAACCAGCACTCCGTAGAATGCACGCACCACGGTTACGATCAATCCGCGGGCGGCGATCTCGGCTTTGGCTCGGGCCAGCGCTTGCGCCGCGGCGGCGCGCCGGTAGTCCGCGACTTGCCCCAAGCCAAACACTTGCTGCACCGCGCCTTGGCTGATGTACTCATGCACACCGTTATTGGCGATGAACCGCCCTGAGGGAGTGCCGTTGCCCTCGGTGTAAATGAAGCCGTTGTCATAGTCCACGCCCGGCAGCAGCGCCGCTCGCGCCTGCACGCGATCTTCGCGAGCGATTCCCAGTTGAGTGAGCGCCGCCTGAAATTGCGGACTGTTGGCCTTGGCCCGCGCCAGGGCGTCGGCAAGCGTCAGCGAAACCGTGGGGGCCGGCGCCTGGGCATTGATCGTACCCGGCGACGCGGTTTGAGCGAGTGGAATGGCTTGCGCTTGCGATGCGACCGCGGCAAGCAATAGGCACGCGATGCGCGCGATAATCTTCTGGCTCAGGTACACGGCTCCCTCACAAGAGGACTCAACTTAAGATGCGGGAACGTACCTTAACCCAAGCTGAACCAGCGACAGCGGCCGCTTAAGGCTGCCTTCAGCTTTCCTGCCCTAGGGTTGGCATAGGATAGAAGCACCATGCGGGTATTGATCATCGAAGACGAGGCCCGGCTGGCGGAAAATGTCGCTCGCAGTCTTCGCGAAAGTGCTGGCTACGCGGTGGATGTGGCGCTCGACGGCGAAGAAGGCGCGTTCATGGCAGAGTCAAACCCGTACGACCTGGTAATCCTCGACTTGATGCTGCCGAAACTCGACGGCCTTTCTGTGCTGCAACGCATGCGAAGCGGGGGCTCGGCTGTCCCCGTGCTCGTGTTGACCGCGCGCGACGAGAAGGAGTCGATCGTGGCGCTGTTGAACGCCGGCGCCGACGACTACGTTGCCAAGCCCTTCGATCTCGGAGAGCTGCTGGCGCGTGCCAAAGCCCTGATCCGGCGCGGCAAGGGACAAAGCGCGGCGGTGTTGAAGGTCGGCGATCTAGAAATCAACACGGCTGATCTCTCGGTGCGTCGCAAGGGAAAACTTGTCGGCCTCACGGCGATGGAATACCGCGTTCTGGAATATCTGGCGCACCGGCCGGGCGCGGTGATACCCAAGACCGAGTTGCTCGAACATCTGTATGACTTCAACTGGGAACGGTTCAGCAATGTCATCGAAGTTTACGTTTCCGGCTTGCGTCGTAAACTGGAGGACAGTGGAGACACCAAACTGATTCACACCCTGCGTGGACAGGGATATATGCTTCGCGGATAACATGCGACAAACCTCCATTCAGCGCCGGTTGATCGCAGCGGTAGTGATCTCGCAGTTGCTGCTGGCCATCGGCATCGTGTCGGTGGCGGTGTATTTCACCCGGCGCCAGTTGCGCAACGCGTTCGACGCCGCCCTGCATGGGCGCGCCATGAGCGTCGCCGCGCTGGTGCGCTACTCCGAAGATGAGCATCCCGCGTTGATCTTCGAGGACGACCTGGTTCCGCCGCCGCTGGAGAGGCAACATCCCGATCTTTACCAGGTGACCATCGGCAACGGACGCGTGCTCGCCCGGTCTCCCAATTGGCCACAGGATTTGCAGGCCATTCCGAAGAAGGACCGGCAACACACAAACTTTACGGTGGATGGCATCCGTTATCGTGCGGTACGACTGGAGAACGTTCCCGTGCTCGATCGCGAAGGCGATGCGCCTTCCACCGATGTGCTGACCGTGACCTATGCGGCGCCTACCGACCAGATGACGCGAGCGGTCGCACATGCCGGCATCTACATTGCGGCGGGCAGCGGCCTCTTGTTGCTGGTCACTGTAGGCATTGCAGTTTTGGACTTGCGGCGAGGATTGCGCCCGCTCGCCGAAATGGCCGCCAGCGCGGCCTTGGTCAACGCTTCAAACTGGAACCTGAATCCCAGCGAAGCGGCTTTGAGCACGACGGAACTCGCGCCCCTCACCCAAGCCATGACCGCCATGCTCGAGGGACTGCATCGCGCCTTCACCCAGCAACACGAATTTCTGGCCAACGCCGCTCACGAGCTGAAGACGCCGGTTGCAGTTCTGAAGTCCACGCTGCAATCGCTGCTGCAGCGGCCGCGCGCTGTGGACGAGTATCGCGCCGGCTTGGCGCAAGCGCTCGACGACATGGCCCGGCTCGAGCAACTGATGCACTCCATGCTCCGCCTGGCGCGCGCCGAACAGTGGGCGGCGGGCAGTGTGCGCCGCGATCTGGAGGCGGTGGAAGTGGGCGCTACTTGCGAGAGTGCAATGGAGCGTCTTGCGCCCGTGGCACGCGAGCGCGGCATCACTATCCATTTCGTCAGTAACGGCCCCATGCCCATGCGTGCCGATGCCGACGATCTCGAACTGGTTTGGTCCAATCTGCTGGAGAATGCCATTCGCTTCAGCCCTACCGGCGGAAACGTGCAGCTTCGCGCGCGCTCCGATGGACGGCGCGGCTATGTCGAGGTCGAAGATAACGGTCCGGGAATTCCGCAGTCGGAGCTGGCCCACCTGTTCGAACGATTTCATCGCGGCGACAGCTCGCGCGCGCGCAACACCGGCGGATACGGCTTGGGTCTGGCCATCTCCAAAGCGCTGATCGAAGCTTACGGCGGGACCATTACTCCCCAAAGCGGGCCCGGACAAGGCACGCGTATGGTGGTGGAAGTGCCGCTGGAGCAAGGATGAAGCCTTGCTCTGCCGGCACTTCGAAATCTGACAACGGAGTTATAATCCCACGAGATGGAATGAAGGTCCTTGCATGACCATAGAAGAACAAGTCCTCGAGAAACTGCGCGACTTGCCTCCCGAAAGAAAAGAGGAAGTCCTGGAGTTTGTGGATTCTCTCAGAAAGAAGGATCTCGCAAAGGAACCACTCCGCGGTCTGCGTGGGCTTTGGAAAGCCCTCAAAATAGACATCACCGAGGAAGACATCGCCCAGGCCCGCCGCGAGATGTGGGGCAACTTCCCGCGAGATATCTCCTGATGTCTGCAGTCTTAGACACGCCATGCGGCCATTTGGTACCTGCTCGAGGCAAAAAACCTCTCCGACACAGTTTTCGCGCTGATAGATAGTGCCGCGGCAAGCGGGGCGCCGACGTACATCTCCGCGATCTCGCTAGTTGAGATTGTCTATTTGGTTGAGCGCAGGCGCATCGCAGCTGACGCTTACGGGAGATTTGCTGATGAACTGAGCCGGGACAATCCAGCGTTTAGGGTTGTTCCGCTCGATTCGCAAGTCGTGGAACATTTGCGCAACATCCCTAGAACTGTTGTTCCTGATATGCCTGATCGCATTATCGCCGCTACAGCCCTCCGCCTTGGACTTCCGCTGGTCACGCGAGATCGTCGCTTACGAGAAGCGGGGATCACCACGATTTGGTAAAGCCGAAAAGGCATTCAGACCTCCGACTGATAAGTCGCTGATCGCGATGTAAATCCTTTCACCGGTTCTCCTTCAGCCGCAAGCGCAGATAAACATTCGCGCCCAGCGGGTGGTCTCCGTAGTACGGCTTGACGACATCCGGTACGCCGTACAGCGAGACATTCGCGCCCAATCCCGTCTCCACGTTGTGAAAGATTCCGATGTCGCGTGTGTAGCCGACTGTGCACGCGCTGATATCGAACCATCGGCTACCGGTTTGTTCGAATAGCTGCTGCGCCAGCGCGGGATCATTGGCGAATAACTCGTCGCGCTGCGACCATTCGTAACGTCCGCTGACGAAGTTCTTCTCCTTGAACGGCACGACTGTCTCCGCCAACACGGCGTTGGTGCCATAATGCACAGCCTGCTTCCCATTGCGTCCCCACAGCAGGGTCGTCGCCCACGCATTGCCGTGCGGACGCGGAACAATGTATTCCACCGAAGCGGTTGTGCGTACGACGTCTCCTGGTTCCAGCGCCTCCGGGTGGACAAGATGACCGGCTGAAAACTGTGCCAGCCATCTCGCGGTCGGCGTGACGGTGAACCGCGCGGCATAGGAGTTCATCGGCCCAAAGTCAATGTTCCAACGATTCTCATCAGGCTCCGCGCCGTGAAAGCCGGATGCCTCAAGCCGCACCGCCTTGTACGACATTCCCGCGGTAACTACGTTGTAGAGGATGTGCGTCGAGTCTTCCCAGTGATGGCCGAGCGTGCTTTGCGGAATCTCCATCGCCGAGGCGCGATGCGGATAGGCAACTGGCCCTAACGCCGGGTCGCCAACTGGCGCGTAATACAGGTCCCAAACCGCGTGCTGGCCAAGCCTGTGCGCGTATTGCACGCTCAACTCCATCACGAAGTCATGCGGGTGCTGGCCGTTGACGATGGGCTTACCATAAGCGGTCTCGCCAGTCTGGAACAGCAGCGGATAAAACTCCCCGGTAACGGTTGCGGGTTCCAGGCTGAGCATGGTGCGCAGCATGACGTCGCCGCTGCCAAGCCGGTGCACCGCGCTGAGCATGCCCCAATTGGTCGAGTAAAACTTGTCGGCGCCCAGCGGGCCAGTCTGCTGCGTGTCCACCAGGAACGCCTGCGCCATCCACATCAAGCGCCACGGGCCGACGCCGCTCATTACCATCGGCATGGGCCACGCCGAAGGCTGAAAAGCGGTCCCCGACGATTCGCGCATCAGGAAGCCACGGGCCGAATTCATCTCGTGGCCCATGTGCTGCATCGAGTCCGCCTGGGTTGGCATGTTCATGCCGGCGTGCTGGTCGGGCTGCTGGATCGAAGATGAGGATTGTGCGTGCGCGCCCGCGCCGAAGCACAGAATGCAGGTAAGCGCCAGCAACCAGCTACTGTGGAGAATCGCGATGGTTGCCTTGTTGCGCAAGTGATAGCCGTTGGAGACATGCCGTATCACCTCGGCAAGAACTCCCATCAAGATTGTAGAGGAGGACTATTCCCCAGCTTCGTCGAGAAGCTTGTTCAGGGTTGGCTTGTGTTTGTCCTGTTTGAGCTTCCGCTTCTTGCTGGCCGGCTCGGTGCGCGTGGGCGGAGGAGTTCCGATCGCATGACGGGCCGCAGCCTTCACCGCCGATGCGGCGCGGAAGGGTTTGGGCTTGCGTATCTTGGAGGGCATAGCGACGTCTCCTCGTCGATTTAGGACGCTGCTGAAAAATCAGAGAAGCAAATTCATCGCGGCTGAACAACACTCTAATACTAGCGAAAACCTCTACACGCTGTGGTGAGGGATGTGGCTGACCGGCGTCTCGGCGACCACACAAATTCCTGCGGCATTCGCCGCTGACAGCAGGCCTTCTCGATCCAACAACAGGCATCGCCCAGCATCGAGCGCAAGGCAGGTTGCGCCGGCCTGCTTCATGGTTTCGATCGTTTTCAAGCCGACGACCGGCACATCGAAGCGCATGTCCTGGTTCGGCTTGGCAACCTTCACCACCGTCAGGGCGCGGCTCAAGGTCGAGGGCTCTTTGCCCAGTGACGGCGACTGCATGATTTCGCCCGCCCGGAGGATGGTTGCGTCGGTGCCCTCCATGGCTTCCACGGCAACGCACGCGGCTTCGGCGATCACCACGGTTTGGCCTATGTCGAAGCGCGAAAGATGGTGCGCGACCGCCCGTCCATAGGTGATGTCGGTCTGCTCGGAATCGGTCGGCCCGCGCCGCGTCAAAACTCCTTCACTGGCCAGCATGGGTTCCAGCAGCGCGGTGGAATTCATCAGCGTAATGCCTTCTTCCGCGAGAACTTTGCTGATCGCCCCGATCAGCGAATCGGTGTTGCGGGTGGTCAGCGAAAGCAGAAGCTTGGCCAGCTTCCAATCCGGCTTGATGTTGCTGAAGATCTGCTTATGCTTGACCTGCCCGGCCATGATTGCGCGCGTAACGCCTTCCTGTTTGAAGGTGTCGATCAGCCGCGATAGCTCGCCTAAGGATAGCCAGTAAACGGCGGCCGCACCGCGATGCTCGATTCCGGGCGAGGCCTCTTCCTTGATGGCGACGACGACGACCTGCATGCCCTGGGAGCGAGCAGCATCCAGCACCAGCAGCGGAAACTTACCGTTGCCTGCGATGAGTCCGATTCGTTCTCGCGATGGTTCTGACATAGGGTAGAAGTTGCCAGTAGTCAGTATCCGGTGGTCAGTTGTCGGCTGAACGTTACCTACTTCAGCGGCGCGGCGTGCTTCGCGATTTCCGAGTTGTCATCACGAACGGCCGAACCGGGGTCCCCAACGAGCGCCGTTCTTGCGCTTGTTGGGGTAAAGTTTAGGCCATGAGGGATCTGTTGTTTCCCTCTCCGTCGCTCCAGGCGCTAACCACAACAGATTCCTCGCTTCGTTCCTAATGATAATTCCAACGGCGAACGTCAACTGGCTACTGCCTACTGGCTACTGCCTACTTGATAATCCCCCGCTGCGACGATTCGACGAAGCGCAGCAGCGCCTCCACATCGTCGCCCTGCGCGCCTTCCGACCGCAGCTTCTCCAGCGCCTGCGACGTGTTCAGCTTGGAAGCCAGCAAAACCTTGAAGGCATGATGCAGCCGGGCAATCCGCTCGCGCGAAAATCCGCGACGCTGCAGGCCCACTTTATTCAGCATGTACGCGTGGGTGTCGCGTTCGGCGCTGGTCATGGAGTACGGCAGCACATCTCGCGTGAGAGTCGTCCCACCCCCGACATAGGCGTGAGCGCCAACACGAACATACTGGTGTACCGGACACAGCGCGCCAACCACAGCCCACTCTTCGACGGTTACGTGACCTGCCAGGGTGGCAGCGTTGACCAGCATGACGTGATCGCCGATGAAGCAATCATGCCCGATGTGGGTGTAGGCCATGATCAACACATGGCTGCCAATGCAGGTCACTCCGCCGCCTTTCGCGGTGCCGCGGGTGATGGTGACATATTCGCGGATGACATTATGGTCGCCAACTTCCAGCCGTGTCGGTTCTCCCGCGTAGGTAATGTCTTGCGGATCCATCCCCAGCGCAGCGAAGGGATAAATTTTGTTGTCGCTGCCGAAGCGGCTGGGACCACCCAACGCGACATGCGAGACTAACTGGCAGTTCTCGCCCATCTCCACGCCTGCACCCACGGTGCAGTAGGGCCCAATGCTGCAGGATGCAGGAATTTTCGCGGAGGGATCGACGATGGCCGTCGGGTGAATGTTCATCTGGAGGTTACGACTGCTCGACTGCGGGAGCCAGCTCCGGGGCAGCTTCCGCTGGTTTCGGACGGTTCAACAGGCGGCAGGTGACGATCGCTTCGCAGGCCAGCTTATCGCCGACGTAGGCCTTGCCTTGCATGCGACCCGCGGTGCCGCGCCACGCCAATACGTCCACCTCGATGCGAAGCTGGTCTCCGGGTATCACGGGCCGCCGGAAACGCGCTCGCTCGATGCCGGTGAACAACAACAGCTTCTCGGCGCGATCAGGGAATTCGGTCAACAGCAGCACCCCGCCGGCCTGCGCCATGGCTTCCACCACCAGCACGCCGGGCATGATGGGATTATCGGGAAAGTGTCCGGCAAAGAACGGTTCGTTGATGGTAACGTTCTTGATGGCGACGATCCGCTTGGTGCGTGTGATATGAGTGATGCGGTCGACCAGCAGGAACGGAAAGCGGTGCGGCAGGATGCGCAGTATGTCCTGGATGTCGAGCGTGAGATTCTCACCGCACTCGGGCGTAGGGTTCACCGCTTCACTCATTATTAGTTCCGTAAAAGTCACGATTATACATTCCGGAGCGGCGAGCAGATTGCGGCGCATAGGAGCAAAGGAAGAATATGGCCAAACCGACGGGCCGGCAGCCGAACGCACACCACAGTGAAGTACTGCGGTGGTTGACGGCGCGGCAAAGCGAAATGGTGGCGAGCGTGCGCGAGATGGTGCTGCGGGAGTCGCCTACGCAGAACAAGCAGGCTTGCGACGCGCTGTGCTCCTACCTGGCGGCAGAGTTCGAGTGCCTGGGTGGCCGCGTCAGAATTCATCATCAACGCTCAGCCGGGAACCACCTGCAAGTGATATTCCCCGGAGCCAAGAGCCGCGAGCCGGTGCTGCTGCTCGGCCACTTCGATACCGTGTACGACATGGGGACACTGCAGACAATGCCGTGGCGCGAGGAGAAAGGGCGGCTCTACGGCCCCGGTGTTTTCGACATGAAGAGTGGGATTGCGCAGATGATGTTTGCCCTCTGGGCAGCGCGCGAAATCGGAGGCGACTTAGCCCGCCCGGTGACGGTGCTGCTGGTTTCCGACGAAGAAGGCGGAAGCGCAAGCTCGCGTGCGCTTACCGAGAAGATTGCGCGTCAATGTGCCGCGGTCCTGGTTTGCGAACCTTCCGGTCCCGGAGGCGCGTTGAAGACGGCTCGCAAAGGCGTGGGTTCGTTCCTCATGAAGATCACGGGACAGGCGGCGCACGCCGGGCTCGACTTTGAAAAAGGCCAGAGCGCGATTCTTGAGCTGGCGCATCAAATTCAGGCCGTCTCGCGGCTGACCGATCTGAAGCGCGGCGTCACGCTCAACGTTGGAGTGGTCCGAGGAGGTACGCGCACCAACGTGATTGCGGCGGAAGCCATGGCCGAGGTGGATCTTCGCATCGCGAAAAAAGCGGACGGTGCGGTGATGGAACGCAAGATACGCGGGCTGTGGCCGGTCAATCCGAAATGCAGGATGGAGATCGAGGGCGGCATCAATCGCCCACCCATGGAGCGGACGAGACACGTAGTTGCGCTGTTCGAGTTGGCGCGGAAAATTGCCAGTGAGCTGGGTTTTTCGCTGGCAGAGATTGCAGTCGGTGGCGGCTCGGATGGCAACTTCACCGGGGGAATCGGGATTCCCACGCTGGACGGCTTAGGCGCGGTTGGGGAGGGAGCGCACGCCACTCACGAATCGATTGTTGCCGCCGAACTACCCCGCCGGGCAGCCTTGCTGGCCGGGTTGATTGAGGCCATTGAATAGCGGGCAGAAGTCGCCACAAGATGTTTTGACGCGCCCCGCGCGAAAGCCTAGAATCTGGGCAGAAGCCCATCATCGATTTGCCTAGTCGCAAAAAGGGCTGTTTGACCGGAGGACTTATGTTTGGTGGAAAGCTTGGCTTACCCGAGCTGCTGGTCATCGTAGCCATTGCCCTGCTCATCTTCGGTCCGAAAAAGCTGGGAGAACTGGGCAAAGGCTTGGGCGAAGGCATTCGCAACTTCAAGTCGTCGATGAACGAGCATAACTCGACAACGACAACCACGCCGCCGCCCACGACCCCGACTGAAGACAAGAAGTCGTAGTAACGAGGTTGTGCCGAGTTCCTCGCTATGTGCGCGGAACTCTGGATTTCCCATCATCCCCGTCGCGCCTTCCCTCCTGCAAATCCGTCAGAGTAGCGCCCGGCCGGTAGCGGCTTCGGCTGCACGCAACATGCGATACACCCTCGCCACTGGCAGACCCACCACATTGAAGTAGCAACCCTCGATGCGTTCCACCCAGCGTGAGGCCATGCCCTGGATGGCGTACGCTCCCGCTTTGTCCATCGGCTCGCCACTGGCGACATAAGCGGCGATCTCGCGCTCCGAAAGCGGACTGAAGACGACCTGTGTGATCTCGGCTTCGGTCTGCTCGAAGTCGGGCGCTACCAGGCATACTCCCGTGATCACCTGATGAGTTCGTCCCGAGAGCAGACGCAGCATGCGCGCTGCATCGGCGTTATCGTTGGGCTTCTCCAGCAGATGCTGGTCTACGACCACGACGGTGTCGGCGCCGAGCACTGCGCTTTGGGGATGGCAAGCGAACACCGCACGCGCCTTGTCGCGGGCCAGCCGTTGCGCATAGTCCACGGGCGTCTCGCGCGCGGCGGGCTGCTCGGCGACGTGGGCTGGTTCAACCGTGAAAGAGATGGCGGCGTTGCGCAATAGCTCGGCGCGGCGTGGTGAAGCGGAAGCGAGAACCAGAGACATGCATCCTGATTCTATCCAGCGAAGGCGATCCAAAGCATCCCATCACGTTCAATAATTTCCATCATGACCGCAGCCGCGGTATCCAGCGCGGCACGCGACGACAGAACTCCTCATATTCGCCGTCGAAGCGCGCGCGCAGCGCAGGTTCCTCATACAGGATGATGAACAGATGGAAGCCTAGAACCAACCACGCGCCATAAATTGCCAGAGTCCGATAGCGATAGAGCACGGCCTGTCCGAAGACGACCGCCAGCACCGATGTGTACATGGGATTACGGTTGATGTGGTATAGACCGCCGACCACGGTCTTTTGGGTGGGGAAAGCCGGCGCGGGTGTGCCTTGGGCCTTGACGAACAACGTAGCACACCAGAAGTAACCGATGGCGCCAAGCGTGACGAGCGCAGTGCCTAAAATGCGGCTTGCGATTCCGGGGGCAACGAGGATGCGGGCCTCCCTGGTCCATGCCTGCGGAATTCCGACCGCAACGACGGCAGGCACGAACAGCGTGAAAATCGCCGTCTTCAGCGCGCTGGCAGCGGTGCTCATGACTGAACATCGTACTCCGCGTGCGCCATGGGGCACTGTTCTCTCCTGTAGAATCGAGGTAGCGCTCAGCTATCTCGCATGGATCCATCCCTCATCCGAAACTTCGCGATCATCGCCCATATCGATCATGGGAAGAGCACGCTGGCAGACCGCCTGCTCGAGCTTACCGGTTCGCTGACCGCGCGGGAGATGCAGGCACAGGTGCTTGACGCCATGGACCTGGAGCGGGAGCGCGGCATCACCATTAAGGCGCATTCGGTGCGCATGATGTATCCGGCAGCGGACGGGAAAATCTATCAACTCAATTTGATCGACACTCCTGGCCACGTGGACTTCAGCTACGAAGTGTCGCGCTCGCTGGCCTCCTGCGAAGGCGCGTTGCTGGTGGTGGACGCGTCGCAGGGCGTGGAAGCGCAAACCCTGGCGAACGCCTATATCGCGATCAACAACGGGCTGGAGATCATTCCGGTCATCAACAAGATTGATTTGCCCAGCGCCGACATCGAGCGCACCAAGGAGATGATTGAGAGCGCGGTCGGCCTGGATGCTTCGCACGCGCTGGCCATCAGCGCCAAGACGGGTGTGGGCGTGCCCGAGGTGCTGGAGGCGGTGGTGCAACACATTCCTCCACCCAAGGGGCGGGCCAGCAATCAACTGCAGGCGCTCATCTTCGATTCCTGGTTCGACTCGTATCGCGGCGTGGTGGTGCTGGCGCGCGTCATCCAAGGCACGCTGTATAAGGGCCAGCGCATTCGCTTGATGTCGAATGGCCGCACCTTCGACGTGGAGACGCTCGGCGTTCTAACGCCAAAGGCAATCGAGATAGAGCAGTTGACCGCCGGCGAAGTAGGTTTCCTGACCGCCACCATCAAGACCGTTGCCGATTGCAAGATCGGCGACACCATTACCGACGATCACCATCCCGCGATTGAGCCGCTGCCGGGTTTCGAGGAATTGAAGCCCATGGTGTTCGCCGGCCTGTACACGGTGGATGCGCACGAACACACGCTGCTGCGCGAAGCATTGGAGAAACTGCGGCTCAACGATTCGTCCTTCTTCTTCGAGCCGGAGAGCTCGGTGGCGCTGGGCTTTGGCTTTCGCTGCGGTTTCCTGGGTCTGCTGCACATGGAGATCATCCAGGAGAGGCTGGAGCGCGAATACAATCTCGAGTTGATCACCACCGCTCCCGGAGTGCGATACAAGATCACGCTCACGGATGGCAGCGTAATCGAGGTGGACAATCCGTCGCGGTGGCCCGATCTCAGCGAAATCGCCAAGATCGAAGAGCCAGTGATCCTGGCCACCATCTTGACCAACGAGGAATACGTTGGAGGAATTCTGAAGCTGGTGGAAGACAAGCGCGGCAAGCAGAAAGGCTTCGAGTACGTCAGCTCCACACGCGTGATGTTGAGCTATGAATTACCGCTGAACGAAATCGTGCTCGACTTCTACGACCGGCTGAAGACCATTTCGCGCGGCTATGCTTCGCTCGACTATCACCTCACCGGAAGTTGGGAGTCGCCGATGGTGAAGCTCGATATTCTGGTCTCGGGCGATCCCGTGGACGCGCTTTCGATCATCGTGCATCGCGACTTTGCCTATGATCGGGGCCGAGCGCTAGTTTCCAAGATGAGGGAGTTGATCCCACGGCAGATGTTTGAAGTGGCAATTCAGGCAGCTATCGGGGCCAAGGTGATCGCGCGCGAGACGGTTGCTGCCCTGCGCAAGAACGTGATCGCCAAATGCTATGGCGGCGATATCAGCCGAAAGCGCAAGCTGCTGGAAAAGCAAAAAGAAGGCAAGAAACGCATGAAACGCATAGGGCGAGTGGACATTCCGCAGGAGGCTTTTCTGGCCGTTCTCAGGGTTGGAGAAGACTAAGGCAAGGCAAACCGCGGGGGTTCCGAGTTTCCCAAAACGGTAATTCTCGCCCGATTACCTCCTGCTCGAAATCTGCAAAATTGTGCAAAACCTCTGACCTGCTGGCAAGTAGGCCACTTCCCCAGGATTTACTCATGGAATATTTATATATGTGCTAAGCCCCTGATTTTTCTGCTGGTTGAATGTGCATCAAAAGCTGGGCAGAGCGGGTAAGTAGCTGAAAGAACACGGCCTCTGGCAAGTATCGGCCCGTCTTCCACAAAGTTTTCCACAGATCTGAGGAATTCGTGGGTTGCAGTTGCGCCACGCGAACGTGAAAGGCACGCTAGTCCATCCAAACCAAACAAGCAGAGGCCGCTCTATCCGGAGAGGCCTCTGCTCTAGAAGCAGGAGAGACTACTGCTGCGGCTTCGTGCCAGACGCGCCTGGCTTGGTCGCGGCCGGTGTCGTGGTGGCTGGCTTGCTCGCGGCCGGCTTGGTCGCGGCGGTCCCTGCCGGCTTTGCAGCCGCCGGCGGAGCAACACCCGATTGAGCGTTGTAGGCGTCCACGATGATCTTGGTCACATCCACCGACGCCATTGCCCAGAGGAGCGGGCCCTGCGGCCAGGGGTTCGAGGAATCGAGCAGAAGACCATAACCATTGGACTTGGCATACTTGTCGATCACGGGCGCCATCTTTTGCAGGATGCGCTGCGCAATCTCGTTCTGCTGCGCCTGAAATTCGTTCTGGGCGTCCTCGGCCGAGCGCTGCAGACTTTTCTGCTTGGTCTCGATGGACTTCACCAGCGTGGCGCGGGCCTCTTCGTTCATCTTGTCGCCCTGGGTGTTGAGCTGCTTTTTCAGGTTCTCCACCTCGGTATTCAGATTCTGCAGCTCGCTGCGGCGCGGTTCGAACTTCTTCTGCAGAGCTTCGAAATCGCGCGCTCCTTCGTTGGTGGCTACGATGGCCTGCTGAATGTCAATGATGCCGACTCTGACGCCACCGGAAGTGGCCGTGGTTGCAGGGGCGGTTGGAGCGGTGGGGGTGGCGGCGGCACCGCCCGGCGCAGCCGACCCGGTTTGGGCCAGTGCCGATATCGTTAGAACAACAGCAAGCACGGCGATGCCTGCGAGCGTACGCTTCATTAGGTTGATGTAACTCCTTGAACTGCTCCGGGAATTCCTCAGATGTACCAGCGGCGAACGCGATCCTGCTGCGAACTGCTCTGGACAGCCGGAGATAAGCCGGCTGCTCGAATGCAGCCTCGCCCATGCCCCGACCGGAAGATTCGGCGGTGCGGATACCTTAGATTATAGGGAAGCCTGCTTGTCAGCGTCAAACCGATCCGGGATGGGCGGCTGGAAGAATGAAAAATAACCACGGAGGCACGGAGATCACGGAGAAAGCTCTATGGAAACCAACCTCAGTGTCCTCTCTGTCGTAGCCTGCCCTGAGCGCAGCCGAAGGGTGGTGAATGATTTTCGACGGAGCGTAGTGGAAGGACCCTATAACCACGCTGTTCGGAGCCTCGCTAGAACGTGGTGGCGACGGTGAAGCGAAACGTCTTGCGCGGCTCACGCAAAAGATAGCCCGGTTGATAGGTCGAAATCGCTTGCGCATAGGTGTAATCGCCGGCGGCTCCCGCGGGGAACATGCCGCGGGTGATGGGAGCCGGTGAGGCAATGGTTTCGTCAATGCGCATGGGGTTGTAGGCGTAATAGACGCGGAAGGGCGCATTCACCACCGGCATGATCACCTGCAACTCCAGTCCGGTTGACATCCGCGGCTGGTAATTGGTGCCGGAAACTGGCTTGAGTTCTGCCGAGAACGGAATCGTCGACCCACCGGCACAGGTGAAGGTGGAGGTCAAGGACGGGCAGCCGAAAACCGTGGTTTGCAGGTCAGTGAACTGGGTCCCGGCAACCCGCAGTTGCGATTGATTGGAGATGAAGTCGAATCCTGTGTCCACAAAGGCGGCAATGGTCACGGGTCCAACGATGGGAATGCGGTACTCGAGGTTATTGACCAGGTTGGTGTCGCCACCGGGAAAGATGATCTGTTCCACGGGGATGGTGATACTGTAAGCCCCACGCCGCGGATTCGACGGATCCAGGGGCACGGTGGTCCCGTCGGGATTCTGCAGGGGAATGGTCACGGCGCTGGGGAAGAAGGCCACTGGGGAGATGGCTCGAATGTCGAAGCCGCGAATGTCGGTATCGCCGCCCATATAGAAGCGGTCGAAGGGGGGAGCCACCTGACCTCCGTATCCCGAGATCCACGAGCCCAAAACGCGGAACCCAAAGGTATTGCGGCCCTTGTTGACGGGAATAAATTTCTTATACTCGGCGACCGGCTTGATGTACTTCACATTGCCGCCGAGACCCGCAAATTCAGTGGCAAAATACACGCTCTGCCCGGAGTGCGGACGCTGCGGGTTATCGATTCGGTTGTAGGAAAAATTCGGCACAAACTTGCTGGTGATGATGCCATTCAGCGCGTTCGGCCCGGAGATGCCGCGGAACGCCAGGGTCTGAAAATAATCTGTTGACGCGGTGCTGAACGTCTGCACCGATGAGTTGTCGAACGAATACGTGATGCCTACCCGCTTGAACGAGCGCTTGATGGGATAGCTCAAGGACATGGTGGCGCCCGTGCTCGTCTGGGTGAAATTCTGCAGCAGGGCCTGATAACTGGCGGGCAGGGCGACTGACTGATTAAGCTGGATCGAAGTGAGTGCTGCCTGATTGTAGTTGTAGCTGGTGTGGTACACCGACCAGCCAAATTGCAGTGGCCGGTCAAATAGGTAAGGCTGGGTGAAGGAGAGAGTCTCGTTGCGCTGGTACTGGCCGACCTGGAACTGCAGCGACAAGCTTTCCCCTTTGCCAAACAGGTTGTTGGTGGTGTAGTTGAGGCCGATGAACCCACCCGCCAGGCCGCTGACGCCGCCGGTGAGGCCGATGCTGTTCTTGCCCTTTTCCTTGACCTTCAAGGTGATGTCAACCGTGGAATCCTGTACGTTCTGCTTGATCTCAGAACTCTGCTCGGCCTTGAGCGCTTCGAAGTACTGTAGCTGGTTTAAGCGCAGCAAACTCAGCTCCCACAAGTTGCCGTTGTAAACCTGGCCTTCTTCCAGCGCCAGTTCGCGGCGAATGACCTTGTCGCGCGTGGTGGTATTCCCCTGGAATTCGATTCGGCGGACAAAGAATTGCTTGCCTTCGTCCACATCGATGCGCAGGCTGATGAGTTTCTTTTCATCGTCCGCTTCCGTGTTCGGGACAGGCGTGAAATTGATGTAGCCGAGTGCAGCGTAGGCCTTTCGTAGGCCCTCCAAACCCTTGCGGACGGCCTCCGTGTCGAAAATCTCGCCATCTTTGATCTTGAACAGGGCGCGCAATCCAGCCGTATTGGTCACCGCCTTGTTGCCGCTGAAGGTGATCTCCTTCAGACGGTAGCGTTCGCCTTCTTCGACCGGCAAAGTAATATCGACGGCTTTGCCGGGGGACGACTTAAACGGCCAATACCAACGGACGCCGCTGGTATCGTGGATCTGCGTCTTGGGATCGGCTACCAGCGCCTTGAAGTAGCCCTTGGTCTGATAGTAGTAGCGGACCCGTTCGGCGTCCTCGCTCAGCTTGGTGGAATCGTAGGTGCGGGCAAAGAGGTTCTCCAGGAAGATGGAGTGAGGAATACCGATGGGTTTCAAGTTCTTCATCGCGCTGCGCAGTTCGCGCGTACCGAGGGCTTTGTTGCCTTCAAAAGCGATCTTTCCCACCTTCACCTTGGGACCTTCCTTCACGACGAAGGTAAGGGCGACGGCCGCGGGAGGGATGGGGCGCACTTCCGAGCGGACGGTTGCGAACTGATGGCCATGTGCGGCCAGCAATTCCTTAATGACCACTTCGGCATGCTTCACTTTGGTTGGATCGTACTGGCTCTCCTGGGTAAGTCCGACCTTGCGCTCTTTGAATTTGTCGAGGACGTCACTCTGGGAGACCGAACTCAAGCCCACGTATTTGATCTCGCGGATGGTCGGCTTTTCTTTGACGTAAACGTGGATGATCCAGCCTTTAGCGGAAGCCTCCCGCTCGATGCGCAAATCGTCGAAGTAGCCGGTGTTCCAGAGGGAATTAAAGTCGCGCTCCAAGGCCGCCTGGTCGTAAACGTCGCCCGCCTTGGTGAACATTCGTGCCCGGATGGTTTCCGCCGGAATCCGGCGATTGCCATGGATAACGATGCCCTCGATCACGCCCTGTTGCGCCGCACCTGTGGCGGCAAGAAGGATGCAAGCGAAAAAAAGACTGATCGCCGTGGCACAGCAGCGCGTCCCGCGAGCGAAGCGGGCCGCGGGTCTTACCTGAAGATGGCAAGAAATGACGAAACCTCGGTACAGGTTTAATGAAAGCGCAATTATACGGTACGGGTGTTCTGGTTCGGAAACAAACCGCACCCCTGGTCCACGACAGATGGCAACCCTAACCCTTGCGGTGGCGCGAAGTTTCGGGAACGCGCTCCACCTCAACTAAGGTGGAATAGAACGTAGCACCACCACCAAGATCGGTGAGTTTGTCCGACGTCAGCACATTAATGTTGAGACCGGCTTCGGACAACTTTGCCCAACCCAATTGCGCCCCGACGACGCCGGCTGCCACCGTGCCGTCGACCCGTGCCTGCAAGAAAATCTCGCCTCGTTGGTTGTACACACGGACACGGTCGCCATCGGCTATGCCGCGGCGCTCCGCGTCCGCACCGTTAATCTCCAGTTCATGCTGTCGCTCCATCTTCTGCAGGCTGGGCAGATTGACGAACGTGGAGTTCAGAAAATTGTCGGCCTTACGAGCCAGCAACTCCAGCGGGAATTTCTGCGTCCCTTGCCGGTGACGCGACTCCTCTGGCGGGACAAACGAAGCCACCGGGTCCATGCCATGCGAGATCAATGCCGGGTCGAAGAGTCGCGCCTTGCGGTTTGGCGTATCGAAGCCGTTTGCGAACGGTAGCCACGGACGGTCGCTGTTGTCCCCGTGCAGGTTCAAACGAACGTGCGCATCGCTCTCCAGGCGCTGCCGGCTGATCCCCTTCAGTTGCGGCACGCCTGACTGCAAAGCCGCGTCGATCATCGCGTCAACCGGCTCGCGGAAACATTCGTCCTCGAATCCCATGCGCACAGCAAGTTCGCGAAAGAACTCCACGTTGGATTTGCACTCGCCCCGCGGCTCAATCGCCGGCTGCGAGACTTGCAGGTAGTAGTGGCCATAAGCTTGGACCAGGTCTTTATGCTCGAAGAAAGTCGTGGCCGGCAAAACCAGATCGGCGAAGTCGGTCGTGTCGGTGAGGAACTGCTCGTGGACCACCGTGAACAGGTCTTCGCGCTTCAGCCCGCGGCGGACCAGGTTTTGATCGGGGCAAACCGCAGCGGGGTTGGAGTTGTAAACCATCAAGGCTTTGATCGGAGGATCGTCGAGTTCGGTCAACGCCTTGCCGAGTTGCACCATATTTACCGTGCGGGCCGGGCGTCCCAGCGGACTCTTCAGCATCAGGTCATGCCGCTCCATCGCGGCCCGGTCAAGCTGAAAGCCGCCGCTGGTGGACAGTTGCAGCCCGCCGCCGACTTCCTTCCACGATCCCGTGATCACCGGCAGCATGCACACGGCCCGGACCGCAGCGCCTCCATTCTGCGAACGCTGGATGCCGTAGTTCAGGCGGATGGCCGCTGGGCGGGAGGTGGCGTACTCGCGTGCCAGGCGCTCAATGTCATCGCGGGAAACACCCGTCCATTGTGCCACGCGTTCGGGCGTGTACTCAGGGAGCCGCTTCTCCAGTTCGTCGAAACCTTCAGCGTAGCGCGCAATGTAATCCCGGTCATGCAGGCCATCGCGAACGATGACGTGCATCAACCCCAGGGCAAGCGCAACATCGGTGCCGGGATTGACCGCGATGTGCCAATCGGCAAGGCCGGCGGTGCGGGTGCGATAGGGATCGATCACCACCAGCTTGGCCCCCTTGCGCCGCGCCTCCTCGATGAACGGCCAGAGATGAACGTTGTTGCCATGAATGTTGGCGGCCCAGGTGATGATGTACTGCGAGTGACGGAATTGTTCGGGTTCGGTCCCGATCTTGCGTCCGTAGATCGAGATAATGGCGTCGCCGCCGGCCTGCGAACAGATGCTGCGGTGCAGTTGCGACGCCCCCAGGCGATGAAAGAACCGCCGATCCATGGCGGCATTGCTAAGCACGCCGACGTTGCCGCCGTAGGAATACGGCAGGATTGCCTCCGGCCCGTGTTCCGCGCTGATGCGGCCCAGACGAGCAGCTATCTCGTCGAGGGCTTCGTCCCAGCGAATGCGCCGGAAAGCGCCATCGCCGTGTGTGCCTTTCGGGGCCGCCCTCCGCATGGGATAGAGGACCCGGTCCGGCGAATAGACACGGTCAAGATATTTCGCAACTTTCGCACACAGAAAACCGCGAGTGATGGGATGCTCGGGATCACCCTGGATCCTGCTAGCGCGTCCGTCCTCCACCGTAATCAGCACGGCGCAAGCGTCGGGACAATCGTGCGGACAGGCGGCGTGGACCACGTGTTTCATACGGCAAACCGCTTGAGCGATTATGCCACGAAGCGGCGGAACCAGCCTGGCTCGACTAAACAGGCTGCTGAAAAACTCTGTGGGAGCCTTGGTGGAAGCCCCCTGCTTTAGCAGGGGGAACTGGACTTTGGTCCAGCGGAAAAGGAGTCGATTTTGAAATGGGCTTTAGCCCCGGGTTTTCGATTCCCAGCGCTAAAGCGCGTGATCAAGAGCAAGCTTTTTCCGGAGCGCTGAAGCGCTCCTCCCCCGCATAAATGCGGGGGCTTCCACCAAGAAATACAATCGACGGGTTTGGCACAATTTTTTTTCGCGGCCTGTAGAGCGGTTCCAGGATTGGGGTATCCGCTCAGCCACTTGGAGCTGCGCTAATACCTCGAGCGCCGCTGGGACAAAATGCTGGCTCAGCGGGACGAATTGCAGCCTGGCTGGTTGACCATTTCAGTTCCCGCTTGCCTTCGCCACCCCCAGTCGGAGTATCATTTCAACACCCATCTGGCCCACCCGAGCATTTCAAGGGAGAAGGCATTATGGTAAGCAAGATTTTGGCAGTCCTGATCGTCCTCACCACCGCGGCATCGCTTCCTTCCGCGGCCAAGATGCGGGGCCCTTCCACGCCGGAAGAACGGGCGCGCGCCATCGAGTATGTGCGCAGTCTGGAAGAGAATCCGCTGGCCAAAGATGGCCTCGAAAAAAGAATGTGGCTGACCGAGTGGATCGTGGAGGTTCCTGACGTCACCGTCAATGCTTGCTGCAAAGAGTTGCAGTCGCTCGACAAAGTGAACAACACCTATTCCAACCAGTTACGGATGCAAGTGATTTATTCCCAGGCCGCATTCCTGTTGCAGCATCCGGAGGTAAAGAACGCAGCCACCATCCAGGCTGCTGGGCTGGCTGGAACCTTGCGAGCGTACCGTGCCATCCAGCGCTTCGATCCCACGGCGAAGTATCCTTTGCTCGATAATCTGAGCGCGCTGGAAAAACAAGGCAAGCTGCAGCAGTATGTGCAGAAGCAGAAGTGCAAGGACAATTAGGCCGTCCGCTTCTGTTGGTTCGAGGGCGCGCCAGTCGCGCCCTTCGTCGTTTCCGGTAGCCTGCAGAGGCTGCTGGTAAAGGCTCCATCATGCACTACGACTTCGTCGCCATTCCTTTGCAGGATGTTCCGCGGGCCAGCAACCCTCTCTTCCAGCATCTGCTGGACACCTACGCCAGCGAGACCGACAAGGTCATCTCGGTTTGGCGCTGTTTCGCGCCAGACGACCTGAATTTTCGTCCACATCCCAAGTCGTCCACCGTGGTCGGCATCCTGAACCATGAACTGCTCTCCGAGCGCCGGTTCTTCGGCGAATTTGTAGGCACGCCCGAACCGCCCGCCGCCGAGGTGCTCCCGAAGACGCAAGACCTGAGCGCATACCTTCAGCGCAAGGAGCAGTTGGCGCGGCCGCGGCTGGCATTCTTCGCCACGCAAACCGCCGACTGGTGGATGCAGGACGTGCCTTTCTTCGGACTCACTCGGCAACGCATCTGGGTGTTCTGGCGCCGCGTGCTGCACACCTGCCATCACCGCACGCAACTTACGGTGTATCTGCGCCTGCTGAACAAGCCGGTGCCTTCGGTGTACGGACCAACGTCGGACCAGACCTGGGAGGGCGCCGATCCAACCACCTCGGTGGAAGCGGCGGGGAGAAAGTAAATAGAAGTTTCGAGTTTCGAGTTTCCAGTTTCAAGTTTCGAGACAAAGCGAAGGAAGTTTCCAGTTTCGAGATTACGACTTCAGATTTTTGCGCAAAGACCAGCAGCACGACCGGTATCCGGCGGCCTTTCTTGGTGCCGCTTTGTCTTGAAACTTGAAACTGGAAACTCGAAACTGGAAACTGCCTCACCGCACCTTGGCGTACAGCACCTGATCGAGAACCACGCCGTTCTTGATGGCGCTGCGCCGCATGATTCCCTCGCGTTCAAAACCCGCCTTTTCCAGAACACGTATCGATCCCACATTGTGGGAGAACACCATGGCAAATACGCGGGTCAATTTGTATTCGTCCAAGGCCCACTCCGACGCAGCCTGTACGGCGCGGGTCATCCAGCCGCGTCCCCAGAAGGGCTCGCCGAGCCAGTAGCCCATCTCCGCGCTGAGCCGCGCGATGTCGGTGCCCAGCTTGAATCCAATGCCGCCGACCGCCTCGCCTTCGTGCTCTACTGCGAACGATATTGGCACGTCCATCGCCCGCACGAAGTTCAAGTAGTCGCTGGCATCGCGCCGGGTGTACGGGTGAGGGAACTGATCGCGCAGATTGGATGCAATCTTGAGATTGTTGGCGTAGCGCAGCAGGGCGTCGAGGTCGTCCTTGCGCCAGGGACGAACGCGCAGATCGCCAAGGTCGAGCAGCATCGGATTATCGCCCCCCAGTCGGAGCGACTAGATCGACATCACTTCCTTCTCTTTGCCCTGGGACAGTTCTTCCATTTTCTTGATTTCGTCGTCCGTCAGCTTCTGCATCTGTTCCAACGCGCCGCGTTCTTCGTCCTCGGTGATCTTCTTGTCCTTCATCGCCTTCTTGATCAGGTCGTTGCCATCGCGGCGGATGTTGCGGACCGCGGTGCGGTGCTCTTCCAACACCTTGTGCAGGTGCTTCACCATCTCTTTGCGGCGATCTTCGGTGAGCGCCGGCACCGGCACCCGGATCAGCTTGCCGTCGTTCATCGGGTTCAACCCCAGGTCGGCGCTGCGAATGGACTTCTCGATTGCGCCGATCAGGCTGACGTCCCAGGACTGAACCGTGATCAGTTGCGGCTCCGGCGCGCTCACATTGGCGAGCTGGTTGAGCGGCATCTGCGATCCGTAGGCATCCACGGTGACGCCATCCAGCATGTGGACCGAAGCGCGGCCCGTGCGGGTCGAAGCCATCTCCTTGCGGAAGTCTTCTACCGCCTTGTCCATGCGGGCCTTGAGCTGAGCAAAGCTGTCCTTCAACGCGGGAATTGCCGCCATCGAAACTTGGGCCATATGCGGTTCGCCTCCGGATGAAGTCAGAAACGTTTGATTATAACCTCAGGCATCAGCTTGAAGCGGGCACAATGCCGCCGACGGTAGTGCCTCAGTTTGAAAATCTCGGCCCTTGAACGGCGGCGCGGACGGCGTAAACTTGGGGCATGAACAAGCGAGTCCGCATCCCAAAGATGAACGATCGCGTCGGCACCTCTGGGCGACACGGTGTGTTCGCTGTGGTCGGCATCGACAAGAAGCTAAAAACTGCTGACCTCCGGTTGCTCGGTGGAACACAGCCAACCGACAAGGACATCCCGTGGACAATGCTGGTTTACCTCGACGAAGAGGACGCGAACCAGGCCGCTGCGCGGGTCGTCAGGGAATCGACGGACAAGATTTAGTCTCCGTTTAATGTGGTTTGTTCGTGCGTCCCTGTGGACTGAGGCGATTCATTCTTACGCCGAACTGTTGGAAGATGGAATCAAACGTCCCAGAATCTATCATGGTCTGAAGAATCAGGTAGGGATCATTGACGTCACCCTCTTTACGGAGGGTTTCGGAAATAAACATGATGCAGACGCGACGCATCCGGGATGAGGCAATCCAGCATATCCGAAGCCGCCCTTTGCGAAGTCTGAATATATTGGATAGCTCACCCCGAAGTGCGTATTTCTTGTTCATCGGGTCGTTTGGGATGATCCGCTTGACCGCATCTTGGATCATGTTGAAAGTGGTTATGTGCGTATTGGCGTAGTCGCCTCCTTTTTCCGCCTCCTTCGCTTTGCGAAACAGGTCTAGGTACACCGCCTCTGCGGTCGCCGTCATGTCGATTCCGTAGCCCAAAGAAACACGCTCTGGCGCTTCCGCTTTGCGTTTCTTCGGGCTACCTTTGGGCTGCATGGCTTACTCTTTCTCCATGTCAGCTTCAATTTCTTCGAGTGAGCGAACTCGTCCGGCGCGAATATCCTCGAATGCCTTAATAAGTCCAGTACGCTCTGATTCATTTGACAGCATTTCAATCATGTTCAGCAGCGCATTGAACTCTGCCCTGATTTCGAGATATTTCTTGTAGGGCAGCAGCACTGAAAGAGGGATGTCGTTCTCTTGGATTACTAGGGTGTCCTCCGTTTGCTCCTTCAAGTTGGTGGCATTCAAGTTGCGCAGCTTGCTCACCCCCACATATTTGACATTTGGATCGATGTTTGGGATTGCGCAACTTCCCATAGCTTAGCTCTCCTTATCTGAGTATTACGTCAGCGAGCCCCGCTCGCTGACGTAATCCACAGAACCCATATTCTGCGCAAAAGTTGCCCTTGTCAAGAGGAAAATTGTAAATTATGTTGCTTATCTATTGACATCAGTATTAAGATATATTAGCATTAAATCCGATATTAATCGCCTAAGCGTTGACAAGCAAGTCCGGGTCGTTTCGGCGCTGGTCGAGGGAAACTCCCTTCGCTCCATCGTCCGCATGACCGGAGTTGCCCTTAACACCATCACAAAATTGCTTGTTGATATGGGCTGCGCCTGTGCCGCGTATCATCACCGCCACGTCCGCAACGTGCGGGTTCGCCGCTTGCAATGTGACGAAATCTGGCAGTTCATCGGGGCCAAGAAAAAGAACGTAACGCCCGAGCAGGAGCAGAATGGCTGGGGCGACTCGTGGACCTGGACGGCAATTGATGCCGACACGAAGCTCTGCGTCACGTACCACGTTGGGGGACGTGATCGCTACGACGCCTACGAGTTTATGAAGGATTGCTCCTTTCGCATCGTTGGCCGTCCGCAGATCACTACAGACGCATACCGACCATATTTGCGGGCCGTCGAAGATTGCTTTGGGACGGAGGTTGACTACGCACAGGTGCATAAGATTTATGGCGCACCGACTCCCGATGAATCGCGGTATAGCCCCGCAACTTGTATCGGCTGCGAAATGAAAACTGTAATGGGCGACCCCGATCCCAAGCACGTCAGCACATCGTTTGTCGAGCGCCAGAACCTCACCATGCGGATGTCGATGCGGCGTTTCACGCGACTGACAAACGGATTCAGCAAGAAACTGGAGAACCACGGTCACGCGGTTGCGCTGCATTACATGCATTACAACTTCTGCCGGATTCATAAGACCCTACGCGTGACACCCGCGATGGAAGCAGGGATCGCGGATCACGTATGGTCTCTTGAAGAACTCGTCGCCCTGCTTGATGTGAAGGCCCTAGAACAAGTCGCATAGCGAGAGAAAGGTAAAGAAAATGCCGTTCGACAAAACAGGAAGTTATCTCACGTTCGATGAAACCGGGATTGCCAAATATGCCCCACGCTCGGCGGGTGTATATGGCATCTACAAAGGCAACGCATGGGCTTACATTGGCGAGACCAATGACATTGAGGCTCGCCTGTACGCCCACCTACGGGGAGAGTCAGATCAGAGTGCTTGCATTCTGCGCCAAAAGCCTACGCACTACGCTTACGAGACATGCGACAATCGGCTGGCGCGGGAACAAGCGCTGATTCGGGAGCTTGACCCGGCTTGCAACAAGGCGTAAAGCCGACACCATCAATCGTGCCAGTGAGGCGATGGAAGAATATCTCCAATCCGTTCACCTCAATGACCGTAAACAAATCACGGACGCGCACCTTGACATGCGCGTCCGTGATTCCAGCCTGATAATCGCAATCTCGTACCGGCCCTGGCACCCCTGCTAGGAGCGTGTCTGAGTAAGGGTCGAAACGCAGTCCTGGTAGGTGTGTGAGTTCCTTGGATTCAGGGAGTGACGTTCAGTGAGGGCTGCTGATGTTTGTCATTGGGGCAAAGCTCTCGA
>JBEKNL010000014.1:0-74471 GCA_049522855.1 Candidatus Korobacteraceae bacterium
GTGGTGCAAGTCTAGATGCGTGAGCAAAAAATGTTGAAGTATCCACAGGCTTGGTTCGTAGAATGTGCGCATGGCAATGGGCACGCGCAAGCAGCGGGAGAAGCAAGAGGACATCTGGATCGCACACACCGAGTTGGCGTCAGCGCCGGGACATCCGTTCTACCAGCGGCTGAATGAGCTGTTGGAGGCGGAGGGCTTCGACGAGTTTGTCGAGGGGCGGTGTGCGAAGTTCTATGCGGCCAAATACGGGCGGCCATCGCTGACGCCAGGGATCTACTTCCGATCGCTGCTGATCGGCTATTTTGAGGGCATCGACAGCGAGCGCGGGATTGCCTGGCGGTTGGCGGACTCGTTGGCGTTGCGGCGCTTTGTGGGCATAGCGCTGGACGAGTACACGCCAGACCACTCGACGATTTCGCGCCTTCTCTTGCCTGAGCACCATCTGAACGACTTTGTTGTTGCCTTCGCGTTTCGATTCCATCATTGCGTTGCCGTAGACGTTCATAGTGGTGGCGATCCGCGCGTGCCTCATAAGCTTCTGCTGCACGCCGATCGGAGTGCCAACCAACTCTAGCCACGAACGATAGGTGCACCCGACCGAGCGGTGCGCGTTCGATGAAACGTCCTAATCCACCGCAGCGCCGTCGTGAAGAATCGCAGGAGCTAATTTCGAGTTGCCGGTGTCTGTAGTGAATACAAGGAGCGCCGGTATGTTTGAAGACAGTCTGTTTGAGTCGAGCGGGACTTTGAGCAAACGAAATCCGTGGACCGCCGCGTTGTCGTTCGCCATGCAGGGGGTGCTGGCCGGTGGGTTGGTGCTTTTACCTATCATCTATACGGAAGCATTGCCGGGGCGTCAGCTGACGAGCTTCTTGACGGAACCCGCTCCACCGCCAGGGTCGCCGGCGCCGGCTTCCAGCCGCGCACGTGGTGCTCAGCCGCGGCCGATGGTCGAGGATAAAATGCTGCGGGTTCCGAACTGGATACCGCCCAGGGTTGCGATTTTGCACGACCAGCCTACCAATGCGGACGGAGTCGGAACGGCCGATTGGATCGGGGTCCCCGGGGGAACTGGCGCGCCGAATAGCGTCATCAGCAGCGTCATGCAGATTCCACCGGCTATGCCGAAGGTGGTTGCGCCTCCGAAGGTGCGCGTGTCGTCAGGGGTCGCACAGGGCCTGCTCATTCATCAGACGAAGCCGGTATATCCTCCCCTGGCCATGCAGGCGCGGATTCAGGGAACGGTGTTGTTGCAGGCCGTGGTCGCCAAGGATGGCACAGTGCAGGACCTGCGCGTGGTCAGCGGACATCCTCTGCTGGTGAAGGCGGCACTGGACGCGGTGAAACTATGGCGCTATAAGCCTTACAGGTTGAATGACCAGCCCGTCGAGGTGGATACGGAGATCATCGTGAACTTCACCCTGGGTAACAGATAGCTCTCATAACTGTCGTAACCTCCCCATTGGGCAAACTGTCTGCCAGCGCCGGTGTGGCACGAACCGGGGAAAAACGGCGCAAATGGCTTCAGCATGGCAGGGGCGGTGAAGTTGAAGTTTCCCTGGCTGCGCGGACTGTGCACGGTGACGTACTTCACGAGTTCAGCGGTGCGGCGAATTGTTTTCCAATGAATTCCGGCTTCCTCAGCAATGATCGCGCTGGCCTCGATATTTGGCAAGGTCGAGAGCACCCTTTCGAGGAGGTGCATGCTCGCGGGATCATCGTTATCGTGGAGCAGCGCCGGCCCGGCAGATTTTTTCCTTGACAGCGGAAATCAGCCGGAGCACAGTATCTGAGTAATACTCATTATCGAGTATTACTCAGATATGACGACCGCAGTCAAGGCCGTTTTCTTAGCACAGCCGGAAGCTCCCCAGTTGGGCCGCCGCGAACGGCGCCGGCGGGAAACGCGGGACAAGATCTTCCGGGCAGCCATGCAGTTGTTTGCCGAGCAGGGCTTCCTGGAAACCACGACGCAACAGATCAGCGAGGCTGCCGACGTGGGAGAAGGAACGTTCTTCAACTACTTCCCAACCAAGGGCCATGTCCTCACCGTTCTCACCGACATCCAGTTGGACAAGGTCACCCACGCGCTGTCCGCAGCCAGAGATCGGACGCGTCCCACGCGCGCCGTGCTGCGCCGGTTGCTGCACAGCATCGCCGAGGAGCCCGGCCGCAGCCCGGCGCTGACCCGCAGCCTGTTTACAGCCTTCCTGTCCAACGATGCCGTGCGCCAGATCGTGAGCCTCACCCTGCGGCGCGTGCGCAAGAGACTGGCCCACATCATTGCCGGAGGCCAGCGGCGAGGAGAGATTCGTCTGGATCGCAGGGCCGTGGATCTGGCGATGACGTATCAGAAGGCGGGCATTGGATCTCTTCTGTTGTGGGCCATGCAACCGAAGGGCACGTTGAAAACCAGCCTGGACCAGACCTTTATTGACTTCTGGGCTGCCGCGCGGAGGACTCAGCGCGATGAAACATAAATGGCATACCGTGTTTGCATTCTGGCTGACTGCGCCTTTGCTGTGGGCGCAAGCCGCGCCGGTGGCCCACCCGCTCAGCTTGCAGGAAGCCATCCAGAAAGCTTTGCAGGCAAACCTGAGCGTGAAAGTGGCGGGCACGCAGATCGACGAAGCCGCGGGAACGCGCCAGCGGCGGCTTTCCGCGCTGCTGCCCCATGTCACGGGCGCGCAGGTGACCAGCTACCAGAATCGCAACCTGCGGGCCTTCGGACTCTCGCTGCCGATCATTCCGGAGGTCATCGGCCCGTTCTCCAACTATGACTGGCGAGTCTTCGGCAGCCAGACGCTGATTGATCGCCAGGCGTATCACTCGCTGAAGGCCAGCGACTTTCAGCAAGACGCGACCAAGCTGAGTTACCAGGACACGCGTGATCTGGTGATCCGGCAGACGGCGGGACTCTATCTCGACGCCGAATCGGCGCAGGCGGAAGTGGACGCCGCCGAGTCGCGCGTGACGACCTCGAAAACTTTGCTGAAGCTGGCACAGGACCAGCACGACAGCGGAGTTGCCACTGGCGTGGACGTGGTGCGCGCGCGCGTGCAACTGCAGCGTGACGAGCAAAACCTGCTGGTCGCGCGCGACAGCTATGACACCAGCATTCTGGCGCTGCAGCGCTTCGTTGGCATCGAGCCCGGCGAACCCATGACGCTGGCCGATCGGCTGGCGTTTCACCCGGCGGACATTCCAAACGTCGCGGAAGCGTTGCAGAGCGCGCTGCAGTCGCGTCCCGATTACCGCGCGCTGTTTGCCCAGAAGGAATCGCTGGTGGAACAGCAGAAGGCTTCCAGGGCGCGCTATCTGCCGCGCCTTGGCGTGGACGGCAACTACGGCGCACTGGGCCGCAGTTACGGCGATATGCCGGGCATCGGGTTGATCGAGGGCACAGCGACCATCACCATCTTCGATCGCGATCGCAAAGGCGAAGCGGAAGAGATTACCAGCCGGGTAAATCGCGTCGACGCACAAATCGCCGACCTGCGCCGCGGTGTGCAGCAGGAGCTGCGCAAGGCGATTCTCGATTTGCAGTCGGCGAAGCAGCAGGTGAGCGTGACCCAGTCGGGTGTCGAGCTGGCGCAAGTGGAGTTGGGGCTGGCGCAGGACCGCTTCCACAGTGGCCTCGGCGACAACGTTGAGGTGGTGATTGCGCAGAGTTCCCTGCAATCGGCGCAGGACGATCACATCCTGGCGCTGGCCCGCTACAGCGACGCCACCATGGCGCTGGCGCGGGCCATGGGCGGGACGGAAAAGAATTATCAGAGCTACCTCGGAGGCAACTGAGATTTCCATGATCGAGGAAAACGAAGTGGCCGGGGAAAACAAAGGAACCGGAGAAACCGAAGAAGAGGCTGCACGATGAAACGCATTCTTCCCATCGCAGTGTTGATTGTGCTGGCGATCGCCGCCCTCGTGTTGGTTCCGCGATGGCTGCACCGGCAGCAACCGCCGCAGGAGATGAAGCTGTCAGGCAACGTTGAGGCGCACGAAAGCCTGGTCAGCTTCAAGGTGACGGGCCGCATTGTTGAGCTGCCCGTCGAAGAAGGGCAGGCGGTGGAGAGCGGACAACTGCTCGCCAGTCTCGATAACGCCGATTACCGGCAGGCGGTTGCAGTCGATGAGGCCACGGCGCAGGTGCGCGATCAGCAACTCAATCTCGCGCTCGCCGGAAGCCGCCCGCAGGACATTCAGGCGGCGCAGCAATCGGTGCTCGACGCCAAGGCCGACCTGGAGCAGAAGCAGAAGGACCTGATTCGCTACAACGATCTCTTCGCCAAGGACGAGATCGCCGGCCAGACGCGCGACCAGGCGCAGACCAACGTCGACCGCGCGCAAGCTACCTACCAGCGGCAGCAGGAGATCTACAACGAGCTGGTGGAAGGCACGCGCAAAGAAGAAATCGCCGTCGACCGGGCCAACCTGCAGCAGGCGCACGCGACCATCAGGCTGTCGGCGGTGCGATTGCGATACACCACGTTGAACGCTCCGCTGGCGGGGGTGATCACGGTGCGGCAAGCCGAGTTGGGCGAAGTGGTTTCACCCGGCACCGCGGTGGTGACCCTGGCCGATCTCGATCACATCTGGGTCCGCGTTTATGTACCCGAGACCGAACTGGGGCGAATTCGCTTTGGCCAGGTGGTGAGCGTTGGCACTGACACATATCCCGGCAAGCGTTATCGCGGGCGGGTGTCGTTCGTCTCGCCGGAAGCGGAGTTTACCCCCAAAAGCGTGCAGACGGAAAAAGAGCGAGTCACGCTGGTGTACCGGGTGAAAGTCGACATCGAGAACCCCAATCACGAACTGAAGCCCGGCATGCCAGCCGATGTGTACGTGCCGTTGTCGTAGGTGAGGTTGTGGTTGTCGCAAGCAAGGATGTGACGGAAACAAGGTGGTGATGGAAAACGGCAAGGCCGCCATCGTGGTTTCATCGCTCGGCAAGCGCTTCGGCGCGACCGTTGCCGTCGATGGCCTAAGCTTCGATGTGCAGCCGGGAGAGATCTTCGGCCTGGTCGGCCCGGACGGAGCAGGCAAAACGACAACGCTGCGCATTCTGGCGGGCGTTCTGCCTGCCGATAGCGGAGCGGTTCATGTCGCAGGCTGCGATGTGGTGCGCGATCCCGAGCGCGCCAAGCACGATCTCAGCTATATGCCGCAGCGCTTCGGCCTGTACGAAGACCTTACGGTGGAAGAGAACGTTCGCTTCTACGCCGATCTGTATCGCGTGCGCGCGGCCGACCGGGAGCCGCGGGAGAAGCAACTGCTGGTAGCAGCCGGGATGAGCGAGTTCCGTCGGCGACTGGCGGGAAAACTTTCCGGCGGCATGAAGCAGAAGCTAGGACTGGTCTGCGCCCTGATTCACACGCCGCGCGTGATTCTGCTGGACGAGCCCACCACCGGTGTCGATCCGGTTTCGCGGCGTGACTTCTGGAAGATTCTGTACTCGCTGGCCATGGAGGGCGTGGCCATTCTGACTTCGACCGCATACCTCGACGAAGCTGAGCGGTGCCATCGCGTGGCGCTGCTGAACCAGGGCAAGCTGCTGTTCTGCGATACCCCAGCGCGCCTCAAGTCGAAGCTGGGAAAGAACGTGCTGGCGATCATCTCGCCCGATCCGCGGCGAGTGCGCGACACGCTTGAGCACGCCGACGGCATCTCCAGCCTGATGCTGACCGGCGATGGCGTTCACGTTGTAGTGGACAATGCGCAGCGGCGCATGACGGAGTTCCAGGCCCAATTGACCGAAGCGCGGGTGCCGTTCGACGAGCTGATCCCGACGTTGCCCAGCATCGAAGACCTGTTTGTCGAATCGGTCACGCAGAAAGGAGAGGCATGACGACTGCCGACAACAGCGTTGTCGTACACGACCTGGTGAAACGCTTCGGCACCTTCATCGCCGTCGACCGGCTGAACCTCGAGGTCCACAAGGGAGAAGTCTTCGGATTTCTGGGGCCGAATGGCGCGGGCAAATCAACCACCATCCGCATGTTGTGCGGCTTGCTGACGCCGACCTCCGGACAGGCGATGGTGGCCGGCTACGACGTGGCGCGCCAGCCGGAAGCGGTGCGCCAGCACATCGGCTACATGTCGCAGAAATTTTCTCTCTACAACGACCTGACCGTGATGGAGAACCTGCGGCTCTTCGCCGGGCTGTACAGCGTTCCGCCGTCGGCGGCGGACGAGCGCATCGCCTGGGCGCTGGAAATGTCGAACCTGAAGGGGCGGGAGGATTCCATTACTGCAGATTTGCCGGGAGGCTGGAAGCAGCGCTTGGCGCTGGGCTGCGCCGTGCTGCACCAGCCTCCCCTTCTGTTTCTCGATGAGCCGACGTCGGGGGTCGATCCGATTTCGCGGCGGCAGTTCTGGGAGCTGATTCACCAGATGGTGGAGTCGGGAGTGACCGTGTTTGTTTCCACCCACTACATGGAAGAAGCCGAGTACTGCAATCGGCTGGGGCTGATCTTTCGAGGCCAGATGGTAGCGCTGGGCCCGCCCAGCGAACTCAAACAGCATGCGATGAAAGGCGATCTGCTGGTGGTCGATTGCGATCGGCTGGCGCAGGCCATGGGGGCGTTGGAATCGGCGCCCGGGGTGCAGGATGTCGCGGTCTTTGGCAGCACGCTGCACCTGGTTGTCGATGCGGCTGGCACCGCGATTCCGCAACTGCGCACGTATCTGGAGCAGAAGGGCATCCAGGTTTCGCGCCTGGAGCGGGTGCGTCCGAGCCTAGAAGACGTTTTTGTCGCGCTGACCACCAACCAGGGCATCGACACGCGGAGCGACACATGAACCTGGCCCGAACGCTGGCTATCGCCCGCAAGGAGATGATCCAGATTGCCCGCGACACGCGCAGCCTGATGATCGTGCTGGTAATGCCGGTCATCCTGGTGCTGCTGTTCGGATACGGCGTCAACCTCGATCTGAAACATCTGCCGCTGTACGTCTTCGACCGCGAAGGCAGCCAGCAGAGCCAGGATTTCCTGAAGCGCTTCCAGTCCAGCGAATACTTCCACGTCGTAAGAGTGGTGAACAACTATCCGGAACTGGTGCGCGCTCTGGACAAAGGCGACGCCAAGATGGGCATCGTGATGCCGTGGGATTTTTCGCAGAGACTGGGGAACGGCGGGCCGGTCCACGTGCAGGCCCTGGTGGACGCGTCCGATGACAACACCGCCAACGTGCTCATCGGGTATGCGCAGGCGGTGGTGCAGGGCTACTCCGGCAACTTGCAGTTGGACTTTTCGCAGCGAATGGGGCGCGGCGCACAACCAGCGCCCATCGCGGTGCAGTCGCGCACCTGGTTCAACGAAGACTTGGAGAGCCGTGCGTTCATCCTGCCGGGCGTACTGGCGCTGGTGATGTCGGTGATTGGCGCGTTTCTCACGTCACTGACCATCGCGCGCGAGTGGGAACGCGGAACGATGGAGCAACTGGTCTCAACTCCAGTTACGCCGCTGGAAATTCTGCTGGGCAAACTCGCTCCCTATTTCGTCTTGGGGATGCTGGCGGCGACGGTGTGCACGGTGGTGGCCATCTACTGGTTCGAAGTGCCGTTCCGCGGGAGCGTGCTCACCTTGCTGGTCAGCACCGCGCTGTTCCTTGTGGTGGTGCTGGCGCTTGGCTTTGTTGTTTCGGTAGTGGCAAAAAATCAACTGGCAGCCAGCCAGATCGCGCTGCTGGTGGCGTTTCTGCCGGCGTTTCTGCTGTCGGGGTTTCTGTTTGCCATCGACCAGATGCCGCGCGCGATCCAGGTGGTTACCCGGATTGTGCCGGCGCGCTATTACACCTCGGTCCTGAAGAGCATTTTTTTGAAGGGCACGCCGGCCTCGATGCTCTATCCCGAGTTAATACCACTGGCGCTGTTTTCTGTCGTGCTGGCGCTACTGGCGACGCGTGCCTTTCACAAGCGGCTGGCTTAAGGAGACGGAATGTTCAGGCGTCTGAAGCAAATGTTGATCAAAGAGTTCATCCAGGTGTTCCGCGACAAGCGGACGCGCTTCGTGCTCTTTGTTCCTCCACTCATTCAGATGGTCATCTTCGGCTACGCCGCGACCTATGAGATTCGCCACGTCAAAACCGCGGTGTTGGATTTCGACCAGAGCCAGGAGAGCCGCGAGCTGATCTCGCGTCTCGGCGCAACGGAATACTTCGATGTCGAACGGCGGCTACAGCATCCGGAAGAAATTCGCCAGCTCATTGACCGCGGCGACGTCACGTTAGCGGTGCAGATCAACTCCGGTTTCGCCCAGTTGCTGCGCAAGGGCCAGACCGCGCCGGTGCAGGTCATCGTGGACGCCACCAATTCCAACACGGCGCTGATCGCCACCGGATACCTCAACCAAATTGCGCAGGGCTATGCCGCCGAAGTTCAGCGCGACCGCATGCAGCGATTGGCGCCACAGCTTGCGGCATTGGTCCCCTCGTTGGTGCTCGATCAGCGGCCCTGGTACAACACCGATCTGCACAGCCGATGGTTCTTCGTGCCCGGCGTCATCGGCAGCCTCACCATGATCATCGTGATCAGCCTGACGGCGTTCGCCGTGGTGCGCGAGCGCGAGATCGGGACGCTGGAGCAGATCATGGTGACGCCGATTCGACCGCAGGAGTTCATCCTGGGCAAAACCATTCCGTTTTTCCTGATTGGACTGGCCGATGTGGCGCTGATTGCGACGGTGGGAACATTCTGGTTTCGCATTCCCATGCGGGGATCGTTCCTGGTGTTGCTGGCGGGAACGGTTTTGTTCCTGCTGTGCATGCTGGGGGTGGGGCTGCTGATTTCCACCGTGTCGTCGACGCAGCAGCAGGCCATGGTCACGGCGTTTTTCTTCATCATGCCGGCGATTGTGTTTTCAGGCTTCGGGTTTCCCATCAGCACCATGCCGCAGTGGCTGCAATTGAGCACTTACCTCAGTCCGTTGCGATACTTCTTAATTGTTTTGCGCGGAGTCTATCTGAAGGGTGTAGGCCTGGAGATTCTGTGGCCGCAGTTTCTCGGCATGGCCCTGCTTGGCGTGTCGCTTCTCACGCTGAGCGTGCTGCGTTTTCACAAGGTGCTGGATTGAAGCTTAGGGCGGCACTCTATCGGCCAGCCCAAGGGAAACTGCCACATGCCTCTCGCACCCAACCAGTGCAGTCTTTGTCTTGAAATGGCCAACACCGGCAGTTGGGTCACGTTTGAGAGGAAATAAAATTGTTATAGCGTTAGCGGTGTCGGAATGCGCCGGAGTATTGAATGGTTCGTAGCAGCCTCTAATCCGCGAAAACCGGGGCTTCTTCCTTCTCGATCTTTCTGTGCTTTCCGGGGAGATGGCGTACCACCCAATCCTTAAAGTGGTCCATGTAGAGATAGACGACGGGCGTCGTGTACAAGGTCAGCGCCTGGCTGACGATGAGCCCGCCGACGATGGCGATGCCGAGCGGGCGACGGATCTCAGAGCCAACTCCTCTGCCAAATGCCAGCGGGACCGCGCCCAGCATGGCTGCGGCTGTGGTCATCATGATGGGACGGAAGCGGATCAGGGCCGCTTCGTGGATCGCTTCCTCCGCGGTCTTGCCGGTGCGCTCCACCTCCAGCGCAAAATCAATCATCATGATGGCGTTCTTCTTCACGATGCCTATGAGCAGGATGATGCCAATCAGGGCGATCACATCGAGCTGCATGTGGAACAGCAATAGCGCCAGCAGCGCGCCCGTCCCCGCCGAAGGCAACGTGGAAAGAATCGTAACGGGATGGATGTAGCTTTCGTAAAGCATCCCGAGCACGATGTAAACGGCAACCAGGGCCGCCAGAATCAAGATGGGTTCCGACGACAGCGAATCCTGGAAGGCGGCGGCCGTTCCCTGGAAGCTGCCGTGAATGGTCGCCGGTATGCGCATCTGCAATTCTGCGTCGGAGATGGCCCGGGTGGCGGTCCCAAGGTCGCCGCCCGGCGCCAGGTTGAAGGAGATGGTCACCGCCGGGAATTGTCCCTGGTGGTTGACCGCGAGCGCGGTGTTAGCGGGCACAAAGTGCGCGAAAGCCGACAGCGGCACTTGCGCACCCGTGCTGGTAATGACGTACACGCTCTGCAACGCATCGGGGGTCTTTTGATATTTGGGATCGACCTCCATCACGACGTGATACTGATTCAGTGTCTGATAGATGGTCGAGATTTGCTCCTGCCCGAAGGCGTCATAAAGCACAGCGTCGATTTGCTGCGGGGTAACTCCCAGCCGGGCGGCGGTGGCGCGATCGATGACGACATTCGCTTCCAAGCCTTGCACCTGCTGGTCGCTATTGACGTCCTTCAGTTGAGGGAACGTTCGCAGCTTCTGCAACAACTTGGGCGCCGACTCGTAGAGTTCGTCCAGGTTTTCGCCCGACAAAGTGTACTGATACTGCGCGTTAGCCATGCGCCCGCCGATCTGCAAGTCCTGCACCGCCTGAAAATACAATGTCGCTCCGGGTACGTGAGCAAGCTTAGGGCGCAACCGCGCGATCACCCGGTCGGCGGTATCCTTGCGTTGCGCCAGAGGCTTAAGTGTTACGAACATGCGTCCCTGGTTTTGTGCGGTGTTGCCGCCGACAAAAGCCAGCACATCCTGTACCGCCGGATCTTTCTTGACGATGCGGATGAATTCGTTCGTCTTGTCTCTCATCGCAGGGAACGATACATCCTGATCGCCTATAATCGTTCCTGAAATACGCCCCGTGTCCTGCTGCGGGAAGAAACCTTTAGGCACGATGATGTACAGAAAGACGTTCACAAAAAGCATGAGTACGGCGAGGGCAAAGATCAGCCTCCGATGACGCAGTACCCATCCCAGAGAGGTTTTGTAGCCCTGGTTTAACCAGTAAAATCCACGTTCGCTCATGCGGTACAAGGCGCCATGGCTGCCGGGATCGTGGGCCTTGAGAAAGCGGGCGCACAGCATCGGCGTGGTGGTGAGCGAAACCACCATCGAGACGGCGATGGCCGCGCTCAAGGTCACGGCGAATTCGTGGAAGAGCCGTCCAATCAGGCCGCCCATCAACAAAATCGGAATGAACACGGCCATCAATGAAGTGCTCATGGAAACCACAGTGAAGCCGATTTCGCGGGCTCCCAATAGCGCGGCAGCGTAAGGCTTCATACCCGCTTCGACGTGCCGCATCACGTTTTCCAGCACCACGATGGCATCGTCCACTACGAAGCCGGTGCAGATGGTGAGCGCCATCAACGACAGGTTGTCCAGCGAGTAGCTGAACAGGTACATGATGCCGAAAGTGCCCACGATAGCCAGCGGCACAGCCACGCTGGGAATCATGGTGGCACGTACCTCACGCAGAAAGATGAACACCACCAGCGTCACCAGGATGACGGAAATAATCAGGGTGCGCTCAACATCGGCCACCGAGGCCCGCACCGTGGTGGTGCGGTCGAGGCCAACCACCAGGTTGATACTGGCGGGCAGCGAAGCCTTGAGGAAGGGCATGGCTGCGATGACACGATCCACAGTGGCGATAATATTTGCGCCAGGCTGCCGGAAAATGACCACCAGAACACTGGGCTTTCCGTTGAAGCTGCCCATGTTGTTGATGTTGGAGTAGGAGTCCTCCACGTCGGCAACGTCGCTCAACCGGACCGGATTGCCATTTTTGTAGGCGACGATGATGGGGCGGTAGTCCTTCGCCTTTTTCAGTTGGTCGTTGGTCTTCACCATCCAACTGGTGCTGCCGTTCTGCAGCGATCCCTTGGCCTGGTTTACATTCTCAGCCGCCACAGCCTTGCGCACCGCCTCCAAGCCGAGGCCCATGTTGTTAAGTGCGGAGGGGTTGGCCTCGATGCGGACCGCGGGCTGCGAAGAACCGCCAACGAAGACCTGGCCGACGCCTTCGATTTGCGCCAGCCTCTGGCCCATGATCGAGTCGGCTGCGTCGTACATCTGGTCCTGCGTCATGGCGTCGGAGGTCAGCGCCAGAATCAGGATCGGCGCGTCGGCCGGATTGACCTTGCGGTAGGTCGGATTGCTGGGCAGATCGGCGGGCAGGTATCCGCGGGCCGCGTTGATGGCCGCTTGCACGTCGCGCGCCGCCGCATCGATGTTGCGGTCAAGGTCGAACTGCATGGTGATGCCGGTGGTACCAAGCTGGCTCACCGACGTCATTTGGTTAATGCCGGATATGCGGCCGAACTGCCGTTCTAGCGGAGTCGCCACCGAGGATGCCATGGTCTCGGGACTGGCGCCCGGCAGCGAAGCTCCCACTGAGATCACCGGAAAGTCCACCTGCGGCAAGGGCGAAACCGGCAGTTGCGTGTAAGCCAATCCGCCCGCCAGAAGCAGGGCAAACGTCAGTAGCGCGGTGGCAACGGGCCGCTCGATGGCTGGCTTGGAGACGTTCATTGCCTAATCTCCGACTGCCTCCAGAGGTTTGGGCGAGCGCAGGTGACCCAGCGCCGCCCCGAGCCGGTCGAACCAGAGATACACCACCGGAGTCGTGTAGAGGGTCAGCAACTGGCTGACCAAAAGACCGCCGATGATGGTGATACCCAGCGGACGGCGCAGCTCGGAGCCAGTGCCCGAGCCGAGCGCCAGCGGCACCGCGCCGAACAGCGCGGCGAAGGTCGTCATCATGATGGGACGGAAACGCAACAGACAGGCTTCGTAAATCGCGTCCAACGGCTTTTTGCCTTCCTTGCGCTCCGCTTCCAGGGCGAAGTCGATCATCATAATGGCGTTCTTCTTCACAATACCGATCAGCAGGATGATGCCAATCAAGGCCATCACGCTCAGGTCCATATGGAAGAGAAACAGCGCAAGAATGGCGCCGACACCGGCTGAGGGCAGCGTGGACAGAATCGTGATGGGATGGATGTAGCTTTCGTACAGCACCCCCAGCACGATGTACACCGTGACGATGGCCGCCAGAAGCAGCCAGCCCTCGTTGGCCAGCGATGCCTCGAACGCTCGCGCTGTGCCCTGGAACGCCAGTTGGATACTCGGCGGTAATCCAATTTCAGCCGCGGTCCGGTCAATCGCCTTTACTGCTTCACCCAGCGAAGCATTGTTGCCAAGATTGAAAGAAATGGTGACCGCCGGAAACTGTCCCTGGTGATTGATGGTCAGAGGTCCGGTTGTGGTTTCGAAGTGCGCGATTGCGCTGAGTGGCACCTGCCCGGCACTCGCGCTCAGAACGTTGACGCTTGGGGTGTTTGCAGCCGGAGCGTTTGCCACTTGGGACGCGGGACTTTGTCCGCCGCCGGCGGGAACATAAATGTTTTTCAGCGAATCTGGGTCGGCACGAAAGCTGGGATCTACTTCGAGCACGACGTGGTACTGATTCAACTGCGTGAACATGATGGACACCAACCGCTGGCCGAAGGCGTCATACAGCGTGTTGTCAATCGCGCTGGCGGTTACGCCCAATCGCGATGCCGTGGCGCGATCGATCACCAGATTGGCTTGCGCGGCCAGGTTCTGCTGGTCGGTGGCGATGTCGCGCAGCTCCGGCAGGGTCTTCAGCTTGGCGACCATCTTCGTCGTCCACGATGCCAACTCAACGGGATCGGCGTCTTCCAGACTGAACTGGTATTGGGTGCGGCTAACGCGGTCTTCCACCGTCAAGTCCTGCACCGGTTGCATGTAGAGCGTGATGCCCTCGACTCCTGCGACCTCTTGCTGCAACCGCTTCATGATGGCGGTGATGTCATCGCTGCGTTCGTCGCGCGAGGTGAGATTGATCTGGAAGCGGCCGCTGTTGGGCGTGGTGTTGGTGCCATCCACTCCAATAAACGAGGAGAGGCTTACGACGTCCTTGTCCTTCAGGATCGCCGTCGCCAGTTCGCGCTGCCGTTCCGACATGGCGGCAAAAGAAATACTCTCCGGCGCGTCGGTAATGCCCACGATCACGCTCGTGTCCTGCACCGGGAAGAAGCCCTTGGGCACGACGATGTACATCCAAATCGTGGCCACCAGTGTTCCGATGGTGACCAGCAAAGTCACAGTTTGATGTTTCAGGACGAACTTTACGGTGCGGCCATAAAACGCGATGGTGTTGTTGAAGGCACGCTCCGACCATTCGTACAAGCGCCCGTGCTTTGCCTGGTCCCTCTGGCTCAGCAACAGCGAGCACATCATCGGAGTCAGGGTCAGCGAAATGATGGCCGAGAAAAGAATGGTGACACTCAGCGTCACCGCGAACTCGCGGAACAGCCGGCCCACGATGTCGCCCATGAAGAGCAGCGGAATGAGCACGGCGATCAGCGAGACAGTCAACGACACAATCGTGAACCCGATCTGGGCCGAACCTTGCAGCGCCGCTTCCAGCGGAGTGTGGCCCTCCTCGATGTAGCGCTCGATGTTCTCGATCATCACGATGGCGTCGTCCACCACGAAGCCGGTGGAAATGGTCAAGGCCATCAACGAAAGGTTGTCGAGGGAATAGCCCAGCAGGTACATCACCCCAAAGGTGCCCACCAGCGACAGCGGCAAGGCGATGCTGGGAATGATGGTCGCCGACAAAGTACGCAAGAATACGAAGATGACTAACACCACCAGCACGATGGTGAGCAACATTTCGTACTGCACATCTTTGACACTGGCACGGATGGTGTTGGTGCGGTCAGTCAGGACGGTGACCTTCACCGAGGCCGGCAAGTTCGATTGCAACTGTTTCAGCCGCAGCTTGATGCTATCCACCACCTTGATGATGTTGGCGCCCGGCTGCCGCTGAATGTTCAGGATGACCGCCGGCGTGTTGTTCATCCAGGCTGCCTGGTTCACATTCTCCGGCCCCGTGATTACCGTGGCGACGTCGGACAAGCGCACCGGATTGCCGTTCTTGTAGGCGACGATGGTGTCGGCGTAACCCTGCGGACTCAGCAACTGGTCGTTGGCGCCGATGGTGAAGGCCTGCCGGTTGTCTTGCAACTGCCCCTTCGCCTGATCGACGTTCACCTGGGCGATCACGGTGCGCAGTTGCTCCAGGCTCATACCGTACGAAGCCAGCGCCGTCGGGTTTGCCATGATGCGAACCGCAGGCTTTTGCCCGCCGCTGATGCTTACCAGGCCAACGCCAGGCAACTGAGAAATCTTTTGCGCGAACGTCGTGTCCGCCAGATCTTCCACCTGCGGAAGCGGCATGCTGTCGGACGTCATCGCCAGGGTCAGGATGGGCGCGTCGGCGGGATTCACTTTGCTGTAAATCGGCGGAGTCGGCAGATCGGCAGGCAGGTAGGTCTGCGCAGAATTAATCGCCGCCTGCACCTCCTGCTCGGCCACATCGATGTTCTCTTCCAGGGTGAATTGCAAGGTGATGACCGAAGCTCCGAACGAACTGCTCGAAGTCATCTGGCTGAGACCGGGAAGTTCACCGAACTGGCGCTCCAGCGGCGCCGTGATCGAAGACGCAGTCACATCGGGGCTGGCGCCCGGGTAAAAGGTCACGATCTGAATGGTCGGATAGTCCACCTGCGGAAGAGCGGAGATGGGTAGTTGCCGGTAGGCGACCAGGCCAACCAGCAACAGCCCCGTCATCAGCAGCGACGTAGCGATGGGCCGAAGAATAAATGGCCGCGAAATACTCATGTCTGCGATCCGATGTTGCCGCTGCTCTGATTTTGACGGGTGGGTGGTTGCGGAGCTACGCGGCTTCCCACTTGCAGCTTCTCTTGCCCATCGGTCACAACTTTGTCGTCGGCTTGCAGGCCCGAGGCGATCACTGCCGTGCTCCCCTGGGTGAGAGCGACCTGCAGCTGCCTCATTTGCACGGTATTGTTGGCGTCCACCACGTAAGCGAACGTGCCGTCAGGACCGCGTTGCAGAGCAGCGGCCGGGGCCGTAATGGCGTTTTTGCGGGTCTCCAGCAACAGATGAGCATTGACGAATTGATTGGGCCAAAGATTGTTGTCGGGATTGTCGAAGACCGCCTTCAACTTAACCGTACCGGTCGTCGCGTCGATCTGGTTGTCGATGGTCAGCAGTTTACCGGTGGACAGCTTGGTTTGGTCGTCGCTGCTATAGGCATCCACCTCCAATGGACCCTGGCGCATGTGGTCGCGGACTTGCTGCAACTGATCTTGGGGAATCGTGAATATTACGGCGATGGGATGAAGCTGCGTAATCACCAGCAGCGCTGTTCCGCCTGATGCGGTGACGTAATTCCCGGGATCGACCTGGCGCAGCCCGATACGTCCGTCAATGGGAGACTTGATGTAGCAATAGGTCAGGTTCAGTTCGGCATTCTTAATGGCGGCTTTGTCGGAGGCGATGGTGCCTTCATAGGTCCCAAACGACGCCTGTAGGGTGTCCAAGTCTTGCTTGGCGATGACACCTTGTTCGTAGAGGACCTTGTTGCGCTCGTATTGCGCTTTGGCATTCGTCAACTGGGCTTCGTCTTTCTGCAAGTTGGCCTGCGCCTGCGCCATGGCCACCTCATAGGGCCGTGGGTCAATGACGAGCAGTGTTTCGCCTTTGTTCACGTCCTGGCCCTCGCGAAAGTTCACCTGCATGATCTGTCCATCAATGCGGGTCTTCAGCGAAACCGTGTAGAAGGCTTCGACCGAACCCAATCCGTTGAGATAGACATTAAAATCGCCCTGCTTGACGGTAGCAACCCCAACCGGAATTGCCGGCGGCGGGGTACTGGCTTTCGCGTTCTTCGCCTGCTGTGAACTGCAACCGGCAAGTGCGGCGCAAATCGCCAGTATCAAGCCCAGTCCCCAGAATGCCCGTGTCTTCACTCATTCCTCCTGAATAACGCGAATCCATCCTTACAGAGATGCAATCACGCTCGCCCTACAAACGCAACTCGGCCCCTGCGGGTGCAGTACTATTAACTCATATTATTAGACCGGACGGGGGTAGCAGCAGCCGTTAAGACAGGGTGAAGGAAAGTTAAGTTTTGTGAAGGATACAAAGACATCCCGAAACAATTCTTCACCGCACGCGCGCGCGGGGAAGGGCAGAATGAATCCGGTGAATCGTCTGCTCATCGTCGATGACGACCACGGGCTGGTAAATCTACTGAAACGCTTTCTGGAAGGCGAAGGCTTCCACGTGGATGCAGCCTACGATCAAGCCTCGGGATTGAGCGCCGCTTTGTCCAACGATCATGAGTTGATCATCCTCGACGTGATGCTGCCGGGCGGCACGGGATTTGAGTTGCTCAAGGCGCTGCGCCTGCAGTCCTCGGTCCCCGTGCTCCTGTTGACCGCTCGGGGAGAAGCAGTCGATCGAATTCTGGGCCTTGAAATCGGCGCCGATGACTACCTGGCCAAGCCTTTCGATCCGCGCGAACTGGTGGCCAGGATACGCGCCATATTTCGCCGGACGCGCGAAACGGCGCCAGCCTCGGCCGGTCGCACCGATCACGACGAAGTCCTCAGCGTGGGTGAAATCAGGATGTCGCTCGGGACCCGCACCGTCACCTGTTCCAACACGCCGGTCGATCTCACCTCGGTGGAGTTCAACGTTCTGGAATTGCTGCTGCGCAACGCCGGCAATGTCGTCACCCGAGAGCAAATCGCCGAAGTAGCGTTGGGGCGCTCTTTGAACATATTCGATCGCAGCGTCGATGTTCACGTCAGCCGGCTGCGCAAGAAGCTGGGCGCCTGTCCGGGCACCGAGGAGTTGATCCGGCCGATTCGCGGAACCGGCTATTTCTTGGCGGCTAGGACGCCCGAGAAGAGCAGGATATGAACCGGCGCCTGTTCTGGAAAATCTTTCTGCCCTTCTGGCTTGCCCAAGCGGTGCTGCTGGGAGCCCTGTATCTCCGCGTTCATTACCGCATCTCTTCCGAGCATCCGTGGTGGATCCAGCCCGAACGCCGCGAAATGCCGGTGCTGGCCGACTATGCAGCGAAAGTGTACGAGCAGCAAGGCCAGGCCGGGCTGTCGCAGTTACTCGATAGTCTGTCGCTGCAGAATCGCTCGAAGTTCTGGCTGGTGGATGCCAGCGGTCATGAGCTTTCGGGACAGCCGATTTCCGAACGGGTTCTTCGCGACGCCTCCGCCGCGGAGAAATCGGAAGGCCTTCACCATTCCTTTGAAGCCAATGTCCTGGCAGCTTCGACGGACACGACTCGGGGACACTACGTTCTAATCGCCGAGCTTGTCCCCCCAAAACTGTCGGAACGTGTTCCTGGAGACATCCTGTGGACCTTAAAGCTCGGCACCATCCTGTCGGCCCTCATTTGTTTCCTGATCGCACATTATTTGAGCAAGCCCATCGAACGTCTGCGCGACGCGACCCACGAACTGGCACGCGGGAACCTCGATATCCGGGCGGGAGAGAACCTGGGCAACCGCCGCGACGAAATTGCCGACCTGGTGCGCGATTTCGACACCATGGCAGGCGAGTTGCGGACCCTGATCCAAAGTGAACGGAACCTGCTCACCGGTGTCTCGCACGAACTGCGCTCACCCATTGCACGCATCCGGCTGGCTTTGACTCTGGCACGCAATGCCGGGGACGACGAACGCTCGGAGATGCTCGATCGCATCGAGCAGGACACCATCCAACTGGATTCCATGCTGGAGCAAATTCTCACCGTGGCCCGGCTGGAAAGTGGACAGCACAAGCCTCGATTCAAACGTGTGTCGCTGAACGACATCGTTGACGACGTGCTCCACGATGCCAACTTTGAGGCCGCCGCAACCGATGCGACCATAGCCTTCCAGGGCAAGAGTGACATCCAGGTAAATGGCGATGCCGGACTGTTGCGCAGCGCTGTCGAAAATATCGTGCGCAATGCGATCTTTTATTCCGGCCGGGGCGGCAAGGTCGAGGTCCGGCTGGGCCAAGAGGATGGTGCAGCGCTGGTTTCCGTCCGCGACAATGGACCAGGAGTTCCGGAAAATGTGCTTCCCCTGTTGTTCAAGCCGTTTTATCGAGTGGACGATTCGCGCGGAACCACCACCGGCGGGATGGGACTGGGGCTTGCAATCGTGCGCAATGCGGTGCTCGCGCATGGCGGCAGCGTCTCCGCGAAAAACGTAGCACCTCATGGGCTCGAGGTGGAACTGCGCGTGCCGATCCTGCCGCCTTCACAACCCACCCACGGCGATGCCGTCCGCCCACGGCAAGGCTTGCGGCAACCCGTGCAGCCTTAGTGTCCCAAGGTGGCTAAATGAGTAAACTCGAAAAACCTGCCGAAACATGAATAACCGCTTATAGGCTAATGAGTTACGTCATGGACCTTATGGCTTCTAGAAAGACCGCAAATGCAACAAGTACGAAAGCCAGCGGTCGGCTTGAACGAATGTGGATTGTCTGACCCACGCCGAGACAGTTGCTCCCGCGCTACCTTTGCCTCTTCAATGTTGGGACTCTGCACTTTACAGCCTTCCTTTCCTTTCTAGCGACCCTCATGTCAGCAATGAGCTGCTCGATCTTCACCTTTCGCCCAAGGGGAAAGTGAAAGATAGCTGCACAGGCTTTTCGAGGACACAGAGAGATTCTCTCATCGAGGTCCTCTCGAAAACTTCCAAACTACACCTTACGGTTTCCGACCGAAGTGTGCGCGATAAACATGCAGAATGCAATTGCCTAGACGTGTCAAAATAGCCCACCACGTAGAGGCGTGGTCGATCTGGTCGCCTGGCGCTTTAGAGTTACGCATCTACCAAACTGTCGGGGATATACACTCGGCACTTACGTGGAGCCAGAGAACATAGGACTGGCCTCCGACAGCCCCGTCGCGACCGTCGGGCCAGCCATCGCAAAGCACTTCGTCAGGGCGCAATTCCGGCACTTTCCCTATGCTGAGTACGACGACGCCCTGCAATGGCTAAAGGCCCCGGCAGTGTGACGAAGAAGGGGAACCGGGGCGGGCGTCGATCACGGGAGCGGGAGCGGGCGGGATAGCGCGTTGGGCGAAGTCAGCCGCGCGAAATCTGGCTACAGCGAAGTTGGGGTAAGGAGAAGTGTTGCAAAAGCGGGCTAGAGTCTGGGGCCATTTCGGGCTCTGCTGGCGCGGATGGCAGACCGTCGCGAGTGCTCCCGATAAGAATCGTTTCAGAGTATCGCGAACAGGTGAGACGGGTGTACTATGGTGCCGTTTTTCGAGGCCAAGAAGGAAATTCCGACTAAAGAGAGGATTCCCAATGAAGAAACTTATTTTCCTATTGCTTCTCGTGCCCGTTTTGGGGTGGGCACAGAGTCCGTTTGAAGGCACCTGGAAGCTCGATCTCAGCAAAACCGAACTCCCCAGGAAGCCAGACGTACTGTTGGTACAGAACGGCATGTTTGAGTGCCAGACCTGCACTCCGCCGATCAACGTCAAGGCCGATGGGCAGTTCCAGAAGGTCAGTGGCAGTCCCTATATAAACATGATCAAGGTCACTGTTGTCGATGACCGCTATGTCAATTCCGAAGCGCGGAAAGATGGCAAGCAAATCAACAGCATAAAAAGGAGCGTGTCGGAGGATGGCAACACGCTGACGGAAGAGTGGACGTACTATGGGAACCCAACTGGGGGGCCAGTCAGCGGCACGGACACCATGACGCGAAGGGGCATGGCACCGGCTAGAGGCAATGCCGTCTCCGGTGCGTGGCGAGAAGCAAAGTCGGACGTCGCGACAGCCGACGCCTTGCTGTTTACTTATACCGGCGGAGGCGACTCGCTGAGTATGACCACCCCCACCGGGCAGTCCTATACCGCGAAGCTGGATGGCAAGGATGTTCCATATGTGGGCGATCCTGGAACCACCAGCGTGTCGCTCAAGCGGATCGCCGACTCCATCGAGGAAACCGACAAGCGCGACGGCAAGGTGATCTCCGTAAGCAAAATGACCGTCGCGCCGGATGGCGCGACCATGACCATCGTAGTGGATGACAAACTTCATGGATCCTCGGCGACCTATGTAGCCGAGAAGCAGTAGCCGCGGCCAACCAGGAGCAACCTCGCATTCCGCTGCCGGACATGGATGCGCCAGGGCCGCGAGGGACTCGTGAGCTTGGCGGCGCCAGCGTCGAAAAACTACTCTCGGCCACACAGTTCTTTCTGTGGACGACATTGCTGATACAAGTCAAGTTTGCATTCGCCGAACGATCGGTTTCTGATCGCATTGCATTCGCCTGACGGGATCTTCAAACCGGACCGCCTGTCGGCCCCTCAGAGAAAAGAGCCGGAGAGTTTGCCTTCTGGGTCCAATAGGGTACCTTCTCCGAGTCCGGTTTAAGCGCAAAACATGCGGAATTGCCGGGATTTTCGGCGATTTTCAGAGGAAAGCCGCAGAGTTTCTCTGCAGTTGAGACTTGCTGGCGGAGAGACAGGGATTCGAACCCTGGATACCCTTTCGAGTATACACGCTTTCCAAGCGTGCGCCTTCAGCCACTCGGCCATCTCTCCGTTGGGAAAAGCGTCTTGCGGTAACGCCAGAACCACGGCGTTGTCTCATTGTAACGTATTGCAAGGTGCAGGGAATTTGACGCTGCCAGTAGTCAGTTGCCAGTAATCAGTTGCCAGTAGTCAGAACTGGCCACTGACAACTGGCCACTGCCAACTGCTTTTTGCTCACTCGCCTTCCTTCAGTTGCTGCGCCAGATAGTTGGCGATTCCCATCTCGCTGATGGCGTGCAATTGGCCTTCGAGCCAGTCGATGTGGTGTTCTTCGTCGCTGAGGATCTTTTCTGCCAGTTCGCGCGAGCCTGCGTCGTTAGCGGCTGTACAGAGCTTTATTCCGTCATTCAGGCGCTTGACCGCGTCGTATTCGAGTTGCAGATCGTTCTTGAGCTGCGCCTCGACCGTAGCTCCAATGCTGATTTTGAAGTAGTCGGACATGTTAGGCGTACCGTCGAGATACAGAATTCGCTCCATGCACTTTTCGGCGTGCATCATTTCTTCAATGGATTCCTTCTTCGCCAGTTTGGCGAGCCGCTTGTAGCCCCAGTTCTCGCACATTTCGGCGTGCAGGAAGTACTGATTGATGGCCGTCAACTCCGCCTTTAATACCTGGTTTAAGAAAGCAATAACTTTGGGATCACCCTTCATATCGCCTCGCTGAATTTAGTAAGTGAACGCAATCTGGCGCGGTCACACATGGCCAAAAGTGCGTCTCGCCGGAACGCTTCATTGTAATCCGCCGACAACGATATCGCTATGAGCAACTTCACAGACCGCCTTGACGAATCTCATTTTTCGGCAATCATGTACTGCTCGAATTTGCCGTCGGGCATTTCGTAGATGATGATGACCAAATTCTTGCTCGCGTATTTTACTTCATACACCCGTTCCGTCATCCCGCCACGCGCGGAGACATTGCTCTGCGTGAAGCTCTGGGGAGCGCCCAACGGACCAAGGCTGCTGGCATAGTCTGTTAATGCCTGCTCGGTGAAATACGCATTGGCATTGTCGGTAAACAGGGAACGGTCGATCTTGCCCTGCTGCAATCCGTCATACACCTTGCGGACGAGCCCATCCTGCTTTGGGTCTTGGGGGTGCTCAGCCTGGAGTGTCGCGGCCCTCACCAGGCTTCCGATCTCGGAAGCGGCTTCGGCCGCGTCCTGATTGGTCAGCACCACGACCGCCATCCCATCCTCCGGCATAACGATGTTCTCGGCGGTGAATCCCGACACCTCCCCGCCGTGCTCCAGCACGCGATGGCCGCCTAGGCTCATGACTTGAACGCCCAGGCCATAGCGCGTGCCGACTCCGTTCTTCAGCAACACCTCGGTTTCCATTTCACGATAAGAAGCCGGTTTGAGGACCGTCTGGTGGATCATCGAGATGTCCCACTTCGCCAGGTCCTCGGCGGTCATCGCCAGTTCGCCGGCGGCGAACATCCAACCTTTGCCTTCCTTGGGCGCGGGATGCAGCGGCCCGATCGCATAACGAAAATAGCCGCTCGGATCGGTGGCAGGAAGCTTGTTCTCGTTGGTATCCGCCACGCTCTTCATTCCCAGCGGAGAAAAGATACGCTGGCCGAGAAATTGCAGCAGCGGCGCCCCGGAAACCTTCTCCACAATCACTCCGGCAATCACATAGTTCGTATTGCTGTACTGCCACTTTGTGCCCGGATCAAAATCCAGCGGCTTGCGCGCCCAGCGATCCATGATCCCGTCCGCCGTAATGGGTTGCAGCATCAACGACGGAACGTAATCTTGCGGCCAAAAATCCTGATAACCGGAGGTGTGCGACAGCAGTTCACGAATGGTGACTTCGTTTCCCCGTGTTAAGCCCGGAACGTACTTTGAGACGGGATCGTCGAGCGACAACCTGCCTTCCTCGGCCAGCAGGAGAATCGCCGCCGCCGTGAACTGCTTGCTGATCGAGCCAATGCTGTACCGCATTTGGGGCTGCGACGAAGTGCGCGGATCGAGACGCGCTTCACCGTAGGCTTGTAGGTAGGCAATCTTGCCATTCTTCACCACCGCCAGCGAAGCGCTCGGGACACCGGTCGTCTCCAGGACATGGTGCGCGATGCCGTCAATCTGGTTGCGCAAATCCGGAGCAAGTAGCGGCGCCGTTTGGGCAAAGGACGGAACGATGGCAAGAACAAGAAGAAAGACACACGCTATCGAATATTTCCGGAAGGTGGAATGCAAACGGCTCATGGTTGCCTCGGAATGAAAGTCTGGAAAATAAGCTACCGCAATGCCCGCACGGCCACAACTCGGGTTCGTCGTGTCCTAGATCGTGCGGACCAGGATCGCCGTTGCATGTCCCGGGTCTAACGATCGTTCGAAGGGGAACCGTGCCTTTGCGGTTTAGCTTGAGGAGGCCGTACCCGACTGCCAGGGGAGGCCGCCACGGTTGCCGCTTGAGCTGCCTCTGCCGCTTCCCCCGGGTTCGCAACCCGCTGCCGCGGCTCGCGCGCGGGACGCGGGATGTAGCCATCCAACAAACGATGATGCATGCTGTAGAGTGCTAATTCCAGGCGGTCGGTGACCTGGAGCTTGTCGTAAATCTTGCGCAAGTAGTTCTTCACTACCTGCTCCGTGGTGCCGACTTCTCGCGCGATGTCTTTGTTCTTCAGCCCTTGGGTGACGCCGCTGATGATCAGCATTTCTTTCTCGCTGAGGCGCAACTGTTGTTTGGGGGCGCTGCTTTGGAGAGCTTGCGAGCGATAGGCTTGGATTACCCAGTTTACGCCCTGCTTGTCGAGCCAGGTTTCGCCGGCCGCGACCTTGCGCACACAGCGCACCAGCAACTCGGGCGAGACGGTGCGAGTGAGAATGCCGCGAACTCCGCGACGCAGGTAGTCCACCGTTTCCTGCTCGCCCGCCGGCGGCGTAACCAGAATCAATTTCGCAGCCGGAAGCACGGCCCGCCGCGCCACCTCGCTGACCGCTTCCGCCGGCGTGGCAGACAACCCCGCCTCGAACAGAATCACGTCGGCCGGCGTTTCAGCGACTGCGCTAAGGGTCTGTGGCAGAGTATCCGCCTGCGCCACCACATCCAAATCGCTCTCCCCCGAGAAAATTCTGGCCATCCCCATGCGGAAGATCGCTTCCGAGTCGGCGAGCATAATTCGGATCCGAGCTGTTTCCGGTTTCAGGGAATATTCCGGGGACGAAGAGGGAGGTGAAACATCCTCCCCGCCGTTGCGGGCGCGAGGGGCAACGCTGCCGCCCTGGGCTGCCGGTTTAGATCCGTTCGAAGTGGTATTCATCGATGACCACCGCTACGCTTCGTCCTGAAGTTTCTTCTGCGAATCGCACTACGCGGCCCTGGCATTTCACTAACACCGGATGCTTCGTTCCCAGGACGTCACCCGGCATTTCAATGGTGAACTCAACCTCCGAACCCACAGCGATCTCAGATTCGGTGTGAAACAGGATCCCACCGGCTGAAATATCCGTCGTTTTCGCGCGGTATTCCGCAGTGGGAGTCTTCAAGGTTACCTGCAGGTGAAGGGGAAACCGAATCGAATTACGAAGCTCAGACTCGTGGCGCGTACTCATAACTGGTTGCTGACCAAGGATACATCGAGTAACGGCGAGTCGCTTGTTACTAAAGTACCATTGCAGGTAACCGGGAAAATCATAGGGATTCGCCAGAAATCCCCTAAAACTTTGTAGTCTCGGTGAAATTGAACTCGCGCACTCTCATGGGAGGCACCACCATGTCGAACGACTCTTCTCCACAGGAGCGGGTTGGGATCCCCATTACCTCAACGTTTTGTAACATTTGCAAGAGACTCTCATTGAAACGAAAGTTTCGGAGACCGCAGACCACCTTGCCATTCTCGACCAGGAAGGTGCCGTCGCGCGTCATGCCAGTGAGGATTTTCTCGTAGGGATCAACTTCGCGGATGTACCACAACCGGGTTACCAGTATGCCGCGCTCGGTGGAGGCGATCATCTGCTCCACGGTGCGCAATTCGCCTTGCGGGGGGCCAGCAAACACGATATTGAGCGGGGCTTCACCGATCTCGCTGGGCAGGGCAAAGCCATGGCCGGAGGGCCGCACCAGACCAACCTTGCCGGCCATCTCCGACGCTTGCATGCGCTTTGCACTGGAGCGCGAGTAGGTTACGGCACGGACGACGCCATTCTCGATCAGCTTCAACCGTTGTCTCCTCATCCCTTCGCCGTCGAAAGGAACACCTGCCTGCAACGGGTGGTACGCGTCGTCCCAGACCGTGATGTTCTCGCCGAAGAGCTGCCTCCCGATACGATCGTTCAGAAATGATCTCTGTTCCAACAGCGCCGAGCCGCCAAAATCCCAGAACATGAAGCCCACAATGTCGAGCACCGCGGCCGGTTCAAGAATGACCGTGTATTTCCCCGGAGGCAGTTCCCGAGGATTCTTCGACTCGATTGCTTTTACGACAGCGACTTCGGCCATGCGCACGGGATCGAGTCGCACCATGTCGGGTGAGTTCGCCTTCTGCCATCCGGACGAGGAGCTGCCGATCATGCTGACCGAAACTTCGGCTAGAGTCTGCTCGTACCAGGCGTTCACACCTCTTGAGTTGAAAATACCTTCAACAATTTCCGTCGAGGAGAAGATGCCGGCAGCGGCGAGATTGTGCTTCTTCGCGACCTTCACCATGGAGGCTACGCCCTGGGCACGATCTTGCGGAGTCAGCCGGGCCGTGGCTTCGAAGTAGCGATGGACCGCCCCGTCACCGCAATCCGCCGACGCGGCAGCGGCCACCTCGGCTTTCGTTGGCATCGGCAACAAATCGGGATCGGGATGCTGCACCTTGGCCAGCGCTTCGCATGACTGCACCACGCGACGCAGGCTGTCATCGTCGTGCTTGTTCGTGCTGGCGCGGGCCGTGCGGTTCCCGAAAGCAGAGCGCACCGAAATGTGGTACGCCTCCTCCGCGACGTTCTGATGAATCGTGTTGTTGGCGAAGCGCGTGAGCGCGCTACGGCCGCCGGAGATGAGCAGCTCGATCTCGTCAGCCTGGGACAACCGCCGCAGTTTGTCGAAGATGTCGTTCGCCTGATCGCGATCAAGCATCGCTATTCGTTCCCCTTATACGCAGTGCCGGCCATAACATTGCGAAAGCGCGCGGGCGCCGCGCCGTGGCCGGTTCCCATCACCTGTTGCGGCTGTCCCTTGCCGCAGTTCGGAGTGCCCCACAATATCCATTCATCGCGTGAGCAAATGGCGTCCATCGAGTTCCAGAATTCAGTCGTCATTCCCGAGTAGGAAGGGTTCTTCAGCATCCGTCCGCGCTTGCCGCCGACGATCTCCCAACCTATCTCGCAACCGAACTGGAAGTTGTACCGTTTGTCGTCGATGGACCAGGAGCGATTGGTCTCCATCAGAATGCCACGCTCGGTGGATGCGATGAGTTGCTCCAGCGTCAGCGGCAACTCGCCGGGAAGGATGCTCACATTCGTCATGCGCACGATGGGCAGGCGGTTCCAGTTTTCAGCGCGTAGGCATCCGCCGCTGCGGGTCGCGCCAATCGCGGCTGCGGTATCGCGCGAGGTTAAATATCCGGTGAACTGGCCGTGGGTGATGATCGGAGTGCATTGCGCCGCGACGCCTTCGTCGTCGTAAGCAAATGTGCCGAGCCCGGGCCCGTGCGCCGGGGTGGCATCGGCCACAACGTTGACGATCTCGCTGCCGTATTTCAGGGTACGAAGCTGGTCAAGCGTGAGGAAGGACGTGCCCGCGAAATTGGCCTCCATGCCCAGGACGCGATCCAGTTCAATGGGATGACCGATGGACTCGTGGATTTGCAGCGCAAGCTGCGACGAGTCGAGAATGACATTGAACTTGCCTTCGGGACACTGCGCAGCCGAATGCAACGCCACCGCCTGCTCAGCAATTTCGGCGGCATGTTCCAGCAACCTCAACTCCTCGATCAGCTCATAGCCTCTGCCCTGAAACTGCCCTCCGTACGAGTTGGGATAAGAACGCTTCTGGATCTCCGTACCCTGGAACGAATAAGCCGCGTAACCCGCCCCGGAAGTGACGATCGTCTGGTGTATCTCGGAACCCTCCGACGAATAGAACCACTGCTCATAGCGGCGAAAGTTCATGCTGGCCTCGGCGAGAGTTACGCCCTTCACCGCCAGCATGGCAGCGTCAATGGCAAACAACAAATCCAGATTCTTTTCGATGGCGATGCTGAATGGGTCAATCTTGCAGGGCGAAACCCAGTTAGCTTTGGCCGCTGGCTCGGGCACCAGATACAGCTCTTGCGACTTTACGCTGGACGATGCCCGGGCAATCTCAACCGCTCTGGCGGCGCAGCCTTCCACCCCTTCCCGCGACAGGTCATCGGTGGCGGCAAAGCCAAATCCTCCGTTGGCGATGACGCGAATGCCGATGCCCAGCGATTCGGAGTCGGAGGCGCCGGCGATCCTGCCGTTCTTGGTGGCAAGCGCACGGCTGCGTTCGTCCACGATGCGGGCCTCCGCGTGCGAAGCGCCGCGCAGCTTAGCTGTTTCCAGTGCCCAGGAAGCGATATCTTTCATCGACGATCACCGAGTTAGAGATGATATCGTGTTCCTGATTATGCTGCTGGGGAGAACACGGCAATGGCGGCTGGGATCAAGATCGTGAACCTTGAAGCCGGAATGCCGAGCGTACCGCAGGCGCGCTCACGGCTGAGTTCCGAACTGCGCGTCGCGCAACAGAGTGGCGTGCGGGTGCTGAAGTTGGTGCATGGCTACGGCTCCAGCGGCGTCGGCGGAGACTTGCGCATCGCGTTGCAATCGACCTTGCGGCAAATGGCGCAGGCGAAAGAAATCCGCGATTGCATCTACGGGGAAAACTGGCGCACCAGCGATGAACGCAGTTGGGAGCTGCTCAAGCTCATGCCCGAACTGAAAAGCGACAGGGACCTGGGCAAGGGCAATCGCGGTATCACGCTCGTGGTGTTGTAAGCGTCACCATCGGCGGTGGCTATTTCGCCTGCACCGCCGACTTGAAGTAATCCAGCGACAGGCGCAAGCCGCTCCGCAGATCGATAGTCGGCTCCCATCCCAACAGGCGCTTGGCCTTGCTGATGGCGGGCTGTCGCTGCCGAGGATCATCCTGTGGGAGCGGCTCATATCGCATTTTGCTGCTCGACCCGGTCACTTCCAGCACCGCCTGGGCGCACTCCAGGATGGTGAACTCGACGGGATTGCCGATGTTGGTCGGCTCATGCTCGTCAGACTTCGACAACGCCAGAATCCCCGCCACTTCGTCGCTCACATAACAAAAGCTGCGGGTCTGCGAACCATCGCCGTACACCGTGAGATCTTCGCCGCGGAGGGCCTGTTTCATGAAGTTCGAGATCACCCGGCCATCATTGATCTGCAGTCGCGGGCCATAGGTGTTGAAGATGCGAACAATGCGAGTGTCCACCCGGCGATGGCGGTGGTAGGCCATAGTGGCGGCTTCGGCGAAGCGCTTGGATTCGTCATACACCGATCGCGGGCCGATGGGATTCACGTGCCCCCAGTAGGTCTCTTTCTGCGGATGCTCCAAGGGGTCGCCATAACACTCCGAGGTGGAGGCCAACAGAAACTTGGCGCCGTATTTCTTTGCCAGCTCAAGGCAATTCAGGGAACCGAGCGAGCCGACTTGCAAGGTTTCGATGGCATGTTCGAGATAATCCACCGGGCTGGCAGGCGACGCGAAGTGGAAAATATAGTCAACTTTTCCAGGATCGAAGGGCTGGCTGACATCCTGCTCGAGAAAAGCGAATCGGGACTCGTGCCGCAGATGCGCGAGGTTCTGCATCCGTCCAGTCAGTAAATTGTCGGCGCACACTACGGAGTGGCCCTCCGCCAGCAGGGCATCGCACAAATGCGAGCCAAGAAAACCTGCACCGCCGGTCACCAGCACATGCATGATTGCGATTCCTCGATGAAATACGGGGACCAAGAATAGTTGGCTGCGAATTGGGCTCTAGCGGGCAGCGGCGGCTACTCCATGCTCCCGCAAACGGGCGCGCTGGTCCGCGATGATGCTCTCCAGAGTTTCTTCCAGGGAGACGCGCGGACGATAGCCGATAAGCCCGGCCAGCTTGCTGATGTCGGGAACCCGCCGCCGCACATCTTCGAAGCCCTCCTCATAGGCCCTTCCGTAGGAGACGAAGACAATCTTCGAGTCCGAGCCGGTCATGCGCTTGATGCGTGTTGCCAAGTCGATGATGGTGATTTCGTGATCGCTGCCCACGTTATAGACTTCGCCGTTGGCGTCGGGATGGGCCATGATGCCGACCAGCGCATCCACGGTATCGCTGACATGGGTGAAGCAACGGCTCTGCGCGCCATCGCCGAAGACCGTGATGTCGCTGCCGGTCAAGGCCTGCACTACCAGGTTGGGAACCACCATGCCATAACGGCCGATCTGTCGCGGGCCAACGGTATTGAACAGGCGAGCAATCACCGTCGGAACTCGCTTCTCTTTCCAGTACGCGATGGCGAGGAATTCGTCGATGGCCTTGGAGCAGGCATAACTCCAGCGGCCCTTGTTGGGCGGGCCCATCAGCAGGTCGTCATCTTCGCGAAACGGGATCCGGCCCCCTTTGCCGTATACCTCCGACGTGGATGTGATGAGCACGCGTTTTAGTTTTTTCGCCGCCAGGCTAAGTATGATTTCGGTGCCCCGGATGTTGGTCTCAATGGTGCGCACCGGACTGTCCACGATCAGGCGCACACCGACGGCAGCCGCCAGATGATAAACGACGTCGCAGAGATCCACCAGTTCGGTCATCAACTGTGTGTTGGTGACGGTATCGATGTGGTAGGTAAATTCAGGATGGATCTTGAGATGTTGAATATTGGCGACCGAGCCGGTGGAGAGGTCATCAACAATGCAGACTTCGTCGCCCAAGTTGAGGTGTCGCTCGGCAAGATGCGACCCGATAAAGCCAGCCCCGCCCGTGATGAGCACCTTCATGGTCGCCCCTAGAGTAATGTTCCTGAGCCAGCAGCGCAACGTTTGTGATGTGCGTCCTAGCGCCGGTTGCACTCAGGCCCTTATAATCGCGGGTTTGCAAGGACAGTTGCAGCGGCTTATGGCGGACCGCGAAACCGATCTCTTAATCATTGGCGCGGGGATTGTCGGACTGGCGACAGCTCTGGAGACCACGCTGCGTTTTCCAGACATGACCCTGGTCGTGGTGGAGAAGGAAGATCGCGTGGCCGCCCACCAGACCGGCCACAATAGCGGAGTCATTCACTCCGGCCTCTACTACAAGACAGGGTCGCTGAAGGCGCGCAACTGCGTCGCCGGGGCCGCGTCCATGAAGCGCTTCTGCCGGCAGCACGGGGTCCCCTTCGAAGAGTGCGGCAAACTCGTGGTCGCGACCAGCCCAGAGGAAGTTCCGCGGCTCGAGCAGCTGCATCAGCGCGGGATTGCCAATGGCGTTCCGGGATTGCGAATGCTGAATCGCGAGCAGTTTCGCGAGATCGAACCCCATTGCGATGGGACCAGCGCGCTCGCGGCGCCCTCCACCGGCATCGTGGATTACACGGTGGTGGCGCAGAAATACGCCGCGTTGATCGAGAGCGCTGGAGGCGAAATTGTGTTTCGCGCCAAAGTGCTCGGTCTGCGGCAAGACGGAAGCTGCAATATCGTCGAGACCAGCGCCGGCAGTTTCAGGGCACGATACGTGATCAATTGCGCCGGTCTGTATAGCGATACGATTACCCGCATGGCAGGGGTGCAGACCGACCTCGAAATTATCCCGTTCCGTGGAGAGTACTACGAAGTGAAGCCAGAACGGCGCGATCTGGTAAAGGCGCTTATTTACCCCGTTCCCGATCCACGCTTCCCCTTCCTCGGAGTGCACTTCACGCGCCGGGTCAATGGAAGCGTCGAGGCCGGACCCAATGCTTTGCTGGCCTTCCGCCGCGAGGGGTACACGGGCACGTCGCCCGATCTCAACGAGGCCGTACAAATGCTGCTGTTCCCCGGCTTCTACAAGATGGCGTGGAGGTATTGGCGCATGGGGCTGGCGGAACAATACCGCTCGTGGATCAAGGCGGCTTTCGTGAAGTCGCTGCAGAAGATGGTACCGGAGCTAATGGAACCCGACCTGGTCCAGGGCGGCTCTGGGGTGCGGGCCCAGGCGGTGGATGGCAGCGGCAACCTGGTGGACGATTTTCATTTCGTCCACAGCAAAGGGATGATCCATGTCTGCAACGTACCGTCCCCGGCGGCCACAGCATCGCTGGAGATCGGCAAGGAGATTGTAGATATGCTGGCAAAACGCTTCGATCTGACTGCGAGCAGCCCGCAGCCAGTCACCTCTTAGCGTGCTAATCTTGAGACTATGGCGCTCTATTTGGTGACCGGAGCGGCCGGTTTCATCGGCTCGAACCTGGTTCGCGGGCTGCTCGAACGCGGCGAACGAGTGCGTGGCTTCGACAATTTCGAGACCGGCAAGCGCGAGCATATCCGGGAGGTTGCCGGGCAAATTGATTTCCGCGAAGCCGATCTGCTGGATCTCAAGGCCCTGCATTCCGCCTGCCACGGAGTGGACTACGTACTGCACCAGGCAGCAATCCCCTCGGTGCCGCGATCGGTGGAGGATCCGGCACGAAGCAACGCAGTTAACGTCGAGGGCACGCTGAACGTGCTGATCGCCGCGCGTGACGCCCGAGTGAAACGCGTGGTTTATGCCGCTTCTTCTTCCGCCTACGGTGACACCCCGACGCTGCCCAAGCAGGAAGACATGCCGCCCCATCCGATCTCGCCTTATGCGGTGTCCAAGCTGGCGGGCGAGCTTTACATGACTGCGTTTTATCGCGTGTATGGTTTGCCAACGGTTAGTCTGCGCTACTTCAATATCTTCGGACCACGGCAAGACGCGAACTCACAATATTCCGCGGTGCTGGCTAAATTCATCACCAGCATGTTACAAGGCGAGAAGCCCACAATTTATGGAGACGGCGAACAGTCGCGCGACTTCACCTATATCGACAATGTGGTTGCAGCCAACCTGCTGGCCGCGACGCAAACCGAATCGCAGGTCGCCGGCCACACCTTTAACATCGCCACCGGCCATCGCTACACTCTGAATGAGACATTCGCCATCCTGAAGGAATTGACCGAATACGCGGGCGAGGTTGAATATGCACCGGCGCGGACGGGAGATGTCAAACACTCGCTTGCCGACATCTCGCGCGCCCAAGCACAACTGGGCTACCGGCCGCTGGTGGACTTCCGGGAAGGCTTGCGGCGCACCGTCGCCTGGTATCGCAGCATGGTCGCGGTGACGGCAAAAGCCACAGGTCAGTGAATAGTTGGAGAGGGTCACCTGTAGGGATGAAAATCAACCACGGAGGCACTGAGATCACGGAGAAAGCTCGATAGAAATCAAGAACTCCGTGTCCTCCGTGTCTCCGTGGTAAATGATTTTAGACGGAGGGCCTCAGTACCGAGCCTGTGGCGCCGTGCTAAGAATCGCGTCCCGAGGAATCACCTATGTCTTTGCCATCGAAAGCTGCAAGCTCCGAATTGTCTGAACTGCTCAAACGCAAGATCGAGTCCCGCACCGCTAAAGTTGGCGTGATTGGAATGGGCTATGTCGGCCTGCCGCTGGCGCTGCTGTTCAGCGAACAGAAGTTCCCCGTAACCGGCTTCGACATCGACAAAAAGAAGATCGCCGTGCTTCAGTCCGGCGGGTCCTACATTTACCGGATTGCGCCCACCGAAATCCAGGCCGCGCGCACCCAGGGCTTCACTGCGACCGCCGATTACGCCAACATCGCCAGCATGGACGCCATCATCATCTGCGTTCCCACTCCCCTGAACCAGTACCGCGAGCCCGACCTCAGCTACATCACTGCCACCGCCGAATCGATTGCCCCACATCTGCGCGCTGGCCAACTGATTATTCTCGAGAGCACCACCTATCCCGGCACCACCGAAGAAATCCTGGTACCGATTCTCGAGCGCTCCAATCACCACGGGCTACAAGCGGCTCGCGCCGGTATCGAAGGCAATAATTTGTTTCACGTGGTCTTTTCTCCCGAACGTGAAGACCCGGGCAACGACACGGTTGCGCGCCGCGACATTCCCAAGGTCATCGGCGGACTCGGTCCGCTGGCCAGCGAACTAGGAGCGAAGCTCTATGGCGCCATCTTCAACCGCACGGTTCCGGTCTCGACGCCGGCCGCCGCGGAGATGACCAAGCTGCTGGAGAACATCTACCGCTGCGTGAATATCGCAATGGTGAATGAGCTGAAGATGCTCTGTCTGCGCATGGGCATCGACATCTGGGAGGTCATCGACGCGGCCAAAAGCAAGCCCTTCGGCTTCCAGGCGTTTTATCCCGGTCCCGGACTGGGCGGGCATTGCATTCCCATCGACCCGTTTTATCTGTCGTGGAAGGCGAAGCAGTTCGACTTTCGCACCCGCTTCATCGAACTGGCGGGCGAAGTGAACACCAACATGCCGTACTTCTCCGTGGAGGCCGTCGCCAACGCGCTGAACAAGGAGAAGAAGGCGCTCAACGGCGCGAAGATTCTGGTGCTGGGACTTTCCTACAAGCGGGACATTGACGACCTGCGCGAGTCGCCTTCGCTCACGATTATCGAGCTGCTGCAGAAGCGCGGCGCAATCGTCAGCTACAACGATCCCTACTTCCCGACCGTGGGGCAGGGACGCCGCTATGCCCTGAACATGACCTGCGCGCCGCTGGAGAATTTGGACCAGTACGAGTGCGTGATGATCGTCACCGACCACAGCGACTACGACTATCCGCGAATTGTGCGGGAGGCGAAGCTGGTGGTGGATACGCGCAACGCGACTAAGGGGATCGACTCGCCTAAAATTGTGCGCTGCTAGAGCGGTTCCAGAATGTCTGTGGCTCGGGTAGTGTGGGCCTTCAGAGACTGTGTCGCGAACTCGCATCGGGTTGCCACCGTGGAGTGAAGCGCACAAAAACCAGCCCCGAATGGGGCGAAAGAGTTTAGCCGAGCGCTTCAGCGCTGGGTAAAGTGGGAAATAAGGCCGAGTCCCGTAGGGACGGTAGAGGTTGCGCAAGTAGTCAAAACCCCAGCAAAACAGCCGCGCAGCGGTGGCTTTGGTTTGAGCCCGGCGCGCAAGCGCCGGGTAAAGTGGACAGCTTATCCTAGCCGCGTAGCGGCGACGCCGCTCGCGCTATCGCCGGTAAGTTCCCATGTATTCCGCCTGGCCTATGATGTGGCCCTTCATGGCCTCTTGAAGATCTGCGCTGTTGGCGCCCGGCGCGAGCTCGAGTTTTTCATCCAGAGCATACAAGCGGAAAAAATACCGGTGCGGCTTGCCCGGCGGCGGACATGGGCCGTTATAGCCAATCTTCCTGAAGCTGTTGCGTCCCTGCCGCGTCCCGTCGCCTAACTGGTCCTGCTTGGCGACTGCCTCGGGAAGCTCGTGCGCGCTGGCCGGCAAGTTCCACAACACCCAGTGCACCCAGGTCCCGGCAGGTGCGTCGGGATCATCCATGATCAGCGCGAAGCTGACGGTATGCGCCGGAGGCCCACTCCACTCCAGCGCCGGCGAAACGTCCGCGGCTTCGCAGGTATGTTTCTTCGGAATCACTGCTCCGGGCGTGAATGCGGAGCTCTTAAGCACAAGTGCCATAGACGAACGACCTCCTGCAGATGGATGTGACTGCGAGGCGAGCGTGCCTCCGCCCACGGTGCCCAGCAGGAGCACCAGCGCGGCGAGTTTTGCCACTGAATGCTTCAGAAGTACCGGTGCGGAGAAGCTGCTCGCCGAGGCCATCGGCATCATTGTAAGGGAATCCGTGCAATATCAAAATAGCGGACTACACCAGGAATGAGACGCACAGCAACACGCCGAAGATCACGGCGTGAGTCAGTTCGCTGAAGCCGAGCTTGTGCACATCGAGAGGGCGAGGTCGCCGGACGAACCACAGAGTCCCGCGAACCAGCACGGGCAAGAAAGCCAATGCCATGGCGACCGGGAAGAGCCCGAATCGGCAGGCGGCGAGAATTACGCCAATAAGCCCCACTTGTCCGCAGAGGAAGGGCAATCCCTGTTTCATCTTCTCGTCCAGGTTGGCGGCGCGGCTGGAGCGGATACGCACCTGCACAAAATGAATTTGATCTGCGGCGAACAGCCAGTTGGCCAGCCACAACGCAACCGCAATGCGGTCGAGTTTGCCGGTGGCAACGTAGTACGCGCCCGCCGCCGTGGAGGTAAGGCCGATGGCTCCGATGATCTGCGCCGGCATCCTCCCTTTGCGCCCCAGCTTCTTGACGCCTGCTTGCATCGCGAAAGCCGAACCTGCAATCGCGCCGATGGTCAGCAGCCCGAGACCCTGTCCCTTCCACAGCAGCGCCGTTATGCTGACGACGGCCAGCACGCCGATGGCGGCAATCACCTTCAGCACGAAGGCGCGCTCGTCTTGGGTCTGCGCCTTGATCGGCGAGGTGCCCAGCCAGCTCTCGACCGGCGTGCGCAGCCAGAAGAGCGACATCGCGGCAACGATGAAGAGCGCAAGCGCGCCGCCATTCATGCTGGAGCGTAGCGCCGCCACCGCGCCGGTCGCCAGCGGCACCAGCAGCATGCCCCAGGCGCCGTGTTCGCGCGGGATAGTCATTGTTCTGACGCGAAGTCTGCTTAGGGTGGTGGTGTGTGCAGCCATGCTTTGATCGTAACCAGCGGACCGGAGGATCTGCTATGACAGAAGTCGCAGCCATGCCGAGAAAGTGCGCACTGAGCGAACGTCTTCTGAGCACCAATATTGGGACCCGCTTTACACTAGCGCTTGATGGCGGCGGCGCGAATCATCTGGTTTGAGGTGCCCGGCTCATAGACGCAGAACGGCTCTTCCGCCAGGAAGTCGCCGGTGGCAGCGTACGCCCGAGCGCGGCAACCCATGCAAACGTGGCGGAACTCGCAGCAGCCGCACTTTCCTTTCAGGTTGTCGTCGTCGCGCAACTGGGCAAAAACGTCGGAGTCGTTCCAGATTTCCGCGAAACTCTGCTTCCGCAAATCACCCGCGATTGCCGGCAGATATCCGCAAGGGAAGACCTCGCCCTCGTGCGAGATAAAACATACTCCGGTTCCCGCCAGGCAGCCCTTAGTCATGGCATTCATGCCGCCGGGATGGCCGGCGTGTCCGACCGGCGGTCCGCCAGCCGGTTTGAGATTGATCCCTGTCGAGCCTGGCATGGTCATGTCCGTCGGTCCAATTTCGTGGACGCTAGGCGCGGGCGTCGCAACTTCATTGCGACCAGCCAGGCGGTCGGCAGCCTTGCGCTGCCGCGCCACCCGAAAATAATGCGGCGCGCAGGTTGCCTTCAGCTCGATCCCGCCTTCGAGCGACTGATCGTAGAACCAATTCAACATTTGCTCGTACTCTTCCGGAGGCACCATCTGCTCGGCGGCAATATCGACTCCACATCCCACGGGCACCAGGAGGAAGGTATGCAGCGCATCGGCGCCGAGGCTGCGCGCTAGATCCAGCACGGCCGGCAACTGGTGCGCGTTGTGGCGCGCAATCGTGGTGTTGATCTGCACCGACACTCCCAGTGCCTGCAGGTTGCGCATGCCATAGACAGCGGCGTCGAACGCGCCAGGAATGCCGCGGAACGAATCGTGGGTGTGCGCATCCGATCCATCCAGCGAGATCGACACCCGCTTGATTCCGGCTTGCTTGATCTTTTGCGCGACATCTTTGGTCACCAGGGTTCCGTTGGTGGCCAGCGCGGTGCGCAGACCGCGGCTGGTGGCGTACTCCGCCAGTTGGAAGATGTCGTGCCGGTACAGAGGTTCTCCGCCGCTAAGTACGAGAATTGGACTGCCGAAGTCGGCAATCTGGGAAATGATGTCTAGCGCTTTGTTGGTCGGCAGGTCGGCGGGCGACATTAGCTCGGTCGCGGTAGCGCGGCAATGGATGCACCTCAGGTTGCAACCCTTGGTAACTTCCCAGAAAATCAGGCGCGGCGTGTACTGTTTGGTGGCCGCCGGATGGGTGTCTCCATTGCTTGGGCGCATGCTGTTGTCCTCCCCCGCTCTTGCGGAATTCGGCTCGTTGTATGTATCCACGATAGGATTTTCACGACCCGCAGAGCCGTGAGTCTTATCACCGGGCCCTGTGATGGGTGTCACTTGGAGGATTATGGAGTAACCCTGATCGCGCGTGGAAAAACCGGAAAAGCAGGTCCCTCCGCTCGGACTGAACTTCACCCCAACAAGCGCAACAGCGGCGCTCGTTGGGGACCCCGGTTCGTCCTCGGTCGGGATGACAAGAATAAGAGAACTTCGTTGTAATCTGTAGGAAGGCGGTAACAGATCGTCTTCCCCAGGCACTTGGGTGACACGGCCCGGAAAACTATGCTCAAACTTCTTTGCGTAACTGCTCATCCCGACGACGAGGCCGGCGCCTTTGGAGGTACTCTGCTGCTGTACCACGACCGCGGGGTCGAGACCCACGTCGTCTGCATCACTGCCGGAACCGCGGCGCGCAATCGCGGCAGCTCACGCTCCAATGAGGAACTCGCCGCCATGCGCCGCGCCGAGCTTGCGGCGTCCTGCAAGCTGCTCAAGGTAAGCCAATACGAAGTGCTCGACTATCCTGACGGAAAGCTCAACCGTACCGATCTTTATCAAGTTGTCGGGGACCTCAGCCAGCGCATGCGCCAGATTCGTCCGCACGTGGTGCTCACCTTTGGGCCCGACGGCGGACTCACCGGTCACGTCGACCATGCCATGGCAGGGGTTTTTGCAACCTTGGCGTTCGAATGGGCGGGCCGTCCCGACTGTTATCCCGAGCAACTGGAGCAGGGACGAACGCCGCACCGCGCACAAAAGCTGTATTACCTTACCGCTGACTTCGTGCTGCCCGATCGTCAGGTCATTGCACCGCCGACGGTGACCACGCGTATCGAAGTCGGTGCCGAGCGCTTCGCGAAGAAAGGGGAAGCCTTTCGACAGCACATCACGCAGACGCCGCTGTTTGAGCGGATCAAGAAGAGCCTGGGGCAGCGTCGCGGCGCAGTGGAGATGTATCACCTGGCAGTGACGCGTGACCCGCGCGAGGCGAAGCCGGAGACTGACTTGTTCGAAGGGGTCGTCGAGGAGTAGTTCTCCCGAACATTGCTTTTTCCGACAAGTCCTGTCGGCGCCGTGTCAGCGGGCTCGCATGGGAGTATGATGATTTTCGCGGCTGCCACTTTTTGGGCGCGCGGCACGCGAGACTGCTATGTCAGACGATTTATCCAGCCTTAAAGACGACATGAACGCCTTCATCCTGGGCCATGGGCTGAGCCGCTTCCAGGGATACGTCACCGAAGACGTGCACAGCGTCATGTGGGACCCGCGAGACAACCCCGAAAGCTGGAAGGATTTTGTCGAGCTGGCGAAAAAAGCCGGTTCCGAGTTCCTCTCCATGGATGAGGAGGTGCTGCAACGCGACGAACTCGATTACCTCGTCCAACGCCTGCAGCACGCCAACTATCCCAGCGATGAAGATATGGACGAAGCCCGCTGGTTGCGCAACCACGTGGGCAAGACCGGCTTCATCCAGCTCGGCTGGCCGCATCAGGGCATCATGTTTCTGTACGAGGTCTCCACCGAGTGGTACGAGCGGTATCAGCATCTGCTGGACTTGGTGGAAGATTTCGGCAGCATGGCGATCGACGAGACCGACTCGGACGACGAACGCTGACGTGCGCTGGGCCCTCCGCAATGCCGAATCGCAAGACGTACAGCGGCTCGCGTTGGAGACCGGGCTGCCCATCTCCACCGCCCGGCTGCTGGCCGTCCGCGGCATACAGACAGCCGAGCAGGCGCATAAATTTCTGACCCCTTCCTTGCAAGATCTGCATTCGCCCGGCCTGATGACCGGCCTGTGTGTTGCCGTGGAGCGATTGCGCGCCGCCATCGAGCGCGGCGAAACCGTCCTGATCTACGGCGACTACGACGTGGACGGCACCACGGCCATCGTGATTCTCAAGACCGCCATTGAACTCTGCGGAGGCCAGACGGAGCACCACGTCCCGCATCGCATCCGGGAAGGCTACGGGATGCGCGATGAGGTCATCGAGCAGGCCGCCGACCGCGGCATTCGCGTCATCATCAGCGTGGACACCGGAATCCGGGCGTTCGCAGCCGGCGAGACCGCGCAGCGCCGGGGCATCGATCTCATCGTCACCGACCACCACCTGCCCCAGGCCAACGGGGTGCCGAAAGCGCTGGCGGTGGTGAACCCGAACCAGGAAGGTTGTGACTACCCCTGCAAGTCGTTGTGCGGCGCGGGAGTGGCATTCAAAATCGCGCAAGCCCTGTTGCAGGAGACCGGACGCGAGCGACTGCTGCCGTCATTTCTGAAGATGGTCGCCATTGCCACCATCGCCGACGCGGTGCCGCTGATTGGCGAGAACCGCGTCTTCGCCAAACTTGGTCTGGAGGGGCTGAGAAAACCCGTCAACGCTGGCCTGCGCGCTTTGTTGGCGAATTGTCAACTGGACGGCTCGCGCCCTCTGAGCGCCAGCGACATCGCCTTCCGCGTAGCGCCGCGCTTGAACGCCGCCGGGCGGATGGACGTGGCCGAGCACGTCATTCAGTTGTTCACCGAGAAGGATGCAACTAAAGCGGCCGACATAGCCATTCGGCTCAACCAACTCAACGGCGACCGGCAGCTGGAAGAACAGCGCATCCTGGACGAAATTCAAGGCAAGATTGAAGCGTCTCCCGAGATGCGAGAGGCTTACTGCCTGGTGCTGGAGGGCGAAGGCTGGCATCGCGGTGTGATCGGCATTTGCGCTACGCGGGTCGTGGAGCGCTATCGGCGTCCGACGCTCATCTTCTCCTGCGAGGACGGCGAAGCGCATGGCTCGGGCCGCTCCATCGAGACGTTCCATTTGCTGCAAGCGCTGGAATCGTGTCCTGAGCTGTTCACCCGTTTTGGCGGACACGCGCACGCGGTGGGTTGTTCGCTTCCGGTGGAGAAGATTCCCGAGTTGCGGTCGCGGCTCGATGCTTTCGCCCGCGCACGGCTGACGCCGCAGGACTTCATTCCCATCCTCCACTACGACGCCGAGATCTCGCTCGACGAGGTCAAGCACGACTTCTGGCTGCTCTTGCAGAAGCTGGAGCCATTCGGCTCCGGCAATCCCGTGCCAGTCTTCGTTGCCAGAAATGCGAAGCTGGTCCAACCAGCTCGGCTGCTGAAAGAGAAACATCTAAAGCTGCGCGTCGTGGCCAGTGACCGAAATTCCAACAGCAGTAAATTTCAACGCGGCTTCGACGCTTTGGGTTGGCGCATGGCCGAGCGCGCGACGCAAGAGTCGCTGCTGCTGGGCAGTGTGCTCGATTTGGCCTTCACCGTCGATTACAACGAGCATCCCGAGTTCGGGGGAGTGCAGCTCAACCTGCTGGACTTTGCGCCCGCCGCCGCCGCGAGCGCGGCGAGCGCCGCCGATGGATAAGAGCGACTCGGGAAAGAACTACGGCCACTCTTTACAGGGCAGCGAGTCCAGCGTAGTATTCCCATCCGATGGAGATGGTGCTGGACCAAGTTTGTTCCACCTGCGGCAATGTACGATTGCCGGATGGACGGTTTTGTCTCTTCTGCGGAGACTTGCTTTCGGAGCCCACCTCCAGAGGTATAGTGTCTTCTCAATCTGCCAAGCCGCCAGTGCCTTCCACGCCAGCCGAGCTGGCTCTTCCTGCCTACGCTGGATTCTGGCTTCGGGTCTGGGCCGGTGCCATCGACGTAACCTTGGAGGTCGGCGGAGCGCTTGTCCTTACGTTCGTCATCGAGCTTGCGCGCCGCCGCTTTTTCCCCTTCGTGCCAAAGAACGCCGCCGGGATGGCTTTCATCCTGATACTGGCCGTCGGTTCGTGGCTATACTCTGCCTTCACCGAGAGTTCATCGTGGCGCGCCACCATCGGCAAGCGCGCCTTGGGTCTGCAAGTGATCACCGCGGAGGGCGACAGAATAGGGTTCGGTCAGGCGACGGTCCGCCATTTCATGAAATTTCTCTCCCTGTTCTTCTTGACCATCGGATTCATGATGGCGGGCTGGACCAAGCGCCGCCAGGCGCTGCACGACATGCCTACCGACTGTCTGGTCATCCGAGTGCCGCGGGGAAGAGGCCCTTCCTTGCTGCGCGGCGTAGACAGATTGCACGCACGACCTAAAGAGCATATGTGAGAACTAAATTTGGTATTTGCGAGTGGAGTTCCCTAGCAGAAAATCCAGCGCCATAGCCGGGGTCCCCGCTTCGCGCCGTTTTTGCGCGAAGTGGGGTGGAGGTAGGCGCGGAATAGCTTAGCCCAGCACGGAGCCGCAGGCGGAGTGCTGGATAAGGTGGAAAATACATCCGAGTCCCTTCAGGGACGACACAGTTTTCGCACGTCCTTGTTAGCCCGGGCTTCCGGGTTCTCGATCACCTGCGCTAAAGCGCGTGATCAAAGACGAACTTCTGCCCCCGCATGAATGCGGGGGCTTCCACCGTGTGGCCTACACCCACTCCAGCGCGCCCTTCTTCCAAATCCAGATGTATCCCACGATCAGGATGCCGAGAAAGATCAGCATCTCCAGCAAACCAAACAGGCCCAGTAGCTTGAACTGCACCGCCCAGGGAAACAGGAAGATGGTCTCCACGTCGAAGACTACAAACAGAATGGCCACGATATAAAAACGGACGGTGTAGCGGCCACGCGCGCTGTCGAAGGGCGTGATGCCGCATTCGTAGGGCATCAGCTTGGTTTTGAACGGGTTACGGGGGCGGACGATGTAGAAGAGGGCAAGCGTTCCGGCCGCCACCAGAAACGCCAGGAAGGCGAAAATGAACATCGGTACATAGTTCTGCGGCATAAAGCGCTTTCTCGATGGTCGCGCCGAGGCACGACCCGGATATGAACGAACGCGCCACTATACCGCGCTTCGGGACGCGATTCAATGACATGCGTCACAAAATCCGCTGTTCGCTGTTCGCTTTTCGCGTTCGGCTCGTCGCTGAGCTTTCAGCCGTCAGAGGCTGCGGAAGGGGCGACGCTCGGGTAGCGCGGAGCCCCAGAGCCTGCCCTGAGCGGGCCCCTCATTTTCACTGTCATCCCGACCGAGTGGAGGGACCTGCTTTTCCGACCTTCTTGCGTCCCGCCCCCCGTAAACTCCGAAAACTGCTACACAATCTATAATCAGATTTCTTTACTGTTCGCCTCGCCAGAAGCGGCGGACCAGGAATCACCTTGCCACTTGACCAGAAAATCTACGAGCTCAGAAAAGAAAAGCTGAAGCAGATTGAAGCGCTGGGACAGCTGGCCTATCCCTATCGCTACGAAACCACTCATACCATTCCCCAGATACTGGAAGAATACTTGCCCAAGACCGGGCCGGAGCTTGAGTCACCACGGGTGAACGTCAGCGTTGCCGGACGCCTGATGTCCATTCGTGTACAGGGGAAAGCGGGCTTCGCCCACCTGCAACAGGGCGGCCGGCGCTTGCAGATTTACGTCCGCCTCGACAACGTCGGCGAAAAAGCGTTTCAGCTTTACAAGCTGCTCGACCTCGGCGATTACATCGGGGTCAAGGGCTATCTCTTTCGCACCCGCACCAACGAGCTGACCGTCCACGTGGAGGAGATCACCTTCCTGGTGAAGGACCTGCTTCCCCTGCCCGAAAAATGGCACGGCTTGCAGGACGTGGAGACGCGCTACCGGCGCCGCTACGTTGACCTGACGATGAATCCCGACGTGCGCGAGGTCTTCCTGAAACGCGCCAAAGTGGTGCAGTCGATGCGGCGATTCCTCGATACCAACGGCTTCATCGAGGTTGAAACCCCGATGATGCATCCCATCGCCGGCGGCGCGGTGGCCAAGCCGTTCATCACCCACCACAACACGCTTGACGTCGATCTCTATTTGCGCATCGCCCCCGAGTTGTACCTGAAACGGCTGGTGGTCGGCGGCATGGACCGGGTGTACGAGATCAATCGCAACTTCCGCAACGAAGGCATCTCGACCCAGCACAATCCCGAGTTCACCATGCTGGAGTTCTACATGGCCTACGCCGACTACCGCGACATGATGGACTTTACCGCGCAGATGCTGGCGCAGGTGGCGCGCGACGTAAATGGCACAACCATCGCCCAATTCAACGGGCACGAAATTAACTTTGCCAACTTCCAGCGCCTCTCCATGCGCGAGGCCATCATCAAGTTTTGGCCCGAGAACGATGGCGAGAGGCCGGAGATGGCTGATTTCTCCAGCGCCGAGCAGATTGCCGCCATGGTGCATCGCTACAACGCGGCGAATCCGCACATCCCGTACGATCCGGTCGCACCCATGGGCAAGACGATAGCCGAAATTTTCGAGTTTGTCGCCGAGCCTCACCTGATTCAGCCAACCTTCATCTACGATTTCCCTCTCGCGATTTCGCCGCTCTCGAAGAACAAGCGCGAGCCGGAAGAGAACGCCGATTGGGTCGAGCGTTTCGAAATCTTCATTGGCGGCCTTGAGATCGGCAACGCTTTCAGCGAGCTGAACGATCCCGAGGAGCAGCGCCGGCGCTTCGAGGGGCAGCGCGGCGAACGCGCGCGCGGCGACGAAGAAGCCCACCAGATGGATGAGGACTATCTTCGCGCTTTGTCGTACGGATTGCCGCCTACCGCGGGTGAAGGGGTCGGCATCGATCGCCTGACCATGCTGCTGACCGATTCGCGTTCCATTCGCGATGTGATCCTCTTCCCGCTGCTGCGTCCCCTGAAGCGCGAAGAGGAAGAGGAACTGGACAGCACCGAGGAAGACGAAGACGCGGCGAAGAGCTAGGAGTTGGCAAATGGCAAATGCTTGGTGCTACGATGGTAGCCGAGATGGCAAGCAGAGCGCCCATCAGATCTTCCGGGGAAGCACGGGTCCGCAAGTTGCACGTGCTGAAAGGCCAGTTCTTCACCCCTGCTACCCGCGCGGCACGTATTGGCAAGTCGCGGACAGCCTTAGATACGCCGTCGAAACTTCACCTCAGCCGAGACCAATGGAAGGCTGCCGCAGAGAGCCCTGAGTTCGAGGAAGAATTCTAGGCGATGCCGGTTCAGCCGTTGCCGGTACTCGAACACCCTCCGATAAAATTGCCCCTCTTGCGAGGGACGCCAGTGTTCAAGGAGAAGAGGGGTTGGTAGTGCGGGAAAACTTATTTCGCCAGAAGCTGGCGCAGGCGCAGCCGAGCCTGGTGAAGTCCGAGGCGCGATTCCTCATCGCTTAGGCCCAGAGTGCGGGCGATGCGCGCGTGATCATAGCTTTCCACGTCGTGCATCAGGAAGATCATCTTTTCCGTGGGGGGCAACTGGATCACGGCGCGTTCCAGGTCCACGCGCAGCGTATTACGGCGCACCGACAAGACTCGCTCGCAGGGAGCGCAGTTCAACGTCAGCGTTCCCAGCGGCATATACTCGCGCAGCTCGCTAATCAGGCAACGATCAATCTCTTCCGCGGTTGGGGTATCGGCCTTGGCAAAGGCGCGGCAGAAAGCGTGGCTCATCAACTGAGCCGCATCCAATTCGTTGTCCGTCATCCAAAACGCCAGCGCATACACGCGATGGCGGTTCAGCTCGTAGGTTTCGTTGTAGCGGTCTACGCTGCGCGGCAATACCGCTGGCATGTAGGTTGCAAAGCCGAGCATTTTTGCTTCCTGGACAGTGGTCATGGATTCTCCCTCAGCGAATTCTGGCCCGGCGTGGGCCAGCCTGGTTTCGAGTGCTTCGGATAGCCCGAAGGCGTCGAGTTGCTCGCTTCGCTTGCTCTGTCTGCTCGTCAACGCCTCAATACTGAGCAATCGGGGTGCCCAAAACTTTGGATCGCGGAACGTTCTGTTCAAAATATGGCTAACCTGCTGAAAGCGTTGGGTTAACAGGTATCGCTGGTGAGTGAAGTGCAACTGATGATGCAGGGGACAAGGGTGTGTTAATTTGCTCCTGCTAGGTAATTTTGGGTTCCACCTACCCTAAATCGGCATCACAATGCCAACTGTTCTGGGGCGTGGGATGTAACTTTTTCAAGTTTGTAGCCCAGCCTTACCCCCGAGGGACGCATAGCCGATTGGGTGCCTCATGCATTATTTTTCTAGCCATCCGAGCCGAAGTGGATAAAAATCGAACCAACGACCGTCAGCACCATTGCCGAACAAGGGCTTCCTAGTATGGCCGATGAACGCATGGCCGATGAACGCATCCTGGTAGTCGACGACGAGAATTCCATCCGGGAAGTCGTGTGCTCGATCCTGAACCAGGCGGGTTTCGACTGTCATCCCGTCACCTCGGGGGAGGAGGCGCTGGCGCGGTTACATACCGACGCCGGTTACTCGATGGTGTTGTCGGACCTGATCATGGAAGGGATGGACGGGTTGTCCCTGCTGGCGCGGATCCGTTTGGAACATCCCGACATTCCGGTGGTAATGGTCACCGCTGTCCACGACATTTCCGTCGCCCTGGCTGCCATCCGAAACGGCGCCTACGACTATTTGCCGAAGCCCTTCGAGCGCGAACAATTGCTGGCCATCGTTCGCCGGGCCATGGAAAATCGCCGTCTGAAACAGGAAAACCTGGCCTATCAGACCAAACTGGAGTCTCTGGTTGCGGCGCGCACCGACGCCCTGCGTAGGGCCCTGGCCGACCTGGAGCGCTCCTATGACATCACCTTGGAGGCGCTAGGTGACGCGCTCGATCTGAAAGATGCCGAAACCGAAGGTCATTCCAAGCGCGTGACCGCCTTCACCATCGCCATTGCCCGAGCCATGGAATTGCCGCACGACAACATTCGCGTTATCGCCCGCGGAGCGTTTCTGCATGATGTCGGCAAAATGGCGATCCCGGACGCGATCCTGCGCAAACCCGGCAGGCTAAGCCCCGAAGAGCAGGAGATCATGCGCCACCATGCCCAACTGGGGTACCAGATTTTGCACCGAATCCCCTTCCTGCGCGAGGCGGCCGACATTGTTTACTCACACCAGGAATGCTTCGACGGGAGTGGCTATCCCCGCGGTCTAAAGGGCGATCAGATTCCCCTGGGGGCGCGCATTTTCGCCATCGCTGACACCTTCGACGCCATTACTTCCGATCGGCCCTATCGCGCCGCGCAATCCATTCCGGCCGGCCGGCGAGAAATTGAGCGCAATTCGGGACGGCAATTCGATCCGGAGATTGTGCAAGTCTTCCTCTCCATTCCAGATCACATATGGCAGGAGTTGCGCAATGAAATTGGCGTCCCGACCCCGAAGTAACGCATGGCAGCAAAAGGGATCTCGCCGCGACCGGGATGAGTTGTTAGGCTGATGCTGGGGCTGGTTCAGGTCCACAGCCCGTTCATAAAGGAGGCAAGGGATGAGTGCAGTTCTATCGGACGCCGAGCTTCAGCAAGCCCTGCAGAAGCTTCCCGGCTGGAGGAAAAATGGAAATGCGATTGAGCGCAATTTCCAGTTCGCAAACTTCGTGCAAGCGATGGATTTCGTGAACCAGATCGCCGAAGCAGCCGAAGCCGTGAACCATCATCCTGACATCCACATCAGCTACAACAAGGTGACGATGGCACTGGTCTCGCACGACTCCGGCGGAGTCACGCAACGCGATATCCGGATGGCAGGAAAAATCAACGAACTGGCGCCTTCTACGGCGTCCACTTAGAAAAAGCCACCAGAATTACCGGCGGCCCCGATCTCCGACAGTCAATTGCGCCCGGGGATCGCTCATTGTCCGAGTTCGGTTCGCGGCTCCAACGATTCTGCAATGCGATTCAAGGCGGCCTGGATGCGATCCAGTTCGCTCTGCGCGCTGTCATTCCATTCCAGCCAGCGCTCCGGCACCTCGTCGAGATTTTCAGACATGGCGCGCAAGCTGTTTCTGCCGCGCTCGCTCAGCAAGAACGCCCCAATACTTCCGAGCCCCAACACTGTAAGTGGCACATACCATCTGCGCATCGGCCGCTCCTTATCCGACTCCGCCGTGGAAATACAACTAACCGCAACTTACTTGGTTGGATTTGCTTTTTCAACATTTGGATGACACCCTGGGCGCGAAACTAAGTGTCAAGTTTGATTCTGGGAATCGGGAGCACGAGGTGACCTTCTCGGGAATGTCGCGCAAGAATGGCAAGTTCCAGCGTTCTTTCCAGGAAGGCATTCGGCGGACCGGCGTTGGTCAAACCCAGCCCGCCAGACTATGATTTCGAAGGGAAAGGAGCCACGCCCACCGCAGTTTCGGCCGCTCTACGGTTGGCTTGCGCTGGAGAACGCGTGGCGCCCAGGTGCTCTCATGCGACTCAGAAGTTGGCAGTTCATCGTGTTTTCACTACTCGCTTTCACGGCAATGCTGTTCACCGTCGCTCCCCTGGGGGCCCAAGACCGCTCGGCAACTCCCATACCCAACACGGTATGGGTCGGCGCTGACGGCAAGTACGAAGCCCAGCCCGACACCGTGCTGCTGCAATTTAATATCTCGGCACAAGAAGATAAGCAGCAGGACGCGAACCAGAAGGCCGGTCGCGCCGCCGACCAAGTCCGGCAGCTCCTGCGCTCCAACGGGCTCGATCCCAAGGACGCCCAGGTCGGCCAGTTTTCGGTGCAGCCGGTGTATGACTATAAGAACCCGAAACGTAAGCTGGTCGGCTATCGGGTGGACACCAACATCAGCATTAAGCTGAAAGACTTCTCCAAAGTGGGGCCGATTACCCAGGGACTCTCCGACATGGAGGACGTGACCGGCAATCAGTCGCTCAGCTATCTTCTCGACGATATGGAAGCCGCCAAAATCAAGGCCGTGGAAGATGCGTTGGCGCGCGCGCGTGCCGAGGCCGACGCGGTCGCGCGATCCAGCGGCCGCACTCTGGGCGAACTCTCCTATGCGTCGGTTGACACCTATGAGCCCAGCCCAGTCCGCCCGATGGCGTTCGCTCAGGCAAGGGTAGCGGGGGCGATGGCTGCTCCTGCTCCTCCCACGGCTGAGTTTGGGGCGCAGAAGATCACGGTTACTGCGCACGTGAACGCTTTGTATATGCTGAAATAAGCGAGCGCGACTTTCCTCGCGATGGGGCGTTCAATGTACTACGTGGAAAACTTGTTGTCCTGGGAGGATACATGAGAGCAGCAGCAGTTCTGCCGGCTGTTTTTCTCGGCGCTGCGACCATCCTGGTCTCAGCGCAGAACTGGGATGGCACGCCTCAACTCACATCGCGCACGGCTCCGGTCGCACAGCAGGACAGCTCCGCCGCTCCCGCCGACGCGATCACGGTCCCCTCGGGCACGCGAGTTCCCCTCATCATGAAGCAGGGCCTTACCACCAAGAACGCCCGCCCGGGCGATCCGGTTTACGCGGAAACTTCGTTTCCCATCGTGATGAAGGACCGGATCGCGATTCCACCCGGTACCTTCGTGCAGGGAGAAATCCGCAGGGTGCAGCGTCCGGGCAAGGTCAAGGGCCGCGCCGAATTGCAGATGAGCTTTACCTCCATGATCTTCCCCAATGGCTATACCTTGCTGCTGCCGGGCGCTGTGCAGGGAACTCCCGGCGATCAAAACACCGCAGGCGTTAAAGACAAGGAAGGAACCATTCAGGGGGAAGGCAATAAGGGAAAGGACGTCGGCATCGTAGTCGGCACCGCGATCCCAGGAGCTGGAATTGGGGCCATTGCGGGCGGGGCGAAAGCCGCAGGCATTGGGGCCCTCAGCGGTGGCGCGCTCGGATTGGCCACTGTCCTCTTCACGCGCGGGCCCGAAATTAACCTCGCGGTGGGAGACTCGATCGAAATGGTGCTGGAACGCAGCATAACGATTGACCAAGCCAAGGTCCGCAGAGCCGCGCAATAGAGGATGGTGGATAATTTACGTCGACTTCCACAATCCTTCGCTTCGGCCGATCTTACGCTTTGAAGGGGCACGGCTTCAGCCATGCCGTAACCAATTGTTATTTATGATGGCTTTAGCCACTGAGGGACTTCGGTGTTGAGGCGAAGTCCGACTTCCCTCAGGGGCTGAAGCCCAACTCTCTGCGCTCACAACGGCACGGCTAAAGCCGTGCCCCTTCAAAGCTACCGAAACAGATGAATAGTCCAAGTGAAGCGCCGCACCAGCGAGCCTACTCGCGGATTGTTCATGAGCCTCACTCCTCAATAGATCAAATACTTCTTCCTCACCTGCATGAACTGCTCGATCCCATCGCGCCAGTCGTCGGCGATGCGCCGCGGGTCTTGCCCCGCTTGCAGCGCCGTGAACGCCGCCTGATTCGCCAGCAACGGTTTCATATGGGCCATGTCAAACCCAGTCGGGGCCGCATCGTGCAGGGCCGCCGCCAACTCCAGCCCCAATTCAGGGGCGTCCAGAACTTCCCGATTGGTAACGATGATGTTAACTCCTTCACACTCCCGGCGAGCATAGGGTCCGCCGGCCGGCGTGAACGTAATTGGCACAAAGCGTACCCCGGCGATGTGGCGCGCATTCAGGTACGCAGCCATCCTCTTCGCGCCTACCCAGGGCGCCCCCACTACTTCGAAGGGAGTGTCCGTGCCCCGGCCCACCGAAACATTCGTTTGTTCGATCAATGCCACGGCTGGATACAGCGTCGCCTGGTTCAGGTCGCGCAGGTTGGGCGAGGGACTCACCCATAGCTGCGATGTTGAGTCGAACCAGTCGCCGCGCATCCAGCCTTTCATGGGCACCACCGTGAGATTGGCGTTGATGTTCCGCTCGGTGTTGTACAGCTTGGCCAACTCGCCAATCGTCATACCGTGCCGCACGGGCACGGGATGGTAATTCACAAAGCTCTCCTGCCCTTTATCGGAAACCGGGCCTTGAACGTAAGCCCCGGTGATGGGGTTGGGACGGTCGAGCACCACGATCGGTTTCGCCAGCGTGGCCGCAGCCTCCAGAAAATATCCCAGCGTCGTCTCGTAGGTGTAGAAGCGAACGCCCGCATCCTGAATATCGAACACCAGCACGTCCAGCTTGCGCAGCACATCGAGCGGCGGGCGGCGCTTGGCATCGGTGCCGCCATACACGCTGTAAACCGTAACTCCGGTCGCCCCATCTTTCGTGTCAGCGATGTCAGTTTTGTCGGAGGTCCCCTGTACGCCATGTTCGGGACTGAAAATGGCGCTCAGTTGCAAACCGCGTGCATGGGCCAGGATGTCAATTGTGCGGTTGCCACGACTGTCGATCCCGGTTTGGTTAGTGACCAATCCTATCTTTGGCGTTCCAGCACCGGGAACTCGCAAGGCGTCAAAATTGTTGGCCTCCAGTTCGTCAATCCCGTTGGACACCTGACCGTTGCGAACCAGCACGCGGCGGCTGGCGACTGCCGCTTCGTTGTAGCCGGTAATGCGCGACAGCCGCATCTTCTGCTCTTCGCTGGGCTGAAGTTGCAACGCGGCGGCAACTGCGGTGGCCACTTCGGTGCGCAACGTAATTACGTTACCGTCCTTGATATGCACCGCGTTGGTGAGCAGGATGATGTAGGTATTGGTGGTCGGATCGATCCAGAGCGACGTACCGGTGAAACCGGTGTGCCCGAAAGAACCCACGGGCAACAGCTCACCACGATTGGAAGAAAACGGTGAATCGATGTCCCAGCCCAGTCCGCGCACGTCCGTCAGGTTGGGCGGCTGTTGCGGGGTCGTCATCTTCTCGACGATCCATGGCGAAAACACGGGCGCGCCACCGTTCAGCAGCGCTTGGGCGAACTTCGCCACGTCATCGGCGGTCGAGAATAGTCCGGCGTCACCGGCAACTCCTCCCATCCGGCGCGCAGTAGGATCGTGGACCACGCCGCGCAGCATCTGGCCAGTGCGCTCGTCGCGTTCGGTGGGCGCAATGCGAGGCTTCCAATCTGCGGGGGGAAGAAAACGCGTCGACGTCATGCCCAGCGGACCAAACATATAGGTCTGCGCATACTGATCGAGCGGCATGAGGCTGACGCGCTGCACCAGTTCGCCCAGCACTACAAAATTGATGTCGCTGTACACGAACATCGAGCCCGGCGGATTCATCAACTTCTCGGCATTGGCGCGCGTATAACCCTCCTCCAGGCCGCTCCAATACTGCTTCAAGTCGAGGTCGGGCCGCAGGCCGGAGTAGTGCGTCAGCAACTGGCGAACGGTCACGTCGTCTTTGCCGTTCTGCGCGAACTCAGGAATGTATTTGGCAACCGGATCGTTCAGCTTCACCTGCCCCAGCTGCACCAGGCGCATTACGCAACCGGTGGTGGCCATCACCTTGGTCAGCGATGCCATGTCGAAGATGGTATCGACGGTCATCGGCTCCTTGCTGGGATCGAGCGCGCGATAGCCGAATGCCTTGCGATAAACGAAATTTCCGTTGTGCCCGACCAGCAGCACCGCTCCGGGCGCGCGCCCTCTCTCGACCGCATCTTTGAGCAGCGCGTCGAGCGGCGCAAAGCGGTCTGCCTGGTTGACGGCGGTTGACGGCGCGACGGCAGGACTGGACGCCTTCTGCGCTACAAGAAGCGCGCCCCTGGTTAGCAGAAGACCGAGGAGAAGAAGCGCAATGACGGGCCAACTACGAAGCCTCAATGGGTGCAAGACCTTTCTTGATCTGGGAATTGCCGCGCCATTGCGCGGGCAAGCTATTATAAGTTGCACTCGCCTCCAGAGGTGCTTCTGAACCAACCGCCGCAACAACTCGCAGACCTGCCACCTGCTTTCGATCTCCAGGAAAAGCAGTTCGCGCGGGCTTTTGCCGTGGTCCGCGAAGCCATCGAGCAACGCGCCTTCCCCGCGGCGGCGCTGGCCGTCACTCATCGCGGCTCGCTGATTGCGCTGCGCGGATTTGGCCGCTTCACTTACGTTGACGACGCTGCTCTGGTTCAGCCCGACACCATTTTCGATTTGGCGTCACTGACCAAGGCCGTGGCGACTACGGCCGTGGCCATGCTGCTGTACGAGCGCGAACAATTGCCGCTGGACATCCCCTTGGGGCACTTCCTTCCCGATTTTGTCGCACGAGCGCCCAGGCATCAGCAGGCCATGCGAGACGCGGTCACGCTGCGCATGCTGCTCGCCCACTCCAGCGGGCTGCCGGCCTACGAGAAGCTGTTTGAGGTTGCCGGCTCTCGCGACGAACTTATTCGGGCCGCGCTTACCACGCGGCTGGTGGCCGAGCCCGGCACGCGCGCCGAGTACAGCGACATAGGCTTCATCCTGCTGGGAGAAGTGCTGGCCCGCCAAGCTGGCCTGGCGCTCGACCTGTTCGCGCCGCAGGAGATCTTCACCCCGCTTGGCATGGCCCACACACGATTCAATCCGCCGCCGGAGTGGAAGCCCCGGATTCCGCCCACGGAGAATGATCGCACCTTTCGCAGGCGCATCATCCAGGGCGAAGTGAATGACGAGAACGCCTTCGTGATGGGAGGCGTCGCCGGACACGCCGGCGTTTTCGCTCCGGCAATCGATATCGCGCGCTTCGCGGAGTGCATGTTGCGCGGCGGAGCGCCCATCTTCAAGCCGGAAACGGTACAGCTATTCACTCGGCGAGTGGAATCGCCTAGCGGTTCGTCGCGGGCGCTGGGATGGGACACTCCGTCGCCGCCGGCATCGTCGGGCACTCATTTTTCTCCGGTATCGTTTGGGCATCTCGGATTCACCGGCGCCTCCCTGTGGATCGATCCCACACGCCAGCTTTCGGTGACGTTGCTGACCAACCGCACCTGGCCTAACCGCATGTCGCAGGCCATCCGCCAGGTCCGGCCTCTTGTGCATGATGCCATCGTCGAGGCGCTGGAGGAGTGAGCAAACAAGGCTGCCTTCGTTGCCAAAAATTCTCCCTGGAATCGACCGATTTCCTGGGGTTACCTGTTGCCCCGCGGCAAACGGACGTGTAAAGTTCCCAAGATGTTCGGGCAGTGCGGACCTTCCGGTCGGCATCCAAGGTCTTCATAATGACCCGGGGCCTTATTGAGTGCGGCATAAGTGATGTCGGGTTTTACGATTTCTGAGTTGTCATCACGAACGGCCGAACCGGGGTCCCCAACGAGCGCCGTTTTTGCGCTTGTTGGGGTAAAGTTTAGGCCGTGAGCGATCTGCTTTTCCCCCAGCGGTTGTTGCATGCACAAACAACAGCAGATTCCTCGCTTCGCTCGTAATGACAATTCCAGAGGCGAACGTTAAGCAGCAGGCTCCCAGCGACTCCGGCCCCCAATCCTCGTAGAATGAGGTCTGCGCTGTGATTCAAAAATTTGGCGTTCGCAGCGTCGGTTTAGAGCTTCCTTATATGGACAAGTTTGTGGTTCGCGGCGGAAATCCGCTGTTGGGCACAGTGCGCATCAGTGGCGCCAAGAATGCCGCCCTTCCGGCCATGGCCGCCGCCCTGCTCAGTGAAGAACCCGTCATCCTGGAAAACGTTCCCCAGGTGCGCGATATCGAGACCGAGCGCAAACTGCTGGCGGCGATAGGCGCCGAGGTGGAACTGGGCTACGGCCGCGCCCAGCACCGTACCACCATCTGCTGTCGCAACCTGGTGAATCCCGAAGCTTCCTACGAACTGGTCAAAACCATGCGCGCCTCCACCCTGGTTCTGGGCCCGCTGGTCGCCCGCATGAAACACGCTCGTGTTTCTTTGCCGGGTGGATGCGCCATCGGCGCCCGCCCGATTGATCTTCACCTCAAAGGGCTGGAGAGGTTAGGGGCGCGAATTTCGCAGGAGCATGGCTACATCGAGGCGCGTGCCGAGCGCCTGAAGGGCGCGCGCGTCGTCTTCGAGAAGATCACGGTGACGGGAACCGAAGACTTGATGATGGCGGCGGCACTGGCCGAAGGCGAAACCATTCTAGAGAATTGTGCGCGCGAGCCGGAGGTCGGCGACCTGGCAACGCTATTGAACAAGATGGGTGCGCAGATTGCCGGCGCGGGCACGCACACCATCCGCGTGCAAGGTGTGGAGAAGCTGCATGGCGCGCGTCACCGCATCATCCCTGATCGAATTGAAGCCGGCACTTTCATCGTCGCGGGCGCGCTGACCGGAGGGGACTTGCTGGTCTCCGGTTGCGATCCTCGTCATCTCGGTGCGCTGCTCCAGAAGCTGGAGGAGTGCGGGGTCCAAGTGCGGACCAACGGCGACAGTGTTCGCGTCACCGGCGACGGCCCGTTGCGGGCTGCCGACATGGTCACCGAAGAATATCCCGGCTTTCCCACCGATATGCAAGCGCAGTTCATGGCGCTGGCGACCCAAGCCGAGGGCGTCAGCATCGTCACCGAAAATATTTTTGAGAACCGCTTCATGCACGCCCAGGAACTGGTGCGCATGGGCGCCAACATCAGGATCGAAGGAACGCGCGCGGTGGTCCGAGGCAAAACGCCGCTCAGTGGCGCGGCCGTGCAGGCCAGCGATCTGCGCGCTTCCGCATCGCTGGTGTTGGCCGCCCTGGTCGCCGAGGGCGAAACCATCATCGACCGTGTTTACCATATCGACCGTGGCTACGAGCGCATCGAAGAAAAACTGCGGGGAGTGGGTGCCCAGATCCGCCGCATCGGAGAATTCCTCCCCAAGCGGGTGGCAACGCCAGCGGCTGCTGGATGAGGTCAGGGACGCGCGAGCTATCGCTCCAGAAGCCCCTCCAGATCGGCAAAGAAGCTAGGGTAGGAAATGGCGACGCATTCCGAGTTGCTGATCAGGGTTTCTCCCTGCGCCCGAAGGGCGGCGATAGCGAAAGCCATCGCAATGCGGTGGTCTCGAAAGGACTCGATTTCCGCGCCGTGTAGCTGCTGACCACCGGGAATGCGCCATCCGTCGTCAGTTTGCTCGATTCGCGCTCCCATCGCCCGCAGGTTCTGGGTGACCGCGCTCTGGCGGTCCGATTCTTTGACGCGCAGCTCGCCGGCATCCCGGACTTCCAAACCCGCCGTGTAGGGGGCAATGGCTGCCAACACAGGCAGCTCGTCGATCAGCAGCGCAGTCTGCGCTCCCGCAATCGTCACCGGCTTGGCTGTGCCGGGAACCAGCGTAATCGTGCCCAATAGCTCTCCGTGTTGCTCCTCCACGCGCACCATGGAGATGCGGCTGCCCATGGCGGTCAGCACGTCGAGCAAAGCCGAGCGCGTGGGGTTGAGCGACACGCCGTCGATCACCAGGTTGGACTCGGGGAAGACAGCGGCGGCGCACAGGAAAAATGCGGCCGAGGAGATGTCTCCCGGAATGTAGGCTTCCAGCGGATGCAGCGTCTGACCGCCTTCGATGGTCACCGTGTTTCGCACCCGGTCAACTTTGGCGCCGAAGGCGCGCAGTGCGAGCTCTCCGTGATCGCGTGTGCGCATCGGCTCGGTTACCGATGTATGGCCGTCAGCAAGCAATCCGGCGAACAGCAATGAAGTCTTGACCTGCGCGCTGGCGACGGGGACTAGATACTCGATACCGTGCAACCGGGCGCCAGTGATGCGCAGCGGCGCGCAGCCGCTTTCGGTCGAATGAATCTGGGCGCCCATCCTGGTCAGGGGTTCAATGATTCGGCGCATGGGCCGACGCGAAAGTGACTCATCACCGATTAGTTCCGTGGTGAACGGCTGGCCGGCAACGAGGCCCGACAACATCCGCATGGTCGAACCGGAATTGCCGCAATCGAGCGGCACGTCGGGGGACCGCAATTGCGGACCAATTCCGTCAATTACCACCGCTCCCTGTTCGTCGCGCTCGACGTTGGACCCCAGAGCGCGGACGCATCCAAGAGTACTGGCGCAATCGGCGCCGGGCGAGAAATTCTGGAACCGCGACTGCCCGGCGGCTACAGCGGCAAGCATGGCGTAGCGGTGAGAGATGGACTTGTCGCCTGGGACGCCCACACTTCCCAGAATATTGCGCGCGGGATGTACGGTGACTGGTCTGGTGTCATGCATTGGTTGTCTTGAAGCTTAGTAGCGGTAGATGCGAATGACGCACTGAAAACGAGAATCAATTCCGGGCCGCTGACGGGTGCAATCCAGTATGCCGAGGCGCGTAGACCTCAACCGCGTGAAGCTTCTTGCCTTCCGGGGGCCAGATTACCGGCGTGTGCTCGCCTCGGCCTTAGCTTCCAGCAGGGCTTCCGGAGTCACCTCGCGAATACGCACGCCACATACAAACCTGGGCGTGGTCGGGCCGCGTCCCCAGCGATTTACGTCCCAGTGCGCGCGAACAAACTTTGCCTTTGGGGTGGCCGTCAAATCCACCAGCAGCGGATATTCGCCAACGTAAAACTTCTGCGGCAACGTTGCGGCAGGTTTCGCCTCCCATGTGGCGCCATCGGCAGAGGTGAACAGGCCGATCTCGATTGACTCCTGTTCGATCACCTCGTTGATGGAGAGGGTCACGAGAAAAACGGGGTTTGCAGCGCCACTGACGTCCAGCGCTTCACCATCACCCTTAGCGGTGACTACAGTCCTTTCCGGTACAAGCAAGGCATCCAGCATAGCGAATCTATTCTACCGAAGGGAGGTGCTGGACAAAGGTGACAAAGGTCACAAGCGCGAACTAGCCGGAAGGCTAACGCCGCACGAGTCCGTCAAGGAATGTTCGCAGCAGCGCCGCGAATTCCGCCGGCTTCTCGCGGGCGGCATAATGGCCCGTCTGGGAGATGACCTGCAATCGGCTGCCGGGGATCTGCTGCCGCATCAGTTCGAATTCACTGAGCGGGATGCTGTCTTCATCGCCTGCAATGAGGAGAGTGGGCACATTGACGGTTGCCAGCATTGCCACCGAATCGGGGCGCTCGGCCATCCCGCGTTGCACGCCAGCTATGTCTTCAGCCGACATGCTCTGCATCATCCTGCGAGCCGCATCAACGATGTCCGGGCGGTTCGAGCGGGTGGCCCGCGACAACAGCTTCGACAGCATTTCCTCGATGAAGCTGTCCGTGCCCTCGCGCAGCACTCTGTCGGCGAGCTGCAACCGGCTCGCTTTGCCCTCGGGTGTCTCGGCTCCGGGACGCGTATTGGCCAGCACGAGAGCGGCGACCTGGTCCCGGTATCGGCGCCAGAACTCGAAGAGGAGATAACCACCGATGGATACGCCAACAAAGAACGCCTTGCTGATGCTTTCTTCGTGACACAGCTTGGACAAGTCGTCGGCGAGCTTCTGCATGGTGACCGGCCCTTCGCCCAGTTCGGAGTCGCCATGCCCGCGCAGATCGGGAAGGATCAGCCGGTATCGCGTACTGAGTTGCGGTGTTACTGGGTCCCAGAAGTGGCGGTTCAGCGGGAACGGGTGCAGCAGCACGACGTCGGGGCCGTTCCCGGCGACTTCGTAGTAGAGCTGCGCGTCGCCGCTGCGAAAGGTGGGCATGGGAAGAAGCAACTAGCAACTAGCGATTAGCACTCAGCCCTTAAAGCCCGCGTCATCTTCACACGGGCCTGCGGCCCGCCTATAGGGATGAAAACCACGGAGGACACGGAGATCGGCGAGAAACCCGAGAGAAACTCCGTGCACCCCGTGCCTCCGTGGTGAACGATTTTTGACGGAACGAAGCGCAAGCGCGTCGTCAGGAGCCCTGATACGGCTGGACGTTCGTTGCGGGCGGAGTAACTGGCACGTATTCCGGCTCCTCCGGCATTACGATCCACGCAATGATGTAGGCCAGAACGCCTCCGCCACCGAACAGAGCGACGATCAGCCAAACCACCCGCACCACGGTGACGTCGAGATCAAAGTACTCGGCAAAACCCGCGCACACGCCGGCAATCTTGCGATCGACGCGCGAGCGCATGAGCTTGCGGCGACCTGCCACTGCGCCGATGCGGCGGCCGCAGTAAGCGCAGAGGTTGGCGTCGTCCTGGATCGCTTTTCCGCAATAGTTGCAGTACATACAGCCTCCCTACACAGGTAATACGGATAGCATAGAAAGAAGTTCCCGCGTCTGACAAGCCATCGTCCGGCTCGATCATTTAACGGCGTGTCATCCCGAAGGTCAGATGGCCTGCCGCGCGGAGAAACCAATCTCAGGCTATTATACGAATGACCACGAGGAGATCATCATGGCGCGACTGTCGTACGTCGAGATGGAGCAGGACCCACCCGAGGTTCGCGAGGTTTACGAAAAGACACTGAAGGGCAAGCCGGTCAGCTTTCACAAACTTCTGGCCCACCGGCCGGAGGTGCTGAAGATCCTGCTGCCGTTCTACGCCGCCGTCGGACGCTCGCTGGACCGCCGCTTGTACGAGGCGGTGTACATCCGGGTCTCAATGATCAACGGCTGCCGCTACTGCATGCAGCATCACCTTGCCGCGTCGAAGCGCGTTGGGCTTACGCGAGAGGATTGGCAGCACCTGAAAGAGGGGCAACATGGCAACTTCAACGAGAAGGAAGAAGCGGCGCTGGATTTCGCTGAGAAGCTCACCCGCGATCCTCACTCGATTGCCGATGGCGACATTCAAAGCCTGAAGCTGCATTTCTCGGAAGCCGAGATCGTGGACCTCGATCTGCTGATCGGCCTGGCGAATTTGACCAACCGCTTCACCGATCCGCTGGGCGCGGACCTGGAATTTCCGGAGGAGAAGATCTGATCAGAGCCGGAATCGACCGGCCAAACAGACTATTGAAAAAACTCGAAACCGCAGATCCCTCGCAGGCTAGAGCCTGCTCGGGATGACAGAAATGAAAGGGCTTACCGGCACACCCTTCGACAGGCTCTCCAGAGACTAAACATGTAACTCGTTTAGTTTCTGTGGCCACTGACGTTCCGAAGGATCGTCGCTGGCTCAGGGCAGGCTCTAAACCTGTGCCCTTTTAAAACAGCGCCGCCGCTACAACATTCCCTCTTTCCCGTGCGTGCGGACCAGCACGGTGCCAAAGCGCGTTCCCGAACCATGCGGTTCGATCGAGACCAGGTGTTCGTCGTCGCTGGTGCCGGTCTTGAGCTCCCATCCATCGCCGTGCGTGTCCTTACAGGTCAGCTTCTTGTCGGCATCTTCGCCATGCTTTCCCATGTGAACATCCGAGCCACCGCCGTGGCCATTGCATACCAGCACGTCACCGAAGCTCTTCAGTTTGTCCTGATAGAAAGATTTGACTTTTTCTGGGGAATCGTCGGTCTCGTACTCGGCCGCGACCACCTTCAGTCCAAATCCCGCGGCGCCCATGTCTATATTGGCGGAATGGCTGTCGCCGTTATCTGCTGGACGCAGGTGTGCACCCGGGTAAACCGGGATGCCGTTGTCGGCTGCCTTGTCGCCGGTGTTCACCTTGAGGTTGGCAAAAGGAGTTTGAATATCGACCTTTTCGTTCTTCTTGTCCTTATCGTCCACATTAATCGAGCAGGCGGCCAGCAGCAGCGCGATGCTCGCTATTACCAGAGCGCATGAAAACTTCATAGCGACGTTCCTCATCATTGTGGTCCTCCGCTGGAATCTTGTGCCGCGCCCGTCATCTTTGCGTCAGGGCCGGCGATGTTCGGGATGGTTACAGGCAAGTGGCCGGTCATAGGGATTTCGCCAAACATTGCCTTCACCGCACTTAGCTCAGAGTCGTGACCGTTGGAGAAGGTACATATATAAGTTTGCACCTCGGGCAATTGGGCGGCAATGTAGGGACTACCCACGGCCACTACCATGGTCTTCTCCGCCGCACTTCGCAAAACCTGCCGCAGCAGTGTCGCGGACGGTTCCTGCAGGGCTATGGCGTTGACGGCTGCGCCGTCCTGCGCGCGCACTACCCTGCCCGCAACCGGAAACTCGTACACGGCGGCGATCACCACTTGCGATTCCTGCACCGCCGCCAGCACCGGCTGCGTCATCCCTGCCGCGACGCGGGGATCGATGTAATAGACCCGTGCATCAGGAATTCTCGTCCTGAGCTCATGGTCCAGCGTTCTCCCCGAATCGGAGCGGCTGTCGTCAGTAAAAATCAATAAGACAGTATTATTGCGCGTCTCCGCTACTGGTTGATACGGATTCGGCGGAAGTTTGGTTCCCTTTGCGGTCGCTTTTAGCGGGAGCGCTCGATGATTGTCCCGAACCAGCGTGACCGCTTTGTCAGCGATCTCTTGCGCGGCCGCTAGGCTGGCAGGTTGCGCCACGATCGCATTCACGGTGCTGATATCGACCAGCTTGGCCTGGTTCAGTCCAACCGACGCCTTGGCGCGCAGGATCTTCAACACCGATTGATCGATGTGCGCTTCGGAAATCTCCCCGCTGCGGACCGCACGCAGCAATCCGTTGTACGAGCCATCGAGATCGAAAGGCAGAAGCAGCATGTCGTTGCCAGCTTTCACGGATTCGACCGCGGCGCGGCCGGCCCCTTCGGGTCCCTCCTGCGGAAACGACTGCCTCAACCCGCCCATGTCAAGTGCGTCGGTGATGACCAATCCGTGGAAGCCCATCTTCTGCTGCAAGAGTGCGGTCACAATCGCGGGCGAGATGGTGGCCACATGATTGGGATCGGGATCGAGGGCCGGGACCAGCACATGGGCGATCATCACCGCGTCAACTCCCGCTTGTATGGCAGCGCGGAATGGCGGCAGCTCAATCGCGTCGAGGTGGGCCGCATCTGCTTTGACCACGGGCACGAACACATGGGAGTCGCTTTCAGTGTTGCCGTGACCGGGGAAATGTTTGGCCGCGGTCATCATGCCAAACTGGTGTGCGCCTGCGATGTAGGCGGCTGCCATCTCGCCCACCAGCTTCGGGTCCTCGCCGAACGAGCGGGTGTTGATGATGGGATTCGCCGGATTGGAATTCACGTCGGCATCGGGAAACCAGTTCCATTGCACGCCGATGGCGCGCGCCTCCTGCGCGGTGATGCGGCCGGACTGGCGCGCAAACTCCACATTGCCGGTAGCGCCGAACGCCATGGCCTGCGGAAAATCGGTGACCCCGTTAAGACGCATGCCCAGCCCATGCTCGAAGTCGGCGGCGAAGATCAGCGGAAATTCGGAATCCTTCTGCAATTGATTGATGACCGTCGCCGCTTCGAGCGGTCCATTCTTGTAGAGAAAGCCGTCCTCGAAACGCACCGTGAGTCCGAATCCGCCGAGGTGGTACTTGCGCATGGTGTCGCGCAAGGCGATGTACTCTGGGCTGTTCACGTTCATGAATTGCGCCAGCGCGCGGACCATGAACATCTGGCCAATCTTCTGCTCCAGCGACATTTTCTTCAGCGACTCGCGCGCCCACTTCTCGCCTTTCTTGTCGAGGTGGACCGGGGCGGCGGTTTGAAATTGCTCTTTGGCGTAGCTCATGACTGACATGCAGATTGAGATTAAGAGCGCGGCAGAATAGATCCGGCGATTCATGACGAACCGACAATATCAGAAGTCTCAGACCCGGGGCCGCAGCGTAATGCGGGAGGAAACCAGTTCGGCAGCTTCTCTTGCCACGGCGGGATCATCTCCGAAGCCTGCGAGCCAGATGACGTCAGGCTCGCGGCGAAACCATGTCATCTGGCGCTTGGCATAGTTACGATGCCCTTGCTGCGTCGCCGTCAGCGCCTGCTCGCGCGAAAGTTCTCCGCGCAGAAACTGCGTCGCTTGCTTGTAGCCGAGCGAATCGAGGGGTGTGACGCTCTTCCGCTGGCCGTATCGCTGGAGCAGAGCTGCTGTTTCGTCGATCAAGCCGTTGTCGAACATCTGGCAGGCCCGCTGATTAAGGCGTGCGTACAGCGCCTCCCGCTCCGGATTGAGCCCGATCCGCAGAATGCGAAATCCACGTAAGGGGTCGCGCCCGCGTTCCTCCCACAACTGGCTCATGCGCCCACGGGCGGTTAGACACACTTCCACGGCGCGAATAATCTTGGGCGCATCGTGGGGATGGATCTTGGCTGCCGCCGCGGGGTCCAGCCGCAGGAGTAACTTGTGCAAATATGCCGGGCCGCGTTCCTGCGCGCGTTCGCGAAGGCGCTCGCGTAATTCTTCGGAACGTTGCGGTCCCGGGAAGAGCCCTTCCAGCAGCGCTCGCAAGTAAAGACCTGTGCCGCCAACGACGATAGGAAGCTGCTGCCGACAGGCGATGTCCGCAATCGCCGCTCGCGCCTGCTGCGCATACTCACCTGCGGTGAATGGCTGGCCGGGCTCGGCGACATCGAGGAGATGATGCGGCGCGAGCGCCCGTTGTTGACCGGTTGGCTTGGCCGTTCCGATCTCGAAGTGGCGATAGACGGCCACCGAATCGCAACTGACCACTTCACCGGCGAACTGTTGCGCAAGAGTGATCACGAGGGCCGATTTGCCCGAACCTGTGGGTCCAAGGACGGCGACCAGAAGCGGTTCAGATTGAGTCAGAGGCGAAGTGCCCATTCAACGCGCGCCCCAAGGGATGGTCCGGCCAAAACGGAAGAACGCCAGGGCAAGAATGAAGATCACCAGGACGAGCAGGCCGAGAACCTTGGCGCGCTCACGCGAACGATAGCGCGCTTTCCAATCTGCATCATGCTCGCTAACATCGCAGTCAGGCTTTGGTACAGGCTGCTGGCCGGAGTTCACAGCCCCATTCTACGCGTGGCAGCTAATCCATATCGCCCTTTTGCGGGTTGTAGTAGAAACGAAAACGCAAGGCCAGATAGGGAGCGTGATATTCCGCCGGCAAAGGAGCGAACGGAATCGATGCGGTGATTCCACCCCAGGCGGCGCGATCAAGAGACACGTCGCCCGACACGCCGTAGAACTTCATGCCTGCAACTTGCCCGTTCGGCAGGATGGCGAACTCGATGGCAACCTTGCCGCGTTTGAGCAATGGAGCGCGCGCCGCTTCCGGGATCAAGGTGTACCAATTTCTGCGCACGGCATCGACCACACGAGAGAGATAGGGACCGAAGTCCACACCCTGGGTGTCGCTCAACACCTCGAGGTTTCCCAGCGTTCGCGCCCTGCCGCCCGGACCCGCACCGTAATCGCCACCGCCACCGCCGTATGAGCCTCCACCACGATGCTCGGCAACCGCGCGAGCGGCCTGCGCCGTAAGATCGCCCGGCGACTTCATCATCTGCGCGAAGTCAACCTTGCTGCCACCCTGGTCTGGCATTGGAAGCCTGGGATTCGCCTGCGGCGTAGCCGACTGCATCTGCGCCATCTGTTGCGATGGGTTCGGTTGCTGGCTGCCCTGAGGCGCCGGGGGCGTCATCTGCGCCGACTCTGCGGGAGGCGCCGGCGGTCCCGCCCGGCGTAACTCCTCCAGCGTCTTCTTGTCGATTGACGGATGCTGGCTCATCGCGACGCGGTTCTTGTCGGACATCACGTTCGTCTTGGGCGCCACCTTAGGCGCTTTCTGCAAGTCGGACGGCAGATCCAGGTAGGTCATGTTCTGGTTCTTCATCAGGTCGGCAGTAGTGGCCAGATCGATGCCCTTGTAGCCGAAAATTTTGGGCGACATGGCGATCAAGATCACCACCATCAGGTGCACCACGACGGAAATCCAGAAGGCTTCGCGCAGGCGCGAGCGCTCCAGATCATCCTCTAATTGGAGCAGTAGATGCGGCGTGAGGTCCAAGCCGGCAGGACCGTTGTCAGCCCACAAGGCAAGCTGCTGTTCTTCCTTGGTAGGAAGCTCGGCCGATCTGTCTGGCGGTATTAAGATGGATGCCATCCGTTTGGATCAAGTACGCCCTGAGCTCAACCACTTAGACGCCCTTCGACCCTCCGGAAGTGCAATACTTCCCCGGTGATGGCGCAACCGTAGTAAAACCCGGTGCCCTGGTGCAAGTTTCTAGCTCTTATTTTCGCACAGGAGAGTCCTTAATGCGATTCGCTCGCTGGCTTACGAGAGTTCCACAAAAGGTACACTGTCTGCCATGAAGTCAGTGATCGTCGGCACCGCAGGCCATATTGACCACGGCAAGAGCGCGCTGGTACGCGCCCTCACCGGCATCGATCCCGACCGTCTGGAGGAGGAGAAGCGGCGCGGCATCACCATTGACCTCGGCTTCGCCAACCTCGACTTGCAAAGCCCCACCGGAGAGCCGATCCGCATTGGCCTGGTCGATGTCCCCGGCCACGAGCGTTTTGTGCGCAACATGCTGGCCGGCGTCGGCGGCATCGATCTGGTGCTGCTGGTGGTGGCGGCCGACGAATCGGTCAAGCCCCAGACCCGCGAGCATTTCGAGATCTGCCGCCTGCTTTCGGTGCAGCGCGGGATCACGGTTCTGACCAAGTCTGATCTGGTCGACGCAGAAACACTCGAGGTCGTGACCATGGAAGTGGCGGAGTTCCTGCAAGGCTCATTCCTCGATGCGGCAACTTCGCCGATTATCCCCGTCAGTGCCAAGACGGGCGCGGGACTCGATCAACTGAAGCGCGAGCTGGCACGGCTGGCCGCTGAGGTCCCGGCAAAAGACTCGAGCGCAGTCTTTCGGCTGCCGATTGATCGCGTGTTCACCATGAAGGGCTTCGGAACCGTGGTCACGGGAACGCTGGTTTCGGGCACGGTCCACAAAGAGCAAGAGGTCGAGGTCCATCCCACGGGCAAGCGCCTGCGCGTTCGCGGAGTCCAGGTGCATGGCCGGCCGGCGGAGGAAGCCATCGCCGGACAACGCACCGCCTTGAACCTCGCCGGCGTGGAAACCACCGAACTGGCTCGCGGCATGATGCTGACGCCGCCGGAAATGTTCCATCCGGTGGTCCGGCTAGGTGTGCAGCTCGACCTGCTGCCTTCGGCCAAGCCTTTGCGGCAGTACGCGCGCGTCCATTTGCACACGTTCGCGGCGGAAACCATCGCGCGCGTGACCCTGCTCGGTGCGAAACAACTCCCGCCCGGCGAGTCGGGATTTGCACGTCTGAAGCTCGATCGTCCGATTGTGTTGTTCCCCGGCGACCGATTCATCCTCCGGCAATATTCCCCGGTGATCACCATTGGAGGCGGACGTGTGCTCGACGCGGGCGATCCGCCGATACGGATTGCACGCGATCAAAGCTTGCCGTTTCTTCAGACCATCGCCAATGCCAGTCCTCGAGAAGCGCTGCTGGCGCGCGTAAACCGGCGCTGGATCTTTGGACTAACGGTGGCCGAAGCGGTGGCGGAAACGGGATGGCTTCCCGCTCACGTGCAGCAGCTCGGGGCAGAACTGAAGCAGGCGGGTGAGATCGAAATTTTCGGCAATGTTCTGATCGCAGCGCGCTGGCTGGAGAGAGTTCGTCAGGACATCCTGGCGATTGCCCGTCACTTCCACGACGCGAATCCTTTGCTGCCGGGGATCAACAAGGAAAAGCTTCGTGCATGGAAGTACGGACATGCCGACCTGTTTGATGGAGTGATCAACGCGTTGCTGCGCGAGAAGAAACTGGAGGCAAGCGGAGAGCTGCTTCATCTTCCCGGGCGAGGCGTAGTTCTCCGCGACGAGGAGGCGGAATCAAAGTCGCAAATCGAGCAGGCCTTTGCCAAGGCAGGCTTGCAGGTCCCGGCGCTTAAGGAAGTGCTGGCCTCGCTGCCGGTGGACAAGGTGCGCGCACAGAAGATTGTCACGCTATTGCTGCGCGATCGCGTGCTGGTCAAGCTTTCGGATGACCTGGTGTTTCATCGCGATGCGCTCGAGGCCCTGCGCCAGCGGATAGTCGCGCAGAAGGCGAAAACCCCCAAGCTGAATGTGGGAAACTTCAAAGACCTGTTCGGGGTGACGCGCAAGTACGCGATACCGCTTCTCGAATATCTCGATCGCGAGCGTGTGACGCGGCGGGTAGGAGACGAGCGAATCATCCTGTAAAGCATTTTCACCTTTGATGTATTGGCGATGGGGTCGAACACGCCTTCAACAGGCTGCGGAAAAAATCTTTGTGGTGTCACCCTGAGCGAGCGGCCGCTGTTGCCGCGAGTCGAAGGGTCCCTATAATCGCCCTAAGCCTGTTCAAGGCGTGCTCCACCCATCTTCGGTTCACGAGATGTGAAACTGCTATAGCCTTGCGAGGAATCTGCGGTTTCGAGCTTTTCAGCAAACTGTTAAGCTGCAGAGGTCAGCGGCTGATGCGTTTTTTCATCCCCTGGACGCGGGTCTGAAAGGCCCGCTCTGCCCGCACTCACCGGACCGTCTCAGTTCTGAGATCGCTCCAATCACGCCGACGGTCGCAAGCTGCTTGCGTTACGCGCCGACTTCAACTTTCGCGTTCGCCAGATCCACCAGCCCACCAGGCAAGCCGTGGCAATGGCGGCGATGACGTATCTCCAGTGGTTGTGCACCATGCCGCCAACAAATCCCACGATCCCCGGGCCATAGCCTATCACCAGAAACGACAGCACCACGAAGCGCAGAAACCGCCCGGAAAAAATCGCCATCAGGAAGTGGCTGAACCTCATCTCAGCCACGCCTGCCGAGAGCACGAACAGTTTGAAGGGCGTCGGCGGAGGCAGCATGGACGGCAGCATGAGCGCGAGAAATTCGTGGCGATCAAAGGCGGCCTTGATCTTGTTGAAGCGCTTCTCGCCCATGCGCTTCATCAGCAGCACCTCGCCGCTCTTGTATCCGATCAGGTAGATGACGATGCTGCCCAGCGCCGAGCCGGCCGCCGCCATGGCCGAGTACAGCAGCAGGCGGTGCGGGTTGGCCCACACATAGCCAGCCACGATGGCGTCGAGCGGCATGCCGAGAAAGGCGGCGTCCACCGCGGCAAATCCCAGCACGCCCCAGATGCCAAGCGGCTTCAGCAGCGCCAGGATCAGCAGGGTCCACTTGTGGAGAAGGTGCTTCAAGGCAGTAGTCAGTAGTCAGTAGTCAGTTGCCAGTTGTCAGTCTCTCGATTCTACGCGAATGGCGCGGAGGCGGCAGAAACTGATCTCTATTGCTCGGCCGGTCCGCTTCCAAAAAACTCTTCCACTGTTTTTATGTCGGTCGTCCGGCCGTATTTCGGCAGGCTGTCGAGGAACACGCGCCCGTACTGCTTTCTCAGGATGCGATTGTCGAGCAGGCAAAGCAGGCCGCGGTCGTGCAGCGAACGAATCAGCCTGCCGAAACCCTGCTTCAACGAAAGGGCGGCGCTGGGCACCTGGTACTGGAAGAAGGCATTTCCACCCTCTTCGTCAATGGCCCTGATTCGCGCGGCCACCACGGGATCATTGGGTACGGCGAACGGCAGCTTGTCAATGATGACGCAACTGAGCTGCTCGCCTTGCACGTCAACCCCTTGCCAGAACGATGAGGTCGCAAACAGGACTGCATTCGGCGTCAGCCGGAACTCCTCCAGCAGCACATTCTTCGGCGCGTCGCCCTGCAACAGCATGGGAAATGCCAATTCGCCCAGCAATCGCTCGTAGAGTTGATGCATCAGCGCGTAACTGGTGAACAGGCAGAATGCGCGCCCGCGCGTGATCTCCAGCAGTTGCTTGACGCGTTGCGACGCGCGCTCCACAAATTGCGCCTCGCGAGGGTCCGGCAGATCAGGCGGCACATACAGCAGCGCCTGGCTCTCATAGTCGAAGTGCGATTGCACCACCAGTTCGCGGGCGTGCTCGATCCCGATGCGGGTGCGGATGTACTCGAAGCCTCCGGCGACGGCCAAGGTTGCGGAGGTCAGCACCGCCGACTCCAAATGCTCAAACAATGTGGTACGCAGGATGTCCGACACCGTGATCGGGGTGGCTTGGAGAAATACATTGTGCTGGGGGCCGCGTCCGGTGCGGCGTTCGATCCAGAAGACGATGTTGCGCTCCTCGCCCTCCAGGATGAATCCCAAGTTGACGCGCAACTCTTCCACTCGGCGAGCCAGGGCGTGCACCTCGTCGGGCTTGTTGGGAATGGCTTGCAGCTCGGCGTAGAGGTGCAGCAGTGAATTCTGCAGGCCAAGATACTCGTCGCCATTTTCTTCCAGAAACTCCGGGCGGTTCTCGAACGCGAAGCGGCCTTCGCCCGGCGGCAGCAGCGAGAAGAAGAATTGCGAACGGTCGCGCACCTGACCGCACGCCGGCATAACTTCCGTAATGGGCACATTCACCCGCCGCAGAGTGTGCTCGACATCGCGGAGTAATTCGTCAACCCGAAGATTCGAGACCGTGACCCCGAAGTAATTGGTGGCGACATCCTCCAACTCATGCGCTTCGTCGAAGACGACGATGCCGGCGTCGGGCAGCACACCCGCGTCGGACGCATGGTCTTTGGCCGCTTTGATCGCCAGGTCGGCGCAGAACAGGTGATGATTGACGATGATGATGTCGCTCTCGGCGGCGCGGCGGCGCATCTCGGTGATGAAGCAGCGGTCGAACTGCTGGCATTGCGAGCCGATGCATCGGTCGGTGCGCGCATCCAGCTTGGGCCACAGATGGCTGTTCTCCGGCAGTTCGGCCAATTCCGTCCGGTCGCCAGTTTCGGTGGCCTTCTCCCAATCGCTGATGATGCGGAAGTGGTTGATCTCTTCCAGTCCGTTCAGCACCGGCTGGTCGGTGAGGTCGTAGAGCTTCTTGCGGCACAGGTAGTTGCCGCGTCCCTTCATGTAGCAGACGCACAGCTCGCCGAGGTGCGCCTGTAGGAAGGGAACGTCTTTGAAGAAGAGCTGCTCCTGCAAGGTCTTGGTGCCGGTTGAGATGATGACGCGTTTGCCGGAACGGATCACCGGCAGCAGGTAGGCCAGCGTCTTGCCGGTGCCCGTGCCGGCTTCCACGATCAGGTGCCGGCGATCTTGCAGCGCTTGCTCCACGGCCTCCGCCATCTGAAGCTGCCCGCGGCGAAACTCGTACGCCGGATGAGTGCGCGCCAGCACGCCGCCCGGGCCGAAGAACTGATACAGCGACGGCAAACGCGCGGCCAGTGCAGCGGATTGTGGTTTGGAGGACACGACGCGAGGAGTCTTGTCCCTATAATAGTCGCTAAGGGCCATCGCTGTTTGAACCGTCGCCGGAAAGAGTCTCCGTGAATCGTCGCATGCAATTTGAGTCCAGCAGGACTGCCGAACAGGGCGAACCTCCTACCGTCGGCACGCTGGCCATCGTTGGCCGGCCCAACGTCGGCAAGTCCACGCTCTTCAACCGCCTGGTCGGGTCACGGCGCGCCATCGTTGGCGACGAGCCCGGCATCACACGCGACCGCATCTATGGCGATGTGGAGTGGGTCGGCAAGAAGTTTCGCGTAGTTGACACCGGCGGCATCGTTCCTGACGACCAGCAACTGATTCCGGCGGAGATCTTCCGGCAGGCGCGAGTGGCGCTGGAAGAGGCCGACGTGATCGTGCTGGTGGTAGATGGGCGCACGGAGTTGGCATCTCCCGACATTGACCTCGCGCGACTCTTGCTGCGCACCGGCAAGCCGCTGTTGTTGGCCGCCAACAAAGCCGACACGCCGCAGCTTGAGCCCTACGCCCAGGAATTCCGCAGGCTCGGAATCAAGGAACTGTTTCCCATCTCTGCGGAGAACGGTAATGGCATTGCCGAATTGCTGGAGCACGTATTGAGCGTGATGCCGGAGCGGGAAGCCACGATGGGGGAGGCACCACCATCGCACGAGGGGATCGGGTCTGAGATCGGCGAAGAAGAAACCGAAGTTCAACGCGAAACCCGAGTCGCCATCATCGGGCGGCCCAATGTCGGCAAATCCACGTTGCTGAACGCGCTCACCGGGACGGCGCGCGCGATTGTTTCGCCCATTGCAGGCACCACCCGCGATGCCGTGGACGAACTGGTCGAGCGCGATGGACAGCAGTATCGCTTCATCGATACTGCCGGTATTCGCCGCAAAGGCAAGACCGAATTGATGGCCGAGAAGCTGTCAGTGGTAATGGCGCGCAAACATCTCGAAGGCGCTGATGTCGCGCTGATGTTGATTGATGCCGTGGAAGGCGTCACCGCCAGCGATGCCACTATCGCCGGCTACGCGCACGAGAGCGGACGGTCGATCATCCTCGTCATCAATAAGTGGGACTTGGTTACAGACAAGCGAAGCGACGGCAAGCCTCCTGCCGAGCGCAGCGTTTACGAGGAGCAGGTGCGGCGGCATTTGAAGTTTCTGTCCTACGCTCCGGTATTGTTTGTCTCTGCGACGACCGGGCGCAATCTCGACAAGGTTTTTTCCACGCTGGAGCTGGTGGCGCGCGAGCGGCGCAAGCGCATTGGCACGGGAGAGATGAACCGCTTCCTTGCCAAGATTGATTTTGAGCGGGCTTCGGTCCCGGTGGCGAAGCGGGTTAAGATTCTATACATGACGCAAGCCGGGGTGTCGCCGCCCACGTTCATTCTGTTCACCGACCGCGCGGTGAAGCTGCACTTCTCCTATCAGCGCTTTCTGGAGAACCAGATTCGGGCGGCCTTCGGGTTTGTGGGCACGCCCATCTGGATCAAGAACCGGGCGAGGAATGTTAACAAGTAGGATGCCCCAGCCAACGATCCAGCGGTATGGTTGCGCGCGCGGCGCATCTGCTGTAAGTTTCCGCTAGTGGAACATCCCTGCTATCGCTGCCAGGCCTCGATTGAAGAGGGCATTACGTTTTGTCCGCACTGCGGCGCCCCGCAGATTCGAGTCATTCCTCCTGAAGAAGATATGCCCGCGATACCGCCGCTCCCACCCAGCGCTCCGAGGGAAGTTCCTCCGGGCGCCTATTCCGTGGGTCCCGGACCAGGTTGGACGCAAGGCGGCGCGCCCTACGCGCCCCAGGGAAGCGCCATTCAATGGGACCTGGCATGGAAGGGCGCGCTGCTGGCCGGGGTTGGGGCTGCGATTCTCACCGCTATTCCGTTCGTCTCCATCGGTTGTTGTCTGTGGATGCTGGGCGCGGGCGTGCTCTCGGTTGCGATGTATCGCAAGCAAGTGCCGGGGATATTGATTACTCCGGGGATGGGGATGAAGTTGGGTGCCCTGGCAGGCGTCTTCGGGTTCATGATCAACGCGGTGGTGACCGTGCTGTCGTTCGCGGTGTTTCGCTCTAACTCCGATTTCCGTCGTGCCATGCAGCAGCAGATGGAAAAACAGATGGCTAACAATCCCGATCCCAAGGCGCAGGCCATGGTGCAGCACTTCATGGACTGGATGAGCAGTCCGCAAGGCGCCGCAACCTTCGTGGTGCTGATGTTGATCGTGCTGGGAGTGGTGTTCATCGCAATCACCGCTGCCGGCGGCGCGCTGGGAGCTTCCATGTCGGGCAGCCGACGGGAATTCCGATGATCACCGGCACCTGCGCAGGAACACAGCGTGCAGGGTAAAGGTTGCTCCGCGGCTTGGGCTTTCGTATGATGCGAACGGCATGACCAAGGCCTCCATCCAGCCCTCTAATCTCCGCGAGAAAGCGCAAATCCTGTCTGCCTCGGAAATCGAGCGCACCCTGGTCCGGCTGGCGCACGAGATTGTCGAAAAAAACAATGGCGTCGCCAACCTTGGACTGGTCGGCATCATGCGGCGCGGTGTGCCGCTGGCGCAGCGGCTGGCAAAGATTCTGGGACGCATCGAAAAAACCGCAGTGCCGGTCGGCACCTTGGACATTACCCTCTATCGCGACGATCTCTCGACCGTGGGGCATCGCCCGGAGGTCAAGACGAGCACTATGGAGTTCGACATCCAGGACAAGAACATCATCCTGGTGGATGACGTGCTCTACACCGGGCGGACCGCCCGCGCGGCGCTGGATGCCTTATTCGCTCATGGGCGCCCGCGCCGCATTCAACTTTGCGCCCTCATAGACCGGGGCCATCGCGAATTGCCCATCGAGGCGGGCTTCGTAGGCCGCACCATCCACACCACCAGCAATCAATTCATCGAATTGAAACTGCAAGAGACGGATGGCTCCGACAAAGTGCTGTTGATGGAGCGGGTGGGCGAAGGCCAATGAAGCCGCCATTGCGTTCGCTGCTGGGCATCGAACAACTTACTACTGCGCAGATTGAGTCTATTTTGGCGCTGGCCCGGCGCATGGATCCCAGCCGTCCGTCGCAGTTGTTGCGCGGCAAACGCGTGGCCCTGCTCTTCTACGAATCTTCCACCCGCACCCGCACCTCATTCGAGTTTGCCGCCAAAACCCTGGGCGCCACGACCACGCTGGTGACTCCGGTCTCTTCCAGCATCGAGAAGGGTGAATCGCTCATTGACACGGGCTGGACGGTGGCGAACCTGGGAGCCGATGCCATCGTCATGCGGCACGCCAACAGTGGCGCAGCCTACCTGTTGGCGCGTTATGTGCGAGTGCCGATCGTGAATGCGGGCGATGGAATGCATCAGCATCCTTCGCAGGCGCTGCTCGATGCCTTGACGATTACCAACCACAAGAAGCGGCTGAACGGTTTGCGCGTGGTGATCGTGGGCGATGTATATCACAGCCGGGTGGCGCGGTCCAATGCGGAGCTGCTTTCGCGCTTCGGCGCGGACATCGTTTTCTGCGGCCCGCCGGATTTCGTGCCCGAGATCTCCGCCTCCCTCGCGCCGGGAGTGACTGCCTGCCACGACCTGAATATCGCATTGCAAGGCGCCGACGTGGTCATGGCATTGCGGGTGCAGAAGGAGCGGCTCGCGGGAAAGGACATCAGCGTAGAGGACTACATTGCCAATTACCAGGTCACGCCCCAACGCATGAAGCTGGCAAAGCCGGATGCGGTCCTGATGCATCCGGGGCCGGTGATTCGCGGCATGGAGTTGACCAGCGAAGTGGCGGACGGTCCGCAGTCCTGCATTCACGAGCAGGTCCGCAATGGGGTGAAAACCCGGATGGCGATTCTGGCCATGCTGCTCGGGGCGGCGCGCTAAAGGAAAGACATGGACTCATTGCTCATCGTAGGCGGACACGTCGTCGATCCGGCCAGCGGCGTCGATCAGGAGATGGATGTTCTCCTGCGCGAAGGGCGCGTGGCTGCGGTGGCGGCGCCGGGAAAGCTTCGCAGTCAGGCCCAGCGGAGCTTCAACGCCAAGGGGTGCATCGTCGCTCCCGGCTTCATTGATCTGCACGTGCATCTGCGCGAGCCCGGTCAGGCCCACAAAGAGACCATCGCCACCGGCTCTGCCGCGGCGGCGGCCGGCGGATTTACCTCCGTCTGCGCCATGCCTAACACCGTGCCGGTAAACGACTCGGCGGAAATCACCCGCTGGATGCAGGCTCCCGAACGCGGCGCGCTGGTGAACGTCTTTCCCGTCGCCGCGGCGACGGTCGGCAGCCTGGGAGAGAAGCTTACGGACTTTGCCACCTTGAAGAAAGCTGGCGCAGTCGGAGTGACCGACGATGGTAAGCCGATTCTCAGTGATCGTCTGATGCACGACGCGCTGCATGCTGCCGGCAAGCTCAATATCCCCGTGGTGCAGCATGCCGAGGACACGCGCATGACTGCCGACTGTTCGATGAACCTGGGCGCTACCTCGTTTCGCCTGGGCTTGCACGGCATGCCGAACGCCGCCGAGGCAAGCATCGTGGAACGCGACATCGCGTTGGCCGGTGCGACTAGGGGACATGTGCACGTGGCGCATCTCTCGACGCGTGAGGCCCTGGAAGCCGTGCGCCGCGGGAAGAAGGCGGGAGTACGCATAACCGCCGAGGTCACGCCGCACCACTTCACGCTGGTGGATGAGAACGTTGGCGACTTCAACACGCACTACAAGATGAATCCGCCGCTGCGCTCGCTAGCCGACCGTGCTGCCCTGATTGAAGGTATTGCCGATGGCACCATCGACGCCATCGCGACCGACCACGCGCCCCACGCCTTCCACGAGAAGCAAGTGGAGTTCGAGCGCGCCGCCTTCGGCATCACCGGCCTGGAGACAGCGGTTGCGATTGCGGTCACCGTGTTACATCGGCACTTTAACTTGCCACTGTGGCGCATGGTCGAGCTGCTTTCGGCAAGTCCCGCCAGGATTTTCGGTCTTGCGCGACGCGGCAGCCTGGCGCCGGGCTCGCATGCGGATGTCACCATCTTCGATCCCAAGAAGAAGTGGACCTTCGACGCATCGCAATCGAAATCAAAGTCCAAGAACACGCCGTACGATGGCTGGAGCTTCACCGGGAAGGTCGTCGCGACCATTGTGGATGGCAAGGTCATCTACGAGGGCTGATGAGATCCGTGAGAATCCATGTCCATCCGTGATTGATTGGTTTTCCGTCAGTACGGCACTCCGAAATTACCCACATAACTATTTTCATTCCTCAACTACGGCTATGGTAGTAGTTAATCTCTGCGAGTTACATTTTCCACGCACCCAGCCCATGATGGGTGGCTCGGTCTGATATTCGGCTGCAAGGAGGAACATATTACTCCGAGCACTAAATTGGTGACACACTGATCAAGCTGCGTATTGGACGTGGCCTTCGTGAAAGTATCTTTTTACCCGTTTCGGACTACCTTGCGTGATGCGGAGATAGGAACG
>JBEKNL010000015.1:0-72290 GCA_049522855.1 Candidatus Korobacteraceae bacterium
TGCGCTGGCGGTTTCACGACGGATTCTGGTCGCTTGCTGGATCCGCCGCAGCGACCATCCCAGCCGCCCCAGAGCTAAGACTTGTTGTTTCTTCTCTTCGTTCAAGACATTGGCCATGCCCACGGAGCCTACAAGCCTCCGCGGGAATCAATGTCCCGAACGCCGCTCTCATTGGCCGGTTTTCAGGTGATACTCATTGGCCGGTTTTGGGTGATCGCTGAGGATGGTCGCTGCAGCCGTCCAGTGGGCCGAGCGAATACTGAGAAAGGTAGATAACGTGCGCGGAAAAATCGCATAAACACTAAGGATTTTGCTCCATTAGTGTTTCGCAATGGATCCATTTCGTCGTCATCCCGTCCTTCGAGGCCCTGATCGCAAAGCAGCCATCAGTCTGCGAACGGGCTCCGTCACCTTCCAGGAGCGGGACTGCTGCATTGCTTTTCGCATGCTCTGCTCACGGCGAAGTCCATCCTCCGCGATATCCAGGAGCTCCTGTGTCCTCTTCAGTGCCAGCTCCGCTGCATTCCTCGCGGTGGCGATCTCGTCTAGCTCAGTCTTAACCTGCTGCGCGGCGCTTGCCTGTCCAGCTTTAACTAAAGAAGTAACCACCTCCGGCACGAGGTTGGGAGCAAAGCTCACTCTGAGAGAAATCGTCAGCTTCAGGGCTCCCGGCAAGTCCGGCGTCATAAGCATAAGTTGAGGATCATCACCGAAACTGAGCAAATACGATCCATGTTCCCCAGAGAGCAACACAGCCGTACCCGATGCTACCAAACTACCCATGCGCGACGCGGCACAGAAACTCCACAACAATTCTCCCGCGGGATGAGAATGTACTACCCGATCTATGCACAGCATTTGAGGGGCTGAAGAGGTGCTGAGGAAGCGAACCCTTTGGGGACCCTGGAAATCCTGTTGTAAAACAGAGAGGCGGCGAAGTAGCAGCTTCGCGAGCCGATTTCCAGGAGGTCACCCAAAAGGTGAAGAACGAAAAGAAGCATAGCGGCAAACCCCGCGCCCAGCAAGGCTCTCAAGTAGATATTCCGGAACCCAATAAAATCGCGGCTTCCACCTCTTTCGACTTCGACGGTAAGAATCTCACCCCCTATGGTGGTCTGTTCCCAGTGGCGACGATGTTGGAGAAGCTGGGTTTCCAGAAGCTGGTCGAGGAAACACTGCGGGTGCAGCGCATCCCGCGTGTTATGACCATCTATCAATTCGTGCTGGCGATGGTCTTGGCCATCTACATTGGGTTCTCCCGCCTCAATCACATCCGCTTTGTGGCCAACGATCCGATGCTGACCGGGGTGCTGAAGGTGGCAAGCCTGCCCGGGCACAGGAGCCGTATCGGGCGGAAATTCGGCTTCTTCCACATCTTCTCGACGTGTCATGATGACGGCCCACTGATGTCCTCTTATAGAAGGGGGCACAACCTTGCAAACCCTCAAGCCCATCTCGCGGGCCGTGGCGACCACCCAGTTCCGATCGAATATGACCGCAGCTCCCGGATCAACATATGAGACATACAGCGCGGCGTCGTGTTCCTGCATCATCGGGTATTCCCGCTTGTCGAAAAAGAACCACGAAGCGTGCAGAACTCCGTCAGGATGCAGAACTCGAGCGCACTCTCGCAGATAAAACACCGCGTGCTCCTGCGTGAGATGCGTGAACACGGAGAGCGCATTCACCAGGGTAAACTGCCCATCTTCTACCGGGAACGTTGCCGTCAATGGCTTGCCGGGCAGCGGGTTGAATCGCACATGGTAAACGTCGTGGTGAAAGAACGTGAAATTAGGAGCAACCGGCTGAAGGTTTCTTTGACACCAACGAATCATTCCCGGATGGAGATCGATGCCGACGTACATCTTTGGACTGGGGTTCTGTAGCATCATTTGTCGCGCCACCCGGCCGCACCCACACCCGAAGTCAAACACCTTCTCATAAACCGCCGGGTCGAGATAATCGTAAGCAAGCTTCCTGCTGGGATTGTCAAAGGCTGACAGGTCAGTAGGGCCCGCAAGTTCCCGCATCTCGAACGGGGGGAAGGCGACCCGTCCCAGCCCCAGGCCGCAACGACCCCTGCCACTGCGGCAGCAGGAAAAAGTACAAGAAGTGCTGTGGGGCCACTATCGGGTAGCTACTGGCTCCGTTACTGACCAGACTCCCAGCCGATGAACCAACCTGAAACGTTCGTTGCGGAACCAGTAGGTATCGCTTAGGTATCGCTGCCCTTATCCACTAAACAAATACGGCAATAAGAGCTTTTAACGAGTCCTCAAGCCCCGCCACTGATCCCGGCCGGGGGATGAGACGCGACCCGTAAATTCAGACCCACGATAAGGAGGGCGAAGTCGTTTCAGTTGGCAAGGGCAAGACCAATGACGAAGGCAAGCTGTTCCCTTTTGCGCTGAAAGAAAGCTTCTTGGACGGAGCAGAAGAACAAAGCGAAGGCCAAGTAGCCTGTTGTGGTGGGTCTGCCCTCAGCCCTCGAAGCTGCGAAGGCTTCACAACTCTTGTCTTCATCGCGCTCCCGGCGGCTCTTGAGTGGTGGGAATTCCGACTAGGTAGCGATAGAACGCAACGGCCCGGTTGACCGAGGAAGACTCATTTCCCGCGATCAGCCCGTTGGCGTTCTTTCCTGTGCGCACGATGCTGTAGTAGCGCCAGACGTTGTCCGATTCGCGATCCAGGAAGTACATCGACTGCAACTCACTCGGGTGAAGGATAGGTATTAAGTAATGGCGCATCGTGCTGACGTTCTCGACATCGAAGACGAGCCGGCTCGCCGAAACCTCGACAATGTGCAGTCGGTAGATGGCTTTGCCAGAAAGGTTATCGACCTGTTCGAAGTAGAGCACCCTGCCTTCCTTCATCTCATCGGCCGTGAAGTCTTCACGGCGTTGACCAGGTTGCGAGTCGGTCAGAGCGTAGGCATCCACAATTAATGTTTGCCACTGCTTGTGAGTAGTCGACCAGTAGCGCATACCCGCGAGTTCTGAAATTGCCCCGATGTGGCGAAGCAAGCCCCCGGCTTCCGAGGTATGGGGAAATCGCGCGGCTATGGTCACCAACGTCGTAAAGCCCACTTCAGCCCAACCGGTGCACGCGGGCGGTTTCCAGTCGCGGCCCAAATCAGACTTGCTCCATGATTTCACGATGGCCAAATCATCCAGACCCGGATAGGGCGGAATGGGTTCCTTTCCGCATGGCGGCTGCGGTCCTAACTGAGGTTCAACATCAATGAGCCGCCCCGCCTGCAGCGCAGGGGGAGAAAGCTGGAAGCGATCTGCCTCTTGGGCTGGATATACCGCGGGCAATACCAACAAGAGCGCCGAAAAAGTCAGCGCATCCCGGAACCGGGGCAGTTTATTCTTCATTTGCATGATGATCATTGCCTCCTGGATTCCGAGCCTGGTGATCAGCAATTGCCGTTTCTTTGTGCCTCATCGCAAAAAGCCGACTCACAAGGAAGCCGGCTCTCTGTTTGCGGATTCACCTAGGCGTGGTCGCGCTTCCGTCACCGAACCTGTGGCGGTGTGATGGATCCGATCTTGGTTCCGATCACCTCGCCTGACACTATCAACTCGACACGTCGATTCTGCTGACGGCCTCCCGCTTTGCCATTTGAGGGACTCCTCTACATTGATATGCTCACCGTTGACGATTCTGAATACTGGTCAAAATTGATCAAGCAGGTCTCTGGCTGCGCCTTCGTCCACGTGAACAACCTTGCGCAGACTCGGAAGTGTCCACTTGTCATTATCTATTCATGCTCAGGAACGAGCACAGGAGATTCAATATGCTTTGGACAATGTTTGTTGTTCTTTTGATTCTGCGGCTTCCGGGTTTCAGTTTCCATTTCGGCGGAGGCCTGATCTACTTGTTGCTGGTTGCAGCGGCAGTGGTTTTGATCTTTAACTTGGTGAGCGGACGACGAAGCGCAGGGGGGATTTCATGAACGACTCTCAGCCGACACATTTTGACCTCCAGGTAATAGCTCAGCCTGTCCACCCGCCAGACGCACCAAGCGGCAAACAGTGGCCCGCGAGACGTTGTGCCTCTTCGCGACATTCGTGAGGCTTATGCCCGAGAGTCTGTCTTGAACGATGGCAGTGCGGTCTACGTCGAGCGGTTTCCGACCGATTTGCTGACCCTCAAGCCGTGCCCGTCTCATGCCAGCCCGGACCCTCTCCTTGATAAGGTTGCGCTCGCTGTCCCGTTTACGGAGTCGCGGTGCTCTTTGTCGCCTTGGCGACTGCCTAGCTCTTGGGTATCGAGGTCAAACTGAGCATTCTTGACCAGACTTCAAAGCCTCCGAAATGAGAAGGTTGTGGCAGAACCATTTGCGGGCGAGAGATGAAGTATTCGGAACGTTTCGTCCGGAAATAGGGCCCTCTCAATCCCCGCAACCCGCAGCAACAGAGCAGTACCGGGCAAGCGAGGGATGATCGGGCAAGAGGAAGCACGATGCGCATTATCCACTCCCTTCGTCCGCTGTTGTTCGCTTTCCTACTGCTGGCCATGTCAGCGGCATCGTTCGCGCAAATCGGGGTCTCTGTCGGTTTTGGTCCTCCCGCGCTCCCCGTCTACGAGCAGCCGCCTGTCCCCGGCGAGGGTTACATCTGGACGCCTGGGTACTGGGCGTGGGATGGAAGTGACTACTATTGGGTCCCGGGCACCTGGGTCCTAGCTCCGGAGGTCGGCTTCTTGTGGACGCCGGGCTATTGGGGATGGGGCGGAAGCGCCTTTTTCTTTCATGAAGGCTACTGGGGCCCGCACGTTGGCTTCTATGGCGGCATCAATTACGGCTTTGGCTACTTCGGCCAGGGCTATGCAGGCGGCCGCTGGGATGGCGGACACTTTTTCTACAACCGCTCGGTGAACAATGTGAACGTCAACGTCATCCACAACGTCTACAACAGTGCAATCGTCAATAATAATAGGAACCGCGTCAGCTACAACGGCGGTCATGGTGGCATCAACGAGAGAGCGACCTCACAACAAGAGGCATTTTCTCGCGAGCGGCACATCCCGCCGGTCTCCGCGCAAACGCAGCATGTGGAAGCAGCCCGCAGCAACCCACAACTACGGGCTTCCGTGAACCACGGGCGGCCGGCAGTCGCTGCAACATCCAAACCGGGAGAGTTTACCGGCAAGGGTGTAGTAGCGGCCAAGCAGGCGGGAGCACCTTACAAGGCTGCCGCCACCGAGAACAAAGCAGCTGCGAACAAGGCAGCCGCGAACAAGGCCACCGAGAACAGGGCGGCTGCGAATAAAGCAGCTGCAACTCGTACGAATGAGAATAAGGCGGCTGCGAATAAAGCAGCTGCAACCCGCACGAATGAGAGCAAGGCGGCTGCGAACAAGGCAGCCGAGAACAAGGACACCGAGAACAGAGCGGCTGCGAATAAAGCAGCTGCAACCCGCACGAATGAGAGCAAGGCGGCTGCGAACAAGGCAGCCGAGAACAAGCAGCAGGCTCAGCAGCAGCAGCAGGCCAAGCAACAACAGCAGAACCAGAACAAGCAGCAGGCTCAGCAGCAGCAGCAGGCCAAGCAGCAACAGCAGAACCAGAACAAGCAGCAGGCTCAGCAGCAGCAGCAGGCCAAGCAACAGCAGAACCAGAACAAGCAGCAGGCTCAGCAGCAGCAGCACGCCCAGCAGCAACAGCAGAACCAGAACAAGAAGCAGGCTCAGCAGCAGCAGCAGCAGGCCAAGCAACAGCAGAACCAGAACAAGCAGCAGGCTCAGCAGCAGCAGCACGCTCAGCAGCAACAGCATGCCCAGCCACAGCAGCAGCGTGCTCAGGCGCAGCCACAACAGCGGCCTGAGCCTGAAGAGAAGAAGAAGTAGCGGCGATCCACAGTTTCTTGGACTTGCAAAGTAACCGTGTAGCCAAGATGTTCGAGCTTCTTGGCGCCGTTAAGATGGAGTGTGAGGATTCTGTGCCGAAGGAGGTCTAAGAGTGCCTTATCGTTTTCTGGAGGGGGCAAAGGGCGTGAAAAAGGCAGTCCAATGGCTCCATGAGCCCGAGACGTGACCGCCTATCGGAATACGAGGTTAGTCGTCGATGTGCTAGAACGGGTTAACCTGGGGAAAATGAATCTTCAGCTTATAGCAAATGAAGAGAACCAGGATCGCGCCCAGTGTGGAAAAAATGAGGCCGGCGGGATGATATCGTTCGTTTCTCGGGCGCGAAAACATGTGGGTAACGCAGCCGCCAATGACCGATCCGATGATGCCGAGCACGATCGTCCAGAAGATCGTCATATGCACGTGCATCACCGATTTCGCGATCAACCCCGAGATTAGCCCAATGAGGATATACCAGATTAAGTGAAACATACTTTTTCCACCAGCGTTTTCCTTCAGAATGTCGTCGCGTATAACCGAGGGTTTGGCAATTAAGCGAGAATTTCCCGTTTAACTCCCAACAGCTCACACTATACATCTCTTGAGAGATTCCAGCGCACTATTGTTTTCTCTGGCTGGGCGCTGGTTCACTCTGGTTGACCCGTGGCCAAGCTACTGGGCAAACAACTGGTACGAAACCGACGACGTTTACGTTGTCTACGCGAACAATGGATATTACATGTACGACCAGCGGTACTGTGCCTCTCGAAAACCTCGAAATGCCTGAGCGGACGGGAATTATACTTCTTTCGTAATTCTCTCTTCCGATGCTCATGTCTCTCGCGACACTCCTTATCACGCTGTCCTCGATCTTCCGTTCGCGGGCTGCTCTCCAACTGGAGAACCTCGCCCTGCGCCACCAAATCGGTGTGCTGCAGCGGTCCGCGAGACAACGTCCCAAGTTGACGGCCGTGGATCGCCTTTCTTGGGTCTGGCTGTCCCGCAGCTGGAGCGACTGGCGCTCGGGGCTGGCTATTGTTCAGCCCGACACTGTCCTTGCTTGGCGGTTGGCAGAATATGGCCCCCAGAGCGTCGTCGCTCTGACGGACCCGGTCCAACATGAGTCCGAGCGCCTCCGGCTCGGTGAACTCCGCCAATGGCCCGTCCAACAGGTGCCACTCGACTTGAGGCGCCGTCCCGTTCTCGTGGGTCACATCGAAGATTTCGACGTGCTCTTCCACTTGGCGGCCTACGTACGCACGGAAGATGATGCTTCCGACGTGCGTATTAATGACAACGGAACCCGATGGCTCTTAGAGGAGCTCGGAGAACGTCTCCGAAACAAGCACCTAGTCTTTACGAGTTCGATTTCAGCGGTGGACACGACACGCGCCCAGGACGGATGGATGGATGCCGGAACTGAATGCTGCCCTCGAACAGAGTATGGACGCAGCAAGCTGAACGCCGAGGAAATCATTAAGGCGGAGTCTGTCCGGCTTGGCTTCACCTACTCTATTCTGCGGCTTCCAATTGTCTATGGCCCAGGCTACCGGCCGGGGGGAATGTTCGGGTTTTGCCGTGAGCAGTTGCCCAAGAAAACCTTGGGCAGTTAGAACAGACCTCATGGTGTCCCACGTTGGATTCCCGGTAGGAGAAAATGAGCGATATAAACTCTCTCGCTGAACGCCCGCTTTTTTCGCAACTTCGGAAACTTGATGAGCCTGAATTACGTTCTTAAATGCGTGGAAAAAAGCTTCCGTGGAATCTTCAAGAGCCGCTTTCAAGTATTTCGCGGCTCTTTCTGGATCAGAGAGTTTTTCCAGTCGCCACGAATTGTAGTCTCTACTCGGCATTGAAATCTTCCCAGTACTTCTTAGCTAATTTAATATCCTCATCCTGACTTTTTTTCGTTCCGCCAATGAGCAAAATTACAAGTTCTCCCGTTTTGCCGATCTGTCCCAAATAAACCCTGTAGCCGGGGCCAAAGTTTATTCTCAGTTCTACTACGCCCCCGCCGATATTCCGATGGTCGCCCAAACTGCCACGCTCGACTGTATCCAAGCGCACCATGATCTTTTCATAGGCAGGGTTTCCCTCAGTGCCCTTGCTTGCATTGAACCGAGACGCCGCTGGCAGACTCGGCGTCAAATCGAATCCCTGCCAAACAGTCCGAGCCGGCAGCGGCCCGACTCGAGAGGCCTTTGGCCTGCTCGCACCTTTTCTTGCGGTTACAACTTCGAGATGATGCGTTTGCCGATGGCAATTTGCGCGTCGCGTCCGCCGGGCAACAAGCGCGCGTCGAGTTGCACGCTGACGTCGCCTTTACGAAACATGAAGAGGCTCAAGAGGGGTCCTGATATCGCTTCGTCGCCCACTCCTTTTACTTCTTCGCGCATCATGGCCTTACCTTCCGGATCGGCACCTTTCATCACGACGGCGCCAGTCAAGCCCACCCCGAGCTTGAATCCAGCCATGGCGGCTTTGGCATTCTCCGAGTCGACTTCAATGGTAAGCAACAGACCGTTGGTCTCACCCACGGCAGGGCCCGCAGCGCCGGCGATGCCTCGAACCACATTACCAAGGTCGTTAATTACCGCTGACTGATCGGCTTTGGAGGGCCCGGCTTTCGTCTCCTCTTCGAGTTTCTTCTTGGCTGCGGCTGCTTCCTCGAGAGCACGCTGTTGTGCCCCGGAAGAGAAATAGCGGCAAGTGGAATGAGTGGACCGCCCGTCGCCTTCTGCTCGTTCGACGTTGAGGCTGAGGATCTGCGACAGGTCTTCCTTGGTGAGCAACTCGCAGGCGTCGAACCGCCGGGCGGGTCCGAGACGCGTTTCGGAGAAGCTGTTCAGATCGATTCCGTTATTCGCGGCGGCCTGCTTGACCTTGTGCAAGCCGAACCAGACCCCGCCGATGGCGAGCACACCCATTAGACCGAGGATTCCCAGCACGACAAACAGGATCTTCAACCCCGATCCGCTCTTGGCTGTCGGCGGCAGAGGCTGAGCGTACTGGGGCGGTGGCACGTATTGTGGAGGCGGTGGAGTGTAAGCCGACGGGGGTGCGGAAGGCGGTGACGGCTGGCTCGCGCGCGCCCCGCATTTGGTACAGAAGGCTCCCGCGACTTGAGCGCCGCAACTCTGGCAGAACATCTGTTTGCTCCCTGGGGCACAGTTGCCCCTCTTTATTCTAATAGAGCTCGTTGACGGAGAACTATTCGCCAAGCTCATAGTAGAGCACGGAATCCGGTGTAATCGATCTTGGACTCGACGTTCAAAGCAGCAGGCACGCGTCCCTCGGAATGATCACTTTCTGCTGCCGCAGCGCGCTATGACTCCCTCCGCGCGATGTAGATGGCGTCGTTTGAGTAGTCGCGGATGTACTTGAACGACACGAAACCGTAGCCGCGGTGGCCGAAGCCCGGGCCAAAGCTATTACGGAAGATGAAGTAACCGCCGCCCGGAAACTCCTTGCCCTCGTGGAACCCGACGAGGTCGATCGAGTGACCGTCGAACATGGGGTTCTTCGACGCATCGCGGTTGTTGTTATCCTTCCGCGGATATTCCTTCAGGAGGGGCACCTGCTCGACGGTCACGGTCTCGAACTTTTCAAGCCACCAGATGCCCGTTGCCACCGGGTGACCGGCCCTCAGCGCAGCCTTGGTGGCCTCCAGCTCATTTTCCGACATGCCCCTGCGATTATCCCATTCCTTGATGAAGGTGAACGGAAACCGCCCGAACTTCTTGCCCGAGGCGATCACCGACTTCCTGGGCGTATCGGGGTGCTTGGGATGGAACGACGGCAGATTGGGCATGTCCTGGATGGGCACCATGCCTAATTTCTGGTAGCCGCGGATGATGTCGGTGAACTTCCCGCCGTCGGAGTCGGTCTTGTTGGCACGGTTCTTCCCCCAGTTGAGATACTCTTCCGAGAGATCGAGGTCCCTCACCCTTTTCGTGCGGGCGGTCTGATACTCGATCAGGAAGGTGGTGGCAAAGACCGAGCATGTCCCGCGGTTGCCCTGGTCCCGGACGGCCAGTCCGAACTTCTCGATCTCCGGTCGAAGGTCGACCTCGGGCGCGATGCGGGCGCTTGGCTGAAAGGGGATCTGGATGCGTGGCGCCGTTCGACGCGGCGTTTCCTGCTCCTGCGACAAAGCCGGGCCGACGAAGACGACGAGCACCGCAAAGGCAACGCCAAGGATCGGGAGTCTTGGGGAGAGCATGCGAACCTCCTCCGCGGGAAGGGAGCGTGATGGCGGGTAGCGAATTGTAAGTGGGCTGGATCGGGCAAGTCAATCCCCGAACCCGTCCGGAGGGCGCAACCAAGGGGCTGTGGATCGTCAAGCGCCCCGGATTTCATGCGGTAAGCGGGCGCGCTCTCAGGCCTCGGACTCCGTACTCAAATCGGTGAGAAGCCTTCTTTTTACCGGCGCCGCCTCACCTTCGGGTTTGGTAAAATGTACGTGCAACGCAGGTGGCTGCAGCGGTTGTCCATTCTCGGCCGTGATTTGGTGCCGCTCCGTCGCCTTGCCTTCCGTAGCTTCGCGCATCTCACGGGCCGCGTTATAGTCGCCGGCAGCGGCGCGCCAAGCCACTCCCAGCGCTATCGCTTGTGCCCAGGTGCTGTCCGACGGAACGCCGAGCGCTAGGGCGAGTTCATCGGGAACGATCCCCGCCAACAGGGCATCATATTCGGCGTTCATGCGCTGATGGACCTTCGGCTTACCGCCTGGATTCCCAGATTCCCCCGGTTGGAACTGGAACGCATGCCGTTCCCCCTTCTTAAACGGCAATCGTTGGGGAGACACACATCTTTCGCCTGGTTCGGCGAGATTTCCCCTCAGCGATCCGTCAAAACCGGTTCTTCCGCATTCTTGGTGAAGGGCGTCAGTTTCTGTCTACGGCCGCGTGGAGCGCCAGGGCGGATCAAACGTTCGAGCAGCGGCATCGCGGGCCAGGCAAGCGGTCGCTGTCTTTAATGCCACCTCACAAGTCATCTTCGCCTGCCGGCGCCAGTGAGCGTTCAAGTATCAGCCGATCAGTAGAGTTCTGCAGGGCAGTGCGATCGGCACTTTGGCATAGATGGTCGCCTCCAGAGTTGGCGCACTCACAAGTCCTGTGCGTCATGGAGAAGGCGATCCAGCAGGTTCAAGAAGGGTCGTTTTACCAAACGAAGCCAATAACTTCTTTGTTGTGAGCAATGCTAGCTGCGTAGTGATTCTTATGCTGTCATGCAGTAGGCGATTCGGCCCAGACTTTGTTAGGACACTGGGCGGGGCAGTATGATCGCCGCGGCTTCTGCTTCGTAACTCAATTCGCCGTCAGTTCTCCACGCTAGCGAACTTCTTCTCTTCCGCTGCCATGTGCAGCCGCATCATGCGAGTGAGGTCTTTGCCGTCTCTCTTCAACTGGTTGACGGCATTCTCCAGGTCGCCGGTCTGGCTCAAATGCGCGATCCTATCGCGGAAACTCTCCAGGCAGGTGGCCCAGGCAACCGTTATGGGGATGCCCCACCCATGCTTCCTTTGCTAGGGTGGGTTTGTTGCAACACGGGACTCTTGATTAGCTTGGCTTTGGATTCAATGTGTGGTCCACATGGTCGGGATCGCGGGCAATGAGCGTTAGATACGCCCGCGTCGGCTGATCCGGTTCCGCCCGCCCCTGTTCCCAATCCCGTAGCGTGCCCAGAGGAATGTGATAGCGGGTCGCAAATTCCTCTTGCGTCAGTTCCAATGCTCGCCGGATGATTTTTGCCTGTGGTGTTCGCTTCATCCACTTGAGGTCGGTTTGGGTGAGCGGCTGTGCGTCGCGATCCGCGCGCGCGGCCCTCTCAATGGCCTCGGCGGTCATCGGCCGGGGAGGCTTAGGCGTTTTGCCTGAAGTAGTCGTCTTGCTCATGCTGCGTTGCTCTCCGAGCTGAAACAATGCGAATGCGCTCCTCGCGTTCTGTGTAGGCTACGAACAGCACAACGTGACCTTCCGCCATGCCGATGAGGACAAAACGCTGCTCGCCGTAATCTTCACGATCATCGAGGCGCTCGACGGCAAACGGATCTCTGAACACTGTCGTCGCCAAATCGAAGCTCACGCCATGGGCTTCCAAGTTGGCCTCGGCTTGGCGGTGTGCCATTCAAATTTCAATTTCATGATACTACGGGATACCAGTAGTCCTGTCGACTAGGAGAAAATCTTCGAGCAGCTTGATCGTTGGCGCCCTTTTTCGTAGCTGGATTTCCGCTCTAGTTCTCCACGCTGGCGAACTTCTTCTCTTCCGCTGCCATGTGCAGCCGCATCATGCGAGTGAGGTCTTTGCCGTCTTTCTTCAACTGGTTGACGGCATTCTCCAGGTCGCCGGTCTGGCTCAAATGCTCGATGCGATCGCGGAAATTCTCCAGCCGCACCCGCATTTCGTTGTGCTGGCGCTTCATCTCGCGAGCGAACGAAGCCAGCTCCGGACTCATCCTCGCGATGGTTTCCAGCACGGTGGTTTCTTCATGCTCGTAGTGCCGGGGGAGCCACTCCGCCATCCACCTACCGCGGCTCATCGCCTGGTTGGCGGTGGCGAGGTCGGTGAAAACCTCCGCGTAGCAGGCCATCTGTTCCAGGGCGGCATCCATCTGGTCCAACTGCGCCACCAGTTCTCCGTGTTCTTGGTGAATGCTGAGGGTCTCTTCGTGGAACTTCGGATCCAAGCCTGCCATGGTGCACCTCGCCAGCTTGATGGTCGTCCTGCGGCGCCACCTCGGCAGTGACCGAAATCACCTGCCGGGGTGATGTTCGGCGATCCATGCCAAAAGAAAACCGGAGCTGCCAGGTTCCGGCTCCGCGTGCGTTTCTTGGGCCTCGGCCTACTTTTTGCCTTGCACCGCCGCCAGGCATTGCCCAAACAGATCCAGCAAATGCTGGGCATAGTCCTCGGCTTTCGAAACGGTGCCGCCCTGGAAGCCGGCTTCCGGCGAGCCGGTCTTCCCATATCCGGTGGTGACGGCGATGAATTTCATCATGTCAAGTGCAATGTCTTCGTTGCGACGCATGATTACATTACCGATCCCTTGTTCCTCCATAAGTGCTGACCTCCCTGTAGGCCGGCTTCGAGCGCCGACGGGCAAGAATCATAGCAGAGAGCGGGGCGTCACACTTCGAACCCGACGTAGCACACTCGGCCCACGATGTAGTCGTGATAACTCCTGCCGCGTTCGATGCGCACCAGTTCCACGGAGTGCTGCGGGTTCTGCGGCCGCAACACTAGGTGATCGCCGGAAACCGAGACGTAGCCGATGAGACAGCGGGCCTCGGCATGCGCCGCGTAAATGTTGGGTCGCAACCGGCGGTACGGTTGCAAGGAATTGTAGTGGCGGTCCACCAGCAGAGTCACGCCGGCAAGGATGTGCGGAAACATACCCCCGGCCGCCTTGGCGTCGAGTCGGAGGAGCACGAAGCGCACTTCGGGGAGTTGTTCCCCCGAGTCGGATTCATCGTGACCAACTTGGAGACACCCAGCCGGAGCGTGGTGTGTTTCTACAACAAGCGCGGGATGGCAGAGCAGTGGATCAAAGAGGGGAAGCAAGCGGTGAAGATGACGCGGCTGAGTTGTCATCGTTTCCGCTCCAACCAAGTGCGGCTCGCGCTGAGCCTGCTGGCCTACAACTTGGGCAATTTGTGGCGGCGGCTGACGTTGCCCAAGCGAATCGAGAACTGGTCGCTGAGCTTGCAGCAACGGCTCGTGAAGACGGGCGGACGGCTGGTGAAGCACGCCCGCTATTACTGGCTGATGCTGGCGGAAGGATATCTGACGAAACGGTTTTCGGCAGTATGCTCGGGCGGCTCGCCGGGCTGTTGCTTCCGGCGGGATAGCTGGGGCTGCAGGAACCGAGAAATCGATCCAGAACCAAGAGGGGACGGAAAAGTGTCTGACAAAACCGGATGGGGAGGCCGTGGCCAGCAATTGGCAACTCACATTGCCACAGTCTGGACGCTAGCCCAAGCCTTTCGGGCCGAAACCATAAGTACGGGCCACCTAACCTCGTCCAGTCGTGTTCGTACTTCCGTGCGACCAGGCTGGTGTCGCTAACTAGGTCCGCCAATTCAATCCATGACGGGTTCCATTCCTTCTGGTCCACAGTCAAATACACAGGGAACTGCTCCGCCTCGAAGGTTGTACCCTTCCTCTTGATTACGACGACGTCGGCTCTTTCCTCAAACTCTCCTTTGGCCAGCGGTTCGTCAATGCCGGCAGGGAGATACAGCAGCAGCGCCGCCGTTTCCCCGTCCGCAATCAGCAGCGGCGGTTGGTGAAGTGGTGAAGTTGATCATGTCGGGTGGCGGGGAATCCGCTTTGTCGGCCCATTTCGTCTCCATCCGAACCAAGGCGAGGGTCATGGCATACAACTGTAATGCCTGCTTAAAGGACAATCGCCTCTTCGGCGTCCGATACTTCACTCCCTTTGCTGTGGCCGTGGCGTCCGTCAACTGGTCGACGGCTTTGCGCAACTCGTCCAGCTTCCAAATGGAATAATCCTCCAGCGCCATGGCTGGCACTAATTCGTTGTGCAGATTCTTCAGTGGACCGGAGAGTTGAGATTCGGGAAGCGACCAAATCATGCATAGCAATGGCATGGGGCTGAAAGCGGGATCTTCGTTGGCATAACTGGCAACGAATCTGCGATCGGCTGGATCGTCAGGGTGGACTCTCTTTTCGGGTCCCTCGAGGCTCGTACCCAGGGTTGGGTAGTACTTGTGAATCAGGCTCCAGCCCGTTTGGTCCACGCTTAGGAGTGCTTCGCTGACTCTGGCCACCGGCTCGGCTTTGCTGTCGTATGCGTCAATGTCCTCGCGATGAAGCCCTAGCATGCTATAGGGAAGGGTTGGCCTGTCGGGATTGGGTTTCTTCTGGGCCGGAACTCCCCAAACCACCCCAGGCAACAAACCCGCAATAAGCATCCCGGCGATACGAACTCTTATCCAGCCAACCATTCCGGCGACCCTTATTCGTTTATCAGCGGAAGACCCTTCTCTCGCCACTCGCGAATGCCGCCGTCCATGGAAGCGACATCGGTATATCCCATTCTTTGCAGGGCGTCAGCCGCCAGCGCCGACCGGAACCCGCCACCGCAGTACAAAACCAAGGGAGTACCCAGGTCAGGCACGCGCTGCTCCACGTCGCGCTCGATGATTCCTTTGCCCAGATGCATGGCCGTCGGCAGGTGGTCCTTCGCCCACTCGTGGTCTTCGCGGACATCGATGAGGAGAAAATCTGCCTTGTCGTCCAGCATTTGCTTAACGTCGTCCACGGTTACTTCGCGGACACTCTGTTTGGCGGCGTTGACAATGTCGAGAAATCGGGGCGAGTGATGAGGCGCTGCCATGCGGAACATGATAGCGCGAAAAATAAGTCTGGAATGTGTTTTCCTAGAACTGCCCCGCCCTAGCCAAAACCGTGCTGGAACGGGCCCCCGAAACTAAGCAAAGCACCTCCTACAGGGAGACGATCTTCAGGCCGGGGATCATCTGAAAGTGGCGAAGGTTGCCGGTAGCCACGCTGTAGCCGAGTTCGAGGGCAGTCACTCCGATCAGCAGATCGGAGAGGGGAAGGCGTACGCCTTTGGCCTGGTTCTCGCCGTCGATCTGCCCGCTGCGAAGCGCAATCGGCACGGTGATTGGATGGATGGGCAACGCCGTGAGTAGTTCTTGGATGAACTGGTGTCGCGTAGCTTTTCGCGGCGGCGTGTCGGCGCGGGCCGCACCGTGGGCCAGCTCGATCAGCGTGACCACGGAGATGGCGATCTCAGTATTGCCCGTTGCGCCGGAGATGGCAGCGAGCATTTGTCGCGCATTCTGTCCTTGGCGTTCGGCGGTGATCAGTACGCTGGAGTCGAGGATCAGTCCCATGCGGGTGGTTCTAGCGGTTCGCGGTGGCTCTCGATGGCCGCCTCGACGTCCTTAGCGAAGTCGGCGTCCATGATTGCTGTCGAGTCTTCAGGTAACAGTGCAATGCACTCCGCGATGGTGCGGCGCCGCGGAACCGGGGAATGGATCACCGCCACCGGCAGCTTGCCGCCCTCGGTCTCGATGACCACTTCCGCCCCTGCGCGAACGCGAGCCAGCACCGAGGCGAAGTCGTTGGCGGCTTCCGCTTCCGAGATGTGGATCACTGGGGACATGGCACGATTATACCGCCATCCTTTCTCCTGATTTTGTGCCCCGGGCCTCAAACGCCATCAAAGGTCCTCGTCGTCCTCCTCCTCCTCCAGTTCTTCGCCGGGATATTGGGCCTCGTAGTAGAACTCCAGGTCCTTGTCCAGCTTGGCCCAGAATGCCGCATCCTGGACCGGAGGCGAGTCGTTGCGCAAGGCATGCTCTCGCGACGTAGCCCGCAGGGTGAGCATCTGGTTCAGCGCATCCAGCAGGCCCCAGTCGTCGGCGCGCCAGCTCGCCACCGGCTTGTTCTTGTAGGCCAGCATTTTCCTGGCAAGTTCGCCGGTCTTGATGTTGCGAAGCACGGGATACAGCTCGGCCCAGAGCCGTGGGGTGTACTCGTCGTCCACAAAACGCAGTGGCATTTCCATGGTGCCATTTTGATTGTCCTCTGCGAGTAGGGCAAGCTTTATGTTGGTACTGCCCCTCCTGCGACACCTGCGGGGTGACGACGAGGGCTGAGCACGGAAGGCCCTAGCCGCGCGCATCGTCCGGCACAGCCAACTCCGCCAGCTTGCCGATATCCGGCACTTCCAGATCGGGATGGGCTTCGACCAGCTTGGTGGCTGCCGCCTCTTTGCCCTGCCTGCGATTAACCCACACCGTAGTAATTCCCAACGAGCGCGCAGGTACCACATCGTGGTACAAGCTCTCGGCGACGTGCAGCAGGTGCTCGCGTGGAATTTTGAAGCGCCGCAATAGCGCCTCGAAATTATTGAACGACGGTTTGTAACTGTGCACCTGTTGAGCGGTTACAACGGCGTCGAAGCCCACCGCCAGCTTCAGCGCGGTGTAGGCGAACAGGTCATCGTCAATATTGGAGAGGACCGCCAGCTTGTAGCGGGACTGCAAACGGCGCAGCGCGGGGACCGTGTCGGCAAAGGGCTGCCAGTTGCGGATCGACTCCGCTAGGCCGTTGGCATCCGCGGCGCTGACAGAGAAGCGCAACTCGCGCCCGAAGCCGCGCACCACCTGCGCCAGCACTTCGCGATAGCTGCGGTAAGGACCGCCCTGGGCGCGTGGCTCAAACTCCGAATACAAGCTGATGATCTGGGCCTCGCTGAGCGCGTGGCCCTTGCTCTCCAGCAACGGACGCAGATAGCCGAGCAGGCCGGTTTCCCAGTCAATCAGTGTGCCGTAACAGTCGAACGAAAGCCATTCAAAGCGCGAGAAGTCGAGCATGGAGGTTTTGAGTGTAGCAGCCGTCAGGACGACGATTTTCCCGTGCCGGCCATGGGCGTTACCTTGTGCGAAGCAAACTTGCGCTCGAGGGCTTCCAAGGGAGATACCGCCGGCCCTTTTTCGGCCGGTTGGGCGGGGGCAGGAGCGCTTTTCGGTTGGGCTTCGACATGCTGCCCGACCGCCGGTTGCGGCGCGGCACTTTCGTCGCCAGCAACTGCCGCGGACTCTCGCGACTCCGCCTCTCGCGACGCAGCCAAGCCTTTCTCCAGAAACTTCTTGGTATTCAGCAGCGGACGCGCCAGCGATGGGTTGTAGCTGGTCCACGGGCTGTCGAACTCCGCCTCACGTTCGAACTGTGCGCGCATGCTTTCCATCTTGGAGTCGAGATCGTCGAGATAGTGCAGCATGAGCGCCTCGGGAAACATGGGCAGTTTAGGCGAACCAAATTCATACTGCCCGTGATGGCTGATGATCATGTGCTCGATCAGGATCTTCAGCTCGGCGGGAAAGCCGGGCAAATGGGTGAGCTTCTGGTGCAGCATTTCCAGCTCGATAATCATGTGCCCCAGCAACTGGCCCTCGGTGGTGTAGGCAATCGAGCGCTGATAGGCGAGTTCGTGCAGCTTGCCAACATCGTGCAGGAATGCGCCGGTCAGCAGCAGGTCGCGGTCCACCTGAGGATAGTTGCGGGCGGCAAGGTCGCACACCGTAAACAGCGAGACCACGTGATCGAGCAGGCCGCCGACGAAGGCGTGGTGCAGTGTCTTGGCTGCGGGCGCGTTCTTGTACGCGGTGACAATGGCCTCGTCGGCCATGAATTCCTTGAGCAGCGATTTCAGCCAGCGGTTCTCGAAGCTCTCGACAAATTCAGTCAACTTGCGCCATAGCTGATCGATGTCCTTCGAGGTCTTGGGAAGGTAGTCGGAGTAGTCGATCTCCGCATCTTCCAGCTTGCGCAACTTGTGGATGGTGAGCTGCCAGCGGCCATTGTACTTGTGGACCACGCCCTTCACTTTGACGAAGTCGTCCTGCTCGAACGTGTCCACAGTGTCGGCGACGTTGTCCCACATGTTGGCTTGCAGTTGCCCGCTGCGGTCGGCCAAGGTGAGGGAAAGGTAGAGGTCACCACTCTTTTTCGATTTCACCTGCTTGGCAGCGACCACGAACAGCGAGGTGATGGTCTGGTTCTCCAGGCGGGCGCAATCGCAAATGTAGAATTCCTTCATAGCGGGAACCGTGGCACATCGCGGCAAGACAATGCGGCCAAGGGTTCATGGTATCGCACTTGGCGGTGGATGGCGCCAGAGAAACGCGGGGCGAGAGCCTCTATTCACTGATTGATTGGGATAGATTGTGAAGGCCGCACCACGCAAACTACGGCCACTTTGACCTCTAGAAAAGCCCGAATTTTTTCTTTTTCTTTGCCTTCGACGAGCCTTCGGTCGCCGCCGTGGTGTAGATCGGCTTGGTTTCGTTGGGGCTGGCGCCGGTGTCAGTGTAGCCGGCCTTGATGTCGATGTAGGCATCCTCGCGCAGCTTAGTCAGGTAATCGCGCAGCGCGGGCTGCATCTTGGTCATATAGATCTGTTCTTGGACCCGGCCCTCCACTTCTTTCAAAGGAGGAATACCGGCGGTCTGGTGTTCGGTGACCTTCAAGATGACCCAGCCCTGATTGGTGCGCACCGGCTCGGTGTAGCCACCCGCGTTCATGGCAAACACCCGCTCCTCGAGATCTTTGGAAAGGGTACCGCGCTTGAAGTATTCCAGGTCACCGCCCAGCGCGGCAGTCGGACCCTCAGAGTACTGCTTGGCCAAGTCCTCGAATTTGCCACCCTTCTTCAGCAGCTCGTAAACCTTGTCTGCCTTGGCCTCGGCTGCTGCCACCACTTCCGGGCTCGGGATCTCCGGTAGCGCCTCCTGCCCTTTCTCGGTCTTCACCGCCGGCTGCTTCTGGGTCGAAATCAGAATCTCACTCATGCGGACCTGTTCCGGGCGCTCCATCTCGCTCTTGTGCTGGTCGTAAAACTGCTGGATCTCCTGCTGCGACACGTTGATGTGCCCGCCCACCTCCTGGCTGATCACGTGCTGCGTGATGATGCTGTTCTTCATGTTCTGTTTGAATTCTTCCCACGAGACGCCCTGCGCCTGCGCCGCCTTCTCCAGGTCCTCCATGGACTCGGCGTGCATCTGTTTGCGCAACTCGTCCAGCCGCTTGACCAGGTCGGTGTCCGCGGAGATCGCCAGCTCCTCGCCTTTTTGCAACAGCAGCTGCTGGTCAATGAGGTCGCGGAGCAAGTCCTGCTCACGCTCTTTGGGGTCGGACGGACCACCGGAGGGGTCCGGCTGGCGGGACTCGGCCTGCAATTGCTCCTGGCTGCGGCGCAGATCGGCCCGGGTGATGATGTTGTTGTTAAGGCGGACGATAATTTCCTCGACGACGGTGTCGTCCTGGCCAGCCGATGGGCTGGTTTGGGCCATCAGCCAGGGTGTACCGACGAATGTGGCAAGCAGAAGGACAGCAAATCTCTTCATCAAATACCTGATCAGGCGGGCCTGCAGACGCGCAGTCTCACCCTGAGATCAAAATCGCTTTCGTTGCAGTCATTCTACCGCGTCTGGGCATGTTCTGCTGGCGCGAGGCGGCAGTGGAAAATACTGCCGCCGCCGGCCGGCGCCGGGAGCTAATCTGGCGGGAAGCCCTGGGGTTTGCGTGATTCGGTTCGGCTCGCTGTTTACGGCGCCATGCCGTCGTCCATCCACTGCTTGAACTTTGCGATTTGCGCTTTGGGCCAGGGTTCGTCGCACGGCATGCTGCCGTCGTCAAGTCGGGAGTAAATCGCCTCGGCGTGGGTTTTGACGTCATCGTAGGCCGACAGATCCATGCCGAACTGTTTCATGGTGTCCACATCGGGAGTGTCACGGAACAACGGGCGAATGTCGTTGGCGAAGCTGAGAGCCATGCAGCACCTACGAAGAAGAATTTTGTCACAAACCGGAAGGAAGTTCCCCTCGCCTCGATCGATTATTCGTGAGGTCGGCGACCCAGGCCGTAGCCGGGCGCTATCACGTTACGCTATTTCTCCAGCTTGTGACGCGCATCACTGCGTCTTTTGGCTTGATTCGGGCATTGTGTTCGGGTATCGTCTGGTTTCCATCCAGATAGACCGCTCTCACGGCTGGAATTACCTCTACGATCCGAAAGTTGCCGGAGTGGAGCCCATGCGCCTCAATCGTCTCCGTGCGGACGCTTCCTCGTTGCCTTCTTCCGCAACAAGGCGCAACTGGCATTTGCGGCTGAGCGTTCTCTTGATCGGTTGTTGCGCCTGCTTGTCAACGTACCTCGTGGCACAGCAGAGAGCTTCCATCCAGCAAACGCCGCGGGCCGTACAGAACGGCACCGCCCAGCTCATCGGACCTTGTGGCTCCGATCAGATGTTGCGCCTGGTCTTCGCTCTGAAGCCGCCCCATCTGGCGGAAGAAGAGCAGTTCCTGAACCACTTGCAGGACAGAGACTCGCCGCTGTTCCACAAATATTTGAGCGAGAAGGAGTGGAACGAACGCTTCGCACCGTCGGCGCAAGATGAGCAGGCAGTGGCGGCTTGGGCGCAGAGCCAGGGGCTGACCATCACGCAGCGCTATCCCAACCGTTTGTTGGTGGATGTCGAGGCGCCGGTGGCGATCATCGAGAAGGCGCTCGACGTCGCCATCAACCGCTACCAGATTGGAAGTGCCTCGTACTACTCCAATGATCGTGATCCTGATCACCTCGAACCTGGCGATCGTGCCGACCACTAACGGCTCGATCGATGCCTTTGCCTCCGGGATCACGCAACTGGTCCTCGACATCTCCAGCTACTTCGCGCCGTAGAGTGTTGCTCTTGTAACTAGCTGGAGGAGCTCGGCGATTCGCAATCGTCGTCAGCTCGGCATCTCGTCCCGCAATGCAGCTCATCCCAACGGTGCCGTTCGACTTCGGTTTCCCGCGTGAACAAGTCGTAGCCGTCGTCTTCCGGAAGGTCGCACTCATCTCTGACGTTCAACATGGCAGTCATCCTCGCGGCATCCGCTGCTATTATGGTCGGCCTTGCTGGCGGACGTGCGCAGTGACGCAGCGCACCTTAGCGAGGGTTGGTCGTCCCGAAGCTGCACTGTTGCGATTTGCAACACATAGCGCCATGCGGGCTCCGGTGACGCGGTTCTCCAAAAAGTCAAAGTGGACTAAATGAAGCAAGAAAGGCCAATTGTTCTCTTTCACCTACTACTCTTGGCGCTCTCATGGCGGTAAAGTGGGAAAAATTTGTATTCCGAGCCAGAGAACCTGCTTTCCCTCCCTCTTCAGCAGCCTGCTAGGGATGCGGCTTGACCGGTGGAACTTGGCGTTCTGCTGCCGGCGGCACCCTTTTGCCGCCCCGGCGCTGCTCCTCGCGATCGATCTGCAGGCGCAGGTCGCGAATCAGGATCGTCCACATGCGGGCGTTGCTGTTCAGCAGGATTTGCAGGTTCTGGTCCCGCAGAAAGGTGATCTCGCTGCTCATGTTGTTGAGCAGACTCTCCATGTGGTTCAGATCGGTTCGCATCTGCGCCAGATCGTCACCCGCTTCGCCAGGTGATGGCCGCGTCGCGGCTTGCCCCGCAGTGTCTGCCTGACTTTGCCCGCCCTGAACCGACGGACTGAGCTGCCCGCTAGCGCTTTGCGCCCATGATGTCGAACTCAACAGAAGTAGAAAAAGCAGTTGCCGCATCATCGCCGCACCCCTCCCAAATTGTAATAGTTCAAACCGGTCCTGGAGACGGCGGCCTTTAGCGCGAGCTGAATTCAATCTCCGGGGTGGCTGCCAGCAGGCTGCGCGTGTAGGGATGCTGCGGCGCAGTGGTGATCTGCTCGGTGGCCCCAACCTCCACCAGTTCTCCGCGCTGCATGACCGCGATGCGGTTCGCAAGGTAGCGCACGATGGGCATCGAATGAGAGATGAAAAGGTAAGTCAGCGAGAAATCGCGTTGCAGTTGCTTCAGCAGATTGACGATCTGCGAACCGACACTTACATCGAGCGCGGAAACCGGTTCGTCGGCCACGATGAATCGCGGCCGCAACACCAGGGCCCGCGCGATCCCGACGCGTTGCCGCTGCCCCCCGCTGAATTCATGTGGGTAGCGCTCGAGAGCTGAGGCATCCATTCCCACGGCGCGCATCGCCTCGGCTGCGCGTTGGCGGCGGTCGGCACGGCCGCCGGTTCCATGGATGGCCATGGGCTCGCAGACAATCTGCTCAACCGTCATGCGGGGATCGAGGGAGCCGAACGGGTCTTGGAAGATGATCTGCATGTCGCGACGCAAGTGACGGAGTTGAGCTCCGCCGGCGCGCAATACGTCGTGACCATCGAAGAGCACCTCACCTGAGTCTGGTTCGACGAGCCGCAACAGCATTCGCCCCAACGTGCTTTTGCCGGAGCCGGATTCGCCGACCAGCCCCAGCGTTTCCCCGGACTCGATCGCCAGCGACACGCCGCTGACGGCGCGCACCTGCCCCGATGTCCCGGTTCCAAACATGGTTTGACCGGAGCTGAAGGTTTTGGTGAGGTTGCGGGCTTCCAGCAAGGGCATGGTGGTGATGGTAACAAATGGCGGTAGGACTGTTGTCCTGCTGAGCGAGTGTTCGCCGCGGTTGGCGAACGCGAGTCGAAGCACCCCTATAGGTCGAGCTGACCCTTTTGGTAACTATAGGGGTCCTTCGACTCCGCCCAGATGACAGCGGTTGATTGGAGTCGCTGAAACGAAAAATCCAGATTGGGTGAATGCCGCACGGGACTTGGTTCTTACCAGATTTTCACAATTCCGCGCGCGGTCAACGTGACGGCAAGCTAGGTTTTTCATTTGGCGAAATCCGCGAAAATTGCGCCCCAAGAGACACCTCGCCAACCTTGGTTTTCAGGATTGCACAAAAATTCGGCATTTCTCTGTGGACGCGCTGCACTCGATTGAAAACAGAGGAGATAAAATTGCAAAAAAATTATTGACATTTGTCGTGGCAGGAGTAAAAACACACTCGTTCCTTGACAGTTTTGCAGTTGTCCCAAGTCGGCAGAGACTAAGGGCTGAAGCGAGTTCACTGCTGCTGCGCCTCAGGTGCAGCAGAAGAAGAACCGCAACGGTAGGCAGCCACTGCTGGCTAAGGAAAACGCGAGACTGGTCAAGGGCAAGACGGAATCCCGAGGCGTTGAGCGGTCATTCCGGCTGGTGACGAGCCCAAGATTCAAGCTGAACATGCCCTGCGTACGCCAGTACCAGTCGCACAGTCCAGCAGGAACTGAATGCAAGTCATTGGTCCAGAACAACGGCCCAACACAGCCCTCGGGATTCTTCATTGATTCACAGTCCTCCCCCGCCTGTGGATTGCGTTCCGCAACTCCCTTCAACCGCACCTGAAATCAACCTGCGGGCCGGAATGCTTCATCCCGGCCTACATCTTTTTGTCCGCCGCCCGGCCGGGTCTGCCGAGTGCGAGACGGGAATCCGGTCGGAGTAAAATCTTGACAGCCATGGCCGACCTTTTTACGCCCGCCCAGCCTCCCGCGCAACAGCGCAACTGGATGCCTATCGTTATGGGCCTGATTGCCGTGCTGGTGGTCGTCGGGATCATCGTCGCGCTCACGCGCAGCCATGCACCAACTGGCCCGCAGACCAATCCTTATGCGGCCAAGCTGCAACTCTCTAATCCCAAGCTGAGCGCTGCGGAAAACTATGTCGGAGGCACGGTCACCTATCTTGATGTGAATATCACGAACACGGGCGACAAAGCTTTGATTGGCGCCGACATGAAGGCGGTGTTCAAGAACACCTTGGACCAGGTGGTGCAGACCGAGACCCTGCCGCTGCACGTGCTGGCGGAAAACCAGATGGGCGGATATCCCGACTTGGTGGACTTGGGCCGCTCGCCGATTGGTCCGGGCCAGACCAAGACGGTTCGTGTGAGCCTCGAGCACATCTCCGCCGACTGGAATCGGAGCTACCCTGAGATCCAGTTGGTGAATTTAAAGCTAAAGTAAGGCTTGCCGGTGTTCGTTTCCGAGGCTGAAGAGATCAATCCCCAACATCTCACACGCCTAATCGGGAGAGCCAAACTCGCAGGCCAAATTGCTAAACGCTAGTTGCTAATTGCTATTCTTCCAACAGCGCCCCTTCCCGGTGGTTGCTAGAATGAACCTGCATGCCCGACGTCAAGACAACGCGCCTCACGGAGATGGTGAAAGCCGCGGGTTGAGCCAGCAAGCTAAGTCCGGCGGTGCTGGACTCGGTGCTTGGGAAATTAGCCCGGCAACACGATCCCAATGTGCTCATCGGCTTCGAGACAGCCGACGACGCCGGCGTGTATCAGCTCACGCCTGAGCTGGCGCTCGTTCAAACTGTCGATTTCTTTACCCCTATCGTTGACGATCCCTACGTCTTCGGACAGATCGCGGCCACCAACGCGCTCAGCGACGTGTACGCCATGGGCGGGCGCCCGATCAGCGCGCTGGCGCTGGTGTGTTTTCCCGACAGCGGCGACCTCAACGTGCTGGAAGAGATGCTGGCCGGCGGACTATCGAAGATGATCGAGGCCCACTGTACCGTGATCGGCGGGCACAGCATTCGCGACGAAGAGATCAAGCTCGGCTACGCAGTGACCGGAACCATTCATCCGCAACACGTGCTGGCCAACAGTGGCGCGACGACCGGCGACCGGCTCGTCTTCACCAAGGCGATCGGCACGGGCGTGATCTCGACGGCGATCAAACGCGGCAAAGCCGAGGCCGTATGGATTCGCGACGCGGTGTGCTCTATGACCACCCTGAACAAAACCGCGGCAGAGATCGTGATTTCATCGCCTGGATTTGAGGTGCACGGCATGACCGACATCACCGGCTTCGGCCTGATCGGTCATGCCAGAGAGATGGCCATCGCTTCCGGCATTAGCCTGCGCATTCATGCCTCGCGCGTGCCCCTGCTGGACGGCGCAGTGGAATGTGTTCGCGCCGGATACGTTCCCGGCGGCCTGAAAGCGAACCGCAGCTTTGCCGAGAGTTGCGTCGAGTTTGATGACGGCGTGCCGGAAGAGATTCGCACGCTGCTCTTCGATCCGCAGACGGCGGGAGGATTGCTGATCTCGGTCGCGGAAAAAGATGCTGAGCGCTTAGTTGCAGCCTTGCGCAACTCTGGAATCGGCGCCGTGGAAATCGGCGAAGTCATTGCCAAGCAAAAGCCGCTGATCAGGGTAGTAGCCTAACCAGCGAACTGGTCGACCCTTAGCAAGGGATAACGGGACCAGCTTCCGTTTCACCGGATTGCGTCTTCCGGTTCGGGCGGCGTCTTGGGCGCTTGGCGAAGAAACGTCATCAACTTATCTCCCATGGCCTTTCCCGCACGCTTCCTGAAGAAGTCGGCCGCCGTTTCCACAACCCCAACCTTCTCCGCCACGGCCACAGCGATCCACTGATTCAGCGACACCCCGTCCTCTTTGGCAAGGCGCTGGGCTGCCTTCTTGATAGACACAGGAAGTTTCAACGGATAGGTAGCTTTACTCATCATCGCACCTTCTTCAACAGGTCGGCTGGGCCGAGCACGGAGATGCCAAACCGGGCGGCAGCCACCGCAAAATCACGGACGTTGTAGGTGACCACAGCATCCGCACGACCGTTGATAGCCGCTTCCAACACCATCTCATCGTTCGGGTCCCGGGCCTGAGGCCTCCAGAGAAAATGTACCTCGACGGGCTCGATCAAAGCTGCAAGTTCTGCAAGAAATTCATCGATTCTCTCTGGCGCCAACCCGTGCGCTAGGCGTTGTTCAGGACGCTTCAGCACATCCTCATACTCTAGAAACAGCGGCGGAGTCGCCAAGAGTACCAGCCGCCGATTCGCTACCAGACGCAGGACAGCATTGCCGGCTCCCAACCGCGTGCGAAGCCCAGCCACCACCACCGACGTGTCGAGGACGACCCTACGGATCATGGGACATCCTATACGATGTCACACTTCATGAGATATTTCAATGTAGCCGACGTACTCTGCTTTGGCTTGCTGATGGGAATGTCGGGATCGGCGTCTTTCCAAAGGTTGAGAAAATTCTGATACGACTTGCGCGCGGCGGCCAATTGCCCTAGCTAGTACGTCGTCGAGGAGTTCCGCGGGATGAAGGAAGATAGCCCACCCTTCGGAGTGGGCTATGGCTGACAGCGCTTGTACTACGCCTGCGCCGGCCGCTCCGGGGCCACGTTGGGTTGCTGGCCGGGGGCTGGCTTCAGCACCTGCTGTACGTCGTCCTTGGGCGGTTGAGTGTTGGGATCGACGCGCTCCGGAAGTTCCTTGCCTTCGATGATCATCTCAATCTCTCCGGCGTCGATCACCTCGCGCACCAGCAGCGTTGCGGCAATCTTTTCCAGGATCGGCCCATTGTTCTTCAGGATGTTGGTAGCCGATTGGTAGCCTTCGTCCACGAAGCGACGAACTTCCTGGTCGATCTTCCGCGCCGTCTCCTCGCTGAAGTCGCGGTGCTGGCTGATCTCGCGGCCCAGGAAGATCTGCTCTTCCTTCTTGCCGAAGGTCATCGGCCCCAGCGTGGACATACCGAACTCGCAGACCATTTTGCGCGCCAGGTCCGACGCCTGTTCGATGTCGTTTCCCGCGCCGGTGGTCATGGTATGCAGGAACAGCTCCTCGGCCACGCGGCCGCCCATCATGATGGCCAGTCGCGTTTCCAGATAGTCGCGGGTGTAGGTGTGCTTGTCGTCAACCGGCAGTTGCATGGTGACGCCCAGCGCCATGCCGCGCGGAATGATGGTCACCTTATGCAGCGGGTCGGAGTGCTCGCGCAAGGCCGCAACCAGCGCATGGCCGGCCTCGTGATACGCGGTCACCTTCTTCTCTTCGTCCGAGAGCAGCATGGATTTGCGCTCGGCGCCCATCAGGACTTTGTCCTTGGCCTGCTCGAAATCCCACATCAGCACCGTCTTGCGGTTCTGACGGGCGGCAACCAAGGCAGCCTCATTCACCATGTTGGCCAGGTCAGCGCCGGAGAATCCCGGCGTGCCGCGGGCCAGTACAGCAAGATTCACGTCGTCATTGAGAGGAATCTTGCGAGTATGCACGCGCAGGATCTCTTCACGGCCACGGACATCGGGACGCGAGACCACCACGCGGCGGTCAAAGCGGCCGGGACGCAGCAGCGCCGGATCAAGCACGTCAGGGCGGTTGGTAGCCGCGATCAGGATGACGCCGTCGTTGGACTCAAAGCCGTCCATCTCGACCAGCAACTGGTTCAGGGTCTGCTCGCGCTCGTCGTGTCCGCCGCCCAGGCCTGCGCCACGATGGCGGCCCACGGCGTCGATTTCGTCGATGAAGATGATGCAGGGCGCGTTCTTCTTGCCCTGCTCGAAGAGGTCGCGGACGCGGCTTGCGCCCACGCCGACGAACATCTCCACAAAGTCGGAGCCCGAGATGCTGAAGAAGGGCACATTGGCTTCGCCCGCCACCGCCCGCGCCAGCAAGGTCTTGCCGGTTCCCGGAGGCCCAACCAGCAGCACGCCCTTGGGAATGCGTCCTCCGAGCTTCTGGAACTTCTGCGCCTCGCGCAGAAATTCGATAATTTCTTTCAGCTCTTCCTTGGCTTCATCCACGCCGGCGACGTCTTTGAAGGTCACCTTCTTCTGCTGCATGGAGAGCAATCGCGCCTTGCTCTTGCCAAAGGACAGGGCCTTGTTGCCGCCACTTTGCATCTGGCGGATCATGATGAACCACAGCGCGCCCAGCAGAACGAACGGCGCCAGGTTGAGCAGCCAGGAGGGCCAGCCTCCCGACGCCGGGTCCTTCACCGTGATGTTGACCTTCTTGTCCTGAAGGATCTTGTACATGTCCGGATAGTTGGACGGAACCGTGACATGGAACCCAGCCTTGTCGTTCTTGAACTTGCCACTAACCTCCTGGCCGGTCATCGTCACTTCGGTGACGTTGCTCTGGTCCACTTGGGAAAGGAACTCGGAGAGGTTAATTTCGCGTTGCTTGGGGCTCGAGCTGCCGGCTTTGACGACCTGCCACAGCAGGACGCCCGACAACACGATTACCAGCCAGAACACGACTGTTTTGACCGTCGAATTCACTGAAAACTCCTGTCTAATGGGGCAGACACAAAGTTGTGCCTACCAACTTAGATGCTACCCCTGGACGCCGGATGTACAAATTCGGCGTTCTCTAGATTGTAACTCGTGCCTAAACGGAACGGCACGAAAGACTTAAAGAAAATTCGGAAAGCACTTGAGCCGCGATTCCATTTTGGAAGCGCTGGATTGCGTTCAAGCTACAGAACGTTATGGTGGTCGCTGTGCGAAAGGAATGGGATTCAAAACGCTTTGCATGGCAATGAGCCGCGACCTTTATCCGAGCATCTCGATCTTCACCGCATCGCCACTGCCGCTCCAGGCGAAGGCTCGCGCCACCGGAAGTCCGCCCACCCAAACGATTTGCTCGCCCTTGAGTACCACGGGCCATCCCAGACGCTGTCCGGCTGGGATGTGCTTCTCGGAGAACAGCCGCTTCAGCTTTTCTTCCGACTTGCTGTGCACGGGCCAGAAGCGATCGCCCGGACGCCAGTTGCGGACGATCAACTCCGGACCGAGCAGCTCGGTGCAAAGCAGGCTGCCAGGTGGTTCCTCTTTCGCGAATTCCTGCGGCACGGGGATGCATCGCACGGTCAACCCGATCTCCGCGATGTGGACCTCACCAGGAACAGGCAAGGTGTACTGGTAACTGGAGAATGGCGGTTCCACCTGCGGAGCTAGCAATTCCAGGCACCCACCTTGGCGTACTGCCAGCCACCCGCCGGTCAGCTCTGCTTTCGGCAGTTCGCCGAGGGCACAGTGCAGCAGCTTCTCGATGTGTTCGAAGTCCAACTTGAGATTCGCCGTCTCGACAAATCGCCGGAGCAGCCTGCGCTGCAATGCGAGCGGAAGAGCCCGGAAGTTCATCAATCTGAGGCGTTGCGCTGCCATGCGATCGTGCAGTTCCCGTTCCACCAGCGCCTGCCAATACTCTTCTTCCGCTCGCGACAGCTCCGCTGCGTCGCTCAGAACGTGCCGTAGATTCGGGTTGTACTCACGCTCCAGCAGCGGCAGCAGTTCATGTCGCACTCGGTTGCGGATGAAACGATAATCGAGGTTGCTCTCGTCTTCGTGCCAAGTCTGACCGAGAGCGGCGAGATACTGTTCGACCTCGGCGCGCGTGACTCCCAGCAGGGGGCGGACGATGCGAGCGCCAGGCTGGCGATGGGCCCTGTCTTGGTTCGGCGGGCTTTCAGGCACGCATTCCGCCGGCTGAAAACAGTTCGGTGCTGGGTTGTGGTAGAGCGGGCCTTCAGGCCCGCGTTCCGCGGACTGAAAAGAAGTAGGGGCTTTAGCCGCGATAGCGATCTCGGGGTAAATTCCGGCCAACCCGCGCGTGCCGGCGCCGCGCAGGAACTTCAGCAGCACGGTTTCGGCTTGATCGTCGAGCGTGTGCCCGGTCGCAACCGCATTCACTCTGTGCGACTCAGCCAGTGAACGTAGCCAGCAATAGCGCAGTTCGCGGGCTGCCGCTTCCAGGCTCAACTTCCTGGTGAGCGCGTGCTCGCGCACATCAGCGCGGCTGGAGAAAAATTCCAGGTCGTGCTGTTTCGCTAACTCCACGACAAAGGCTTCGTCGGCGTCTGACGCCTCGGCGCGCAGCCCGTGATTGAAGTGCGCAACCGCAAGCACGATGCCCAGCTCGGTTCGAAGCTCTAGCAGCACGCGCAGCAAGGCGACCGAATCCGCGCCACCCGACACGGCGACGCAGACGCGGTCGCCCGCCCGCATCAGCTTTCGTTCCAGAATGTAGCGAAGCACCTTTTCGCGCACGGAATGATGGTAATGCAGCCCTCAGCTTTCAGCTATCAGCCATCAGCTTTCAGCTATCAGCCGTCAGCTATCAGCCGTCAGAGTTTCGTGCTGTCATTCTGAGCGACGGCGGCCGCACTTGGCCGCTGGAGTCACTGACAACTGACAACTGCCCTCACGGCCTGGTGTCCGGCACCGTAATCGCGCGGAACATATACGGCAGCGCCTCGGCCACGATCATGGCCACCACGATCAGCGCGCCGCCGACAGCCTGGCGCGCCGACATCGGCTCCTTCAGCCAGACCACGCTGAGCACGGCCGCCACCACTGGCTCCAGACTGAACAGCACCGCCGACTCCGTCGGCCCGAGCCGCGTCTGGGCGGTCGCCTGTCCCCAGAAAGCGAAGACGGTGGACCCGAGCGCCAGGAAGAGTGCCGCGCCCGCAACCGGCCAGTGCGTCAGCGCCGAGAAGGCATTCTGAAACCCATACGGCGAGGGCAGAAACGCGGTCGCCACGACGGACACGACGCCGCAGATCATCACCTGCGAGCCTGCCAGCAGCCACGCCTCGGAGCGGCGGGTGAATGCGCCCATCATCACGATGTGGACGCCGCACAGAATGGCGCAGAGAAGTATCTCGACATCGCCCCGGTTCCAGCCGCTCCACCAGGCGCCCCGCAGATGGACCAGCAGATACATTCCGTAAACAGCGATCAGCGCGCCCAGCGCCGAGGCCAACTTCACCCGCTGGCCGATGGCGACGGCAATCAGCGGCGTAAACAGAACGTAGAGACCCGTGATGAAGCCGGCCTTGACGGTGGTGGTGAAGCGCATGCCATCGGTCTGTAGCCAGAAGACGACAACCAGGACGAGCCCGAGCCAGATGCCATCCAGCACGCCGCGCCGGGTAATGGGAATTCCCTTGGTGCGGATGATGACGAACATCACCAGACCGGCGAGAGGAAAGCGGAGCCCCATCAGCGCGCCCACGGAGAGACCGCCGTTGAGCACGATGCGTGTAGCAGGAAAGCCGAATCCCCATATCGTCGCCACCAGCGCGATGATGAGCACGGCGGTGCCGTGGGAGACAGACGGCGAATTGGGCCGAGAATTCATTGGGTAGGCACAAGGAAGCGGCTGCCTTTGCGGGCGGTCGCCGGAAGGTCACAAGAGGTTATAGGGGTCCTTCGACTCCACTCGGCTGCGCCTCGTTGCGTTCAGGATGACAGCAAGAAGGTGCGAGGAGTCCTACAGAGTAGGACTCTTGCTCTCGATCAGCCCCTTCACCCGCTCCACGAACGCCTCCGCCTTCACCGAGCCTTCGCCCCGCTCTTGTCCGCGGACGCGCACATTGACTTCGCCGGCTTCCATTTCCTTGTCGCCGACGACGAGTTGGAACGGCACCTTCTGCATGGCATGCTCGCGGATCTTGGCGTTCATCTTCTCGTTTCGCACGTCAACGTGTACGCGAACGCCGGCGGCCTTCAACTTGTCGCCGACTTCGTTGGCGTACGCGTGGTGCTTCTCCCCAATCGGCACCACGACGACCTGCGTGGGCGACAGCCACACCGGAAACGCGCCCGCGTAATGCTCGATGAGCACGCCGAAGAAGCGCTCGACTGAGCCGTACAGCGCGCGGTGCACCATCAGCGGCTGATGCCGCTTGCCATCTTCGCCGACGTACTCCAGCCCGAAGCGCTCGGGGAGCGTGAAGTCGAACTGCACGGTTGAGAGCTGCCACAGGCGGCCGATGGCGTCCACCAGCTTGATGTCGATCTTGGGGCCGTAGAATGCGGCCTCGCCGGGGATCAGCTTGTACTCGATGCTGCGCCGCTTCAGCGCCTTCTCCAGCGAGCGCTGCCCCAACTCCCACTGGTCGTCACGGCCGGCATAGGGCGAACGATCGTTCGGATCCCAGGTGGAAAGTTCCACGTGGAACTTTTCGAAGCCGTAGGTCTTCAGCACGGCGAGGGCGAAATCAATGCAGCCGACCACTTCATCCTCGATTTGCTCGGGCGTGCAGAAGATGTGGGCGTCGTCCTGGGTGAAGCCGCGCACCCGCAGCAGGCCATGCATCACGCCGGAGCGCTCGTAGCGATAGACGGTGCCCAGTTCGCCCAGGCGCACCGGCAGATCGCGATACGACTTCAGGCTGTCGCGATAGATCAGAATGTGGAACGGACAGTTCATCGGCTTCATGCGATAGTTGGCGTCGTCCAGTTCCATCGGGGTGAACATGTTCTGTGCGTAATAGCCTTCGTGGCCGCTGGTCTTCCACAGGTCCACGCGTGCGACGTGCGGCGTGAACACCAGCGAGTAGCCGCGCTTCAGATACTCGTCGCGCATCCAGTCTTCCATCTCCTTGCGCATGATGCCGCCCTTGGGATGCCAGAAGATCAGTCCCGGCCCCGCCAGCTCCTGGATGGAGAACAGATCGAGCTGCTTGCCCAGCACACGATGGTCGCGCTTCTTCGCTTCCTCGATCTTGCGCAGATACTCGTCGAGGTCCTTCCTGGAGAAGAATGACGTGCCGTAGATGCGCTGCAACTGCGGATTTTTCTCGTCGCCCAGCCAGTACGCGCCCGCGATGTTGAGCAGCTTGAACGCCTTGATGCGCCCGGTGGACGGAATGTGCGGCCCGCGGCAGAAGTCGGTGAACTTGCCGGTCTTGTAGATGGAGATCTTCTCATCGGGCGCAGTGAACTGCTCAATGAAGTGGCACTTCATGAAGTCGCCTTCCGACTTGAAGCGCTCCAGCCCCTCGGCGCGCGGCAGAAACTCGCGCGCGTAGGGCAGGTCCTGCTTCACCAGCTCCTGCATCTTCTTCTCGATGGCCTCCAGGTCCTCGGGCGTAAACGGTTTCTCGCGATAGAAGTCGTAGAAGAAGCCGCTCTCGGTTGCCGGGCCGTGACCAAGCTTGGTCTCGGGAAACAGCTCCAGCACCGCGGCCGCCATCAGGTGCGCGGAAGAATGGCGATAGACCTCCAGCGCTTCGGGATCGCGATCGGTAAGCAGGCGCAGTTCGACATCCTGCTCCAGCGGACGCGTAAGGTCGATGAGTTGCGCGTTGTTTTTGGCGGGTTCGGCTGCCGGAGATGCCGCTTCGCCAGCCGGATGGTGTCCGTTGCCAGCGCTGCCATTCCCGTTCGAAGCCAGCGGCTTGATCTGAGCGGCCAGAGCGGCGTCAGCTAGACGCGGGCTGATGCCCTTCGCAATATCGAGTGCGGAGGTGCCGCGGGGCACGTCTTTGACGCTGCCGTCGGGTAATTTTACATGAATATTTTCGGCCATGATGATCGCACCTGTATGCAGCTTCCACGCTGCGGGGTTGAAAGGGCCCGGCTTCAGCCGTACCGTTCAGAGTGCTCAAAATACACTGGGCTTTTAGCCCCTGAGGGATCTCTGTTTCTAAAGACAGGCTATCGACGAGATCGCATCAGCAGAATTTTGAGTGTATCGGAGGCAAGAAGCGAAGGGCAATGACGAGCCCCATCGCAGCCTCGGCGGAATGCGATGCTTACAGGGATGTTCGCTGGCGGTGAGCGCGCACTTCCAGCACCAGCGCGCCAATGAAGGCGGCTGAGCCAATGACCATGGCTGCGGGAATGGCCACGTGCTTGTAGGCGTTGGTCATATCAACCTGTGTACCTCTTATGATGCCATAAATCACGGTGCCGACGATACCACAAAACAGCCCCGCGCCCATGCCTGCGGCGGTGAACAGCAGCGTGGTAAACAGCACCCGCACCGTCGAGGTGAAGACGATGGAGATGGTGCTGCGCTGCTTGTTGCTGGGCGCCATGGCGGTGCTGTACATCACTTCTAGGGTACACCAGCGATGCAGGCCGGTGGCCGCCCGCTTGTTGCCCTTGCGTTACAATCAAGCCTCCATGTCTTCGACCTCCCAAGCCGTCACCCGAACGCCCGCCGAGGTCGTCCGCATGGCGCCGGTATCGCAGGCTGGCAATGGCATCTGTTACTCGGTCATGGGAGAGGTCACGACCGCGGTCGCCGACCTGGAGCGCATGATCAACGCCGTCCCCCGCACCATTGGCGCGGCGCTCAACCGCAAGGCCTACTACTTCGTTCCGCTCACACTGAACATGGGCGACGACACCATGATCGCCGACCGCTACGATGTGCAGCTCTCCGACAGCGCCGTCTGTCATCGCAATCAGACCCTGGGTGATTCGCAATGCGTCTTCATTTCGACCCGCCTGATGGAAGACAGCTTCGCCATCGCCTTCGAGTTCTTCATCAACGTGGGACACAACTTCGTGGAGCGCGCCGGCGTTTCGCAGGAGTTCGCCGACCTGGTGTGGAAGCAGGTGGACGAGAAAGCGCGCGGCGAGACCTCGCTTGACGCCTACGAGTTGCGCAAAGTGGCAACCACCGCCGGACCTGAGGCGGAGAAGGCCAAGCACGAGTACCTGCTGGCCGCTTTTGCCGATGCTATCGCCGTGTACACGCTGTCGCTGTATCTCGATGTGGACTACCAGGACCTGCGCGAACGCGATTATCCCCTGCTGGCCCCCAACGCGCTGGCCGAGCGCCTGCGCAAGATCAACGAGCTCTTCCCCGCGAACCCCGGATTCGAATTTGCCGTGTATCACCGGCGGAGGCAGTAAAAACCTGCGCCTTTCGCTCCTCGCTCTTCGCTTCTCGCCAGAGACATCCAACCATAGCAGTGTCATCCTGAGCGCAGCATTCGCATCCTTTGCGAATGCGGAGTCGAAGGACCCCTATCCTGGCACAAGGCTTTCCGTCCCTAACTCTCAGCCGTCACAGCGGCACCATCCCCGCGCCCCTCTGCATCCTATACAATCGAGCTTCGACCCATGAACCGGATGATCCTTGCCAACCTGGTACACCGCCCGTTTCGCACCATCATCAGCGTGGTCGCGGTGGCGGTCGAGGTCACACTCATTCTCCTCATCGTTGGCATCATGCTCGGGATGCTGAACGACAGCAAGACCCGTCAGGCCGGCATTGGCGCCGACATCATGGTGCAGCCGCCGGGTTCGTCGCTGCTGATGGGCGTGAGCGGCGCACCAGTCTCGGTAAAAGTCGCCGACAAGCTGCGCAAGCTGCCGCACGTGGTTGCCGTTACTCCCGTGGTGACGCAGCTCACGACGGCGGGCACTGTGGAGGTCCTCGACGGCATTGACCTAGTGTCGTTCGACGCGGTGAGCGGAGGCTTTCGCTATCTTTCGGGCGGCCCTTTCCAGGGGCCGTACGACATGATCATTGACGATCTCGAGGCCGGGTCCAAACACCGCAAGGTGGGCGACGTGGTTGAGACGCTCAATCATCAGTTCCGCATCTGCGGCATCGTCGAGCACGGCAAGGGCGCGCGCAAATTCGTCCCCCTCGCGACCCTGCAGGACCTGATCGGCGCGCTGGGCAAGGCCTCCATCTTCTACGTCAAGCTCGACGATCCCAATAATGCCGACGAGGTTGTCCGCACGATCAAGAACATCCCCGGTATGCAGCAGTACGGCGTGCACTCGCTGAAGGAATATCTCAGCCTCATGACCTCGGCCAGCATTCCCGGCCTCACCACGGTGATCGATGTTGTCATTGGCATCGCCATGATCATCGGCTTCATCGTCATCTTCCAGGCCATGTACGCCGCGGTGATGGAGCGCACGCGCGAGATCGGCATCCTGAAATCGCTGGGCGCCGGCAAGCTCTATATCGTGAACGTGGTGCTGCGGGAAACCCTGCTGATCGCGATCGGCGGAGTCATTCTCGGGATCGCCATCAGTTACGGCGCGAGGGTAGGCTTGCGGGCGCGGTTCCAGACGCTCCCCGTGCTTATTACCTACGCGTGGCTGGTGAAGGCAACGATCATTGCGCTCATCGGCTCGCTGCTGGGCGCGTTTTACCCCGCGATGAAAGCCGCGCAGAAAGATCCCATCGACGCGCTGGCGTACGAATAAGCCAGCCTAGCTTCTAGCGTTTATTCCATTGCCTGTTGCCCGGCTTTTGGCTAAACTACGGCAATTCTCTCGGGGGTGCCGCTCGTCAGCATTCATCCCTGCTGTCGCAACGAAGGAGGACTATCCCTATGCGGTATCGGATCTCCGCCCTGCTTGCATGTTTGTTGTTCTGCATTTCGGCCATCTCCCAAGACCATTCTGCCCATAGCCAGGCAAAACCCGCGACGTTGATGTCAGGGCTGGGGACCCTGCACCATCCGGTCACGGCCAGCAATCCCGAGGCACAAGAATTCTTCGATCAGGGATTGCGTCTGATCTACGCCTTCAATCATGACGAAGCAGCGCGTTCCTTCCAGCGTGCGGCTGAACTCGATCCCAAGCTCGCCATGGCGTACTGGGGCATCGCCGAAGCGGTCGGGCCAAACTACAACGATCCGGCCGACGACGACCGGTTCCAGCAGGCGCACGTGGCTATTCAGAAGGCGGTCGATCTCTCCGGAAATGCTTCTCCCAGCGAACAGGCCTACATCATGGCCATGGCAAAGCGTTTTCCCGCTGACCCCAAGGCGGACCGCAGGCAGGCCGCTGAGACCTATCACGATGCGATGCGGGAAGTTTCGAAGAAATACCCGGATGATCTGGACGCGGCCACGCTGTTTGCCGAGTCGGGTATGAACCTACATCCCTGGGGCCTATGGCATCCCGACGGCACGCCCGAAGCCGGGACGGACGAAATCGTGGCGACCCTGGAGTCGGTGATCCGTCGCGATCCCAATCACCTGGGGGCGGTCCACTACTACATCCACGCGGTCGAGGCGTCGCCGTCGCCGGAACGAGCGCTGGCTGGCGCCGACCGGTTGGCGTCGCTGGCGCCCGCCGCGGGGCACATCGTGCACATGCCGGCGCATATTTATATCCGCACTGGCGACTACGAAGCGGCGGTGAAAACCAATGAGGAAGCCGCTGCCGTTGACCGCGCCTATATTGCGACCAGCGGAGCGCAAGGCATCTACCCGATGATGTACTACAGCCACAATCTGCACTTCATCGCCATGTGCGCCAGCATGAACGGCAACTATGCCGAGGCGGCGAAGAACGCGGACTTGTTGGTGGCCAATGTCGGTCCGCATGTGAAGGAGATGCCTCCGCTCGAGGGTTTCATGACCATCCCCATGGCGGTGAACCTCCGCTTCCACAAGTGGAACGAGATCCTGGCCATGCCGCAACCCGATCCCGCCATGAAGACGGCCACTGTCTTCTGGCAGTTTGGCCGGGGAATGGCGCTGGCGGGAACCGGCAAGATCAGCGAAGCCGAAGCCGAATACAAGATTGTTGCCCTCGCTGAGCAGAACACGCCGCCGGACGTAATCTTCGCCATGCCGATCAATAACAAGGCCAAAGACATCATGAAGATCGCCGAGGATGTTCTGGGAGCTAAGATCGCGATGGCCAAGAAGGACAACACTACCGCCGTCACCCTGCTGCGCGAGGCGATCGTGATTCAGGATTCGCTGAAATATGGCGAGCCTCCGGACTGGTACTTTCCGGTGCGCGAATCGCTGGGCGCGGCGCTATTGATGAATGGAGACGCTGCCGGCGCGGAAAAAGTCTTCCGCGAGGACCTTGATCGCAATCCCAGAAATCCGCGGTCGCTTTTCGGATTGCAGCAGGCGCTGAAAGCCCAGGACCGCAACTACGATGCCGGATTTGTCGAAGAGCAATTCCGCAAGCAGTGGAAGGGCGAGGTGGAGGGGCTAAAGGTCGAGGACCTGGCGTAGGGAGTGTCAGATGAGGTCTTGCTCCGACACGCCCGCGGTTTTGAGTAGATGCTGCAATAGTCCAACCTTTAAGGGACGATTGCCATGGACGGGCACTGAGAGGCGAACTACGCTGGAGGGCTTTCCATATATGTGGTGACTGCCATGGATGCGAAGAAGAACCCAGCCATGGCGCTCGAGAATTCGAATCAATTCCTTCCCTGAAAGCGCCCTCATACCGCGATTTCAAGCACACGGTCCTTCGGGTGCGACTCGGTTCTTGCGACATCCACAGACAGACATCCCTCAATGGCTTCGTGAAGGTTGGTGAGCAATTCCTCGAAGGTTTCACCTTGGGTGGCGCAGCCCGGTAGCGCGGGCACCTCTGCCCAATATCCACCCTCTTCCGCCTCGTGCACCACCACTTTGATCTTCATCATCTACTCCGATCCGAACCAAACAAACACCACCATGGTCAAGCTGCCCTCAGATCCGCATCGGCATGACCACGTAGCGGTATTTGAAGCCGTCGTCGTTCGCGTCGTCGGGACGCATCTGGCCGGCCGACTGCGCGTCCTTAAACTCCAGGCGGACCTCGCCACCATTGGAGGCCTTCAGGAAGTCGAGCAGGTACTCAGAGTTGAAACCGATGGTCATTGGATCGGCGGTGTAGGCGGTCTCGATCGAGTCTTCCGACTCGCCCGCATCGGTGGACGAAGAGGAAATCTTGAGCTCGTTCTTATCCAGCTTCATGCGAATGGCGCGCGAGCGCTCGTCGGCGAACTGTGCTACGCGCTGGATGGCGGTGTTGAGATCGGCTCCATGGACCGTGACCGATTTGGTCGTCTCACGCGGCAGCACGGCTTCGTAGTTGGGGAATTGTCCCGTCAACTGGCGCGACGTCAGTAACCGCTCGCCAATGCGGAAGAAGAGGGTCGATTCGTCCTTGGCGAACTCGACTTCGGCCACGTCGTCCGCCGCGGCGGACAACAGCGAGTAAATCTCACCCATCGCTTTCTTGGGGATGAGCGTCTTGTTCTCACCGGTCACATCGAAGTGCTCACCCTGCTTCTCGATATGCGCCAGGCGATGCCCGTCGGTGGCCACCATGGTGATGGATTCTGCCTTCAGCACCATCAGCCCGCCATTCAGGGTGTAACGCGATTCCTCGCTGGAGATGGCGAAGATGGTCCGGCCAATCATGCTGCGCAGCGTCTGCGCGGGAATCTTTACGCTACCTGTGGCGGGAAAAGTCGGCAATCCCGGGAAGTTCGACCGTGCCATACCCACCATCTTGGTATTAGAGCGGCCACATCGAATGTTCACCCAGTGGTTCTCCAGCAATTTGATGAAGATGTCGCCGTCAGGCAGCAGTTTGACGTAGTCGTAAAGTTTGCGGGCGGGAATGGTGCAGGTGCCCTCGCGCTTTACCTTGGCGGAACAGGAGGTGCGTAGGCTGAGGTCGAGATCGGTAGCCGTGATGTTTAACCGGTCATTCGCAGCCTCGAATAAGAAATTAGAGAGGATGGGAATCGTGGTCTTACGTTCGACCACCCCCTGAGTGGCAGCCAGTTCCTTAAGCAGTTCGAACTTGCTGACACTGATTTCCATCGCTGTACCTTGAATAACTCCGGTTTCGGCAGCCATACGTTTGCACCTCGGCAGGCCCCTTGCCTGACCCTGTATTACTGTTACTCCTTATACCAAATAAAAAACATATAAAACCAGTAGTAATAGCAGACACCTCGGAAAAGTGGAAATTTTAGGAGAAATCGCAGCGGATACGGACCGCAGATGCTTACGGCTGTACAAATGACCCGGCCTGGCTTGAGGGTCCCTGTGCCGAACCGAAAGGACCTTTAGTTCCATCCGTGTGTTTCACTGAATCCACAGGCAGTTCACAAGCAGGACCGGAGAAAAACTGTTGCCCAAAGTGAAAAACCGCGCTGCACGCGCGGTTCAAGCACCCAAAGTCTCTATGAGTTTATTGAGCACCCTGTTTAAATCCTTGTCGGTTTTGCGTTGCTGTTCGATTTTATTAACCGAATGAAGGACTGTGGTGTGGTGCTTGCCGCCAAATTGCCGCCCAATTTCAGGCAATGAGGCGTCGGTGAGGTGCTTGGCCATGTACATGGCGATCTGGCGGGGAAACACGATGACCCGCGAGTTGTTTTTCGCTTTAATCTCCGCTACCCGCAGGCCGAACTGCTCCGACACCACTTTCTGGATCGATTCGATGGAGATCTTGCGGATCTGCGAGTCGATCAGGTTCTTCAGGACCTCCTGCGTGGTCTGCAAGTTGATCTCGCCGCCAGTGAGGGACGAGTACGCCAGGACGCGAATCAACGCGCCCTCCAACTCACGCACATTACTGCGAATGTTCGACGCAATGAACAGGGCCACTTCCGTTGGCAGCATCACCCGATCGGTCTCAGCCTTTTTTTGCAGGATGGCCACTTTGGTTTCCAGGTCGGGTGGCTGGATGTCTGCAATCAGTCCCCATTCGAAGCGGCTGCGCAGCCGGTCTTCAATCTCCGCCAGTTCTTTGGGAGGCCGATCGCTGGCGATCACAATCTGGCGCATGCCTTCGTGCAAGGCGTTGAAGGTGTGGAAGAACTCTTCCTGGGTGCGCTCTTTGTTCACCAGGAATTGGATGTCGTCCACCAGCAGGACATCCATGTTGCGATATTTATCGCGGAAGCCAGTCATCTTGCTGTAGCGCAGCGCGTTAATCATGTCGTTGGTGAAACGCTCGCTGGATACGTAGCAGATGGACTTTTCCGGTTGGCGCTTCTTGATCTCGTGCCCGATCGCCTGCATCAGGTGGGTCTTGCCCATGCCGACGCCGCCGTAAAGGAAGAGCGGATTGTAAGCCTTGGAGGGATGTTCGCCGACGGCGCGTGCCGCAGCGTGGGCAAATTGATTGCCGGCACCGGTGATGAAATCGTCGAAAGTGTACTTGGGATTAAGTTGAGCGGCGCCATCCCAATCGAACCGTTGTTGCTGGGCGGGACTAGCCACGGGTTTCTCTATCTGGACGGGAGATTCGTTGTGCACTCCCTCCGCGTGAACGGTCTTGCCCTTGCTTTGCGGCTCTTGTTCGGTGACGAACTCCACGTCCAGATACTCCAGGCCGAGGTTTTCCATCGCCTCGCTGATTAAATCGCCGTAACGTTCGCCGATGTGGCAGAACTCGGGATTGGGCACCCGCACGAACAAAACTGCGCCCTGCGCATGATCGTAGCGTGTGGGCTTGAGCCAGGTCTCGTAGGAATTTCGGTTGACCTTTTTTTCCAGCGCGTCGAGCACGCGCACCCACGGATTAGCAGACGCTGCACCAAAGGAAGACATAAAAAGTAATCCAGAGGCAGTCGCTGCCTCTTTGGCAAAACCGATGTTAGAGGGAAACGAAACCGAGTACAGGGCCACAGACTGGCGAACACTTCAACTGAAAATCTTCAAGTTGCAAACCCAACGATTGCGGTGATCAGCAGCCCGCCACGGCGGGCACCTGCGTTCGTGCAGTCAGTTTCTCTTGTGGCTGTATGGGATACTAGCACGAAAAAAATTGAGCGCCAGACAATTCTTGCGCTTGAAATTTCATTTTTTCGCGAGTGATTGATTTGGGGAAAGTTACCGGCGAATTTTTTTTTGCAAGTGCCGCGCTCCTGGTGCAGGTGCAGGAATGTTGGCGCCGGCGTCACTGCGAAGCACACCAAGAGGTAGTCCACGGCAGCACGTTAGGGCGCCCTTGCGTGGAAATTCCTGAGACGTAGTGGTCTTGCGTCGGCCCCCAAAGGCCCAGCCGGGTTTGCCAGCGAGGCACGCTGGCCGTTATACTTTGAGTTTGCTCTGTTCAATTTCTAGCTAGTGAGGAGCGCAGTTTTCGAATGCCCAAGCGCACATTCCAACCCAACCGTCGTCACCGCTCAAAGACGCACGGATTTCGTTCTCGCATGAAGACCAGCAGCGGCAGGGCGGTGCTGTCGCGCCGTCGGGCCAAGGGGCGCAAGCGGGTCTCCGTAAGCCCGGGCTTCCGCGATTAATCCAGAGACCCGAAATCTGCGTTATCGCGACCTTTCCAGATGAGTAACCGGGAGTCGTCGCAAGACTCGGCCGCAGCGAAGATAGAAACCCGGCGGGTCAGCGCCGAGCGCTTAATGTGACCTCCGCCGCCAGCAGCAAGTTTCCAAAATCGAGGCATCTGCTGAAACACGCGGATTTTCAGCGGGTGTACCAGAGTGGCCGCCGGCAGTTCACGGGCAACATGACGGTCTTCTTTCTGCGGCGCAGCGGCGGCCGGGAAGCGATTGGGACGGGCAACACGCCTCGTGTAGGATTCACGGTGGGCAAAGTGCTGGGAGGAGCGGTCGAGCGCAACCGCATCAGGCGGCGGATGCGCGAAGCGGTACGGTTGTCGGCCCGGGTCTGCGATGGCCCCATCGATGTGGTGTTTAATCCGCGGAAAAGCGTTGGCAACGTGCCCTTCGCGGAATTGGTAAACGAAGTGACACGCGCTCTGCGGCTGGCCGCACAACGCGCCCGGACAGGGGAACAAGAATGAAGCAGGCGGTGCAATTCGTACTGCGGTGCTATCAGTGGGTCATCTCACCCATGCTGCCGCATTCCTGCCGCTTCGTTCCCACCTGCTCGCAATATGCGATTGAGGCCGTCGAGTGCCACGGCGTTGTTCGCGGAGGCCTGCTGGCCGCCGCGCGGCTGTTGCGCTGCCATCCCTTCGCGCGCGCGGGATTGGATCCGGTGCCGCCAGCGATCGTGGAAACAGGGTTTCGGGCCCCGGATAGTTTGCCGGGGAATTCTCGTCCCTTGAACGGAACTTAAACTTGGCCGAGTACAAAAATCCACAGCAAGAACCCGGCGGCGATCGCCGCATGTTGATGGTGTTCGCCGTCACCTTTGCGCTGATTATCATCAGCCAGATTTTTCTCTTCAAAGACAAGTCCAGGCAGCAGCCAAAACCGACTCCCCAAACCTCGCAGTCTAACGCGCCCGCACCCCAGGCCCAGTCCGAAGCCGCGAGCGCACCGGCGGAAGCTGTCTCCAAGGGGCGGGCTCCTGCCATTGCCAGCCCTGGCAAGGGCCCCGCAGTTGCGAAGGTTGCCAACAGTGAAGTGGAAACCGTCGTCGAGAACGACGTCGTTCGCATCGTCTTTACCAATCGTGGCGCGCAGGCGAAATCGTGGGTGCTGAAGAAATACAAGGACGAGGACGGACATCCGCTTGACCTGGTGAACCCGCTGGCGGTGAAGTTCGGGCTTCCCCTCAGCCTTTACGCGGATGACGAGAACCTGCGAAACCAGATCAATTCGGCGCTCTACGTGGGCAGCGCGGCTGGTCCCATCACGGTCCCCGGCACGCTGACCTACGAGTACGCGCAAGGCGATATTACAGTCCGCAAGACCCTCCAATTCGCCGACAACTACGTAATCTCGATCGAAACCGTCGTTACCCAGAATGGCCAGCCGGTACAGGCGTATCCCATGTGGCCGGCGGCTTTCGGCGATCAGAGTACCGGCCCTTCGTACGCTTCGGCCAAGGTCGCGTACATGGCCAACGACAAGGTGGAGCGGCTCGCCGCCAAGAAGGTGAGCAACGGCAACACCTTGCGCGGCCCGTTCAACTGGGCCGGCGCTCAGGACCAATATTTCGCAGCCATTTTTCTGCCGGACAATCCCGACACCGCAGCCATGGTCACGCTGCACAATTCGATCAGCGTACCTAAAGATCCCAAGAGCCCAGACCCCAACAACGTGAACCGCTACGACGTGCTGGGCGCTGCCGTAGGCGATGTCAGCGGCAGCACGCGGGAGCGGCTGTTCGTAGGCCCCAAAGCACTCCCGGTCTTGCAGGCGATACGTTCCAACACCGCGCCCGGGCAAATGAACGGTCCCGATCTGCGCAACGCGGTGGACTTCGGCTTTTTCAGCCTGATCGCCCGCCCGCTCTTCCTGTGGCTGGTTTGGACCCACCAGTACGTCAGCAACTGGGGTATGTGTATCGTTATCCTGACCGTCATCATCAACCTTGTCCTGCTGCCGTTGCGCATCACCAGCATGAAGTCGGCGCTGAAGATGCAAAAGCTCCAGCCCCAGATGAAGGCCATCCAGGAAAAGTACAAGAAGTACCCATTGCGCGATCCGCGGCGTTCGGAGATGAACGTCGAGATCGGCGAGTTGTACAAACGCGAAGGCGCTAATCCGGCGGGCGGATGTGTGCCCCTGATCATCCAGATGCCGTTCCTGTTCGCCTTCTATTCCATGCTGGGAGTCGGGATCGAACTGCGGCAGGCGCCCTTCCTCTGGCTGCACGATCTGTCGTCGCCGGACAAGATATTCATCCTGCCGGTCTTGATCGTGATCACGACGTATTTGGTGCAGAAGATGACGCCCAACGCCGGCATGGATCCGAAACAGCAGCAGATGATGACGTTGATGATGCCGCTGATGATTGGCTTCTTCAGCTATTCCCTGCCGGCGGGCTTGAGCGTGTACTGGACGGTGGGAAACTTCATCGCCATCGGTCAGCAGTACATCATGAACCGCACCGGCCTGGGCCGGGAGATGCGCGAGGAGATGGAGAAGCGCGCCCGCAAAAAGGCGGGCAAATGACCGAGATTTTGTAGTCGGGACTTTCGGTGTGTGTACGAAAACTAGCTGTGGTATTTGCCAGTGGTGTGCATTTGACGAAAATCCAGCGCCGTAGGCGCGGAATAGTTTAGCCCAGCACGGAGCCGCAGGCGGAGTGCTGGGTAAGGTGGGGAATAGATCCGAGTCCCTTCAGGGACGACACATCGTAAAGGGACTTGAGTCCCGCAACTGCTTATGCCGATACCTGACAAAATTGCGGCCGCCAAGAAGATCAGCGAACTGCTGAACGCCACCTTCGCCAGCGGCGACTTCCGTTTGCGCTACAAGATCACCGTCGATCCTCAGCTCGGCAGCGACCGGGAGTGGGAGCGCCCCGAAATTTTGGTGGAGATTTCCGGCGCCGACAGCCCGCTGGTGCTGGAGAACGGTGCGGAGTTGCTGCGCGCCTTTGAGCATGTGGCGCTCGAGATGCTTAGGCTGGCGCCCAACGAACACGAGAAGGTCAGCTTCGACTGCCAGAATTTCCGCTCCGCCCGCCTGCAGGAGCTTCGACTGGCTGCCGATGTAGCGGCGGAGCGGGTCCGCAAGACTGGCTTGCCGTACGCCTTCGCGCCAATGTCGTCACGGGAGCGTCGCATCGTTCATCTGGCGCTGCGCGATTTCGATGATTTGCGCACCGACAGCGACGGCGAAGCTCTGCAGCGCCACGTGGTGGTCTATCCCAAGGACTACCAAGGCAAACCGCCTTCGCCGCCGATCTCAAGAAGACGGTAAAGACCGCTTTTCGCACTTCGCTTCTCGCTCTTCGCGGCTGCGCGACTCTCACGTTCGGACGTCTGAATCACGTCGATTGGATGGGAGATCGTCCATAGCGGGAGCCTTCAAATTGCTCGCAAAAGGCAGACAGCCGCCGATGAATGGCCGGTTAAGGCAAAAGCGAAGAGCGAAGAGCGAAGAGCCTCTGTGGCTCTGTGCCTCCGTGGTGAATAATGTTCTCCGTGCATCTTGACGACACCATCGTGGCCATTGCTACGCCTCCGGGACGCGGCGGCATCGGCGTGGTGCGTCTCTCTGGCGCGGAGGCGCGTGACATCGCGCGTCCCATGCTGCGACTCGCACACGGCTGCGACTTCGAGCCGGGACGCGCTCATTTCGGTGAATTGATCGAGCCTTCTACCGGCGAGCGCATCGACGAGGTCGTTGTAACGTTCTTCGCCAAGCCGCACTCGTATACCACCGACGATGTGGTCGAAATCTCTTGCCACGGTTCGCCGGTGGTCCTGCGGCATGTGGTGCAGATGGCGATGGCACAGGGTGCGCGGCTGGCCGAACCTGGCGAGTTCACCATGCGCGCCTTTCTCAATGGCCGCATCGATCTCACCCAGGCCGAAGCGGTGCGAGATTTGATCGAGTCGCAAACCCTCTATCAGGCGCAGGTGGCGGCCCGTCAACTCGAAGGCGCGTTGTCGAAGCGATTGCAGCCCACCAAGCAGAAGCTAATGGAACTGATTGCCATCATGGAAGCGGGCGTGGACTTTGCCGAAGACGATGTCGCCGTGATCCCCGATGCGCAGATCCTCTCACGCATCGCCGCGATTCGCGCGCCCCTGGAAGACCTCCTGGCCAGCTTCGCATTCGGCAAGGTGGTGCATGAAGGCCTGACTTTGGCTATCGTAGGGCGTCCCAATGTCGGCAAGTCGAGCTTGTTCAATCGCCTGGTGGAACGCGAACGCGCCATCGTTACCGCGACGCCCGGCACCACGCGCGATCTGGTGAGTGAAACCGTCGCCATCGGAGGCATACCTGTGCAGCTGGTGGACACAGCCGGCATTCGCACTGCGCTGGATGAAGCCGAAAGCATTGGCGTGCGCAAATCGATGGAAGCCCTGGCTGAGGCGGACATGGTGCTGGTGGTGTTGGATGCATCGCATCCTGCTGGCGATGAGGAAGCGCGCGCGCGCGACGCCGAACTGGTCGCGCTGGCTGCGCAGCGCCTAGCCGTTGTCGCTCAAAACAAAATTGATATCGCGAACAACGCTGCGCCTCCGCCCGCCGCGCTTACCTTGCCGGTGGTCCAGACTTCCGCCATAACCGGCCAGGGCATCGCGGAGTTGCGCACGCAGATTCTGCGGTTGCTGGGCGGCGATTCCGGCGCGCAGCAGGAAAGCGGTTTTCTCACTAATGTGCGCCAACAGAAGCTGGTGGAGGACGCAATTGCTGCGCTCGACCAGGCAGCCGGCGCGGTTCCCGTGAAAACACCGCACGAGATGGTGCTGCTGGACCTCTACGGCGCGCTGCGTCCCTTGGACGACATCACCGGCGCCACCACCGCCGACGACATCCTGAATCTGATCTTCAGCTCGTTCTGCATCGGAAAGTAATATCAGGGAGCCAGGGCATCTGGCCGCTAATCTGGCCCTGCGGCCGCAGATTCGTCCAGCGCGGGGGGACGCCTCGGGATAAGGCCGAGGCATTCGGGAATGAACGGTCGCCACGGCGGATAATGCTGCGCTGGCATATAATCCGGCCATTACCGGAGGTTCGCCATGGCACGTCTAAACGTCTACATCTTCCACTGTTCGCGATGCGGCGAGCCCGCCTATGCGCTGCTGAAGGAAAGGACGCCGGGCGGTGTCGAATCGGGTGACACCATCTTTCCCACCATTGACCTGAAGGCCATCCGCGCCCAATGCTCCGCCTGCAAGCACACCCAGTTTCGCGATGCCCAGGAAAAGGTCCACTTCGCGCTGCTGGAGTGGAGTTAGGGTGTAACGGCCCAGCTCCGATTTTCTGCCGAAGAACTACTTCGACAATGCCCCCAAGGCGGCCCTGAACATGGCGTCGAAGTTCTCCCGCCCGGCCGATTGCGCCGCGCGCTCGACGGCCTTCTCTGCGATCGCGCGCTGGTAGCCGAGATTGGACAGCGCCGAAATCACATCTTCCTCGACGGCGGAATGTGCCACCGCGGGCTGCGCCGCGCCAAATCCTTCCAGCTTGTCGCGCAGCTCCACGCACATGCGTTCGGCGGTCTTCTTGCCGATGCCCGGGATTCGAGTGAGCCGCGCGAAATCGTTGCCGCGAATCGCACCTACCATGTCGGCCGCCGCCATGCCGCTGAGGATGGTAATCGCCAGCTTGGGCCCAATGCCGCTCACCGTGATGAGCTTTTCGAAGAGTTGCTTCTCTTCCCGCCGCAGAAACCCGAAGAGTGCGAGGGCATCCTCACGCACGTGAGTGTGAATGTGCAGCGCGACCTCGCTGCCCGGCGCGGGCAATTCGGAAAATGTGGGCACAGTGATGGTGACGTCATAGCCGACCCCACCCGCCTCGACGATGGCCTGGTTCGGGTGTTTGGCGATGAGCCGTCCGCGAAGGTGCGCGATCATGCAGGATGATTGTAAATTGATCGCGGACGTCGGATGCTATTTACGATGCCGAAGTACCGCAGGCGTATCAAAATGCCCGGTCCCACGAACCCTTCCCAACCAGCCGGCCGCCTGACGGCGATGATGCTGAGGCGTGCTCGGATTCTTCCGCGCGAATTCTTCAATCGCGATCCCGTGACTGTGGGACGCGAGTTGCTGGGCAAGCTGGTGATCCGCCGCGAAGGTCGGATGCTCCTGGCCGGCCGTGTCGTCGAAGACGAAGCCTATCTCGGAGCGGAGGACCCGGCGGCGCACGCTTACTCGGGGCGCACTCCGCGCAATTCCGTCCTCTTCGGGCCATCGGGACATGCCTATGTGTACTTCATTTACGGCAATCACTACTGCCTGAATGTTTCCTGCATGCCTGAAGGACATGCAGGCTGCGTGTTGCTGCGCGCCATGGAGCCTGTGTTTGGACTGCCAGCGATGGCCCAGGCTCGCGGCCTCGAACTGACGGCCATGCCGCGACCCACGCAATTGCGCCTGATCGCCAGCGGCCCGGGGCGCATGTCGCAGGTGCTCGGCATTACGCGTCTCCGCGACAACGGCAAGGACCTCACTTCGCCGGCATCGGACCTGTGGTTTGCGGACGACGGCTATCAGCCGGAGCGCATTACGGCCACGCCGCGTGTGGGGATTACCAAGGCGGTCGAGCAACCGCTGCGATTTTTAATTGCCGGAAGTCCGTTCGTGTCGGCGACACGGAGGGTATGATCCCGAGCGCGCCTATTGCGGATCGTGCCAGCCCCCGATGTCGGCGGCCAATTCGCGCGAGTTGGGCGGACCCCAGGTGCCCGGCTCGTACAACTCGGTCGGGCAGCACTCGCCAAGAATAGGATCGACGATCGCCCAGGCCGCCTCGACTGCATCCTGCCGCACAAACAACAACTGGTCGCCCTTCATGGCGTCGGTCAGCAGACGTTCGTAGGCATCCATCTCATCGCTGGTGGTGTACTTCACCGCCGACAGCTCCACCGGCATCGGCACCATTAAGGGACCGGGCCGCTTGACCCGTCCGCCCAGACTCAGCTCGAAATCGGGACCCAGGCGGAAGCGATAATAGTTGCGGTCATCAGCGCCCATCTTGCTCAGTGGCGGCTTGCGCAACTTCACGAACACTTCCGTCGCGGTGGTGGGCAGGCGCTTGCCCGCGCGGATGAGAAATGGAACTCCTGCCCAGCGCCACGAATCGATCTCCAGGCGCAACGCAGCAAAAGTTTCCACGTCGGAGTTGGGCGAGACGCCCGGCTCGTCGCGATAGCCGCGAAACTGTCCGCGAACGATGTTGGCCGGGCTGAGCGGCGGAATGGTGCGGAAGATCTTTACCCGCTCATCGCGCACCGAGTCGACGTACATTGTCGTAGGCGGCTCCATGGCCAGGAACGCAACCACCTGCAGCATGTGGTTCTGCACCACGTCGCGGATGGCGCCCGCCTCTTCGTAGAACTTTCCACGGCCCTCCACGCCGAACGACTCGGCCATGGTGATCTGAACACTATGCACATAATTGCGGTTCCAGATGGGCTCGAGAAAGCTGTTGGCGAAGCGAAAAATCAGCAGGTTCTCGACCGCCTCCTTGCCCAGGTAGTGATCGATGCGGAAGATGCGCTCTTCGGGGAATGCCAGGTGTAGCGTCTCGTTCAGCTTGCAGGCCGAGACCAGGTCGCGGCCGAAGGGCTTCTCCAGAATTACCCTCGCATTCTGCGCACATCCTGAGTTCGCCAGCCCCTGCACCACCACGGGGAACATGCTGGGCGGGATCGCCAGATAATGAGTGGGCGATTGCGCATCGCCAAGCTTGGAGCGGAGAGTGGTGTAGGTTGTGTCGTCGTTGTAATCGCCATCGATGTATCCCATCAACGCGCAGAGTTTTTGGAAGGCTTCTTCGTCCACCCCGCCGCCGAACTTTACCAGGCTATCGCGGGCCCGCTCGCGCAACTGCTCGACGTTCCAGCCGGACTTGGCCACCCCGATCACCGGCACGTTGAGCATGCCGTGCTTCACCATACTCTGCAGGGCGGGAAAGATTTTCTTGTGGGCGAGATCGCCGGTTGCGCCGAAAAAGACAAACGCGTCGGAAGTTAACGGTGCCATGCGGCTCCTCTCGCCAGGTGAACAAAATCGAATGAATCGGGGATGCCCCTTAAGCTTCAAACTAAGGCATGAATCCGCTCGCAACAGTTTATCTGGCAAGCGGGGTGAACGGGTAGTTGGGTTATATCCGGAGGTAAATAACTTGTGAATGCCGACATCAGTCGAGGCTGCCTTGCTCGATCACAACGTTTTCTCGGACGATGAGACGATGGGCCGCCATCTCTCGCAGCTTGGGAAGAACGCGAGAGACGTGCTCGTCGGTATCGACAAAGGTAATGACAACCGGCAGGTCGCCTCCGGCCTCAACCAGATGGGCGGTTTGGACGCTGCTTCGGCCCTGGAAACCCGCGACCGCGTGGAAGGCCACGGCGCCGGCAACGTTTTCCGCGCGCAGATACTTCAGCACTTCCAAGTGCAGCGGACGGTGATGCCAGGAATCGCCCTCCGTGAGATACATGGTTACCTGCACAGCCATAGGAGTTGCCATTTTACAACCCCCGCGCGATTGCCGCGCCCGCGACGACTGCACCCAGGCAAAGCGCGTTACTGGCCACAATGTTTATCGCCATCAGCGTCCACTGTCCCTGCTCCAGGTAGGCGAAGGTTTCGAAGGCGTAGCTGGAGAATGTTGTGTAGGATCCGCAGAAGCCAATGGCCACCAGCAGCCGCCAGCGAGGATCGATCAGCATGCGTTCTCCAGCAAGAACGAGGAAGAAGCCCAACAATAAGCTGCCGGTGACGTTGATGAGGAGGGTGCCGTAGGGAAAGGTAGTTGAAAAAACGCGGGCGACATACCCGCTCAGGAAGTAACGCGAGCTGGCGCCTATGACCGCGCCTAAGGCGATCCACAGATAGTTCACGATGGAGTTCTCCTGCTTACTCGGTAGGAGTTATCAGCCCGCGGGCGGTTAAACGGCGAACTCCATCGCCACGATTAAGTTTAACCTGAGGTCTGACCTCGCCTCAAGCCAGTACGCTCGCTGCCGTGATGGCGGCTGGGCGCAGCTTTGGCTGCTGTACCATAGAAACAGCCCTGATGAACTCTCCCAACCCAATCCATTATTCCAGCGAGCGGGTGCTCGAATTCGATCAACTGCTTCAACTACTGGCCATTTATACCGGCTCGCCTCTCGGACACGAGCGCGTGATGCAGCTCACGCCCTCGCGTGATCGCGAATGGATCGAACGCCAGCAGCAACTGGTTTCCGAGCTACGCGGATATCTGCGCGCTGGCGGTCATTTCGATTTTCATGGCCTGCTCGATCCCACGACGCTGGTGAACAAGTCGCGTATTCGGGGCGCTGCCCTGGAAATCGCCGAGATCCGCGACCTGCTGCTAATAGCTGACCGCGCCGCCGAGTGGCGGGAGATCGCGCTGCATCCCCCGCTGGAGGTTGAAGGCAAGTGGCAGGCAATCCTCGAGCTTTCCCAGACCCTGGCTGACTTCACGCTCCTGTTGCGTTACTTCCGCAACAAAATCCTCCCTGACGGCACGCTCGACGACAAAGCTTCGCCGGAACTGGCACGAATTCGCCGCGACATGGAAAAGCAGAAGCGCGCCATCCAGGAGTCGCTGCGCTCCTATCTGCGGCGTCTTTCCGAGGACGGTGCAGTGCAGGAAGAGCTGGTCACCATTCGCGGCGAACGCTTCGTCATTCCAGTCAAAGTGGAGCAGCGCCGCCGGGTGCAAGGAGTGGCGCACGGCGCCTCTTCCAGCGGTCAAACGGTATTTATCGAGCCGCTGGAGACCATCGAGCAGAACAACGACCTGGTGCGCCTGCTGGAAGACGAGCAGACGGAGATTCATCGCATTCTGCTGGAGATGACCTCGCGGCTGGGGGAACATGCCGACGCCCTCAGCAACGCGGTGTATGTCCTTTCCGAACTTGAGTTGCAATTCGCCAAGGCGCGCTTTGCCGAGGATTACGACTGCGTAGCTGTAAAGTTCTTGGCGGAGGGCAACACCGCAGGTGAATTGGGAGCGTCACAATCCGGCGTACCCGGGGTCACCGAATTACCGCTCGATGGGTCATCGGTTACGGACTCTTGCGATGCGCTAGTACTGCGCAATGCTCGGCATCCGCTGTTGGAGCGGACCCTGAAGGCGCGGGGCGTTGCCGTGGTTCCGCTCACCGTCGAGCTTGACGGCCAGCATCGCCAACTGATCATCAGCGGTCCGAATACCGGCGGAAAAACCGTGGCACTCAAGACCATCGGGCTGCTGGCGCTGATGGCGCAATCGGGTATCCCGCTCCCGGCCGAGTGCGGCGAGCTGCCCATCTTCGATTCGGTGTTCGCCGACATTGGCGACTACCAGTCCATCGAGCAGAACCTCTCGACCTTTTCGGCGCATGTCACCAACATCGATCTCATCTCCCACCAGGCGAGCGCGCATTCGCTGGTCCTGCTCGACGAGTTGGGCTCGGCCACCGATCCCGAAGAAGGCGCAGCCCTGGCGGTGGCCATTGCCGACCACTTCCGGCGCGCGGCATGCATCAGCATCGTCTCCACGCATCACACTGCTCTCAAGGTCTACGCAGCGAACACGCCAGGCGTACTCAACGCGGCCGTGGGCTTCGATGAAAACACATTCGCTCCGACGTTCGAGCTGCGCATTGGGGTGCCAGGCGCTTCTGCGGGGATCAACATTGCGCAAAAGCTGGGACTGAATCCGGAGATCGTCGGCCAGGCGCGTCAGCGGATGACCTCACAAGCCCAGGACGTCTCGCGCTTTCTCGACCGTCTGCACTCGGAGCTGCGGCAAATTGATGTCGAGCGGGCCGAGCTTGGCGCACGGGAGCAGGAAGTGGCGCGCGAGCGCCAGCATCTTGCCCTCGAAGGCCGCAAGGAACAGCGCGAGAAGCTGCGCGAGATGGAGAAGAAGCTGGAAAGCGTGCTGCGCGATTTCGAGTACCGCGCCCGCGAAACCGTCAACGCCGTGCAGGACCGCGCTCAGGCGCTGAAGCTTTCGAAAGACGCCGAGCGCCGCATTGCCAAGATGCGCCGCGAATTCCGCGAGCAGTTCGATTCCACTGTGGTGGCACACACCACCGGCGCCGACACCGGCGATCCGCACGCCCAGCAGCACGTCCTCACGCAGGTCGGCATCGGAGATACGGTGCGGCTGAAATCATTGGGCCGCGACGCCAAGGTGCTGCGCTATTTCGACGATGACAGCTTCGAAGTAGCGGTTGGGCCCATGAAAATGAAGGTAGCGCGCGACGATTTTGCGAGCGTGATCGCGCGGGCCGGAATCAACCCGGTGGAATCGGCGCGCGCCCGCGGCATCAACGTTACCCTGGCGCGCGAAGACGACAACGTCGCCACCGAGATCAATGTGATTGGCCAGACCGTGGACGAAGCCACTCGCGCGGTGGAGAAGTTCGTGGATCGCGCGTTCCTGGCGGGTGCGGTGCGTGTCCGCGTGGTGCATGGCAGCGGCATGGGAATCCTGCGCAAGGCGCTTCGCCAGTTCCTGCAGAGCCATCCGCACGTCGCCCGTGTGAGCGAGCCTCCACAGAACGAAGGCGGCGGCGGCGCGACAGTGGTGGAACTGAGGACGTAAAGGCCGCTCTTCGCCCTCCGCTGTTCGCTTTTCGCCAGAGGCTAGTTTCCATGGCTCACGGTGATATCGCCTGCGAACTGCCGCTTGAGTTCCAGCTAAGATTGAAGAGCGAAAAGCGAATCGCGAAGAGCGGCTTCTTGCGCTTCGCCTTACGCCTCTCTAGACTGAATGCAGCGATGAGCAAGTTTGGTCAAACCTTGAAAGCTTATGTCTGGTGGACCTCGCCGCGTGGCAGCGTCCGTTACGATGTCATGGTCACGCTCATCCTGGCCTTCATCTTCCTGACACCGCACTGGGTCAACTTCCGCGACAAACCGGTGGAGCGCTCTCCGCATCAAACTGAAGTCGTCGTCCAACCAGAGGGAGATGGCTTCCTCTACAAGGTGGATGCCGCGGCGGTCAAGGGGGACAGCGATGCCGATATCAGGGACTCGCTGGCCCGCATCATCGAACCGGTCGCGGGTTATGTGACCATCGACCGATACGAAGCCGTGCGCGACAACAAACAAAATGTGGTTGCGTATAAAGTCTGGGGACATCGCTAATCACGGTCGGCTGAGTCTCGCCGGGAAATTGTGTCCCGAACAACTTCGCAGGTCCGCCTCGGGTTAAGTCTCTAATAAGAGCCAGTATGAAGAGGATGAAAACGATCGTCGCATTAGCTTGGACTCTGTGTTGCGCGACGGCTGGGTTGCAAGCGCAGAGCCTGGAAGCGGCCTTGAACGCCATGGACCAGGCAGCGGCCAACTTTCGCACCGCCCAGTGCGATTTCGTCTGGGACCAGTATCAGAAGGTGGTTGACGACCACGACTACCAGAAGGGCACGATGTACTTCCGGCGCCAGAGCGATGACGTGCAAATGGCCGCCGACATTACATCGCCGGACAAGAAGTACGTGCTCTTCACCGGGAGCCTGGTCAGCGTGTATCAGCCCTCCATCGATCAGGTCACCGAGTACCACCCGGGCAAGAACAAGGCCGATTTCGAAAGCTTTCTGGTGCTGGGCTTCGGCGGGCGCGGGCACGACCTGGAGAAATCGTTCGACGTGAGCTATGCCGGCATGGAGCAGGTGCAGGGTGTGAGCGCCGCGAAGTTGGAGCTGACGCCGAAGTCACAAAGGGTGAGAAGCATGTTCCAGACGATTACACTGTGGATCGACCCAGCGCGAGGCGTCAGTGTGCAGCAGAAGTTTTCGGAACCCTCAGGCGACTATCGGGTGGCCAAGTACAGCAATATTCAAGTCAACCACAAAATCCCAGGCGACGTTTTCAAGTTGAAGACGACTGGCCATACCAAGGTGATCCGGCCGAACGGGTAGGGAAGACAGGGACAGGGGCTAGCGCGATTCCAATGCCACCGTACCCTACGGTGTATGCTCCTCAACGCGGGCCTGAAGGCCGGCTCTACCAGGGGCCACACCAACTCTGGAACCGCCATACTGGCTTGAAGTCATCACTCATCTCATAAATCGTATTGGGGTCGTATCAGGGCACGACTTTTAGTCGTGCCGAACGATGCGCAGCAAAGGTCAGAGCTTCAGCCCCTGCAAAAATAGGTTCCACGGGGGCTGAAGCCCAAGTCATTGTTGAACCTGTTACGGCACGTCTGAAGCCGTGCCCTGATACACAACGATGGATGCTAGCGCTTCTCAAACCTCCGATGGCATAAGCGATGCATCGGCAACCTTGCCAAGCCCGTGGCGGCGGTCGTTGGTCGGATTCCTCCAGTTCACTTGCGGCATGAACAAGGATGAATCGATCCGGTCGCGGTATTCGATGGCGATATTGATCAGCGAATCCAGGAGAGCATCGGAAAGAAAATGGGGCTGAAGACCAAGGTCGATCAGCTTGGAATTCTTCGCATTGTAGTAATGCGCCTCAGCTTCGACCCGCGGATCGGGCAGATGGTCGATCTCCACCTTTAACCCAAGTTTTCCAGCCGCAGTTTGCACCATCCTGGCAAGGTCCAGAACTGTGAATTGCTCCGTGAATTGGTTGAAGACACGAAATTCACCCCGCTCCGCAGGGTGCAGGCAGGCGATCTCGACGCAGCGGATGGTGTCGCGGATGTCCAGAAACCCGCGCGTCTGCCCTCCCTTGCCGTAAACCGTTAGCGGGTGGCCGACCGCCGCTTCCGCGCAGAACCGGTTCAGGGCCGTGCCGAAGACCTCGTCGTAATCGAAACGGTTGATGAGAGCTTCATCGAGAGCGCTTTCGTCCGACACGGTGCCATAAACCACGCCCTGATTCAGATCGGTCGCGCGCAATCCCCACGCCTTGCAGGTGAACATGATGTTATGGCTGTCGTGCACTTTCGAAAGATGATAGAAGGAGCCAGCCTGCTTGGGGTAAGGAAGCACGTCGCGGCGCCCGTTGTGTTCAATGGTTATGTAGCCCTCTTCAATGTCGATATTGGGAGTGCCGTATTCCCCCATGGTTCCCAGCTTGATGAGATGGCAGTCGGGCCGAAGTTCGCGCAGAGCGAACAGCAGATTCAAGGTCCCGGCAACATTGTTGACTTGGGTGAAGACAGCGTGCCGGCGATCAATCATGGAGTAGGGCGCCGATCGCTGCTCGGCAAAGTGAATGGCCGCCTCTGGCTCAAATTCCTTGATGGCGAATGCCAGAGATTCGTAATCGATCATGTCGCCCACGAAGAGTTCGATGGTGTTGCCGGTAAGCTGCTTCCACACCTTCAGCCGTTCTGGCAAAGCGCGGATCGGCGTCAGGGTCTGCACGCCAAGCTCGTAGTCCCATTGTCGGCGCGCAAAGCTGTCGAAGATGGCAACCGAGTTCCCCTGCTTGGATAAATAGAGAGCGGTTGCCCAGCCGCAATAACCGTCGCCCCCGAGCACAGCAATCCTCATTCGTCCTCCTCAACAGACCTTACTTAAGACTTCAGCAATGACGCCTGGAGTGTTCCACGCAATCGCGCCTATTTTGCTATCGATATTCGAGGCAGCTCCCTACTTAACTCTATCAAAGAACCCGGAAAATCTCCTGATTTGCTGTGGCGCATCAACGAAAATCGGAATGAGGCAGGGCCAGGAGTCCGGCCATGCTAAAAGAACTGGGGCATTCGACTCCTGCCCGCGTGGGGACGGGATCACCCGGGCAACCCCACTCGATCGCGGAAGTGTACGGCAATCTCGAACTTGGTAGTGGCTGATTGCTCACCAAGAACTTGCCGCCGCTTTCGGCAACGACATTCAGCTTCTCACGCCCTACCAGGCTCTCCAGGCGCGGCAACTGAGACTGGCTCGACAGTAGGTAGCACCGGTCCTGAGTCAGCCAGAGATTCTTGAATTCCGGATCGTCCAGGAAAACGTTGGGGGCACCCGGAGCGTACGAACCGTATACAAGGTTTGCCACACGCCCATTCAGAAGCAGTGCGGACCGGTTCGTGTAAAAGAAAACAGACGAGAACGCATAATAGTTTTTGTCCACGATCAACTTGCCTTCAGGCGATCGCAGCAGCGCTTCTGCCAACGGGCGCGAGGACAAAAACGGGTCAAAAACAATCAGGGCCAACCGAGCGGCTTGAAAGAACAATACCATCATGAGCGCAGCCGCAAGGAAGGCGCGCTGTCCGGTGGCTCGAAGAGTTCCTAACGCACCGATCAAAAAGGCCAGCGCCGCGACCGAGAGAGGGAGGCGGAGGTAGGCAAACGATTCGAGCGTGAGGTCTTCCATGTGCCCCAGTGAGAGGTAATATGCCTTGGGATGCAGGGTGAGCGCCGTAAAAATGTCTCCCGGGGTGGGCACCCCACGTACGAGGAACAGAATAGCCAGAGCCGCCAGGGCTGCGCACCCCGCGATCATCGACAGCGCTCGCGTTCCCCTTCGCACCCGATCGCCATCCGTGGCCATCGCCGAACCCAGCAACAAAGCAAACGCAGGATAGCAAGGCATCGAATAGTACTCCTGCGTGGTAGAGAAGGTAAAAAAGACCAGCACAAACCCAATCCAGCAGAGTGCAAGCAAGCGCGCCTGTCCAGCGCGATCCGATGGCTTGTACGACAGCTTTGCAACCGCGGGAAGATAAACGCTCCACGGGAACAGCCATACCAGGTGGAACAGCCAGAAGTAGAGGCGAGGAACCGTGTCGTAATCGCGCGGATAGCGCAGATTCAGGAAGCGGAGTAGTTGCTCGTTGATAAAGAAGAACCACAGAAATCCGTGGTATTCGCCCGGCAGACTTCGCATATCGAATGCGAAATAAGGCGGATTCCGCAAGGTCGCGAGAATATGCCAGGGAGCGGCGATCAGAAGAATGATCACTGTCCCAGTAATCGGATGCAGCCGCTTCCAGGTCCGGGCGGAAAATAGCTGGTGGGTCAGCAACAGGTAGATGACCGCCGCAGCCACGGGGAACAGCACCCCGATCAGGCTTTTGAGAAGGAGCCCTGTTCCCAGACTGGCGGCCAGAACATAAGCCCAGGCTCGCGGATGGGCCTCCGCTTCGTCGAGGACTCGTAACAACGCCCACATTGCCAGGGCAACCGTGAATGTCAAAATGACGTCGGGAATCAAGATACGCGTGAAAAGGAACAGCCCGATGCAGGTCGCCATGCACAGGCCGGCGTAGAAACCAGCGCGCTTACCGAAGGCCCAAACCCCAAAAGCGGCAGTCAACCAGCAGAGCCCAATCGATGAGAGGGCAATCGGAAGTCGCGCGGCCCAGTCGTGCACTCCGAAGAGCTCATATGAAACCGCCATCATCCAGTAAACCAGAGGCGCTTTTTCCAGGTAGGCGACACCGTCCAGACGAGCCGTTGCCCAATCGCCCGAAGTGATCATGCTCCGCGCGATTTGCGCCTGAACGGCATCCACGTCGTCCATCAGCGATGGAGGAGAGAGGATTCCGCTCAGATATACGATTCCCGCGATCAGCAGAACAGCTAGATAAACGTACCAATTCCCACGGGTGCCAAGAGCTGGGTTACTCTGGAGGAGGCTGGTGCCTGAATCCGCCACTTTTTCATCCATAAGAACAGGATCATTAAACCCCATAAGTGATAGCCCACATTGATTCGTTTCTCCAAATGATCACGTAGATAGTTTTCGATGACATCGGAATTGAAAAGTTCTGGATGATCGGAGAGTCCCGTATGCAACGTATCCACTACGAGTGATCGAAGAGGACCACGAACCCATTCGTGCGCTGGAATGTCGAAGCCAATTTTCTCTCTCTGCAGGATAGACTGCGGCAGCTTGTCCCGCATGAGTTCCTTCAGCAGAAACTTCTGCTGCGAGCCCCGAATCTTGAGCGACGGCGGCAAGGTCGCGGCAAATTCGACGATACGGTTATCCAGGAAAGGTGGACGCAACTCGACCGCATGGGCCATGCTTATGCGATCCGATTTGACCAGGATGTCGTCCGGCAAATAATACTTTTGATCGAACCACAGGTAAGCGCCTAAGTCCTCTTTCTGGTCGCTCAGCATATCCCGTAACTCGCCGAGGATTTGATCGAGCGCCGGTGGAAGTTTCGCCGAAACGAGGGAGCGCTTCTCCGCGTCGGAGAAGGTGCCATTCCAATGGACATGAGAGCGTTCCGCCGACATCAGGCTGCCTTCGAGTAAGCGCTTGAGCTTGTATTCAAAGCTTATTTTCTCGTTCGAAACCGGCCATAAGCGCAATGCAGCCAAGGCTAGTTCAACAACGCTGGGCGGGAGTTTCCGAATATAGCGAGCAAACGTATTTGCTCTGTAGGTTAGATACCCCCCAAACAACTCGTCGGCGCCTTCTCCACTCAGCGCGACCGTTGTTCGGGTTTTGCAGAGTTTGGAAAGAAACCAGACCGGCAGCTCTCCGGCATCCGCAGTCGGTTCATCCGAGTAATACGCGAATTCCTCGATGGCGCCTTGCAGGTCGAGTTCAGGATTGAGGTCAAGTTGCTCGTGCTCGGTCCCGTATTCCGCAACTATTTGCTGGATGTAATTGGTCTCGTCGAAACTGCGCCCCCGAAACGAAATCGAGAAAGTCTTCAGCCGCGAGCTTGAGGCCTTCGACGCATAATGCAGGATCGTCGATGAATCGATGCCGCCGCTCAGCCACACCCCCAAGGGGACATCGGAAAGGAGGTGTTCGCAGGCCGACTGCTGTAGAAGAAAATCGAGTTCCTCACAGGCCGACCCCAAGCTGCGCTGCTTAGGTGTCTCGTCGGGTAAGCGCCAGTAAGCTTCACTACGTAATTTGCCGTCGCGCCACTCGAGCCAGTGTCCAGGCAGGAGCTTCTCGATTCCGTCCACCAGCGTCCAGGGCGCAGGAACATAGTTCAACGACAAATAACAATCCAGGCCGGCAGTACTCAAGCGGCGTTCGATCTCGGGGTGGGCGAGGATGGCCTTCAGTTCCGACCCAAAAAATATTTCCTCGCCGCGATGGGCGATGTAGAGCGGCTTGATGCCCACACGATCGCGCGCCAACACCAGGCGGCGAGTGGAATTTGCCCAAAGGGCCACCGCAAACATGCCGCGCAATCGGCAGAAACACTGGGTGTCCCATTCGAGAAATGCGTGAAGAACCGTCTCCGTATCGCAGTGGGTATGAAAGCGATGGCCCAGCTGGTCCAACTCGGCGCGCACTTCGAGGTGATTGTAGATTTCCCCATTGAACACGACGACCGTGTCGCCGTCTTCGGTCGCGATGGGCTGATCGCCGTGCTCCAGATCAAGGATTTTCAGGCGCGTGGCGCCCATCGAGCATAGCTGGGATTGGTAAACCCCAAGCTGGTCTGGTCCCCGGTGGATCAAGGTGGAGGTGGCGTTCCGAATGCGATCCGGAGGTGGCGACCAATCTTTATGAGTAAAACCGACAATGCCGCACAAATCGATCAGTCCCTCGATACCGAATCATCGGCCTATCGCCAGTTGCCGCCTTGAGCAAAGGTGACGGCGGTCCGACAATGCAGCTCAGGTAATATTCATCTCCCGAATGGTGGGAGTTTTCCCAAAAACTAATAGCTTAGAATAGCATCTTACGATCTCCAAGATGCCAACCGCTCGCGCTCGACGTGCTCTGTAGCAGTCACCACGTTGGGTTCTGTACACTGCAGTTGACCGCTTCGAATGCGGGTGTGCTTGCTGCCTCTCTCGGACGCGCGTTGATTGATATACCATAGGGGTATGCTTGTTTACGTTTGGAGCGACTGACCACGGCCAATGGAATCCCTCAGGCGACTGCATCTCAAAACCCTTATTTTGATTTTCATCATGGTTCTTGCCGGCCCTTTGGGCAACGTTTTACTCGGCAAAGGCATGAAGCACGTGGGACCGGTGCAACTTTGGCCTCCCGCGGAACTGCTGCACGTCTTCACCCGCGTATTCGCCTCCGGCACGATATGGTTCGGGGTCGGCTCCCTGCTGGTGTTTTTCGCAGCCTATATGATCGTTCTGTCGTGGGCTGACTATAGCTATGTGCAACCCGCCTCTTCTATTTCTTACGCTGTGGTGGCGCTATTGGCCGCGACCTGGTTGGGCGAATTCGTTCCTGCCTCGCGCTGGGCCGGCATCGCGGTGATATGTATCGGGGTGTTCCTGGTCGGCCACACCCATCCTAGTACCACGGAGAATGGCTAGTCGTGTCTGAATTCATCTTCTTGATGTTCTTCATTGTTGTCTTCGGGACCGTGGGCGAAATATTCGTGTCGCGCGCGATGAAGGAGAATGGCGAGGTGAAAAACTTCCGTCCGGGCGCACTCATCGCCGTGATCCTCCGCGCTTTGCGGGTTAGGTGGATGTGGTTAGGAGTGGCGATGATGGCGGTTGCGTTCTTCTCGCTGCTTGCGGTGTTTTCCTTTGCAAACGTAAGCTTTGTCGTGCCTGTGACCGCCCTAAGCTATGTTGTGGGCGCGTTGGGAGGCAGGTTTTTCCTCGGAGAACGTGTCAACTTGCAACGTTGGATCGGCATTCTTTTGGTTTGCGCGGGCGTAACCTTGGTGCTCATCGGCAGGAGTTAGCCGTTTATGCCCCGACCGGCGAAAGTGCGCTCCATCTCGTGGGCCGTGTCCCCCAAGAGTACGTTGGTCTTGCGAGAGATTCTCGCCATCGCCGTGGACTCGTTTCGCGCCGACAAAGTGCGTGCCACCATGACCGCCCTGGGAATGGTGATCGGCACGTTCTCGCTGGTTTTGGTAGTCACGATTGCGCTAACCGGGAAACAGTACGTCCTGCATGAAATCCAGAACATTGGCGCCAATCTCATCTGGGCCGAATATGCAGGGCCAGCCAATGGTGGCGCGAGCACCGGCACGGCAGATTATCTGACCGTGGACGACATGATTGCCGTGCAACACCAGGTGCCAGGCGTGCAAGCAGCCACGCCGGTGCTCAATTTGCATGAACCGCTACTGGTCGGCAACGGCAAGCAACGGGACATGTTGATCCTCGGGGTAAACCCGGAATATGTAAATGTACGCCGCATCGTGGTGAGTTCAGGCAGGTTTTTCGATCAACAGGATTCCCAGTCCCACCACAAAGTCGCCCTGGTCACGGAAAACTTCGCTAACCAGCAATACGGGGGAATCCAGTTCGCGTCGGGACACGAAATCGACATTCAAGGATTGCCGTTTGTTGTGATCGGTGCTTTTCGTGAGAGCGTGGAGACGTTCGGCCAGTCAGAAATACAGGACGACACGGTCCTTATTCCCTATTCCGTGGCGCGTTATTTGACAGACACAAACGCAGTCAACCAGATTTATCTTTCGATGTCGGATGCCAGCAGCGTGCCCCTTGCCACGCAACGAATCCTCGCGGTGTTAAAAGCGCGGCATCGGGCCGAGTCTGTCTATAACGTCGGTAACCTTACCCAAGTACTAAGCTTGGTGGCGAAAACCGCGAACGCATTTACCATCGTTCTCCTGCTGTTTGCAACCATAACCCTGGTGGCCGGTGGCGTAGGGATCATGAACATTATGCTCGCCACGGTGAGTGCCCGTATTCGAGAAATCGGTATTCGCAAGGCGGTTGGAGCCACGCGCCGCGAAATCCAACTGCAATTCCTTTCCGAGGCGGTAATGATCTCCTTGATCGGCGGAACCATCGGCACCCTGGCAGGGCTGGCGCTCCCATTTTCACTGTGGGCCTTCACTCAGTACAGGCTTCCCGTCTCCGGGCTTTCCGCTCTGATCGCAATGGTAGTCTCCTGCCTGATCGGTATCACCTTCGGCACCCTGCCGGCCAAGAATGCGTCGAAATTAGATCCCGTGGAATCTCTAAGGCACGAATGATAAGGAGACGCAAGATATTTTGGTTGGCCACCGGGTGGTCCGCGCCTCTCTACTTCCGCTCCCCACTCTTGGGCTGGTTGTAGGTGAGGCCCTTGGTCTCAAACATCGTGGCCGGGAAGCCGTTGTTGTAGGTCACAGACGTGATGAAGCGCTGACTGGTCATTTCCCCGTTGCGATGCCGCACAATGCTCATGGGTGTCTGGATACTCTGGACCAGGCGATAGTTGCTGAAAACTTCTGACTCGTCATCGAACTGCCGATCGAGCGGATCGCGGTAGCTATAAGTTGTCCTCACCGGCAGGTGGGAACGCGGATCGACCGACAACGTCACACTGTCGTTCGTAGAATTCAGGATGGTGACCTGGTCAGTGAGGTTCTGCTCTACGATTGCCGTCCCGTCGTACAGAATCATGGTGTCCGATGCGCCCAGCCACTTGCGGACCACCCACTCCAACGAGTGGTCGCGGCGGCGCAGATAATCCTGGAGATCCTTCGGGTCCTGTGTCGTCGTGCCCTTGTAGGTGATCTCGTATCCCTTGTCGCCAACAAAGAGTTCGATCACGTCACGCTGCTTGGTAAACTCCACGCGCTCTTTGTCGGGCCATTCCCAGAACCGCCAAAACTCAAGACCCTGGCCACTCGGTCGTCCGTGGTAGAAGGCATAACCGCGGCCTTCGGTCTTCATGTCGCGCACACTGAGGTACGTATCGCCGCCCAGGGCTTTGAGCATGTCAGTCAGAATCTGGAACGCCTTCTGCACACTGGGGTCTTTAGTCGAAGCGAAGTGGGCAGTGGGCCAGGCGGCCGCAGTGGGTTGGGTTTGCGCCGGTGTGGCTGGCGCTGGGGCTGTCTGAGCGAGGGCAGACGCCGCCAGGAGTAATAAGAAGCCGAATATCGCGAGTTTACGCATGATCTCTAGAGCAGTTTGGGGTTTCTGCGACTGCTTTCTGCGATTGTAAACACATTTTGGTGACCGTCGCTCGCGCGTATGCGAAGCGAAACGCCCGGGCCTCCGACCAGCGCGGGAACAATCGATCTATCGATAGAGGCCTCAAATTGCTCGTTGTCTGCCGAACGGTAGCTTACGCCTTCTTGTGCCTGCGCTTGGCCTGCGCGGGCCGCTCCTCCACCAACGCAAACTGAATACGCTTCTGCATGCGATCGATGCGATCCACCAGCACGCGCACCGGATCGCCCAGCGAGTACGTCTTGCGGCTGCGCTGCCCTATGATCTGCCGGGTGTTCTCGTGATACTGGAAGCGGTCGTCAGCCAGCGACGATAGCGGTACCAAGCCTTCGATGAACATGTCGATCAGTTCCACAAAGAGCCCAAACTTGGTGACGCTGACGATCAGTCCCGCGAACTCTTCGCCCACGCGGTCTGCCATGAACTTCACTTTCTTCCATTCCATCAGCTCGCGCTCGGCATCGTCGGCGCGGCGTTCGGACTGGCTGGACTCCTCCGCGATGTCGTGCAGCGTGTCCTCGGGAATCGGTCCGCCCAGGGGCGCGAGGTGCTCCTTCTCGTGCGCGTCTCGCTTCTTGGTTGGCGAGACCGGCGGCTGCCGCTTCGACCACGGAGAAGGTGACTCGCTGTGCGCGATCTCTCCCACGCCGACGGCGACACTGTATTCTTCGCGCTCCGCGGAATCGCGCAAGACATCCTTCAGGATGCGGTGGACGATCAGATCGGGATATCGCCGTATCGGCGACGTGAAATGGGTGTAAACCGGCGCGGCTAGCGCGAAGTGGCCCTCGTTGACCTCGGAGTAGCGTGCCTGCTTGAGGGAACGCAGCATCAGGTACGACAAGATGCGCTCTTCCGGCTTGCCCGCAATCTTCTGCGTCAGCTTCTGATACATGCGCGGGGTAATGTGCACTTCTTCGGGGATCTCGACGACGTGAGGATTGCGCCCGCTGCCATGGCGATCGCGCCGTTCGGTCCGCATTGTCATGCGCTTCACTGGCAGCGCGCCTACCCCGAGCGAGTAGCCAAAGGTGGCGGCGATGGTCTCGAAATCGAAGACGCGCTTGGGATCGGGCTTTTCGTGAATGCGATAGAGCGAGCCAACCCGCTTGTTCTCGAGATAGCTGGCGACGCACTCATTCGCCGACAGCATGAACTCCTCGATGATGCGGTTCGCAATATTACGCTCGGAGCGCGTGACCCCCTTCATCAATCCGTGCTCGTCAAATTCAATCACCGGCTCAGGCAAATCGAAGTCAATCGAGCCGCGACGCACCCGCTTGCGATTGAGCACCATTGCCAGCTCGCGCATCAGCTCAAAGACATCGAGCAGTTTGTGATAGCGCTGGCGCAAACCAACATCTCCTTCGAGGATGAGATTTACGTTGGTGTAGGTCATGCGTTCGGCCGAGCGGATGACGCCCTGGTTCAGGATGTAGCCAACAATCTCACCCTGGGGATCGATCTTCATCACGCAGGAGAGCACCAGACGGTCAACCTGCGGGCGCAGGCTGCACAGATCAGTGGAAAGCTCCTTGGGCAACATGGGCACGGCGCGGTCAGGGAAATAGACCGAAGTCCCACGCAGCCGCGCCTCCAGGTCGATGGTCGAGCCTTCGTGGATATAGTGCGCGACATCCGCGATGTGGACTTGCAGCTCGAAATGGCCGTTCTCCATACGGCTCACGGTGACGGCATCGTCGAAGTCGCGCGCGGTTTCGCCGTCGATGGTGACGATGGGCAACGCGCGATAGTCTCGCCGATGGCGCAACTCTCGCGACGGGATGACCGGCTCGAACTGCTGCGCCTCCTGCAACACTTCGACCGGGAAGCGATGCGGCAGATGGAACTTGCGGATGATGATCTCAACATCCACGCCGAAGTCGTCTTCGTAGCCAAGAATTTCGACTATGCGGCCACGGGGGCTCTCGGCCGGCGACGGCCAATCGGTAATCTCCACATCCACCACCAAGCCTTCGAGATCGTCCCACTCACGGCGGCGCGCCTCTTCGCCGAGAACGCGGTCTGCATCCGCTCGCCCCCTGCGATGCACCGTAGATTGCTTCGTCGGCGGACCTCCAGTTCGGCCATGGGGTTCAGCCTTGGATTTGGCTTCACTCTGGCTGGCCGGCCACTCCATTCCGCGCGGAATGATGATCTCGCTGGTGACCTTCTCGTCGATGGGCGTCACGTAATTTTGGCGCGATCCGTAATGAAAGGTGCCCACGACGGTGGGATTACCACGCGTCAGCACGCGCAGGATGCGCCCCTCGGCACGGCCGTCGTCGCGCTTGCGTCCCAGTTCCACCAGCACCTGGTCGCCATGCATGGCCGAACCGATGGCCTGCGGGTTGATGTAGATGTCGCCGCTGAAAGTGCTGCGCTGACCGGCATTGGGAATGACGAAACCGTAACCGTCGCGGTGCATCGTCAGGCGTCCCGCGATCAGGTTCTGATGGGTGGCCGCATGTTCCGCCAGGGTGTAGCGGTCGCGTCCGGTCTCGATCAGCCGCGCGCTTCTCACCAAAGCCTGCAACCGTTCGGCTAGCTGCCGCCGTTCGTCTCCCCGCAGGCCCATCTCGCGGACGAGTTGCTTGAATCCCGCCGAGCGGTGAGGTTGGCGTTCGATGTGGCTCAGGATGGCTTGATCAGTCAGCATAAAAAGTCTAATCCGCGTTCATCCACGGTTAAGTTTGTCCGGTTTGCTTAGTCCCTTCCCCTAGGCCATTAACTAAGGATGCACTGAGGTCGCATGAAAAAGTTGCGTAGGGGTTTCCCTCATGCAAGAACTCACTGTATGGTAGCAATAATTACATCGCACAACGGTGCGTGCTTCGGCGCGCATTGAGCGATGGCCCAGACAAACCGCGCCAAAGCATCAGGTTCTGAAGCGGAGCTGTGGAGCGTGGGTTTGGCAAAACAAGTGCCTCTCCAAGCCGGGCCCCCAACAACCGCTGCTTTTGCGGTTGTTGGGGTGGAAGCACTTACAACTTCAGAAAGGATTCGTTTACCGATTATGTGGAAACCTAGCAATACTCCATCTTCAACTCCCACCCCTAGTCCCGAGCCGCAGCGCGGCTACTCTCCGGCCGTCCCCGAGCTGCCGAGCGCGCCCCGCCCAGCCAGCCCTCCAATTAATACCCAGGAACAGGCCACGCTGGGAAAGTCGCTGGTCATTAAGGGAGAGGTCACGGGTTCGGAGTCGCTTTACATTGACGGGCGGGTGGAAGGGTCGATCAACCTGCCGGGCAACCGCGTCACCGTAGGCCGCAACGGCGTAGTGGCTGCCAACATTTCGGCGCGCGAGATTGTGGTGCTGGGCAAGGTCCGCGGCAACATGGCCGCCAGCGATCGCGTGGACATCCGCGGCGAAGGCTCGCTCACCGGGGATGTGGTCGCCCAGCGCATCAGCATTGAAGATGGCGCCTACTTCAAGGGCGGCATCGATATTCGCAAACCCGGCCAGAAAGCCAATGGCGAATCCAAGGAGACCAGCACGGCGACCACGGGCGAGACCGGTACCGCGGCGGCAGCGGCCCGGGTGTAATCAATCCCGGAACGAGACTAGGGTCAACCAGATTCAAGAGTGGGTTACCGAGGATGCTCTAGGGTATTCCTCTTCTTGACTCCATGGCATTCCGGAGAGACTCTCAGAGTTGCGGGCGGCGGTATTGGCCGCCGTTCGCAAGGTCTCTCTCGATTGAAAAATAGCTCTGGGTCGGGAAGAACAATAACTCCTGAATGTCTGCCTTTGGGATGACAAATTACGTTATAACCGAGCATGCGCTGTTTGAAATGAAAAGGCGGTCGATCGGGGAGGACGTTGTGCGTACGATTTTACGATCGCCGCAGCAAACAATAGAGGTTCGTCCTGGTCGCATCGTTCTACAATCTATAGTTTTGATGGGACCGGCGGGACAAGAGTATCTCATGCGGGTATTTGTGGACATCGATCGCGATCCTGCTGAAGTGGTGACGGTCTACCGCACCAGCAAGATCGGCAAATACTGAAGGACGGAATCGTGAAAGCCAGCTATGATCCGAAGACCGATACGCTAAGCTTCGTTCTAAAAGAAGGCGTGGCGGTGGCCGAAAGCGACGAGGACAACCCCGGCGTCATCCTGGATTTTGACGAACGAGGAGATCTCGTTTCGATGGAGATACTGGACGCTTCCCAACGTGTGACTGACGCAAAGAAAATGGAGTTCCAGATCGCCTAGCGGTGTCAGAGCCACGTTCCCACAGCTACGGTTCCATCCCACCGGTCGTCCTCTCGATGACCGGCTCCGGTAGCGTGATGTTCGGTACTGCCGCGGCTTTCTTTCTGCGCAGCTCGCGCGGCAGGTTCGATTTCGTTAGCCACAGCCCCGCCGCTACCGCTGCCAGCCAAGTCACGCTGATCAGTGCCAAGGCCTGCAGATCGGCCTTCCGGCTACCATCGACGGCAATCGTCCTGCCGACAAAATAGCAGACCACAGCAGCCAAGCCCGCCGTTCCCACAGCCTTCGTCAACTCCGGCCACGGCATCCCACCCAGTGGGACGAGCTTCTTCCGACTTAGCAGCCAGGCGAGCGCAACCGTGTGCATCAAGATGCCTATGTCTGAAGCCATGGCCAATCCGGTCACGCCAAAATGGCGGAAGAATGCCGAGTACACGGGCAGCGATGCCGCCACAATGATGGTGCTGGCGATCATGGGCGTCAGGGTGTCGCCGGCAGCATAGAAGGCACGAGCGTACAGCGCCTGTGCCGACCACAGCGCCAGCGAGAGCGCGAACCAGAAAAAGTAGAGTGCCGTCTCCCGCGAGTCCTGGAAGCTGAATCGCCCACGGCGATAGACGAGGTCAATAAGCGGCAGGGCTGCGGGCATCATCCACGCAGCCGATAGAAATGACGCCGCTGAGATGCGATACACCGAGCCGTTGACCGTGTCGGCGAAGTCCTTGCGCCTGCCCTCGCCAAACAGCCGCGCGAAGAAAGGCATAGAAGCCTGTCCGGTGGCCTGTCCGAGAATGGAGATGGGCACCGCGAACAGGCGCTTGGCATAGTTCAGCCGCGTGATGTCGCCCGCTCCTCCGGAGGCAAAATAGCGCAGAATCCAGTCATCGGCGGAAACCAGCGACACTCCCAGCATCAGGGGAATGGAAAGCTTTACCCATTCGCGAAATTCCGGATTGTGCCAGTCGAAGTTGAAGCGGTAGGTGAGGCCGTCACGCGCGGCGCCGATAGCGTTGATGAGAAATGGACCGATGAAGGCGCCGAACAGCGCGCCGTAAGCCAGCGACGAGATGCCAAACCGTCGCGCGCCGATCACGCCACCCACGATGATGAACAGGTTGTAGAAGATGGGACTGAACGCCGGGTACAGGAACATCCTGCGCGAGAACAGCACCGCCGAAACAATTCCGCCAGCGTAGAAAAAGATTTGCCCGGGCAGCAGAATGCGCGTGAGATGAACGCACAACTGCAACTGGTCGGAGGAGAAGTGCGGGAAAATGAGCCGCTCCAGTTGCGGCGTGAAGATCTCCAGCAGCACCGTACCCAGGCACACCACCGCGGTCATGATGGTGATGGTGGAGTTGAAGGCGTCCTGCGCCTCCCGGTCGCGTCCCTTGGAGGTGTGGCGCGTATAGATCGAGATGAACGTGATGGACGCGGTGCCACCCGCGAGAATGTAGTTGAGGAAGTCGGGCAGGTTAAACGCGCCGACGTAGGCGTCGGTATTCAGACCGGCGCCGAAGGCCCACGCGATATAGGCCTCGCGCAGGTAGCCGATCACCCGTGACAGCATGACGGCCGAGATCATCAAGAGCGTGGCCGAGAAAGCAGTGTGCTGGTGCGACGGCCGCAGGATACGCAGCAGCCGCGCCCAGAAACTGGGACCTGCTTGGCTTGCGCTGTGGGCGGCCGGAGGCGGCATTAGACTGCGATTTTACACGCTGAAGCCGCGACTTCCGGCGGCGCTATTGGAATTGTTGGAATTCAATTGCAGCAATGTTCGAATTGCGTTTCAGCAAGTTCGAATTATTTTGCAGTGAATCGGCAGGTCAACCACAGGACCAGGTGGTCGGGGGTGTCCGCGCCACCCGGGCGCGACGTTCGTGTGCTCAATATGCGAAGGGACCAGCAGGTTGTCAGTCTCCGGTTGACCGGAGATTTGTGTCGGGAAAAACGAGAGTCTAACAGGCAGCAAAATCGAGGGACAAACCGTATAGGGGGATAGCTATTGGAGCGGGAAAATCCGGACACCAGTATTAATTAGTAACAGCGGCCGGGAGCAGGACGCCGGGGAGCGCGCGTGAGCTGCTCGGCGCGTGAGCTGGGCGTGTGTGTGAAGCTGGGATCGGAAGCGCGCGGTGTACGGAACCGGTGGCGAGCGTCGATCACGGGAATGGGAGCGAGGATCGGAAGGGCGCGGCTCAAGGGCGTGCGGAGCCGGAGGTGGTGTCGGGTCCGGGGCGACTGGAGATCACGTCACCGCGTGCGGCTCCTGCACGGGGGAGCGGGGAAAATGCCCAGATTTGACCATACCCGATGGAATCAGGAGTGTGCCAAAATACGTTTGACTGGAGAGTCGTCGAGATGCTGGACGATCTTGACCTTCCTGAAGTGCTTTGCGTTTCTGGCCTATTGCCCAATCGTTCATCGCACAAGCCCAGGTCGTACTCGATTGTCGTGTTTCTCGAACTATAAAGTGCAGCGGGCAGAAGCATCAAGCGAGGACAGCATGCCCATTACTTTCGATCTGTTTGAAGCTTATCTCAAGTGTCCAACCAAATGCTTTCTGCGATCACTCGGTGAATCAGGAACCGAAAATAGTTACGCGAACTGGGTTAGGGCCCAGAGCCTTTCCTACTCCTCTGAGGGAATCAAACAACTTGTCAAGGGCTTCGGAGAGGACGAGGTCATCACCAAAACGATCGACTCCGAGGAGAAGCGGTCGACCAAATGGCGTCTAGCTATACAGACGACGGCACGCACACACCATCTGGAATCGAGTATTCATGCAGTGGAGCGTTGGACGTTAGAGAAGGGAGACACATCGGATTCTCTCATCCCGATTAGATTCGTCAACACAAATAAAGTGCACAGGCACGGCAGACTCTCGTTGGGATTCGATGCGCTTGCGTTATCCCAAATGTTGGGTCGCGAAATCAGACTGGGCAGCATTATCTACGGCGACGATCGCGCAAGACTTACAGTCAACACCAGCGCGTTGACGAGTGAGGTGAGCACAGTGACTGAGAAGATCGACACTCTCCTGTCCAGCAATTCGCCGCCGGAACTGATTCTCAATCGCCACTGTCCGGAGTGCGAGTTTAAACACCAGTGTAGGGTGAAAGCACTTGAGATCGACGACCTCAGCTTACTCTCAGGCATCACCGAGACCGAACGTAATAGCCATCGCAGCAAAGGGATATTCACTGTTAAGCAGCTGTCCTACACGTTCAGATCGCGCAGCCCACGCAAGAGAGCAAAGAATCCTGCAATGCCGCATTACTTTGCGTTGCAGGCCCTTGCCATCCGAGAGAACACTGTTTATATCCACGGGACCCCCACTTTCCCTAAGTCAGAGACCCAAATATATCTGGACATCGAGGGACTACCTGACAATGAGTCGTACTACCTCATCGGCGCTTTGGTGGTGTCCGAGGGAAAAGAGATTTTTCACTCGTATTGGGCAAACGACAAATCAGAAGAGCCGAACACATTCTCCGAATTTGTGGAAGCAGTCTTCCAGTTGTCTGATTTTCGCGTTCTGCATTTCGGAGCTTATGAAACAGTCGCCTTGAAACGGATGAAGGCGAGATTACCAGAGTTCCTCCGCCCGAAGATAGACAGGATACTCGAACAAGCAACCAACGTGCTGTCGGTCATACATCAGCACATTTACTTCCCGGTTTACTCGAACAGCCTTAAGGATATCGGACGTTTTCTCGGTTTTGACTGGACCAGAGAAAACGCCGCGGGGCTGGACGCTATCGTTTGGAGAAACAGTTGGAACCAGGCGAAAGCCTCCAATATAAAAACACAATTACTTCAATACAATCAAGACGATTGCCGTGCATTAAAGCACGTCGTTGAGTCAATCAGCAGGCTGGTCGCCTCGAATGTGCCAATGGTGCCAGGCGATGGTCTTGGGGTAGCTGTAAATACAGCGACGTTGAAACACAAGGAGACTGGCCGCCACAGGTTTCGGAAAATCGACTTCGTTGTGCCCGGCCTTGATGTTGTCAACCGATCTGCATATTTCGATTATCAGCGGCAAAAGATTTTCGCCCGATCTAGCCGAGCACTCAGACAAAGATTCACGAAAGCCCAACGGCGGCGATTGCCTGTGAAACCTAACAAGATTCTTCGGATCGAGATCAAGAAGTGCGTTTCGTGCGGCAGCAGGAAAATTTCACAGTTGTCTCCGGTCAAAAGAACAGTGATCGATCTGAAGTTCTTCAACGGTGGCGTTAAGAAATGGATGTAATTGTTTAGGGTCTTGGTGCCTTTCGGATGAAAGGTGGTTGAACGGGTTGTGGTAGCGGTTAATCTGGCGCGTGGCGCAGGAAACCGATTCGGAAAAGATCGCTCGTCTGGAGCGGGA
>JBEKNL010000016.1:0-69182 GCA_049522855.1 Candidatus Korobacteraceae bacterium
CGTTCCTATCTCCGCATCACGCAAGGTAGTCCGAAACGGGTAAAAAGATACTTTCACGAAGGCCACGTCCAATACGCAGCTTGATCAGTGTGTCACCAATTTAGTGCTCGGAGTAATAAGATTCGGAAATGATCTGGCTTTAGCCACTGAGGTGACAGAAACATTACCTCAGGCGCTAAAGCGCTATCCAGGAACTGGCGACTATTATGCACGCCTGAAAGGCGTGCTCCACCCATCGCCTATCCACCAGATGTGAAACTGCTATAGAAACAAACTCCGTGATCTCTGTGCCTCAGTGGTAAATGTTTTTCGTTGTTCGATGGAGCGCCTATAGGGTTGTGGCCTTCTTCAGGCGTGCTACCGTCCGCTCTTGTCCCAGGTTCGCCATCACTGCGAATAAGCTGGGAGCGACCCCCTGTCCGGTGAGAGCGACCCGCACTGCATTGATCAGCAGGCCAGCCTTCACGTTCTTCTGCGCCGCGAAGTCGCGCAGCACCTTTTCGGTGCTCGCCTCGGAGAATACGGGTTCCTGCTCGTAACGCGATCCCAACTCCACCAGCATCTCGCGCACTGCATTGTCTTGCAGGAACTTCTGCACCGCGGTGGGGTCCACTTCAAAGCTATCGCTGAAGTAAGCCCGGAACAGGGTTGCGAAGTCCTTCAGATTGCGCGCCCGCGGCTTTACCAGGTCCACCGTGGCGGCCATGGCGCCGCGGCTGGTCTGGAATGGGATGAGATTGATCTTCTTCCATTCCTCTTCGATCAGCGGCAGCAACTGCACCGCGGGGCAGGCGCGAATGTATTCGGAGTTGAACCAGTCGAGCTTGCCGCGATCGAAAACCGCATTCGACTTTGCGATGCCGCTCAAATCGAAGAGGTCAATCAGCGCACGGTCGTCCATGATCTCTTGCGAGGAGTCGGGCGGCGTCCATCCCAGCAGCGCCAGAAAATTGCGGAAGGCCTCCGGGACGATGCCTTCCTCCTTGTAAGCAATGACGCTGGTGGCGTCATGGCGCTTGCTGAGCCGCGTCTTGTCGGGGCCGAGAATGAGCGGCACATGCGCAAAGACGGGCAACGGCGCACCCAATGCCTGGTAGAGCATCACCTGCTTGGGCGTATTGGAAAGATGGTCGGCGCCGCGCAGGATGTGCGTCATGCGCATGTCAATGTCATCCACCACCACGCTGAGGTGATAGGTGGGAGCGCCGTCGGAGCGCAGCAGGACGAAGTCCTCCAACTCGGCGTTGGCGAACTCCACGCGGCCGAAGACCCCGTCATCGAAGAAGGTGCTGCCGCTTTCCGGCACGGCGAAGCGGATGGCAGCGGGTCCGTCGGCATCACGGCGCGCCTTCGCGTGTTCTGGCGGGATACTGCGGCACTTGCGATCGTATTGCGGATCGCTACCCTTCGCCTGCGCCTGCGCGCGCCGTTGCTCCAACTCTTCCTTGGTGCAGAAGCAGTAGTACGCATCGCCGCTTTCGATCAGGCGCTGCGCGGCCTCGCGGTACAAATCCATGCGCTGCGACTGGAAGTACGGACCCTCGTCCCAATCGATGCCCAGCCAGTGCAGCCCGACAAGAATGCCCTCCACCATCTCGGCAGTCGAGCGCTCGAAGTCGGTGTCCTCGATGCGAAGGACGAGCGTGCCTCGGTAATGTCGCGCGAACAGCCAGTTGAACAGCGCGGTGCGCGCCCCGCCGACATGCAAGTAGCCGGTAGGCGACGGCGCAAAACGAAGGCGGGGAGCGCGAGATGTTGGTAGATTAGAGCTCATCATCAGTCAACTGACGGCGTCCTAATGCAATTGTGTCATCCCGAGCGAGCGAAGCGAGTCGAGGGACCTGTTTTCTCTTGAAAGTTTAGGCAATGCCAGCAAACAGCAGGTCCCTCGCGGGCTGAAGCCCGCTCGTGATGACAAAAATAAAGAGGTTAACGGCGCACCTAAAGGTGCGCCCCTTCAAAAATACCCACTGAAGCCGACTTTTTCAGCAGCCTCTGAAGCAACTCGGTCGAGATGACAACAACTTTTTCGTTATATGCTTTCTGCCGCCTGGCCATTGAGCGCCTAGCCCGATCCGCCCTTCTCCCGCTTCTCAATCTTGGCCCAGGTGTCGCGCAACTGCACCGTCCGGTTGAAGACCAGCTTCTCCGATGTCGAGTCCGGATCGGCGCAGAAGTACCCCAGCCGCTCGAACTGATAGCGATCGCCCGGCTTGGCGCTGGCCAGCGATGGCTCCAGCTTGGCGGCGGTCAACGTCTCCAGCGAGTTGGGATTGAGATTGGCGGTGAACTCCTGGTCTTCGGGCACATCATTCGGGTCTTCCTTGGTGAACAGGCTTTCGTACAGGCGCACCTCGGCTTCGATGGCGTGCTGCGCCGAGACCCAGTGGATGGTCGCCTTCACCTTGCGGCCATCAGGCGCGTTGCCGCTACGCGTTGCCGGATCGTAGGTGCAATGGACCTCGACCACCTCGCCACTCTTTTCGTCCTTCACCACGCTGGTGCACTTGATGAAATATCCGCCGCGCAGACGAACTTCCTGTCCGGGAAACAGCCGGAAGAACTTTTTCGGCGGCGTCTCGCGAAAGTCATCCTGCTCGATGTAGAGCTCGCGAGAGAACGGTACCTTCCTCGTTCCGGCGCTGGGATCTTCCGGATTGTTTAGCGCCTCAAGTTCCTCGACCTGCCCTTGCGGATAGTTATCAATGACGACCCGCAACGGACGCAGGACCGCCATCACCCGCGGCGCGCGTTTGTTGAGGTCCTCGCGCAGGAAATGCTCCAGCATCGCCAGTTCGATGGTGCCGTTGGTTTTGGATGCGCCGATGGCGGCGCAGAAGTTGCGAATGGCCTCGGGCGTGTAGCCGCGCCGCCGCAGCCCGGAGAGCGTCGGCATGCGGGGATCGTCCCAGCCGCGCACATGGCCATCCTGGACCAGTTGCAGCAGCTTTCGCTTGCTCAACAGCGTGTAGGTAATGTTCAGACGGTCAAACTCGATCTGCTGCGACGGAAAGATGCCCAGTTGCTGAATGAACCAGTTGTACAGCGGGCGGTGATCTTCGAATTCGAGCGTGCAAATGGAATGCGTGATCTTCTCGATGGAGTCGGATTGTCCATGCGCGAAGTCGTACATCGGGTAGATGCACCACTTTTCGCCGGTGCGATGATGCTCGGCATGCAGAATGCGGTACATCACCGGATCGCGCATATTCAAATTCGGGGAAGCCATGTCGATCTTGGCGCGCAGCGTGCGCGAGCCATCGGGAAACTCGCCGGCGCGCATCTTCCCGAACAGCGCAAGGTTGTCCTCGACAGAACGATTGCGATAAGGGCTCTCCTTCCCCGGCTCGTTAAGCGTACCGCGATACTGGCGAACTTCCTCGGCGCTTAAATCGCACACATAGGCCTTGCCGACGTTGATCAGTTGCACCGCCCACGCGTGGAGCTGATCGAAATAATCTGAGGCGTAGAAGAGCCGGTCTTCCCAATCGAAGCCCAGCCAGCGCACGTCGGTAAGGATGGAATCAACGTACTCCTGCTCTTCTTTTTCCGGATTGGTGTCGTCAAAGCGCAGATTGGTCTTGCCGCCGAACTCGGCCGCCAGCCCGAAGTTGAGGCAGATGGATTTAGCGTGGCCGATGTGCAGATATCCGTTGGGCTCGGGCGGGAAACGGGTCTGCACTCGTCCGCCGAATTTGTTGGTCTTCAGATCTTCGAGGATGATGTCGCGTATGAAATTCGATGGCCGATCAGCTTGCGGAGTGGCAGCCGCCGCCACATCGTGGTTTGAGGTGGTCATGATTCCTTCTGAGTTCAGGGAAGCCCGACCTTGCCGCCATCCGTTGGTGGCAAGGTGAGCACCGCTGACCGAGAGTTCTATTTTACGTGGTCGCAGTGCGCGTAGCAGCTCGGACTACGGCCAGCAAATCTCGCTGAGCAGCACGGCCACGTGTGCGATGGCGGCGTTGTCGGTGTCCATGCCTTCCGGAGTCTTGGCTTTGATCCCCACACGCGAGGGATCGACGCCGAGTAACGCGGCGACGTGCTGCTGGATCGCCTTGGCATGCGGCCCGATCTTGGGGGCAGCGAGAATCAGCGTGCTGTCCACGTTTCCCACCACGTAGCCCGCTTCTTCGATCTGCTTCAGCGCCTCGCGGACGAAGACCGCCGAGTCGGCGCCCTTCCATTTCGGATCAGTCGGCGGGAAGTAGGTCCCGATGTCTCCGGCGGCGACAGCGCCCAGCAATGCGTCGGTCAGAGCGTGTAGCAGTACGTCGCCATCGGAGTGCCCGGCCAGACCAGCGTGGTGTGGAATCAGCACCCCGCCGATCTTCAGCGGGATGCCGGGCTGGAACTCGTGCGAATCCCAGCCAAAGCCGATGCGAGGTGTGCGTGGTACCTGTGAGTTTGACAAGATTCGTTAAGGCCTAGCGGCGCGGTGTCGCCGCTCCGCGGCTCCGCTTGATTCTCAACCTGACCGCGGGCTCACGCCCACGGCTGAAACAAATTTCGCCCTTCGGGCTCGACCTTTACCTTCACCCGCCCAAGCTGGCCTTGCGGCGGTTCTCCTGCGAGAGAAAGAATTCCGCCAACTCCAGATCGGCGGGCGAGGTGATCTTCATGTTTCGCGGAGAGCCCATCACGACATGGACCGTCCCTCCGCTGCGCTCAATCAGAGAAGCTTCATCGGTGCCCATGAATCCGTCGGCGGCGGCTTCATCGAAGGCCTTCTTGAGCAGGCCGAAGCGAAACCCCTGCGGCGTCTGCGCCAGCACCATGCGCTCGCGCGGGACGGTCGCAATCACCACGGCGCCATCGGCCGTCCGCTCCACCTGCTTCACGGTGTCAACCGCGGGCACACCAGCGATCGCAGCCTCATACTTCTTCACCGCTTCAATCACGCCAACGATGGTGTCTTGGTCAACGAAAGGCCGCACCGCATCATGCACCAGGACGATGTCGTTGTCGGCCGCGTCGATGGCCGCCAGCGCATTGGCCACGGAGTTCTGCCGGTGCTCTCCGCCCTCAACTACGCGGACCGGTTTCTTCAGTTTCTCTTTTTCGATCTGCTTTTGAAAGCTGGTGGCCTCGTTCTTGCGCAGTGCCACCACGATCTCGCTGACCGCCGGGCATTGCGCGAACTTGCGCAGCGTGTGAAAGAGAATCGGAGTTCCGTCGAGCTCGAAGAACTGCTTGCTCTTGCTCTTGGGAACTCCGGCAGCGCTGGACATGCGCGTGCCTAATCCGGCTGCGGGGATGATGACAATGACCTTCATGCTGGGGAGCGCAGTATAAACGCCCGAGGCAGCCAAATACAAATCGCAGGGAAAGCGTTATGGTCCGCGCTCTTCTTTCGCGGGAGGCGGCTGACCGATGGACGAGTCGGTGTCAGGCTTGGTTTCGCACCGGGACCCGGCGCTCCTCTGGCTTCTTCACGTGGGAACGCCCAGCTTAGGCAAAAGCCATTGCGTCAGCACCACGTACACAACCAGAATCAGGATTATTGGGACCCAGCCAGCCATGCCTCAATTACACTCCACTCGCCGGCTTAACGCCACACTTGCGCAGGAATGCCATCATGGGGCACCAATTGGTGAAGGCCGACTGGAAGAGATTCAAGCCGACAAAGGCGGTGAACAGATACCAGTAGGGCGAGACCCAATGGCCGAGGGCGAGTGAGATCATGACAAAAGCGCCCGCGATCAGGCGCACTGAGCGTTCGATGTTCATACCTGTACCTCCGAAGGGGCCGGCGCGGACTCCAAGGCGGGTGGCGCCGGCAGTTTGCGTTTTTCAACCATGTAATACAGCACCGGGACGGCCATGCGCGACAACAGCGTCGAGGCCACTTCCCCGGCCATGAGAGAAATTGCCAGACCCTGAAAAATCGGGTCGAACAGAATTACGCTGGCGCCCACCACGACCGCCGCTGCGGTTAGCAGCATGGGGCGGAAGCGCACCGCGCCGGCATCGACCACTGCGTGTTCCAGCGTCATGCCCTGCTCCCGGCGCAGCTCGATGAAGTCCACCAGGATGATCGAGTTCCTCACGATGATTCCGGCCCCGGCAATGAAGCCGATCATCGACGTCGCGGTGAAGAATGCGCCCATCAGCGCATGTGCCGGCAGGATGCCCACCAGCGTCAGCGGGATGGGCGCCATGATCACCAGCGGCGTGACGAAGGACCGGAACCATCCCACCACCAGCACGTAAATTAGCACTAGCACGGCGGCGAACGCCAGGCCAAGGTCGCGAAAAACTTCGATAGTGATGTGCCACTCGCCGTCCCACTTCATCGCCAGGCGGTCGGTCTCGCTGGGCATGGCAACGTTGTACTGCTTGATCTGGTATCCATCGGCAGTCCTCAACTGGTCGATGGCCTTGCCCATCTTCATGATGGCGTACACCGGGCTTTCTTCCTGCCCGGCCACATCGCCCAGCACGTACACCACCGGGCGCAGGTTCTTGCCGTAGCGAGTGATGTCGATGGTCTTCTTCTCGACAATGGTGACTTCGGCGATTGACACCTGCCCGCCACTCGCACCCACCCCAACAAGTCCAAAACCGGGACTTGTTGGGGACCCCGGAGCGGTCGGCATACGCATCGCAGTCAGCGACTCGATGGCCGAGCGTCCCGGGCGGTCGAGTTGCACGCGAATGGGAACGTCTTCGCGCGACTTGGGATCGTGCAGCAAGCCCGCGGTTGCGCCGTCGAGCCCGATGTGCACGGTCTCGGCCACCGCCGCCGCAGAAACGCCGTTCAGCGCGGCCTTGTCGAGGTCCACCTTGACGTCGTACTTCACCTGCGGGTCTTCCACGTACCAGTCCACATCCACAACCCCAGGCGTGGTCTGAAAGATCTGCTTGATCTTCTTCGCCATCTCGATCTGCTGCTGGTAATCCGGCCCCTACACTTCCGCGACCAATGTTTCGAGTACGGGAGGACCGGGCGGCACCTCGGCGAGCTTTAACCGCGCGCCATACTTGTTGCCAATCTCGACCAGGTCAGGCCGCAGCCGCTTGGCGATCTCGTGGCTTTGCGCGCTTCTCTGGTGAACATTCTGCAGGTTCACCTGGATGTCGGCCTGGTTAGCGCCGTGCCGCAGGAAGTAATGCCGCACCAGGCCGTTGAAGTTGTAAGGACCCGAAGTGCCGGCGTAGATCTGGTAGTTCACTACTTCGGGCTGCTTGCCGAGATACTGCCCCAGTTCTTGCGCGACGCGGGTTGTCTGTTCCAGCGTGGCGCCGTTCGGCATGTCAACGATGAGCTGGAACTCGCTCTTGTTGTCGAAGGGCAGCATCTTGACTTTGACCAGCTTGAATGCCACCAGCGAGCAAGCGAGCAGCAGCAGCACAACCAGCTCCCGAGAAATAGCCAGCGCCGTCTTGCGTGCGCAACCAGTGGGTCCATGATTCGACGGTAGAGGCGCGTCGTCCAGCCCTCGGGTTCGTGCTCGTTGGTGACGCGTTCAGCGTAATGGCGCAGCAGGCGCAGCGCCGACCACGGTGAAACGATGAACGCCACGATCAGCGAAAACAGCATGGCCGCCGATGCGCCCACCGGAATCGGCCGCATGTACGGCCCCATCAGACCGCGCACAAATGCCATGGGCAGAATGGCGGCGATGACGGCGAAGGTCGCCAGGATTGTGGGATTGCCGACTTCATCCACCGCTTCGACCGCGATCGCACTCAGATTGCGTCCGCAGTTCGCTGGCATGCGAAAGTGGCGCACGATGTTCTCCACCACAACGATGGCGTCATCCACCAGAATGCCGATGGAGAAGATCAGCGCGAACAGGGTCACGCGGTTCAGCGTGTAACCGAAGAAGTAGAAGATGAACAGCGTGAGCGCCAACGTGACCGGAATTGCGATCAGCACCACGCCCGATTCGCGCCACCCCAGAGCCAGCGCAATCAGCAGCGTGACCGAAAGCGTCGCGATCAACAAGTGTTTCAGCAATTCATCGGACTTGTCCTTCGCGGTCTCACCATAGTTGCGAGTGACGGTGACGTTCAGGTCCGGTGGCAGCAGGTATCCGCGCAGCGACTCGATCTTCTTCTCCGCCGCCTGGGTAATGTCGGTCGCGTTGGTGCCCTTGCGTTTGGCCAGGGTGATGGTCACCGCCGGATAATCGCCGCGCACGGGGCCGTTCGCCGCCGCGCCGTTGGCGTAGAGAACGTAATCCTCCGGCTCGGCTGGGCCGTCGGCGATCGAAGCGGCAACATCGCGCAGATAGACTGGCCGTCCCTGACGCACGCCGACAACAATCTGTTGCAAGTCATTCGCGGTCCCAAGGAACCGTCCCGCTTCGACGGCGAACTGCTGGTTGTCGCGGGCAAAGCTGCCGGCATCGCCGCGCGCATTGGCTTGCTGCAACTGCGCGACCACCGCTCCCGGCATCATGCCGTATGCCGCCAGCTTCTGTGTGTCGAGGGTGACGCGCACCTGACGGGGCAGGCCGCCGATGATCTTGGTCTCGGAGACGTTGTCGAGTTGCTTGAGCTGATTTTCCAGCTCGCCCGCAATCTGCCGCAGTTGATAGCTGTCGTAATTCTTGCCCCACAGGGTCAGCGCCATGATTGGCACGTCGTCGATGGAGCGAACTTTAATCAGCGGCTGCGAAACGCCTTGCGGTATGCGGTCGAAGTTGGAGTACAGCTTGTTGTAGGTCTTGACGATCGCGTCTTCTTCCTTCGTCCCCACGTAGAAGCGCACCACCAGCAGGCTCATGCCGGGCTGGGAGATGGAGTACACGTACTCCACGCCCGGCACCTCGCGCAGCAGGCGCTCCATGGGGATGCTGGCGCGCTGCTCGACTTCGGCGGGCGATGCGCCCGGCATCTGCACGAAGACGTCGAGCATGGGCACGACAATCTGCGGCTCCTCCTCGCGCGGGGTTTTCCAGATGGCGAAGGCGCCCAGCAGCAGCGAGGCAGCCACGAACAGCGGCGTCAGCTTCGAGTTGATGAAAGAGCGGGCGATCAGCCCGGCGATTCGAAGCGGAGTTTTTCCTCCGGCCGCCATCGTCATTGCGCTCCGATTTGCTTGCCGCTTAACTCGCGACCGCCGGGCTGGGCGACCACCTGGTCGCCAGCTTCGAGTCCCGAGAGGACCTCGACCTGCTGAGCGGAAGGGGTACCCAGCGTGACGTAACGCAGGCTGGCGAGCTGGTCTTTGCCCACCACGTACACCGTATCCAACTGTCCGCGATGCAGCAGCGCGGTTTGCGGAACGAGGATTGATCGGCGCTCTCCGCGCGCGAAGCGTGCGCGGCCGAACAACCCTGAACGAATTTGTGAATTCACCGGAAGATCGATCTTCACCGTGAACGTGTGGCTGGCCGGATCGGCCGCGGGAACAATCTGCACAATCTTGCCGGTGATCGTCTGGTCGCCGAGCGCATCAACCACAACCGGGACCGTTTCACCCAGACGGACCGCGCCCATCTTGCTTTCGTCCAAGGTGGCTTCCAGGCGGAAGTGGCCCGCGTCTTCGACGATCAGCAGCGGGACGCCCGGAGTCGCAATCGCGCCGGCGTCCGCCAGCTTGGCGGTCACCAGCCCGTTAAAGGGCGCACGAATCTTGGTGAAGCCCATGGCCGTGCTCGCCTGGGAGACTCCCGCTTCGGCCTGCGTGCGACCAGCGTGGGCGGCATCGCGTCGCGCTTTGGCGGCGGCCAGCTTGGTCTTGACCTCATCGAACTCCTGCGGGCTGACCGACTTCTTGTCGTACAGCATCTGGTAGCGCTTCATCGTCGATTCCGCGAGCCCGTAGTCCGCATCGGCGGCGGCGATGTTTTCCTGCGAGGCTTGCAGTCCGGCATTGGCGCCGGAGTAAGCGGCACGCTGCTGGGCTTCGTCGATTGCGATCAGGACTTCGCCGCGCTGTACCCGATCGCCTTCATGTACGTTGACGCGGGTGATGGTCCCCATGACCTGGCTGGAAAGTTGCGCCGACTGCGACGCGCGCACAGTGCCGGTGGCCTCCGTGAAATCTGGGACGGTGGTGCGTTGCGCGGTGAACAGCGTGACGTCGCGCACGATTTCGGGCGCGCGCGTCGTGGTTGGCTTCTCGCCGGAGCAAGCGGTGAAAGTGAGGAGGAGCACCAGTGCGGAAAGAAGCACACAAAACCAGCCCCGAATGGGGCGAAAGAGCTTAGCCCAGCGCTTCACCGGGGTCCCCAAGCCCGCGCCGCTTTTGCGCGGGTTGGGGTGGTCGAGCGCTGGGTAGAGTGGCAAATGAGACCGAGTCCCGTAGGGACGGCACAGGTCGTGACACAAACCCTGAAGGCCCGCTCTACTCAAATTGCGTCCATCTTCCGATTTCACCAACTGCTCGTTCATCATTGCGTCACCACCGGAGAAGCGGAAGTCAGTGTCCCAGTCGCCAGCTCGACACCGGCGTAGCTGGTTTGCACGCGGTACACCGCCTGCCAGTAGTCAGCCTTGGCGCGATGCGCGGCCTCTTCGACGCGCAGCAGATCGCTGACCGTGTTCAGGCCGCCTTCGTAGCGGTTCTGGTTGATGCGCAGGCTTTCGTCCGCTTGCGTGATCGCGCCACGCGCGACTTCGACCTGCTGGCGTGCGGCGTCATATTCGTAGTAGGCCTTGCGCACTTGCAGCCGGATTTCGTCGCGATAAGCGTCGCGCATTGCTGCCGCTCTCTCCTGCACCGCCTTTTCGCGGGCGATGTGTGCTCTCTTGCTGTCACCGTCGAACAGATCGAACTGCAACTCCGCGCCGGCGATCCAGTTGTTGCCGCCGTTCCATCCCGGGGAAGGGCTGTCGGTCTCCCACGAACCGAAGACGTTCAGCCGGGGAGCCAGTGCGCCCTTGGCCATCGATAAGCTCTTGGCTTGCGCGCTGCGCTCCGACTCCACGCGCTTCAGGTCGGGACGTTTTTCCAGCGCCTTCAGTTCCAACTCCGCAGCGGTCGCAGCCGGGAATTGGCGCTCCGCCAGCGCCTCCTGCGGTTTGTAGGCGGTATCGGCAGGCATCCCGAGAGCCAGCGCCAGTTGCGCGCGCGCCAGCGCCAGGCCGTTGCGCATCTGGATCAGTTCCTGTTTGCGCCGCGAGGTCACCACCTGTGCGCTCAACCAGTCCGAGTCCACGGCCAGGCCGCTCTCCACCCGCACCTGGCTGCTGGCCTCGATGGCTTGCGCCGTTCTCAACGCGTCTTCGGCCACCTGTTCCTGCTTCTGCGCCAGCAGCACTCCGAAGTAAGCCTGCACAGCCTGGTACACCAGCTCCTGGTCAGTGCGGTCCAGTTGCTGCGCGACCGCTTGCCGCATGTATTTCGCGCGGCTCACGCCGAACCAGCTCTGCAGGCCGTCGAACAGACTCCACAGCCCGGAGAAACGGCTGGAGAAATTGCCGATCGGGGTTGGCGTGTTCAGCTTGTTCAGCGCGAAGTCGGCGGCGGTGAAGCTCTGCTGCCGCAGTCGCGTGCCGAAAACAAACACGGGATCATTTCCGCGAAGTGCGCTCTCGGTGAACATGATTTTCGGCATGAGCGGCGAGCGAGCTTCGCGAATGTCGGCTGCCGAAACGCGCGTGTCCGCCAGTGCGGCCTTGTGCAGAGGATTCTTGTCCAGCGCCATGCTGACGGCTTGCGGCAGGGTAAGCGGAGTCGCGGTTTGCGCGGCCAGCGGCATTGCCAGCATGGCCGCGAGCGCAATGAATCGCACGATGTGTGTCACTGCAATTCTCGGCGATTGCGAGCGGCTTCTCAGGAAGGCCGGCATCGGTGTGAGTGGAACTCCCAACATCCTTACGCCCCGGCCAATGCGGTTTCCATCGCCGGCACAATCTCGAACGTGGTGTGCAGTTCGGCGCTCAACTTAACCATGGCGCCGACCGAGCAGTACTTCTCTTCCGAGAGGCGGATAGCGTCTTCCAGCGCCTGGGGCGACACATCGGTACCGGTCACGATGTGGTGGATGCGAACCTGGGTGAAGACCTGCGGCGGGTCCGGCGTCTGGTCAGCTTCCACTTTGACTTCGTAGCCGGTGACCTGCTGACGCTTCTTGCGCAGGATGTTGATGACGTCGAACGCCGTGCAGCCGGCTAAGGCGACGGCGACGAGTTCGATGGGCTTCGCGCCGGTGTTTCCGGCAGCGTCGTCAAGCAGGAAATGGTGGCCAGTACCGCTGGTAGCAACGAATTGCCGATGATTGCCGAGAGGTTGAGTCAAAGTTACGCTTGCCGAGATCATGTCATTCTCCGTGGTGTAAGGAGCCTTTGGGGCTCCCTGGCCCATTACATCCGGGCCACACGGATAAACGCAGTGACAGGGCGCACCGTTACAGGAATTCTGCGGGGGCTATCGAGAAATTTCCCAATTCGGGAAAAGGCGGCTGGCGGACGGTGTCGGGCTAACGCGATTCCAAGGTTACTGTATCTCCAAGTAGAGCAATGCCTTAGCTCTTAATTCGCCTGTCATCCTGAGTCGAAGGACCCCTATAGCTTGTAAGAAATCACGGGGTGGACGCCACAACCACTCTGTGCCGGCGCTAATTGCGGACCGCCCGGCTCTTTCGTCCCAAGGCCGTGAGCGCCTGCTGGTACTTAGGCAACAGCTCTCTGCGGAGCTGTTCGGCGCGGCGGGAATCGCACTGCGGCTGATACGAGCGGCACTGGGCCACGGCGTTCTTCAGGCTCGCCAGGAACGCCTGGCAGGGCTGGCAGTCGTGCAGATGCAGGTCCATCTCCTCGCACACCGCATCGTCGATGACGCCGTCCATGTAATCGGAAAGCGCGGCAAATAACCGGCGGCACCGCTGCGATCGGGGCGCCTCGGCGCTGGCATGCAGGACCAGGCCGGTGGCGGGGCGGGCCTGGGACAGCCTGGCCAACTCCTGACGGACCATCAGCCGCGCGCGGTGCAGCCGGACCCGCACCGTGCCTTCGCGCAAGTCCATGATCCTGGCCACTTCGGCTGTGCTCAGCTCTTCCATGTCGTGCAGCACCAGCACCATGCGGTACTGCGGAGGCACCTGCAGAATCGCCTGCTTCAGTTGCTCGGCGCTTTCGCTGTTCAGCAGGGCTGCCTCCGGATTGGGCGCTGCGCTCTGCATCAGGTCTTGCAGCTCGCCGCTGTTGGGCATCAATTCGTCCAGCGATAAGTTCTTGGCGGGCGAGCGCTGGCTGCCGCGATGGCTGCTGATGCAGCGGTTGCGCGCCACCTTGTACAGCCATACGGTCAGCGCCTGCGGATTGTCGAACTTGGCGAGGTGCGGGATGGACTTCAGCAGCACGTCCTGCATAGTGTCCTCCGCGTCCTGGGGATGGCCGCAGACTTTCATGCTGAAGGAATAGACGGTGTTCTGCAGCAGCGCCAGCGCCCGGTCCGTCGATTCCGGCTGGTTCTCGCGAATCAGTTCCAGCGCCTGCTCTACCGCTTGCGACATGTGTTCAGGTTAGCTGATACCCTGTCGCCGAGCCAATCTGTTTGAGCGAAATGAGTGATGAGTTCATGCATCGTAAGCGGAGGCGGTGACATCTGGGATGAGCGAAGGAGTGCTGCCTATGCGAGGTCCCAAGGTTCTTGCGGCGGGCCTGTTGTTGGTGGCTTCGGCTTTGATGGCGCAAGAAATTCCGGCCGGCACGGTCATCCCGGTGATGCTGCGAACAACGCTGGACGCCAGAAAAGCCAGAGTGGGGCAGAAAATCGAAGCCCAAGTGATGCAGGACATTCCGCTGTCTTCCCAGACGCGAATTCGCGCCGGCGCCAAGCTGGTTGGACACGTCGTGGAAGTGACGCGGCCGAGCGCAGCTTCAGGATTGCCGGGATCGCGGGGATCGCGCATCGCAGTGTCATTCGACCGCCTGATGATTGGTGGCACCGCAATCCCGGTAACCATGAGCCTGCGTTCGCTGGCCTCCATGATGGAAGTGTTTGAGGCGCAACTGCCCACCAACGCGATCGATGACTATGGAACCACGCCAGCCGACTGGGTCACCGTGCAAATCGGCGGCGACGTGGTCTATCGCGGAAACGGAACCGTGATGACTGACGGTCAGGTAGTCGGGAAATCAACGATTGGGGGCGAGGTGACCGCGAAGCTGATTGCCTCTCGCGACGGGGCTTGCCACGGGGCGGCGGCCGCGAACGACCGCGAGCAGGCGCTTTGGTTGTTCTCGCCGTCGGCCTGTGGCGCGTACGGTTTTGCCGAGCTGAAGATCGTTCACGCCGGCAGGCACGATCCAGTCGGGCAGATCATTCTGGCGTCGGACAAGAATGTGCATGTGCCTGGAGGCAGCGGCTTGCTGCTCAGGGTGACGGCTGTTTCCGATCCTTCTTCGATTGGATCCACCTCCGGTGTAAGCAGCGCGCGCCAGGCATTGCGAGGACCGTCTTAATTCTGACAGGGCCCGAGGGCGAGATAATCGTAGTCCAGCGCGCTGGGTAGGCTTAGAATGGGACTCCGAGTCCCGTAGCTTGTCTCCAACGGAGCGCCCCGCCGCGGCGGGACTGTTGGAATGGTGGAGGGATCCCACGATTCGGCACGATGACTGCTGAGAAGAAAAAACGCAGCAAGACCCGCGGCGCCTCCGATCCGGTCATCCCCGACAAGCTCTACTTCCGCATCGGTGAAGTGGCCGGCCTTTGCCGCCTGCCGGCCTACGTGTTGCGCTTCTGGGAGACCGAGTTCCCGCAACTCAAGCCGGTCAAGAGCAGCACCGGGCAGAGAATGTATCGCCAGCGTGATGTGGAAACTGTGCTGCGTGTCAAGAAGCTGCTCTACGATGAGGGCTTCACCATCGCCGGAGCCCGCGCGCATCTCAAGGCCGAGCTCAAACCTTCGCACCGGCAGGACGGCTTGCCCTTTCCCAAGCCGCGTTCGGCGGACCCCTTGAAGAAAGTTCGGCAGGGCTTGCAGGAGATTCTGGGCATCCTCAACAAGAAGCGCCGGTAGCTAGAACGTGATCTTGGCGGCGAACTGAAGGCCGCGCGGACCTCCTCCTCCGAGGAATGGGTTGCCGATACCAACATCGCCGGTCGCCGTCAGAGCGTAGTAGCCCTGCCCGCGCCCGTTGCTGGCAATTCCGTTGACGCTATCTGACGTTGTGGCCGGACGCGGAGATCAAGCCGGTGGTGTCGACGCTCAACGCCTTGGATGGGGCGATTACGTCCAACATGGCGATTGTGCCCACGCTGAACGGCTCCATCGACGCTTTCGCCACCACCGCAACCGACCTGGTGGCCGACATCTTCAGCTACTTTGCCCCGATTACGGCGCTGGGCATTACCACGCCCTCGCTGCCCTCGGGCACCTTGAATTACCCATACAGCGTGACCTTGGGCGCCAGCGGCGGCGTGCCGCCCTACACTTGGAGCCTAACTTTAGGCAGCAGCTTGCCGCCGGGATTGAATCTGGACGCCGCGGGCAGCGTGATCTCGGGCACGCCCACGACGGTAGGAACATATCCGTTCACGCTGCAGGTTGCCGACTCGCAAACGCCGCCCGCCACCGCGTCGGCGCCGTTCAGTATCACCGTGAACGCGACCCTGACCCAACTGACGGTGGTGACCACGTCGCTGCCCCCGGGCACGCAGAACACCGCCTACAATGCGATGCTGGCGGCCACCGGTGGACTTACTCCCTACACCTGGAGCGTCACTGCAGGCAGCTTACCGGTTGGTTTGCATTTGAATGCGAGTACGGGAGCGATCACCGGCACGCCTAGCGGGGCGGGCATTTCGACCTTCACGGTGCAGGTCACGGACGCAAACACGCCGCCGGCGACCGCGAGCGCGCAACTGAGCATCACCATTGCACCGGCGGTGCCGTTGAGCATCACCACGACATCGTTACCGTCGGGTAACGCAGGCACCGCCTACAGCGCCACGCTGACAGCGGCCGGCGGAGTTTATCCCTACACCTGGGCAATCATCTCCGGCACGTTGCCGCCTGGTTTAGGTCTGAACCCCAGCACCGGCGTGATCTCGGGCACGCCGACCACGGTCGGGACCTCGAACTTCACCGTGCAGGCTGCCGACTCGGAAACCCCGCCAGCCACGGCCAGCGCGCCACTCAGCATCGTCATCAATCCGGGGGGCGGCGGCAATCCGGGGCTGCTCTCGGGCAATTACGCTTTCTACTTGAATGGCTGGAACGCCTCAGGTGCATGGACGCTGGCGGGTAGCTTCATCTCCGATGGCAACGGCCACATTACCAGCGGCGTGGTGGATGGGAATTCGGTGACCGGCCAGCCGTTCAACGCCACCGTCAGCGGTACCTATTGGATTGCGGCCAACGGTTTGAACACGATCACCATTCAGGGCCAGTCCTATGGACCGGTCACGTTTGCATTTGTGCTTGACTCGTCTGCCAATGGACGAATCATCGAGTACGACGACACCACCGGCCAGGGCAGCCGGGGCTCGGGCGTCTTGCGCAAAGCAGATCCCACCGCCTTCTCGCTCAGCAGACTCAGCGGCGGCTACGTCTTTGGAATGACGGGAGCTGATAACTCGGAGCGTCGTTTCGTTAACGTTGGCGTCTTCACGCTGGCCTCCGGAAACATCACCAACGGAGCATGCGACACCAACGACGGCGGAACTTTCCAAACCTGCACCTTCAGCGGCAGCGTGTCCGCCATCAATGCACAAACGGGCCGCGGGGTAAGCACGGTCCAAAGCACTTTTGGCACCACTGATCAGGCGATCTATGTGGTCTCCGCGGGCGAGTTGATAATGGAGCAAATTGACTCGATTCCCATCACACAGGCACCATTGCTCGTAGGCTCGGTGCTGCAGCAAAGCGGGACGTTCAACAACGGCTCGCTGAACGGCTTAAGTGTTCTCTATTATCAGGACATCCACGCCGCGGAAGGGGCCGATCAGTCGGGCGCCATGATCCTCAGCGCCAATGGTGACGGCAGCGGTAACGTTATCGCAGCGGACGAAGACCTGGCTGGCACGATCACACAGAGGCCGCCTGGGCAGTCAAACTACACGGTAGCGGCCAACGGAGCCTTTAACACCGGCGCAGGAAATCCGGCGGGCTTCCTGGTGGGCCAGAACCACGGCTTCTTCGTGGGCACGGGTTCCAATTCCATCTTCGGCATGATCGAACCGCAAACCGGCGGCCCGTTCTCCAATGCATCGATCGCTGGGGCCTACGCCGCGAGCTCGCTGGCTCCGCTGGATTATGCAAATGCACGTAATGAAGTAGATATGGGCTCGGCGGACGGCGTTGGCAATCTCACCACCAATACCGACAGCAGCTCACACAAGGGTTTGGGCCAAACCCTCGGACAAATTCACAACTACGCGATCGCTGCGAACGGTAGAGGTACGAGCTCCGACAACCCTCCGGTCGTCTTCTACGTGATATCACCGAGCAAGTGGCTTGTCTTGGTGACAGACACGGACGCGGCAGTGCTCGTCTTTGAGCACTGAGTATTCGTCAGATGGTCGCCTGAATTTCCTGGCCGGCGCCTTCCGACGCCGGCCTTTTTCAGTCTTCAGCGACTGATGTCCTGCTGGATATGGATGGCTATTTTGTGCCGGCCGCAACTAATGCCTATGATTACCATTTTTAGTGCCGTGCGCTTTTTCTCTGCACGTGCCCATTGATTCCGGGACACAGCAGTCCTACACTTATGGTATGTTGCGAATTCTTTCAGCCGTCGCCGTCGTAATCTTAGCCGTTGGCGTTATGCTTGTCGGCTACAACGTACTTATTACTGGAACGGGACTGGTCGGCGCTCTCTTACTTCCTCATCGCTATTGGCGGGATTTCGCTTCCAGTCCCGGAGTGACTCAAAACATTCAATGGATGGCTATCGTCGTAACGGCGCTCATGCTCGGGTGGCGCGCCGGTTCTATGCGCGAACCAGGAAAGTACTAATAGGCATGGGCTGCGGCGGTTGAGATGATTCGTAGCGAACGGCACGCCCCCGCTCTAGCCAAGCTAAAGCGGGTTTTTTCTTTGAGCGCGCACAACAAATCTTGATCGAATCGCCCTAACGCGAACGGCGAATAGCGAAGAGCGAAACGCGGCCCTTCAAATCACCACGGTCTCCTGATATTCGCCGTACACGTGGCGCATGGCGTCGGAGATTTCGCCGACCGTGGCGTTGGCCTCAACAGCTTCCACAATGGGCGGCATCAGGTTGCCAGTGCCGCGCGCCGCGTCTTCCACCTTCTTCAGCGCCGCCTGCCATTTCGCCGGATCGCGTTTGGTGCGCACGGCGCGCAAACGCTCCACCTGCTTGCGTTCCAGAGACTCGTCCATGTGTAGCAGCGGAATCGGCTTTTCTTTCTCCTGTTCGAAGGCGTTCACACCCACGACAATTGCCTCCAGTCTGTCCACAGCCTGCTGATACTCGTACGCGGCATTTTGGATTTCCTGCTGAATGAATCCGCGCTCAATTGCCTTCAAGGTGCCGCCCATGGCGTCGATCTTGTCGAGGTACTCGCGGGCCTGGGTTTCGATCTGGTTGGTCAGCGATTCGATGTAGTACGAACCGGCCAGCGGATCGACGGTCTGCGCCGCGCCTGATTCGTAAGCGACGATCTGCTGGGTCCGGAGGGCGATGCGCGCCGACTGTTCGGTGGGCAAGGCCAGCGCTTCGTCGAACGAATTGGTGTGCAGCGATTGCGTCCCGCCCAGGACTGCCGCCATGGCTTGCAATGCAGTGCGCACGATGTTGTTCTCTGGCTGCTGCGCGGTCAATGTCGAGCCTGCCGTTTGGGTGTGGAAACGCAACATCAGCGATTTTGGGTTCTTGGCGCCGAAATGGTCGCGCATGATGCGTGCCCACATGCGGCGGGCGGCGCGAAACTTCGCCACCTCTTCCAGGAAATTACTGTGCGCATTGAAGAAGAACGACAGCCGCGGCGCAAAGTCATCCACGCCCAGCCCCGCGTCGATGGCGGCCTGCACGTAACTGATGCCGTTGGCCAGTGTGAACGCCACTTCCTGCACCGCCGTGCATCCGGCCTCGCGCATGTGGTAACCGGAAATGGAAATCGTGTTCCACTCGGGCACGTTCTCGTGGGCGTAGGAAAAGATGTCGGTGATGATGCGCATGGCCTGTGCGGGCGGATAAATATACGTCCCGCGCGCAATGTATTCCTTCAGCACATCGTTTTGTACGGTGCCGGAAAGCTTGCGCACGTCGCGACCGGTGCGCCGCGCCGTCACAATGTAAAGCGCCAGCAAAATGGCTGCCGTAGCATTGATCGTCATCGAGGTGGAAATCTTCTCCAGGTTGATGCCGTCGAAGAGGCGCATCATGTCGTCGATGGAATCGATGGCCACGCCGACCTTTCCCACTTCTCCCGTAGCGAGCGGGTTGTCGGAATCGAGGCCGATCTGCGTCGGCAGGTCGAAAGCCACGCTCAATCCGGTGGTGCCATTGCTCAGCAGGTACTTGTAGCGGCGGTTCGATTCTTCGGCATCGCCCATGCCGGCGTACTGCCGCATGGTCCACAGCCGCCCGCGGTACATCGTGGCTTGCACGCCGCGGGTGTAGGGGAACTGTCCCGGGAAGTTGAGATCGCGGTCGTGATCCCAACCTTCCAGATCGGACGGCGTGTAAAGCGGGTGAACGCTGATGTGGGAGGAGGTTTCTTGCTCGGGCGCAAGCTTGGTAGCCACAGACCCTTTAGGTTTGTTTTCGGGCATAAGAGGAGAACCCCAGTTTCGAGTTTCGAGTTTCGAGTTTCGAGTTCTCGTTCCCCCTGGAAACTCGAAACTGGAAACTCGAAACTACCTTCTTCGGGACCTGGCGAACGAGCTCACGCCAAAGTACAAAAAAGCCAGCGCGAATGCCGATGCCAACAACATCTTTCCGGTTGACCCGTGCCCGGCAGCGTAACGATGGTATTCGCGCAGGGCAGCCGCGCCCCCGACCACCGCAAGCACCAGGAAAAATAGTCCTGCCACCTCCAGCCAGAGCACATGCAGCACCCGCACTACGCTGCCGAGCGTGACGCTACTTCCCCGGTAAAAGGCCCGTATCCAACGATTCTCTCCGGTCTTGCGGCCCGCAACGCGCAGAAACGCCCGGCCCTGGGTACCGAAATTGTGGGATGGCACGCTTTTACCTTTCGCCCTGCGCTGTTGCCTGCCTAACTCCTCATTCTATCAGTGGACTAACGCGGGAGATGGCTCCCTTCGCGACGCAACAGCGCCCCCATAATCACAAAACTCGGCCTCCACAGGAAGCATCCAACGTATTAAGCTGGTAGAGTGGGCGGGCCAAGGTTTTCAGCACCATCGCCAAGAAAATTGCGCGGTCCGTCGCCAGCCAGCTAGCTTAGGTGCAATCGTGGATAAACGACTAAAAAGCCTGATGGAACAACTGGGGGAAGCGATCAACAACTCGCTTTCCGATTCCGAACAAATCGCGGAGGTCATCACTCGTATTAAAGCCGGGGGATACGATGTGTTTCTGGTACTCGAGGCGACCGTGGGATTGAATGAGCGTGACCAAGCCGCGGCGCCGGCTCGAATCAACGGCCAGCGCTCAGCCGCCGATTTTCAGGTGACGGCACAGGATGTGAAGTTTCTAAAGTCCCTTCGCATCAGGGTCGATGAGGAGAAGTAGCCTCGCAGCCTGGCATCCGGCCTGACACGCCCGGACCGCGTGCGGTGTGCTAACATTCGACTTCGCCTGTGGGCCGGCACGCGCCACCAAAGGCGCCGTCAGCCCTTCCAACAAACGAGGATTCTTAGCCCATCGGGGAAATTCGTAATCGGAAACCATCAGGATGAGAGACACCCTCGGAGTCTTACTGGCGGGAGGAGCGGGCGAACGTCTATATCCACTGACGCGCGATCGCGCCAAGCCGGCCGTCACCTTCGGCGGCATTTACCGCATCATTGACATTACGCTTTCCAACTGCATCAACTCCGATCTGCGAAAAGTCTATATCCTGACCCAGTACAAAGCGCTGTCCCTGAACCGGCACATCCGCGAAGGCTGGGGCAACATTGTGGGACGCGAACTGGGAGAGTTCATCGAGATCCTGCCGCCCATGAAGCGGGTCAGCGAGAACTGGTACATGGGCACGGCCGATGCGGTGTATCAGAACCTGTACTCCATTGGCTCCGAGCAGCCGCGCTACGTGCTGATCCTGTCGGGCGATCACATCTACAAGATGAACTACGACTTGATGCTGCGTCAGCACCAGGATTCGGGCGCGGACGTCACCCTGGCCACCATCCTGGTCGATCCGGCGGAGACCAAGCTGTTCGGTGTAGTCGAGATTGATCGTACCGGCCGAGTTGTCGGCTTCCAGGAAAAGCCCGAGCAAACCGACCTGCGCTCGCCCTACAACCCGCGCATGGTTTCGGCCTCGATGGGCGTTTACCTGTTCAACACCGATGTGCTCATTCCGACGCTGCTGAAAGACGCGGAAGACGCAACTTCGCGCCACGATTTCGGGCACAACATTCTCCCCCGCATGGTGGACGACTACAAGGTTTACTCCTTCAACTTCATCGACGAGAACCGCAAAGAGGCGCTGTACTGGCGCGATGTGGGGACCCTGGAAGCTTATTACGAGGCCAACATGGACCTGGTCTCGGTGGCGCCGGTTTTCAACGTGTATGACGCGGCCTGGCCGATTCGCACGCATATGCGGCAGTACCCTCCGGCCAAGTTCGTGTTCAGCGATCCCGGCCGCACCGGAGAAGCGCATGACTCCATCGTCTCCATGGGCTGCATCATCTCTGGCGGCTCCGTGCGCAACAGCGTGCTCTCGCCCGACGTGCGCGTGAACTCCTACTCGGAGATCGATACCAGCATTCTTTTTTCCCATGTCAACGTCGGCCGCCACTGCCGCATTCGCAAGGCCATCATCGATCGCGACGTGGCTATCCCCGAGGGAACGGTCATCGGCTACGACACCGAAGCCGACCGCCAGAAGTATCACGTGACCGACAGCGGCATCACCGTGGTGACGCGCGATTATTCGCTGTTCGAGAACCCGATCACGGTGGATTACTTCACCTCGGAGTGAATTCGAATCGCCAGCAACCTGCGCCGCAGGCTGTTTTCCTCACTGTCTTCCGAATGGTTCCGCCGTCGCAAAATAGCACGCCGATTGCGGCTGGCCGCGCAGGATGGCATAAATCTTTAGCGGCGCGTCCGGCCGAACCCTTCGCGCATATCCCGCGTAGCCAAGGTAGCCGTCCTTGATCCGGCGATTGTCCACCAGGGTCATGGGACGCCACTCGCCGACCACGCCCAGGCCGGTGATGATTCCATCCTCGGTGATCACAATTGCAGAGGGAGGACGCTGCTGCTCGCGGTCCCAAACCCAGCCGGCAACGCGGGCTACCTGCGATGGGCCGCTTGCCTCCACCGTGGCCGTGGATTCCACGACGCCCGTACACTTCTCGGGCGAAGCCAAGCGGTATACCGATTCCAGGGGCTTGCCAAGCTGGGTGTAAGCATTGTCGGAATAGGCAGACAACCCGTTCTTCTGCATGAACTGTGTTTCGGCGGACACGACGGCCGGATTCGTGATGGCTGCCTTCGCGAATTGCACGTCGTCGCGTGCTCCGACAAACATCGCGGCAGCCGCCACATTGATCTGGAACCCTCGTATTCTTGCTCCGCGCACGTCGTTGCGGGTGATGTGGGACGACCAAACGATGATGGCAAGGATGCACACCTGGACAACCAGAAACCGCGCTCGCTTATTCGCCGAGACCGACTCGGACATCAATAACAGCAGCCCCAGGCAGCACCAGAACAAAAGAGCAAACGTGTGATATCGGGAGGCGAACGCCTGCCGAATGCCAAAATTCAAGCGGCCCAATGATGTAAGAAAGGCGGTCCCCAGGCAGAACACCGAGATCAGCACGAGCAGAACTGGAAACGGCCGGCCAGCGCGGAGGTATGCGCGGAAGCGGAAGAGCACGAAAAACGCGGCAGCCAGGCCAGCGATTCCAATGCATGCCGCCAGGCGAACGTCATGCCGCACCCAGGGGCTGCCGAAGTAGGTGGCTATGTATTGGAGAATTTCGAGTGGCGTCTGGATTGATGAGGCTGGATTGCCGTGGCCGAGTGGACGATGGTAGTGGTGAAGATACAGCGCCGTGCTGACTGTCCCCGTGACCAGGAAACTCAGCACGGCTGCCAGACGCAACCGGAGCAACAGCGCCGCCGCCACCAGCAGGGGCCACAAGAGATTGCCGTTGGCCAGCGAGTAAGTTGCCCCCAGGGCCGCCAGGAGTGAGAGCAAGAGATACACCCATGTATGCCGATCGCCAGGTTGTCGCTCGGAATGCTTCCAGTAAAGCATCAGCTCAACCAACGACAAGGTGGCAAATAATTCCAGGAGGATGAAGCAGACCGAAAAGCCGATGATCAGGTTCTCCCATTGCGTGGGCCAGAAAAGGCAGAAGGCCGCAATGCCCACGCCGGTTCGCCACACCGTTCCCCGCCAACCGCCCAGCACTCGCATGCTCCAACCCAGCACCATCAAGAGCAGGAATTGCGTTGCCAGAATGCTGCTAAGCAAGAATTTCTGTCTGGCTCGAAACAGAAGCAGATCGGCTGCCAGGAATAGCTTCGGAATTACCATCCTGTGTTCGTTGTGTTGCTCCCATAACCAGGCGGGGGACAATGGACTCACCCTTCGCAAAGCAACGTCGATCTGTTCCCATCCGTCGGTCGATGGAAGGCTCGAGTAACTGGCGATGACCATGTACACAGCGGCGCCCGCGGTCAGCAGACCGGCCAGCAGGATGGCGTATGAAAGTGCGACAGAGGCACGGGGGAACGTTTCGTTACGCGTCAGGTCAACGTCATCTGTGGTATATGCCGAGTTCACTGGGTGAGCATCCGCGCTTTCACCGCTATCGCGCCCACGCACCACAGCAAGGCATCTTCTACGTGCTCTCGCAGCGATTGGTTGGTAAGAATATTTCCCAGTTGCGCGCCTTCCGTCAGGCGCGCCGCCAACTCGGTCAAGATGCCCTGATAGCGGTCCGGCATGTGCAGCTTGGTGGCGCGCACCAGGTCGTCAAAGACCAGCAGGCAGTCCAGGATCACTCCGTCGGGATCAGCTGGTTGCGAATTAACCCGATACAGCGCCTCCGCGATATCGCAAAACGTTTCGATTGCTTCGGGAGGAGGACCAAGCTTCGCCATGCTGGGATCGAGCGCCAGCGCCTGCGCAGCTGAGCCGGGGTGAGCGAAGAATACGATGCGCCCGTCGGATGTAAGCGGGCGTTCATCATCGCCGCCGACTGCCAACAAGGTGTAAAACTGCGGACCATCATGGCCGCCGTCCACACGGAAGCCAATGAGGACCAGTTCTTCGTGTGGCCGGTGGTGAAGAACGTGTAACTCGGGCATGGGGAGATATTACAGTTGCCGGTTGCCAGTTGTCAGTTGGCCAGGAAAAGCTGAAGCAGGCCCGTCAAGAGTGCACCGTGCAACTGGCCACTGGCAACTGAATTTGCGCAACCGGACGCCTCCGTTATCATCTACATTTGTAGATATGGGAAACACCTTCAAGACCGCGTTACTGCTGACCGCATTGACGCTTTTCCTGTTGTTGATGGGCGAAATCTTCGGCGGCCAGCGAGGCATGGAGATCGCCCTCGCGTTCGCCGTCATCATGAATTTCGTTTCGTATTTCTACAGTGACAAGATCGCGCTGGCCATGTACCGCGCGCAGCCCGTCACCCGCGAACAACCGCCGCGCGCTTACCAGGTGGTCGAGCGGCTTACGCAAAAGATCGGCATCCCCATGCCGAAGATGTACGTGATCCCCACCGATTCGCCTAACGCCTTTGCCACCGGACGCAATCCCCAGCACGCGTCGGTTGCGATGACGGAAGGGATTTTGAACCTGCTCACCGACGAGGAACTGGAAGGCGTGCTGGCGCATGAACTGGGACACGTGACGAACCGCGACATTCTCATCAGCTCGATCGCCGCAACTCTAGCGGGTGCGATCACCATGCTGGCGCGCATGGGTTATTGGGCTTCGCTCTTCGGGGGCATGGGAGGCCGCGACGATCGCGACCGTGGAGGCGGCGGCTTCGTTGCGCTGCTGATGTTGATCCTAGCGCCAATCGCAGCCACTCTCATTCAGCTTGCGGTTTCGCGATCGCGGGAATACCAGGCCGACGCCACCGGCGCGCAGATCACCGGTAATCCTTATGCTCTGGCTAGCGCGCTGCAAAAGCTCGATGCCTATTCCAAGCGCATCCCGATGCAGGCTTCGCCATCGAATGCGCATCTCTTCATCGTTGCGCCGCTGCTTAGCGGCGTCACCTTCGCGAATCTGTTCTCCACCCATCCGCCCATCGCCAAGCGCATCGAGCGCCTTACCGGGCGGCCAGCCGACCTGGATTATTGATCGTCGCCCGCGGATGGCGTGCAGACATTTCGAACGCCGTCTTTCGCCCTGCAGATCTCATGTCCCACAATGTCAGATACCGAAACTGGCCGCAGCAAAGTGCGCCTCAACTTACTGAGGGACCGTGGCCCAATGAGCGCTGCTGTGGAGAAAATGGGGCCGCCCTTGGAGAATCCCCCTGCTAAGTTCTTGTGTGCGCCGCCTCTCGCGCCTGCAAGAAAAAATCCTCTCCTTTGCTTTCTTGCAGTTAGCAAGCGGCGACGTAAATGTAAATGCTAAACGGGAATGCGATCAAGATGCGCTCCATTAGCGGTTTACAATCGGACAGCCGCGGTTCATAATTATGTTTGAGCGATTGGTTAATCCCGGGTTCTCACCTTTCCAAACTCACCGAGATTTCTGCATATCCCACATTGTGGGAGGAGAATTATGACACCAAATTCCGGTAATCCTACAGAGCCCAACCCTCGAGAACGTATTTGGTTTTTTCCGGACAAGTTTTGGCGGGCCACCAAGAACATGCCTCCGGACGAGGTTACGCATCTGATGGCAGAAGTTGAGGGCTATGCCGCCGCGGGCGATGTGCAGGCACTCCGCAAATATCCTTTTGTGGTGGTTGGAGATCCTTACAAGAAGAAGTCGGTTGCCTGATTCGGAATCAGGCGCTTGAGCGCGGACCGGCGGCCACTTTGCGCGCGTGTCCCGCAACCGGAGATGCCGCCGCCGGCTTGGCTGCCTGCGGACGGACCATGATTGGGCACGCGCAGGTCGTTTCCAGCAAGTATCGCGCGCGGGCCACACGTTCCGCCACCGGACTGATTTCTTGCAGGCCCCGCCCGTAAACAATCAGCATTCCGTCCCGTCGTTCCACCGCGACCCGGTCGATCTGCCGGTCGTGAGAGAAATCGAAAGCGTCCGCCAGCCTGAGAATACCCGCGATGGGCAAGAGCGCCCTTCGCCGTTTTGGCGTGAGTCCCACAAACGCGGAGTTGCTGGTTTGCGGAAGCGCCCCGCCATGATAGCGGGCAATCACGGCGACGCACTGGAGTTCCTCCGCGCTCCATCCCAGGGGAGGCTTGAGCCGGCGAATCATGGAATAAGCGCGCTTGCGATGGCCCTCGGGGCCGCGGCTTCGTCCCACCTCATGCAGCATGGCTGCCGCCTCCAGGATACGGCGGTACTCTGCTTCGGCAATCACGATCCCCTGCTTCGCCAAGCCGTCGTAAAGTTGCAGCGCAAGCCGGGTCACATGCGCCGAGTGGTTCACGTCAGGATCCAGGAAGGAAGCCCAGGTCCGCAGCTTCTCCATGGCGGCCTGTTGCAATGAGGGACCGCGCGGCAGTTCATCGCGCCACACCGGCCAAAGCGAATTCTTGCCGAGCATTTTCTGGCGATACAAATCCAGCCGCTGCTGCCGTTCCTCGGCAATTCTCTTGTTCCAGCGCTCGCGATCTTCGGCCGCAATTCCAGGATGCGCCTTAATCGTCGCCTTCAGTACATCGAAGTCATGCACCTCGCCGAGAGCGTCCTGCAGCTCGCGCAGGTCCTTGGCCCACTTTTCGTGGCGCTGCGGAAGAAAATTTTCGCAGGTGTAGCGGAAGCGCTTGATGCCGATTCGCAACCGGTGATAGCCGACTTGCGTGCGGTTTCGCAGGGCCTGCCGGTGTAACGCGTGTGCGTCCATCCAGCGCTCCAGCGCGAGATGCTGGAACACCAGCCCTTCCACTGGGACCCGGCCCGCCCGTTTCGCCAACCGAGCATTCAACGCGGTCCATCGCTTGCGGTTGAAGTTGTGGAGCGCCTCTTGCGCGGCCGCCTTGAGCTGGCTTTCTTTCTGGCCCAGGGTTTCGAGCAGGACCAGGCGAACAGGATCGTCAGGTTCCGAAAGACGGGTGACCCATTCCAACATGACCTGCACATCGCGCAGATCGCCCAGGCTGCTGAAGAGGGCCTTGCCCAGCCTCTTCATCTCCTTCCATGCGGGGTCCGGATCGACCGACAGGAAGCCGTCCGCCATCGAGCGGCAACGGCGAATGGCGACCCGCAGATCGTGCACGGGATCGGCGGCAAATTCATGGCTGGCGTTGTCACACTCCTCCAGCGTGCGCTGCGCCCAATGGGCGAGCCCGGCTTTGTTGTCGTGAGTGGGGGGACGCGGCGGCATGAGATTGAATCCTGTTTGCTTTTACTCTACAGCGATTCCGCGTGCCGGGGCAGCAGAAATGGTGGGGGGCAGGAAAAGCGCATCGGCTCGAAAACTGGCGGGCCCTACAGGTACACTCGCTCGGCGCTGCGCAGATTTCGATAGCGCTGGAAAACTGTCTTGTCGCTTTCCAGGCCGAGCAGCGATTTGATCGAGGTGCCGCGGAAGGTGTGCGCCAACATCTTCCACCAGTTGCGCAACACGAACAGCGGTTCATGCGCCATCACGGCTGGGATGTGCCGGGTCTTCATCCAACGCTCGGCGCGCCATCTCTCATACTCGATTTCCTCGGGTTGCAGGTGCTGCGTGGCGACAACGGCGGTGGTGCCGTCGTACTCCTCCATCTTGTCGATGACGATCAAATTGCGCGCGCGAAAATCTTTCGTCATCGGCGTACCCGGATAGGGCGTCGGATGCTGGATGTAGGGCCAGTCCACATACTTGCCGGCAAACTCCAGATTGGCCCGGATGGATTCGCGGGTGTCATCGGGATTGCCGACGATGAGTCCGCCCACCACATACATCTTGTTTCTGTGTAAATGCTCAATAGCACGAAGCGTCGCATTGCCCGTAATGCGGCCGTCTTCGCGGAACTCATTCTTGGCCGCCGCTTTCAAGAAGTGGAGATCGTCTTCGAGGATGTTCTCGATGCCGAGAAAAACATAGCGAAATCCGGCCTGGCGCATCAGCGGCGCCAGGGTCTCGCCATGCATGGCAATGGGCGATGTCATCGCCTGCACGGTGTAATCGATGTCGTTCAAGCCGGCATCGATGATGGCGCGGCATAGCGCTTCAAAGCGGCGGATGTTAAGGCTGATGTTGTCGTCCACGATAAAAATAGCGCGCGCGCCGTGCTCCCTGGCGTCGCGAATGTCGGCCAGCACGCGCTCGAACGAGTAAGTGTGAAAGTTGCGCCCACGCATCTCGATGATCGAGCAGAAACCGCAATCGAAGGTGCATCCGCGCGAGGTCTCCACCACATCCACCCCGCGCCCCAGCATGGTATAGCCGCTAAGCACACGAGCGTCGCGCTTGGGCAAACGGATTTCATCGCCCTCGAGGGAATGCACAGGTCGCGGAAGATTCTGATGCCAGCCATCCTCCGCGTGATACGACAGTCCCTGGATCGCAGCGAAGCCTTCGTCGCTTTCGAGCGAGCGCAGCAGCTCGCGGAAGGTAATCTCGCCTTCACCGCGGACAATGTAATCGATGCCGCACCCGTCTTCCATATAGGCTTCGGGCGCCAGGCTGGGATCGTAGCCACCCACGACGATGCGAACAGCGGGCCGCAATGAGCGCAACAGTTGGATGATGCGCAGCGCCGTCTTGCGCTGGAAGGTCATGACGGAAAGGCCAACTACGTCCGGCTGGTTTTCGCGCACCAGCCGCTCCACCGTTTCACGCACCTGGTGCTGGACCAGGATCAGGTCGGCCGCTGCCACTGTGTGGTGCGCATCGATATTTCCTGCCAGGGAACACAGCGCACCGTTGGGCATCCGCACCGCGACCGTCGGCATGTGCTCGAAGGAGTCGGGCATGGAAAGGAGGAGTACATTCATGGCACGGCTCCGGCTGACACGGTGGTTCCCACGACCTGAAATATCTGGTTGGCATACATGCTACACCGGAATTGGCGTCAATTGGCGGGAAGAATGGGATGAGAGCGAAGCAGGATATCAAGTACCAGGCTGGTTTGATTGGTGGCGGCGGCTGGACTCGAACCAGCGACCTACGGATTATGAGACCGTCGCTCTAACCACCTGAGCTACACCGCCAAAGGTCAGACACACGGGCCGCGTCGGGCCGCAGAGAACGTGAGCAGAGAATCTGCCACATGCCTGAGCGCATAAGAACGTCTACCGCGCTCGATCATAAGAAAGGCCGGACGTGACCGCGTCCAGCCCACTCTTGATTCTAGAAGCGGCCCTATGGGCTGTCAAACCGCGGCTCACGCTAGAATTCCATGCCGGACGCGACGCCGACGATCGGAGCTCCTGGGCTCTGCAAAGTCTGTAACCCTGCTGTAATCAGAGAAGTGTAAAAGTTCAGGGATTCGCGCGCGAAGGGGAACAGATGTGGTCCCTTACAATGTGCAGGAGATAGGTAGCCATGCGCGGTCATCTTCCAGTTCGACCACTTTGGCTTCCCATGGAAACCCCGTGGTTCCTGCAGGGTTTCCGTCGGAGCCTGATGGTGCTCGCACTGGCTGTCACGGCATTGGTCGTATCTTGTTTCGCGCAGGATGTCCCGGCGGGCGACGCGCAACCGCCTGCTCCTGATTCGAAGGCAACTTTCTTCGAGCACTCGCAGACTTCGAAGTGGTGGTTTTCCGGAGAGGCGAACATCGTCTTCCAGGCGCACGGCGACTTTTACGCGCTTTACAATGGCAGCAACAGTCTCCACAACAAGGCCGAGACCGCAACCTCGCGTGTCCTGACGTTCTTCAGCGGCTACGAATTCAACCCGAACACCATGGCTTATCTCGACGTCGAGGAGGCAGGTTGGGGCGGGATAAGTGGCGCGTTGGGATTGGCGGGCTTCACCAACCTGGACGTAGTCCGTAATCCCTCGCTGGGTGCTCAGCCCTATATCGCGCGGCTGATGATGGAGCAGATCATTCCGCTGTCGAAGGAAAAGATGGAAGTCGAGCGGACGGCGTTGTCACTTCCAACCCAGGTCCCGGTGCGGCGCTTTGAAATGCGCTTCGGGAAATTTTCGCTGGCCGACTTCTTTGACGTCAACGTTGGCGGCACCGACAGCCACTACCAGTTTCTGAACTGGGTCATAGACAACAATGGCGCATGGGACTATGCCGCCGATACCCGCGGCTACACCGTTGGCGCCATTCTCGACTACGAAGACCGCAACTGGGGCCTGCGCTTCGCGGAAGTGTTGATGCCGAAGATCGCGAACGGCCCCAACCTCGATGCCGATGTGGCCCGTGCTCGCGCCGAGAATATTGAACTGGAACTGCGGCCGAAGCTGCTGAAGAACAAAGACACGACCATCCGCGTTCTGAACTATGTCAATCACGCTAATATGGGCGATTACCAACAGGCGGTGCAGTTTTATCTGGACCATGTCACGCCCACGCCCGATGTCACCGCCACTCGCAAGCAGGGAACGGTCAAGTATGGCTTCGGATTCAATTTCGAGCAGGAGGTGTCCAGCGACATTTGGGCGTTCGGCCGGTGGGGGTGGAACGAAGGGCAGCACGAGTCGTTTGCCTATACCGAAGATAACGAAGGCGTGGAATTGGGGGCGTATGCAAAGGGCGCGCGCTGGCATCGCAGCCTCGACCGTGGCGGAGTGGCGTTCGTGTCGAGCGGCATCTCGAAAGCGCATCAGGCATATCTGGCCGACGGAGGCCTGGGATTTCTGCTGGGCGATGGCGGACTCACGTACGGCCGCGAAACCATCGAGGAGGCCTTCTACACCACCCACATCTGGCGCGGTGTCTTCCTCGCCTTCGACCTGCAGCACATCAACAATCCCGGATATAACCAGGTCCGCGGCCCCGTGACTGTGCCCGGGTTGCGGCTGCACTTGGAATTTTGAGAGCAGTTGTCAGTCGTCAGTTTTCAGTTGGCTATACAAGCTTTGTCATCCTGAGCGAGCCCGCCGCGGCGGGCGAGTCGAAGGACCCCTATGCTGCCCACGCATCTTCTACCGGCAGGCTTTTGCAACTGACAACCGGCTACTGACTACTGGCTACTGACAAGGTAAACTAGTCAGGCAATGATCCTCCCGTTCGTTCGCGAACTCTTCGCGGACGTGGAAAAGTCTTCCGCCTTTGCGCGTGCTGTAACCCGGGTAAAGGGTGGCGCGGGGCGGACTCGTGTCTCTGGACTCACTCCGACGGGCAAAGCCCTCTTCTATGCACTGTTGCATCGCTCTACATCGCGGCCGGTCATCGTCGTCGTTAGTGACAACCGCGCGGTGGATGAATTGCTGCCGGTCGTGCGCTCGCTTGGCGATCTGACGGGCGCCGTCGCGCCGGACGCGGTCATTGGCTTGCCCGCCTACGACGTGTTGCCTTTCGAGAATCTGTCGCCTCATCCTGAAATTCAGGAGGCCCGCGCCACCGCCTTATGGAAGATTGCCACCGGAGCCGCCAGCGTGGTGATCACGCCGCTGGCCGCGACAGCAATGCGTTTACGCGACGCCGAATTTTACGCGGACCTGGCCAAGGTGGTGCGACGAGGTGAGATGATCGATCCCGAGCGCCTGGTCGAGCACCTGCGCATCGTAGGCTACAACCAGGTGGACGTGGTCGAGATGCCGGGCGAATTCGCCCATCGCGGCGGCCTGCTCGACGTATATTCGCCGGAACTGGACCGGCCGGTCCGCATCGAGCTTTTCGGCGATGAAGTGGAGTCAATCCGCAAGTTCGATCCTGGCACCCAGCGCTCGGCGGCGGTGACCGAAGAAGCCATTCTGCTTCCTCTGACGGAAACTCCCGTGGAAGAAGAGACGCTGGCCGCGATCAATGCACGGCTCTCCGGCGCCCGGCTGACGGGGGACGAACAGGTGATTGAGGAGGTGGTCCGCGCGACCGGCGTTGCCGTGTTTCCCGGCTGGGAACTCTACGCCCCGGCGGCGGGCAGGAAAGAAAACTTCTTCGATGATCTGCTGCCGGGCGCGACTATCGTTCTCGACGAACCCGACGCCCTGAATATCGCGCACGATGCGTGGTGGACGAAAGTGACTGAGGCCCACGAACGCAGCCTGGTCGGCAATCTGGTTCGTCCGGAAAATCTGTATCTCACGCCGGAACAGTGGGGCGAGCGTTTACAATACGCGGCCACCATCGCCGTCGAGCAACTGGGGATCGAGACCGGTGCCGACGAAGAACACTTCACCCTGCAAACCCAGCCCACAACGCGCTTTCACGGCTCGGTCGCTGCCATGACCGAAGAAGTGGGACGCCTCGTGCGGGAAGGCAAGCGCGTCCTCTTTGCCGTCTCCAGCACCGGCGAGGTCGAACGCCTGGCCGACGTCTTCAACGAATACAACTTGTCGTTCCGCATCGGCAGCCGCACCCCCAAGCCGGGCAGCGAAGTGTATGTGGACGAGTCGTCGTACTTCGCGGAGGACGTAGTGGCCACAACCATCGTGAAGGCGTATGTGCCCGAAGGAGTCGCCCTGCCGGAGGCGAACCTGGTGCTCTTCGGGGCGCGCGATCTGTTCGATGAGCCGGAGGTTTCGCTGGCCCATCCGCAACGGCAGAAGTCCAAAGTCTCGGCCTTCCTCTCCGATTTTCGCGATCTGGCCATCGGCGATTATGTGGTGCACGTCGAGCACGGCATCGGCCAGTACCAGGGACTAAAAGAGATTCCCCAGGAAGATGGCGGCACCGTCGAGTTCATGGTCCTGCAATACGCCGAGGGGGCGCGCCTGTATGTCCCACTCACCCGGCTGGACCTGGTGCAGAAGTACCGCTCCTCCGAAGGAGTGAAGCCGGTACTGAATCGGCTGGGCACGCAGCAGTGGCAGAGGACCAAGGCCCGCGTGAAGAAGGCCATGCAAGACATGGCCGAGGAGCTGCTCAAACTTTACGCCGTGCGCAAGACCGCCGAGGGACACGGGTTTGCCGCCGACAGTGAATGGCAACGCGAGTTCGAAGGCGCCTTCGAGTTCAGCGAAACCGAAGATCAGATGAACGCGATCGTTGATGTCAAGCGCGACATGGAGTTGGCCACGCCGATGGACCGCCTGCTCTGCGGCGATGTGGGATACGGCAAGACGGAAGTCGGCATGCGCGCGGCCTTCAAGGCGGTCAACGACAATCGCCAGGTCGCGGTGCTGGCGCCGACCACCGTGCTCGCCTTACAGCACTACAACACCTTTCGGCAGCGCTTCGCGGCCTTTCCCATCAAGATCGACATGCTCAGCCGCTTCCGCACCACGAAGCAGCAAAAGGAAACCATCGCCAAGGTCGAGGCGGGCCAGGTGGACATCGTCATCGGTACTCATCGGGTGTTGTCGAAGGACGTCAAGTTCAGCGACCTGGGGCTGGTCATCGTGGACGAAGAACAGCGCTTCGGCGTTCGCCACAAGGAGCGGCTGAAGCAGCTTCGCAAGGAGGTGGACGTGCTTACCATGTCGGCCACGCCCATTCCGCGCACCTTGCACATGTCGCTGCTGGGGCTGCGCGACATGAGCGTGATCGAGACCCCGCCCAAAGACCGCATGGCGATCCAGACGGTGGTGGCGGCATGGGACGAGAAGCTGCTTCGTTCGGCGATCGAGAAGGAGTTGGAGCGCGGCGGGCAAGTTTACTTCGTGCACAATCGCGTGGAAAGCATCTACGAGATTGCGGACAAGCTGCGCGAGATGGCGCCGCAGGCCCGCATTCTGATCGGCCACGGCCAGATGCCGGAGAGCGAACTGGAGCGCATCATGCTCGCCTTCATGCGGCACGAAGCCGACATCCTGGTGGCGACCACGATCATCGAGAATGGTCTCGACATTCCGCTGTGCAACACCATCGTCATCAACCGCGCCGATCGGCACGGGCTTTCGGAGTTGTACCAGTTGCGCGGACGCGTGGGCCGCTCGGACCGCCGGGCCTATGCCTATCTGCTCATCCCGCCTGACCGCGAACTGAGCGACCTGGCAAGACGCAGACTGGCGGCGCTCAAGGAGTTCAGCGATCTGGGCGCAGGATTCAAGATTGCGGCGCTCGATCTGGAATTGCGTGGTGCTGGAAATCTGCTGGGTGGCCAGCAGAGCGGCCACATTGAGGCTGTCGGTTTCGAGCTTTACACCACCATGCTGGAGCGCACGGTGCGCGAACTGAAGGGTGAGGTGCAGGCGGAGACGGCCGAGACGCAATTGAACCTGGGGCTGAACATCCGCATTCCTTCCGATTACATCCCAGAAGAGAACCAACGGTTGCGCATGTACAAGCGCGTCGCCGGGGTGGAGACCGAGGCGCAACTGGAGGATGTCGCGGCAGAGTTGGGCGACCGTTACGGCGCGCCGCCTCCGCCGGTTCGCAGCCTGCTGGAGTATGCAACTTTGAAATTGCTGTCACAGCGGATCGGGGTGGCGCAGATTGAGCGCCGCCGTGAGGCCGTCAGCATCCGCTTTACCGAGAGCGCCTCGGTCGATCCGGAACGCTTGGCCCGGTTTGTTGCCGGAGAACCCGGAAGCCAGTTCACGCCGGCGGGCGTGCTGAAGTTCAGCCTGAAAGAGAAGCAGCCGGAGCAGGTGCTGTCGCGGCTGAAATCGTTGCTCGAACAATTGGCGGGAGAGCAGCAGGCAGTCGCGTGATAAGTTAGCTTTTCGTTCCATCCAAGAGGACCCATGAAGAAGCAGGTTTGCAAGGCGGTTTTTCCGGCGGCGGGACTGGGCACCCGATTTCTGCCCGCCACCAAGGCCCAGCCTAAGGAGATGATGCCGCTGGTGGACAAGCCCATCATTCAGTACGGCGTCGAAGAGGCGCTGGCCTCCGGCTGCGACCAGATCATCATCGTGACGGGGCGCGGCAAGAGCGCCATCGAAGACCACTTCGACGTCAGCTACGAGCTGGAGAAGATGCTGGAGGAGCGCGGCAAGACCGACTTGCTGGCCATCGTTCGTCAGATTTCCGAGATGATCCACATCGCCTACGTCCGGCAGAAAGAAGCTATGGGCCTGGGTCACGCGGTGTTGATGGCGCGCGAGCTGGTCGGAGATGAGCCCTTCGCGGTGATTCTGGCCGACGACATTATCGACGCCCAGGTCCCGTGCCTGAAGCAGATGATCGAAATCTACGACGAGACCGGATGTTCCGTGCTGGCGACGCAGGTCATCGAAGGCAAAGCCATCTCTTCGTACGGTGTGCTCGATGCCAAACCGGTTCCGGGCAAATGGAAGGGCCGTCTCTTCGAAGTTCAGAACCTGGTGGAGAAGCCGAAGCTGGAAGATGCCCCTTCGAACCTGGCGATCATCGGACGGTACATTCTGACGCCCGCAATCTTCGAAATGCTGGATTCGACTCCGCTGGGGGCGGGCGGCGAATTGCAGCTCACCGACGGCCTGAAGCAATTGCTCAAGAAGGAAAAGATTTACGGGTACACCTTTGAAGGCAAGCGACACGATACTGGCGACAAGCTGGGCTTCCTGAAAGCGACGGTAGAGTTTGCACTGAAGCGCGACGATCTCGGCGGCGACTTCCGGGAGTATCTGAAGACGTTGGAGCTGTAAGCGGCGACAGTCCCTCGACCTAGCTCACTACTTTTTACTTTCTTTCAGCTTGCGCGATTTCGCTTCCACGCCCTTCGCCAGCTTCTTCTTATGGGCTTCGAGTTTTCTGGCCACTTCCTCATCGTAAAGTCCAATCATTTGCGCTGCGAGAATGCCGGCGTTGGTCGCCCCCGGTTTGCCGATGGCGACGGTCGCGACGGGAATTCCCGCCGGCATCTGCACCATCGCCAGCAACGAGTCGAGTCCCAGCAACGCGGTCGAAGGGATCGGCACAGCGATTACGGGCAACGTAGTTTCGGCGGCGATGACGCCGGCGAGATGCGCAGCCCCGCCGGCGCCGGCAATGACGATCTTTATGCCACGAGCCTTCAGTCCGCGCGAATACTCGCTGGTGCGCGCCGGTGAACGATGTGCCGAGGTGATGTCGATCTCATACGGAATGCCGAACTCGGCCAGCGCCTTCCCGGCCTCGTTCATGATCTCGAGGTCGGAGTCGCTGCCCATGACGATGGAGACGAGAGGATTATTTTTCATGTTCGGGCTTTTCTGTGATGAACTTCTGCCGTCCCTACGGGACTCAAATTTGATTAAACGCTTACCCACCGCTGAAGCGGGTATGTGAGAACTGTGCCGTCCCTAAAGGGACTCAGATCTATTTCACAGCTTACCCAGCACTCCGCCTTCGGCTCCGTGCTGGGCTAAGCTCTTCCGTCCCGCAAGCGGGACTCGGTTTCTGCTACTTAGGCCACGACGGCGAATTGTGCAATATGATCCTCGCAATTATTTCCCCGCGCGCAAATGTTTCAGCCCCCGCGCCGCGATGTCTTTGCGGTAGTGCATGCCGTCGAAGCGGACCTTCATGACCGCGTCGTAGGCGCGCTCGACCGCGTCCGGCAGGTCTTTGCCGCGCGCAGTCACGCCCAGCACGCGGCCGCCGGAGGTGTAATAGGCGCCATCACGCCGGTTGGTGCCGGCATGAAAGACTTTTACTCCGTAGATGCGCTCCGCTTCGTCCAGACCGCTGATGAGCTTGCCCGCCTCGAACCCGCCAGGATAGCCGCCAGATGCCATCACGACGCAGACCGCGGGATCATGGCTCCAGCGGAAGTCGCCTTCGCTGACGCGTCCTTCGATGGACGCCTCAATCGCTTCGAGCAGATCGCTCTCCATGCGCATCATGATGGGCTGGGTCTCCGGATCGCCGAAGCGGCAATTGAACTCCAACACCATGGGCCCGCGCGCCGTCATCATAATGCCGCAATAGAGGATGCCTTTGTACTCCGCGCCCTCGGCCCTCATGCCGGCGACGACCGGACGCGCGATGTGGCTCACCAGCCAGTCGCGCATCTGGGCATCGACCATCTGGTCGGTCGAATAGGCGCCCATGCCGCCGGTGTTCGGGCCTTGGTCATCGTCGAAGACCCGCTTGTGGTCCTGCGCAGCCACTAGCGGAACTACCCGCTCGCCGTCGCTCATCACCAGGAACGACAGCTCCTCGCCCTCCAGACACTCCTCGAGCACCACGCGCGATCCAGCCTCGCCCAGCATCTTGCCGCTGAGCATGTCTTCGGCGGTGCGCTGCGCTTCGTCCTTGCTCTGCGCGATGACGACACCCTTGCCGGCGGCGAGACCGTCGGCCTTCACCACGATCGGAGCATGAAATAACTTAAGGGCTTCGACGACCTCTTCGTTGTTGGTGCACACCGAGTATTTGGCCGTGGGGATGCGGTGGCGCTGCATGAACTCTTTGGCGAAACTCTTGCTGGACTCCAATTGCGCTGCGGCGCGCGTCGGTCCGAAGACAGGCCAGCCGCGCCTCTGAAATTCGTCCACCACGCCCAGCGTCAGCGGCAGCTCAGGTCCGACCACAGTCACGTCGGGACTGAGCCGGCCTGCGAGCTGCACCAGTGAATCCAGGCTTTTGAGGTCCGTGGCGACACATTCGGCGTCGGCTGCAATGCCGCCGTTGCCGGGAGCGCAATAAAGCTTGGTGACCCGCGGCGACTGCCGCAGCTTCCATACCATCGCGTGTTCGCGACCACCGCTGCCGAGGACCAGGACTTTCATGGGACCAGGTTTCGCACGACTTGTCTACTGACGAGAATGAGATGCGAAGCGAAAGAAAAGAGTAGGGCGCAGTGCGCCCGATGTCAAACTTGCAGTGCAGCTGCTTCTCCATCTGTCATCCTGAGCGAGCGCAGCGAGTCGAAGGACCCCTATAGCCGCAGGATCGCTGTGTCGCCGTCTCGCCCAGCAACAGATCTGGGATCGCCTTGCAATCCTCTGTTAACTGTCGTTAACTAAGACTTAACAATCTCATGATCACGGTTTCCAAAGAAGATTACCTCAAGGCCATCCTGGAAGCGGAGGGCGAAGGCGAGCAGGTCATCTCAGCCCGCCTGGCGCAATGGCTTTCGGTTTCCGCGCCGGCGGTCACCATGGCTTTGCGGCGACTCAAGCGCGACGGACTGGTTTCCGTGCGCAGCGACGGGCGAGTACAACTCACGGCAGAAGGGCGGAAGATCGCCCGGCGACTGGCCATACGGCATCACCTGATCGAACGCATGCTGCACGAGATCTTCGGCATGGAGTGGTACAAAGTGCATGATGAAGCGGAGCGCCTGGAACATGCCGTCTCCAGCGACTTCGAAGCCATGCTCACGCGCAAATTGGGGCGCGGCGGGCCTTGTCCGCATGGCAATTCGCCGACTCCTGAGCCGCCGCGCAGCAAGCGTAAACGCGGGCTGCTGCTGCTTTCCGAATCGCAGCCTAGCGGCCGCTATGCGGTGCAGAGCGTTTACGAACGCGACCGCAGGCTGGGAGAGTTCCTGGAGAAGCTTGGTATTCGCCCCGGAGCAGAGATTGCGGTCCATCTCCGGAACTACGACGACACCCTTAGCCTGGTCACCACGGCGGGCAAGGTGTCGCTAGGCCGCAGCGCTGCGGAAAAAGTGTGGGTTGCACCTGCCAATGGCGACAGTTCCTCTCGTCCAAAAAAGAATTAACCACGGTTTAGTAAATCCTGTATACTTCGGCTAATGGTGTGGATCCACAGCGGCGAGTCACGCCGCCGCTTTCTCGCTCGGTGAGCTTTGAACACGAAACCCCAGGCACCGCCTAGCCCGCAGGATGTACGGCCGGATGAAACCGCCCTCGGCAACCATGTGTCGTTGGAGGGGATGCACAGCTCCGTCGCGGTGCCGCACCATGAGGCCGGCTTCTGGCAGCAGTGGCGGGCTTTCGTCGGGCCGGCGATTCTGGTCAGCGTCGGCTATATGGACCCCGGCAACTGGGGGACGGACCTGCAAGGCGGCGCGCAGTTTAAGTACGGGCTTTTGTGGGTGGTCGGGCTGGCCAGTCTGATGGCCATTTTCATGCAGGTAATCTCCGCCCGGCTGGGGGTGGTGACGGGGAAAGACCTTGCGCAATGCTGCCGCGACTGGTATCCCAGGTGGACGCGCTGGCCCAATTGGCTGATGAGTGAAGTGGCCATCGGCGCTTGTGACTTGGCGGAGGTGCTGGGGAGCGCGGTGGCCCTCAACTTGATGTTCCATATCCCGCTGCTTTGGGCGGTCATCATCACAGGCTTGGACGTGCTCCTGCTGCTGGCCATGCAGCAGTTTGGAATGCGCACCATCGAGGCCATCGTCGTCCTGCTGATCGCCACCATCGGGGTGTGCTACTTCATCGAGATTTTCGTTCTGCCGCAGACCCAGCCCAGTTTCCTTGAAATGGGACGGGCACTGATTTCGCCGCAGTTTCGCCAAGCGGGGATGTTGTACGTCGCCGTCGGCATCATCGGCGCGACCGTGATGCCGCACAATCTGTACTTGCACTCGGCCCTGGTGCAGAGCCGCAAGCTGCAGAAGGACGAACTTTCCATGCGGCGCGCGGTCCGCTTCAACACCATTGACTCAACTGTGGCCTTGACCATCGCCTTCTTCGTCAACGCGGCGATTCTCGTGTTGGCGGCGATGGTGTTCTTTGGCAAGGAAAGCGTGACCGTAACCGGCGGCCAGTTGATCAAGTTCAAGGCGGACAGCGATTGGATTCGCGTCGCATATTTGACGCTGGCGCCGTTGTTGGGGACGGCTTTCGCGAGCACGCTGTTTGCGGTGGCCCTGCTGGCCAGCGGCCAGAGCAGCACCATCACCGGCACGCTCGCCGGGCAAGTGGTGATGGAAGGCTTCATGCATTGGCGAATCAAACCGTGGGTGCGGCGGCTCATCACCCGCACGCTCGCCATTCTGCCCGCAGTCTTCATTATTGGCCTGCGAGGCGACAGCAGCGTTACCGATCTGCTGATCCTCAGTCAAGTGGTCCTGGCGTTGCAGCTTCCGTTCGCGATGTTTCCGCTCCTGCAGTTCACCAGCTCCCGCAAGCGAATGGGGAATTGGAGGAACGGTTGGTTTCTACTGCTGGCAGGTTGGGGCAGTGCTATCCTGATCACCGCGATGGACGTTTACAGCTTGCCCGAATCGCTGAAAGCTGCGTGGCAAGTCATCGCCGGCACGTAACCCGGCGACGAGATAAACGGGACGACCATGTACGACACCATTCTCGTGACGTTGGACGGTACTCCGACGGACCGCGCGATCATCGAGCACATCAAACAGCTCGCGAAGCTGGCGCACAGCCATCTGGTGTTGCTGCATGTGGCCGACGGATGGGCGGCCCGGACCTATGGCCCGGACGCGATCAGTCCGGAAATCGCGGAAGACACCGCGTACTTAGAGAAAGTGCGGGCGGAGTTTCAGGCCATCGGCATTCCTACAGAAGCTGAATTGGCGTACGGCGAGCCGGTGAAGGAAATCATCAAATGGGTGCAGCGAAAGGGCTGCGATCTGGTGGCGATGAGCACCCACGGACACCGCTTCCTAGCCGACCTGTTTCTCGGCACCACAGCCACGCAAGTCCGGCACAGCGTCAGCGTGCCTGTCCTTCTCCTCAAGGCGAAATAACCGTTGGACGCGAGACCGATGATTCGGACCTCTCCTGTATTGCTACTGGCGTTGTTTCTGGCCGTGGCGCTGGTAGCTGCGGCGCAGCAGCAGGGGCCGTCCAGCAACCCGCCAGCAAGCGCAGCCCCGGACGATGCCGTAGCCAATCCTGCCAGACCCACCGTCTCCACCCCCGCAACCCTCACGCCAGTCGGCTATTTTCAATTTGAAACCGGAGTTCTGGCGGCGTGGAACTCTCCAGGGTTGTCGTCGCAGGAGAATCTTACCGAAGTCATAAAATTGTCCGTGTCGCGCTGGCTTGAATTGTTAGCCGGGGCAGAGCCCTTTGCGCATTCCCACGCTTCCGATGGACCCACGAATGCGTCCGGCGACGTGGTGTTGGGAGTCCAGGGAATTGTCCATCACGGGGAGGGCGCTAATCCGACGATTGCGATGAGTTACTTTGGCCGGGTTTACGTCGGAGATGCACCTGGCCTCGACATCGACAGCTTTCGAAACTCAGCCATTCTGCTGGTCAGCGCGGATGTGAAGGGTTTCCACTACGACACCAATTATCTCTTCAACGAAGTGGTCAACGGCGCGGTCCGCCGGGCCGAGTTTGGGCAGACGCTCTCGGTGTCACACTCGCTGGGGAAGAAATTTGGAATCTCCGGAGAGTTATGGCATTTCACGCAGCCTTTCCTGCGCAGCAATACCGTCGGCAACTTGTGGGCGCTGAACTACAATGTGCGGAAAAATCTTGTGCTCGATGGCGGTTTCAATCGTGGGCTAACCAGTACGTCCACGCGGTGGGAAGCGTTTACCGGATTCACCTACCTGCTGCCGCACAAAGTCAGTCTGCACTGATGGCCCTATCCACTGCCCACCCCGGCGGTTTAAGATCATTAGTTTCGCTTTCTAAGAACCTGCGCCCAGTCATCGCTCCTCTAATAAGAAGGGACTCATCCATGAACAGTTTTAGCAGTCGTTCCGTCCTCCGCGTGGGCAAGCGGGAATTCGAAATCTACCGTCTTGACGCGCTGGAAAAGCAGGGTTGCTCTGTTGGCCACCTGCCTTACTCGCTTCGCATTCTGCTGGAGAACCTGCTCCGCCGCGAAGACGGCAAGACGGTGAAGGCCGACGACGTGCGCGCGCTCGCCTCCTGGACGGGCAAGACCGTCCCGGTGCAGGAGATTGCGTTCATGCCCAGCCGCGTGCTTTTGCAGGATTTCACCGGTGTGCCCGCGGTGGTTGATCTGGCCGCGATGCGCGATGCCATGAAGGCTCTGGGCGGCGATCCCAAGCTGATCAATCCGCTGCAACCGGCGGAACTGGTAATCGACCACTCGGTGCAGGTGGATGAGTTCGGCACCCCGCAGGCGTTTCAGCTCAACGCCGAACTGGAATTCCAGCGCAACAAAGAGCGCTACGCCTTCCTGCGCTGGGGACAGACCGCGTTCAAGAACTTCGCCATTGTGCCGCCCGACACCGGCATCGTTCACCAGATCAACCTCGAATACCTGGCGCGCGTCGTCTTTGTCGGAGCGAATGGCGAGTCAGGCAAGCCGCTGGCTTATCCCGATACGCTGGTTGGCACCGACTCGCATACCACGATGATCAATGGTCTCGGCGTTCTCGGCTGGGGCGTCGGAGGAATCGAGGCCGAGGCCGCGATGCTGGGGCAGTCGGTCTCCATGCTGATCCCGCAAGTCATCGGCGTGCGCCTGAAGAACCAATTGCGCGAAGGCTCGACCGCAACCGATCTCGTCCTCACTGTGACCGAGATGCTGCGCAAGAAAGGTGTCGTCGGCAAGTTCGTGGAGTTCTTCGGCCCCGGCCTGCACAATCTGCCGCTCGCCGATCGCGCCACCATCGCCAACATGTCACCCGAATACGGCGCGACCTGCGGCATCTTCCCGGTGGACGAAGAGACGCTACGCTATCTCCGCCTCAGCGGACGCACTGCGGAGCACGTCAGCATCGTCGAGGCCTACTTCAAGGAGCAGGGACTGTTCCACACTGCCGACACGCCTGAGGCGGAATACACCGACGTGCTGGATTTCGACCTGGCAACGGTTGAGCCCAGCATCGCCGGCCCGAAGCGTCCACAAGACCGCATAGCGCTGTCGTCGGCTGCGAAATCATTCGATCAGGCGTTGCCCAGTTTGCTGAAGCCAGGCCAGCAGGTCCCCCCCAAGCAGGTTGCCCGCTGGGAAGGTGAAGGCGGACATCCGGCCGGAATGGACTCGCAGGCAGACGTTGTGGAAGAGCACGTCGTGCTGAACCAGGCGCTCACCCACGGCAGCGTCGTGATCGCCGCCATTACCAGTTGCACCAACACTTCGAATCCGTCGGTGCTGGTCGCGGCGGGATTGCTGGCGAAGAAGGCTGTCGAGAAAGGGCTGTCAGTGCCGTCCTGGGTTAAGACCTCGCTCGCGCCCGGATCGATGGTGGTGACGGATTACCTCACGCGTTCCGGGTTGATGCCCTACCTCGAAAAGCTGAAGTTCCACCTCGTCGGCTACGGTTGCACGACGTGCATTGGCAACTCAGGCCCGCTGCCGCAGGAAGTGTCGAATGTCATCGCGGAGAAAGACCTGGTAGTGGCGTCGGTGCTCAGCGGCAATCGCAACTTCGAAGGGCGTATCAACTCCGAGGTTCGCGCCAACTATTTGATGTCGCCGCCGCTGGTGGTGGCGTTCGCGCTCGCCGGCCGCGCCGACATCGACATGTACAACGAGCCGCTCGGCTACAGCCGCAACGGCAAACGCACAGCGGTTTACCTGAAGGACATCTGGCCCACATCGAAGGAAGTAAACGATGTGCTCGCGAAGTACGTCACCGGCGACATGTTCCAAAATGCCTACAGCAAAGTTTTCGAAGGCGATGAACGCTGGCGCAGTCTGCATGTGCCCGAGGGAGAGACCTTCGCGTGGCAGGACAGCTCGACCTACGTGAAGAATCCTCCCTACTTCGACAACATGCCGAAGACGCCTGCGCCGGTGAAGGACATTTCCGGCGCGCGCGTGCTCTGCTATCTGGGGAACAGCGTCACCACCGATCACATCTCACCCGCCGGCTCCATCAAGCCCAACAGCCCGGCGGGACAGTACCTTATCGCGCACGGCGTCACGGTGGGCGACTTCAACTCCTACGGATCGCGTCGCGGCAATCACGAAGTCATGATGCGCGGCACCTTCGCCAATGTGCGTCTGCGCAACAGGCTCACGCCCGAGCGCGAGGGCGCGTACACCCGTCACCTGCCGGATGGGAAAGAGATGTTCATCTTCGAGGCGTCGGAGAAATACCGCGCCGACGGCATTCCGCTGATGATACTTGCGGGCAAGGAGTACGGCTCAGGTTCTTCGCGCGACTGGGCGGCGAAGGGGCCAAGATTGCTCGGCGTGCGCGCGGTGCTGGCCGAGAGTTTCGAACGCATCCATCGCTCCAACCTGGTGGGCATGGGCATCCTGCCGCTGCAGTATCTCGACGATGAGACGGCTGAGACTAACGGCCTGACCGGCGAAGAGTCGTTCGACATCGTCGGATTGACCGATGTGCTGAAGAACTTCGCGCCCGGCAAGACCGTGAAGGTGCGCGCCACCAAGAACGACGGCACGACGACCGAGTTCGATGCCACGGTGCGCATTGATACGCCGCAGGAAGTGCAGTACTACCAGCACGGCGGAATTTTGCAGTACGTGCTGAGGCAACTGCTGCAGTAGAAAGCTGTCGGCCCTCAGCTATCAGCTGTCAGCCATCAGTTCCTTCATGCTGTCATCCCGAGCGGAGCCGCCAGGTTTTGGCGGCATAGTCGAGGGACCTGCTTTTGCGGGCGCCCTAACTCCTTAAGGGTGTGAATGGCCGACCTAGCACACCCCTAAGCGAATTCGAGCCGCTTCAGCTTGATGCGGTCGGCGCGGACCTGGGCAAGGTCGTAATGTGCTTGCTGCGTAAGCCAGGTTTCGGCGCTGCCGCCGAAGACCTTGGACAGGCGTACGGCCATCTCGGGAGAAATCCCCCGCTTCTGGTTGACCAGTTCTGACAGCGTGGTGCGCGTGACGCCAAGGGCCGCCGCCGCTTGGGTGATGGTCAAGCCCAAAGGCTCTATACACTGGCGCAACACAAAGCCGCCGGGGTGCGGGGGGTTCTTCATCGGCATGGTTCGGCCTCCTTCAATGGTAATCGACATAATCAACCTCCAGCGCGCGACCTTCACCACAACTTTTCCTTTAGGGATGGTATTCTCGATATTCCTTACCGCGGCATTGAAAACTCACAGGAATTTGACCAACTCTTGTCGCGCGGTCGTGTTTTTATATTGTGATTCCGAAAACCGAACGTGGGGTGGAAGGGGCAGTGAAGAAACTTCTAATCTCGATGTTGCTGCTGGGCGGGCTCATCCATCCGCTGCTGGCGCACGCCGGTGCGGCATTGCTGGTAGAAGAGCCGTATGGCAAGTTCGGCAGCGGCGTTCCCACGGGACACGCTGCCATCTACCTGCCCCAGGTCTGCGCCACCACGCCCACCGAGTTGCGGCGCTGCAACCCCGGAGAACTGGGGGTGGTCATCAGCCGGTATCACCACGTCGCCGGCCGCGACTGGCTGGCCATACCGGTCATTCCATATCTCTACGCGGTGGATCGCATTGAAGATGTACCGGCCTCCGCCAGCGAGGAAACAGTGCGTTCGCTGCGGGATGAATACCGGCGCGCCCACCTGCGGAACCTCGTCCCCGACGCTCCCGATGGCGGCATACCGAACGGGGATTGGACGCAGTTGGTGGGCAGCTCCTATGACCGGCAAATCTATGCCTACTATTTTGCGACCACACAGGCCCAGGATGACAAGCTCATCGCCATTCTTAACTCCAGAAACAACCGGGCCCACTTCAATTTGTTCTTCCACAATTGCGCCGACTTCTCACGCAAGATCGTCAACTTCTATCATCCCGGGGCCACGCGCAGGAGTCTCAGCGCGGACTTGGGAATCACCACTCCCAAGCAACTGGCCAAGTCGCTGGCGAAATACGGCAAGAATCACGAGCGGCTGGATCTGACAACCGCCGTGATTGCGCAGGTCCCTGGAAGCGTGGAGCGCAGCCATACGCCGCGCGGCGTGGTCGAGTCACTCTTAAAAACCAAGAAGTACGCCATCCCTCTGGCGCCCGTGGCGGTTGTGCATCCCTTCTTCGCTGCCGGCGTAGTGGTTACGTACTTTTTCTCTGGACGTTTTGGACCCCCGAAATCGGCCGAGGTACTGAGCGATCCCGAGCAAGTGCAACTGCTGGCTCAACGCTACTCGGGAGCGGGAGCGGAAGCTCGTGACGGGCCGGAAATAGCGCTGGGAACAGGGATCCCCGTAGAGCAGCTCCAGAGTGGCTGTATCCAGGGTAGAGTAGGCCTTCAGGCGCGGCGCGTAAGCTGTTTTGTGAATACTCCGGAGCCTTAGGGGACTTGTGTCAACCGGACGCGACCAGTTCGCCAGGCCACTTGCTACCGCCTGCTTTCGTTGACATCGAGGCTGAAGCTCTGTTAGTTTCAATAGTTCCACTTGTAGCCTTAGCGCCCTCATTGCGTCTTCAGCATTAGGCATTCACGAATCAGGAATGGACCAGACTCTCAAACAGGTAGGCGAATTACTGCTCGGAGCCGTCCCGACGGCGGTCCTGCTCCTGCTGCTCTATGCCATCTACAGCACATTGCTCCACAAGCCGCTGAAGCGCGCGCTGGACGAGCGTCGCGAGCGCACCGAGGGGGCCTTCCTGAAAGCACGCGCCGATATAGCAGCCGCCGAAGCCAGCACCCAGGAGTACGAGCAGCGCTTGCGGGAGGCGCGCCTGGCCATCTTCAAAGCCCAGGAAGCCCGCCGCCAGCAGGCCCAGCAAGCTCGTGCCGACGCGGTTCTGCAAGCACGCACCCGGGCCCAGCAACAGGTCCGCGAAGCGCGCGCCGCCATGGAGCAGGACATGGCTGCAGCGCGAGGAGGATTGCAAGCGGAAACCGAGCGACTGGCGGCAGAGATCATCCGCACGATTCTGCGGCCTGCGGGAATGGCTCCCGTGGCAGGCGGTCAAGCGTGAGTACCACTCGAATCGGCCGTCTGGCCCTCATTGCCCTTCTGGCCTGTTCCCTCGGTAATGTTTGGGCGCAAGATTCGGGTCATCCAAAGGCCGAACCCAGTGACGCCTCGGCCGCCTCAAGCTCCCCAGATCCTAATGGCGCGGTGGCCAAGATTCTGGCGGGGGTTTCCGAGCGGGCCGCTTCCACGTCGGAGAAGTGGGGACGCAAGGTGGGTTTAGGCCACGACACCTCCTTCGCAATAGGAATCGCTTTCAATTTTGCGATCATCGCATTCCTCTTCTATCTGCTCGTGAAATCCAAGGTGCTGCAACTGTTCCGCGATCGCACCCTAGCCATTCAGAAGGGCATACGCGAGGCGCAGGCCGCAAGTGCCGAAGCGGCGCGGCGTTTGAGCGATATTGAAGTCTGCCTGGCGAAGCTGGACACCGAGGTTGCGGAGATTCGGGCGTCGGCCGAAAACGAGGCGGCGACCGAAGAACAGCGCATCCTCCAGGCCGCCGAGGAAGACAAGCGCAAAGTATTGGAGTCGGTGGAGACCGAGATCGGCGCCATCGCGCGCAATGCCCGCCGCGAATTGAAGACCTACGCTGCCACTCTGGCGGTTGATCTGGCATCGCGCAAGATTAAAGTGGACGACACCACCGATCAGGCGTTGCTGCGTGAGTTCGTGGGCCAACTGGGAAAGGACGGCAAGTAAGTATGGCCGCCATTGCCAGCCGATACGCCCGCGCCCTGGTAGAGGTTGTCCTCGAGCAGAAGATTGGCCCCGACATCGTCCGGCAGCAACTGAATGCCATCGTGGATGCGGTCCACGAAAGCGCAGACCTGCGCCGCGTGTGGGAATCGCCAGCCGTCTCGGCGGAGCAGAAACGGGCAGTCCTGGATGCCCTGGTTGGGCAGATTGGCGCGGCCAAGCCGGTCCGCAATTTCATCGCGATCCTCATCGATCACCGGCGTATTGCGATGTTGGATGACGTGGCCAAACAGTTTGACAGTGAATTGAACGCCCAGTTGGGATTGGCGGAAGCGGAAATCTCCAGCTCCCGCCCGCTCTCCGCGGACGGGCAGCGCCAGTTGGAATCGCAGTTGGAGCGTTTGACCGGCAAGAAAGTGCGCGCCCACTACTCCTCGGATCCCGAGCTTCTGGGCGGAGTTGTGGTTCGCGTGGGCAGCACGATTTACGACGGCTCGGTGCGCGGGCAACTGGAGAAGATGAAGCAGGATCTCATTACCGCGTAATCGCGGTTCATAAAATTTATTAGCAATACTGGAACGAATTCTATGGCGCAGATCAAAGCAGACGAGATCACGAAACTCATCCGCGAGCAGATCGACAACTACGAAACCAAGATCGCCGTCGATGAAGTCGGCACCGTGATGTCCATTGGCGACGGCATTGCCCGCGTGTATGGGCTCGACAAGGTCATGGCCGGCGAACTTCTCTCCTTCCCCCACAATGTTGCGGGCCTGGCCATGAACCTGGAAGAAGACCAGGTTGGCGTGGTGCTGCTGGGCGAATATACGGCGGTGGAAGAGGGCGACGAAGTCAAGCGCACCGGCCGCATCATGAGTGTGCCGGTGGGCGATGCCATGATTGGCCGCGTGGTCAACGGGCTCGGCGTGCCCATCGACGATAAAGGTCCCGTCAATACCGACAAGTACATTCCGGTTGAGCGTCTGGCGCCCGGCGTGATCGACCGTCGGCCGGTGAAAGAGCCGATGGCCACCGGGCTGAAGGCCATCGACTCGATGATTCCCATCGGGCGCGGTCAGCGCGAACTTATTATCGGCGATCGCCAGACCGGCAAGACCGCGGTCGCACTCGACACCATCATCAACAGCAAGGGCCGCGACCTGATCTGTATCTACTGCGCCATCGGTCAGAAGCGTTCCTCGGTCGCGCACGTGGTAAAGACGCTGGAAGATTTCGGGGCGATGGAATACACCATCGTGGTTTCGGCGTCGGCCTCCGATCCCGCTCCCATGCAGTACATCGCCCCCTACGCCGCCTGCGCCATCGGTGAGTACTTCCGCGACAACGGAAAGCACGCGCTGTGCATTTACGACGATCTGTCGAAGCACGCTGTGGCCTATCGCGAAATCTCGCTGCTGCTGCGCCGTCCGCCCGGACGCGAAGCTTATCCCGGCGACGTGTTCTATCTCCACTCGCGTCTGCTGGAGCGCGCCGCAAAGCTCAACGACGAGCTCGGCGGCGGTTCCCTGACCGCTCTGCCCATCATCGAGACCCAGGCGGGCGATGTTTCCGCCTACATTCCGACGAACGTCATCTCCATCACCGACGGCCAGATTTATCTGGAGACCGACCTGTTCAACTCCGGCGTACGCCCGGCTGTGAACGTCGGCTTGTCGGTCAGCCGCGTCGGCGGCAACGCGCAGATCAAGGCCATGCGGCAGGTTGCCGGCACCTTGCGATTGGACCTGGCACAATACCGCGAACTGGCGGCGTTCTCGCAGTTCGGCAGCGACCTCGACAAGGCAACGCAAGCGCAGCTCGCCCGTGGAGGCCGTCTGACCGAGCTCCTGAAGCAGGGCCAGTATCAGCCCCTGCCGTTCTCCAAGCAGATTCTCATCATCTATGCCGGGACCCAGGGCCTGCTCGACGACATGCCAGTCGATCAATTGGGCGAGTTCGAAAAGGGTCTGTACAACTACGTCGATACCACAAATCCTGGCGTGCTGAAGTCCATCGAGGACAAGAAGATCCTCGATGACGATCTGCGCGCCGCCCTGACCAAGGTCATCAAGGAATTCAAGGAGCGTTTTGCCAGCGAGAGGCAGGCTGTAGCGAAGGCGAGCGCCTAAGACCACATGGCGAACATACGCGACATTCGGCGGCGCATCCGCAGCGTGAAGAACACGCGCCAGATCACCAAGGCCATGAAAATGGTTTCGGCGGCCAAGCTGCGTCGCGCCCAGGAACGCGCCCTGGCATCTCGTCCCTACGCGCAGATGCTGGTCAACGTGCTGACCTCGGCGATGGACCGCGCCGACGTGATCGATCCCGTTACCGGCTTGCCCAAGCATCCGCTGCTGGCGGTCCGTCCCGAGAACAACATTCTGCTGGTGCTGGTGACCGGCGATCGCGGACTGGCAGGCGCGTTCAACTCCAACGTCCTGAAAGTAGTAACCAAGTTCCTGCAATTTTTTTCCGACAAGAACGTTGACATTCTGGCGGTCGGCCGCAAAGGGCGCGACTTCCTGCGTCGGCGCTATCCCGTAGGCAAGCCCGGCGAGCCGGAACGCGCCGGGCAGACACAAGTTGTCGGCGAACACCTGAACCTGCTGGCCAAGGTGGGGTACGAATCGGTGGATGAGATCGCGCAACGCATCGCCAAGGCCTACGTGGAGGAACAGATCGACTCGGTCTATGTCATTTTTAACGAGTTCAAGTCGGTGATCTCGCAGCGGCTGATCGCGCAGCGGATTCTGCCGGTGCAGGAGATCGGACGTCGCGAAGTTGCCCTGACGGAAGACTTCTCCCTGGAACAACGCGAGCGTATGGGAGAGGCGGCCCGCGCGGCGGGAATCAGCCTGGAAGAACCGGGTACCACCGAGGCGGAGCGGGAAGCCGCGAAGTTCGGCGCCGCCCCCGTGGACTACATCTACGAGCAGCCCGCGGAGGAGTTGTTCGCCGACATCCTGCCGCGCTACGTGGCCATGGAGCTTTTCCAGGGACTGCTGGAATCGGTGGCTGCCGAACATGCGGCCCGCATGACGGCGATGGATTCGGCGACCAACAACGCCAATGACGTGATCGATTCCCTGACGCTGACCATGAACCGGGCGCGCCAGGCCGCGATCACCAAAGAGATTATCGAGATTGTGAGCGGCGCAGCAGCGTTGTAGGGCAGTTGTCAGTTCCCGGTTGCCAGTTGTCAGTCAAGAATTCTTGATTAATGGCTACTTCTGAACTTGGATGAATGGGGGCGGGATGCACTCCAATCGGTATCAGGACTTGGGGGCATGGCAGAAGGCAATCGCGTTCGTAGGGAAAATATATGCAATCACATCGGATTTTGCACAAGAAGAAATGTTCGGCCTGAAGGGCCAGATGCGGAGATCCGGCGTGTCCATACCAAGCAATATCGCTGAGGGCCAGGGCCGAGCCACCGCTGGAGAATTTCATCAGTTCTTGGGACACGCGCGCGGATCGCTCTACGAACTGGAGACTCAAATTGTGATTGCCGGCGAATTGAAGTATTTTTCGGCGGAGCAATGCGGAACATTGCTTCGTGAAGCGGGAGAATTAGGGCGTATTCTCAATCGACTAATGAGCTCGGTGAAGCCCGCAACAAAGTCGGCATCCCGTTCCTTGGTTCTGACAACTGACAACTGATAACTGGACTTATATGGCAGAAAATATCGGACACATCATTCAGATCGCGGGTCCTGCGGTGGACGTGCAGTTCTCCGTAGAGGCTTTGCCGCCCATCTATTCGGCGCTGCGCGTCACCAGTGACGGCTTCACCGTCCCGCAGCCCATCAACGTCATCCTCGAAGTGGAGCAGCAACTGGGCGAAGGGCGTGTCCGTTGCGTTGCCATGGAGCCCACCGAAGGCATGGTGCGCGGCATGAAGGCCCTCGACCTGGGCGGCCCCATCACTGTGCCGGTTGGCCGTGGGACCCTCGGCCGGGTGCTCAACGTCATTGGCGAGCCCGTGGACAAGCTTGGCCCGGTGCCGTTTGACAAGCGTATGCCCATCCATCGCGAGGCGCCTGCGTTCGACGAGCAGTCCACCGAGATGGAGATGTTCGAGACCGGCGTGAAAGTCATTGACCTGATCCAGCCGTTCCTGAAGGGCGGCAAGATCGGCCTGTTCGGGGGCGCCGGCGTCGGCAAGACCGTCGTCATCATGGAGCTCATCAACAACGTGGCCCTTAAGCACGGCGGCTTCTCGGTGTTCGCCGGAGTTGGCGAGCGCACCCGCGAGGGCAACGACCTCTGGCTGGAAATGCAGGAGTCGGGCGTAGTCAACATCAAGGAGCCTGCGAAGTCCAAGGCCGCGCTCATTTACGGCCAGATGACCGAGCCGCCCGGAGCGCGCCTGCGCGTGGCCCTGACCGCGCTGACCGTCGCCGAGTACTTCCGCGACGAAGAGGGTTCCGACACGCTGCTGTTCATCGACAACATTTTCCGTTTCACGCAGGCGGGTTCGGAAGTATCCACCCTGCTGGGCCGTATGCCCTCCGCCGTGGGATATCAGCCCAACCTAGCCACCGAAATGGGCGAGTTGCAGGAGCGCATCACTTCCACCAAGAAGGGCTCGGTGACGTCGGTGCAGGCCATTTACGTGCCCGCCGACGATTTGACCGACCCGGCCCCGGCCACAACCTTTGCTCACCTGGATGCGACGACCGTGCTTTCGCGCCAGATTTCCGAGCTGGGCATCTATCCTGCCGTCGATCCGCTGGCTTCCACCTCGCGCATTCTCGATCCGCGCGTCGTCGGCGAGCAGCACTACAACACAGCGCAAGCCGTCAAGCGAGTATTGCAGAGCTACAAGGACCTGCAGGACATCATCGCCATCCTGGGTATCGACGAGCTTAGCGAAGACCAGAAGCTCACGGTGTCGCGTGCCCGCAAGGTGCAAAAATTCCTTTCGCAGCCCTTCTACGTGGCCGAGCAGTTTACTGGTCTGGAGGGGCGCTACGTGAAGATCGACGACACGGTGCGCAGCTTCCAGGAAATTGTGGACGGCAAGCACGACGACATTCCCGAGCAGGCCTTCTACATGAAGGGCTCGATCGAGGAAGTGCTGGAAGAAGCCGAGAAGATGAAGGTGGCGCAAGCGTAATCTGCCATGGCTGACACGCTGCACTTACAAATCGTGACTCCCGATCGGCTCGTCGTCCATGAGGATTGCGTGCAGGTCCAGATACCCGGCAAGAACGGGGAACTCGGCATTTTGCCGGGGCACGCACCGCTCATTACCGAGCTGCAGGTTGGTGAGATCAGCTATCGGGTAGGCACAACGATGCAGCACCTCGCCGTAGCGTGGGGTTTTGCCGAAGTCTTGCCGGACAAGGTGACGATCCTGGCCGACAGCGCTGAGCGTGCCGAGAACATTGACGTCAAACGGGCGCAGGAGGCGAAGGCCCGGGCCGAGGAAGCTCTGCGCCAGGCCGCCGCCGATCTCGACTACGACGCCACGCTCTACGCGTTGCGCCGCGCCGAAGTTCGCCTGGCGGTCGCCGCCCGCGCCGGACAGACCGCAGCCGCGTACTAGCGCATCACTGGAAATTTAGTTTGCCGCGCCGGAAAGGACTTCCAGCGCGGCTTTGTTCTTGGGCTCTTTCATGGACAACTGGGAAAGACAAGTTCTTCTTTTGTGTTGAAGTTGAAGTACGCCAGAACCCACCCTTGGCCTGATCGGTAAACAACAAACTTGGCGAAAAGCGGCCCTTTCTCGAAGTTCAGGACCAAATAAATCACCCGCGTTTTGGGCGAAAGGTCTTTGGTGCTTACGATCTCAAACGCCCGATATGCACCGTAGAATTCCTGAACTTGCAGCAAAACATTTGCCTGGCTAAGGGCCTCCTTGCTTCCATCTATTCCGCTACCCTTAATCCAGGTTCGAACCGCCTCTTCTGGGCCATTGCTTTTGTATGCTTCCAAGCCCAAGACAACAATGGGCGGGAGGCCTTCGCTAGCCCCCTTCTCTTTTGAGCTGGAGGCCTGTGCACCGGAAACCAACGGCGCGAGGAAGAGAGCACAACAACATAGGGAAAGCACACGCTTACGCATTTAGCCGCCTTTCATAGTAATAGTGCGACGAATGAGCTTCCTTACGACCGCAAGCCCAAGAGCGGGTGCTGAACATTGCGCTGTTTTGATTGCGCCGCGCCGGATGGAAATCCAGCGCGGCTTGGTTTTGCGATCACAATTCGGCGATCAGGCCGAAACCGCTTTTGGTTGCGGTGCGGCGAAACGAATCGCTTTGGCGAGAAGAATGGTCTCGATGCAACGCAAGGCGTCGAGCACCTTGTCGCTGATCTCGCCATCCACCTGCACCACCGCTACGGCCGATGCTTCCTGCCCACTCTGCTTGCGGCCGAGCGAGAAGTTGGCGATGTTCACATTGTGTTGCCCTAGCACGGTCCCAACGCGGCCCACAACGCCGGGCACGTCGAGATTGCGCAGGTAGATGAAGTTGCCCTCCAGCGGCGCCTCCACATCGATGCCATCGATTTCCAGCAGTCTGGGCAGGCCGCTGGGCTGGACGCAACCGGCCACTGTGCTCTCCTGCTGGCCGGCTTTGAAGGTCATGCGCAGCACGTTGGAGGCAGCCCCGCCCGCGTCGCGCGCTTTCTTGCGCTCGGTGATGCGGATGCCACGCTCCTCGGCGATGGACGCGGCGTTCACCAGATTCGCCCGCTCATGAGCGTGCGCGATCTGGTTCAGTGCGCCGGCCACGGCAGCATTGCGAATGAGTGCGGTCTTCCACTCGGCGATGTCGCCGCTGTAGCTCAGGCCCATCTCTTCTACGCCGCCTTCGCTGGACTGCGCCAGGAACGCACCCAAGCGCTCGCCGAGCAAGATGTACGGCAACATCTGCTGGTACTCTTCTTCGCTGATCGAGGGCACGTTGACAGCATTCTGGATAACGCCCTTCAGCAGGTACTCGCGGACCTGCAGCGCGATCTGCACGCCGACGGCCTCCGACGCCTCATGGGTGGAACCCGCGATGTGCGGCGTCAGGATGACGTTGGGGAGAGTAGCCAGGGGAGAGTCCTTGAGCGGCTCATGGCTGTAAACGTCCAGCGCAGCGCCACCCAGTTGTCCGGACTGCAAGGCCTCGATAACAGCGGGTTCATTCAGCAACTCGCCGCGAGCGCAATTGATAAGGCGCACCCCCTTCTTCATCTTGCGAATGGAATCGGCATTGATCATTCCCTGGGTCTGCGGGGTGAGACCGACATGCAACGTGATGTAGTCGGACTGGACGAAGACCTCATCGAGTGACGCCAGGGTAATGTTCAGTTGCTGCGCCAGACTGGGCGCCACGTAGGGATCGTGGCCAACGACTTTCATGCCGAAGGCGATGGCGCGGCGCGAGACTTCGACTCCGACACGGCCCAGGCCGACGATGCCCAGGGTCTTGCCACGAAGCTCGGTGCCTTGCAGCGTCTTCTTTTCCCATTTGCCGGCATGCATGGTTGAGTCGGCGCGTACCAGGTGACGCGCCAGGGCCAGCATGAGAGCGAACGTATGCTCGGCGACAGCGACAGCATTGCCGCCAGGCGTGTTCATCACCACGATGCCACGTTTGGTGGCAGCGTCGAGATCGACGTTGTCGACGCCCACGCCCGCACGGCCGATGACGCGCAGCTTGGGGGCCTTGTCCATCATGGCGGCATCGACGAACGTGGCAGAGCGCACCAGTATGGCATCCGCTGTGGCGAGCTCACCCGGTAGCGTCTCTTTGTCGGTGGTCACCACTTTCCAGTCTTTGTGTTCGCCGAAGATGGCGGACGCGGAAGGAGAGATTTTGTCAGCGATGACGATTTTCATACGCTAGCCACCTCGGCGAATTGACCGGCAAAGACTTCTTGCGCGGCGCGCACGCCTGCGCCCAGTTCGATGTGATGGGACGGCGCAACTTTCACTAGCACATGTTCCAATGCGCCGATGACGCCGATGGCGTCGAGATAGTCGTAGTAACCGAGATGAGCGATGCGAAAGATCTTGCCCTTCATATCACCCTGCCCGTTGGCGACAATCATGGCAAAGCGCTCACGGAATTCTTTCACGATGGCGCTGGAATCCACGCCCGCCGGGGCCAGCACTGCTGTGACGGCAGCCGCAGGACAGGTGGGCGCGAACAGCTTCAGGCCGAGGGCCTTAACGCCGGCGCGGACCATGGCAGCCGAAGTTTCCGCATTGTGGATGAGGGCTTCGCGTCCATCGGCAAGATTGCCGTTGCCGCAGTGGCGAATGTAGTCGAGCGCCGCAGCCAGTCCACAGACCAGTGCGACGGCCGGGGTAAACGCCGATTCGCCCTTGGCCGCCGACTTGCGCTCCTTGCGCAGATCGAAGTAGTAGCGCGGCTGCTTGGCAGTCTCCATGCGTTGCCAGGCGCGCTCGCTCACGCTGAGATAGGCGAGTCCCGGCGGGATCATTACCGCCTTCTGCGAGCCACCGATGAGGACATCGATGCCCCAATTGTCCACCTCGAAATGAGTGGTGCCCAGCCCGGTGATGGCGTCAACCACGAAGAGCGTGTCGGTGCCCTTCAGCAGCGCCGCGATGGCCTTCACGTCGTGACGCGCCCCGGTGGAAGTCTCCGTGGCCTGCATGTAAAGCACGCGCGCGCCCTCGAGCTTGGACTTGATTTCGCGCAGGTCGAAGGTCTGCCCGTAAGGAACCTCGATGAGCTCGATCTGGCAGGCAAACGCCTTGGCGAGATCACGCCAGCGTTCGCCAAACTTTCCGGCGGTAAGCACGACAACTTTCTCGCCGGGAGAAGTCAGGTTGGAAACCGCGGCCTCCATGGCGCCGCTGCCGGAGGAAGCGAGAATCAGAACGTCGTTGTTGGTGCCGATGAAGGTCTTGAGATCGCCAAGTGTATGGGTGAAGATTTCACGGAATTCGGCCGTGCGGTGATGCATGTCCGCGGCGGCGATGGCATTTTGAGCGGCTGGAAGAAGAGGAGTTGGGCCGGGAGTAAATAGCCGTGTTTTACGAAGCATGGCAATGACCTCTGCAGTTAATTGCCGGCGCAGACAAGCGCCGACACTTTAATCATAGGCTTCCGCGGCCGGGCAAGCCACGACATGTGGGTAGTGGCTGTGTGCTCCGTATCACCAGGCAATGTGACGCGCTACTCTATAATTACGTCATGAGCTTGACCCAGCAGGTACAAAAAGACATGGTTGATGCCATGCGCAACAAGCAAGAGTTGCGCCTCTCAACCTTGCGCATGATGAAAGCCGCGTTGCAGAACAAGCGAATCGACAAACGCGCCGACCTCGAAGAAAAAGAAGAGCTGCAGGTCTTCACCACCATGATCAAGCAGCGCAAGGACTCCATCGAACAGTTCGAGAAGGGCAACCGCCCCGAGCTGGCGGCCAGGGAGGCCCAGGAGATCGCGATCATCGAGGCCTACATGCCCAAGGCGGTCGGGGAAGAGGAGATCGTTGCCACCGTCCGGGCCGTCATCGCCGAGATGGGCTCTCCCACAATGAAGGACATGGGCGCGGTGATGAAGAATGCCAAGGCCAAATTTGGAGACGCGCGCGTGGACGGCAGGCTACTGAGCGAAGCGGTGAAGAAAGAGCTGGCGGGAAAATAAGTCAGCACTCAGCATTCAGCGCTTGGATGGCTGACTTTCGCTGCTTTCACAAACATTCTGGCCTGAAAGATCGTTCTTTCCGCCCCAAGTGTTCGCCCCTACCGTTGACCCTTCTTGTCAACCAACATCCATGGGCTGAATGCTGACGGCTGAGTGCTTATTGCTTTCCTCCGAATGTTGTAATCTGAAACTGCCCGCATGACCTACCAAAGCACCGTGAAGCAGCTCTACGCGCTGGGACACGAGCTCGCCAGTACGCCGGCGCCCAAGTTTGATTTGACCTACGTGCGCGAGATGCTGGACGCCCTCGGCCATCCCGAGCGGCGTTTCGCCAGCGTGCTGATTGCGGGAACCAACGGCAAAGGCTCGACCGCCGCAATGCTTTCCTCCATCTTGCGGGTTGCCGGATACAGGACCGCGCTCTACAGTTCGCCGCACCTGATTCGCATCAACGAACGCATTCGCGTTAACGGCGATGCCATCTCCGACGCGGAGTTCGGCGAAATGCACGATCGCGTCGAGCGAACCGCGCAAGACCTGCTACGTTCCGGCAAGTTGCCCTGGCACCCCAGCTTCTTTGAGATGCTGACGGTGATGGCCTTCGAATATTTCGCCAGTGTTGCGGTCGAGATCGCGGTGCTCGAAGTGGGTATGGGCGGGCGGCTCGACGCGACCAATGTCGTCGAACCGATGATCTCAGTTATCGCCGATATCGCGCTCGATCATCAGAAGTATCTCGGCGATACCATTGCCGAAATCGCACGCGAGAAGGCAGGCATCATCCGGCAGAATGGCATTGTGGTCACCCTGCCGCAACATCCCCAGGCCAACGATGTGCTCGGGCAAGCCATCCTGGAGAAGCATGCCCGCGGCGTGAGCGCCGCGAAATACGTGCCGCCGGTGTCGCCTGGTGCTGAGACCTATCTCGAAGGACGCCCCCTGCCCGAGCCCGGACGCAGCCGTTACCCGCTGATTGTGATGGGCGAAGAAATTGACGTGGACTCGCCGCTGGCTGGACGTCATCAACTCCGCAACCTGGCATTGGCGATTGCTACTGCGGAAGAATTGGCGCAGTTCTGGTTCAAGGTGACGCCGCAGCAAATCGAACAGGGCATTCGCGAGACCCACTGGCCGGGCCGTTTTCAGGTGCTGCCGCCGTCGGCGGCGACCCATCAGCGCGAGATGGTGCTCGATGTGGCGCACAATCCGGCTGGCGCATGGGCTTTGCGCTCTGCGCTTTCGGAGAATTTTTCCGGACGCGACTTGACCATGGTCTTCGCCGCCATGCGCGACAAGGCGCTCGAGGAGATGGCAGCGATACTGTTCCCCATTGCCGAGCAAGTGATCGTGACCAGAGTTGCCAACCCGCGGTCGGCCACCACCAGCGAACTGCTGCAAGCCGCCTCGCGTACAGGAACGCCGCTTTTCTCCGAGGACTCGGTGCCCGCCGCGCTCGCCCGTGCGCGCGAGGTCAGCAAGCCGCAGGGCTTGATTGCAGTTACGGGGTCAATCTTCCTGGTCGGCGAGGCCATGTCCGCGATGGGTATTCCGGCATGACGCGATGACGAATCCTGAAACACAAGTCGAAAGTCGCGAAGCGGGCCGGGGCTCTCTGCTGAGCCGTCTGCGTTCGTACTTGTTTTTCACGCCGTTGATCTATCTGTACACGGGAGTGCTGGGAACGCTCTCGTTGCTCTCATCGCTGTCGGACCGCGAGGGGCGCATACAACACTGGTTCGCGCGCACCTGGGCGCGCATGATTCTGAAGACGGCGCTGGTTCGCGTGCGCGTCGAAGGACTCGACCATGTCAGCCCTGCGCAGACGGCCATCTATGCAGCCAATCATCTGTCGGCGCTGGACATTCCCGTGCTCTACGCCTGCCTGCCGGTGCAGTTCCGTATCATGGCCAAGAAGGAGCTGTTCCGTTATCCGTTTCTCGGCTGGCATCTGAAACGGTCCGGTCAGATCCCGATTGATGCGGGCGACGCGCGCGCTTCGCTGCGCAGCTTGACTCACGCCAGCGAGTCCTTGCGCCACGGCACTCCGCTGGTGGTGTTTCCTGAAGGCGGGCGCTCCCTCACCGGGCAGCTTCAGGAATTTATGGGTGGTGCCGCTTACGTCGCCATCAGGGCGCAAGCTCCGATCGTGCCGATCGCAATCGTGGGAACGGACGGAGTGTTGCCCATGAACAGCTTCCATCTGTTGCCGGGTGAGGTGGAGATGATCATCGGGAAACCGATTCCCACCACCGGGCTGCGCGTGCGTGACATGGACAGGCTCACGATGCAACTACGGCAGGCGATCGCAGAGATGTACTATTCGCGGTCGAAGACCGTCCCTTCACCGCAAACGAGCGGCGAAGCCAAGCCCCAACCGCTGCTGGCCCCCAACTCGAAGCTCCAGCGAAAAGAGCCGACATGAAACCGCGTATCGCCATTCCAACTCCCAACTCGACGCGGCCACTCTATGTGTTGCGCGCGCTGCCTCAATATGAGCGGGCGATTCGCGCGGCTGGTGGCGAGCCCGTCATCATTGCGGCGAATGCTACCAACGCGGAGATCGCGCAGGCCGTCAAGCGCTGTGACGGCGTGCTCCTGCCGGGGAGTCCGGCGGATGTCGATCCCGAGAAATATGGCGCGCAGCGGCATCCCGAGACTGCACTCGGCGACGCCTTTCGCGACAACGCCGATGAGCTGCTGTTGCAGGATGCCTACAACATGCGCAAGCCGGTCTTCGGCATCTGTTACGGACTGCAATCGCTGAACGTGTGGCGAACCGGCACACTCGACCAGGAATTGCCTGCGGGAGTCAACCACAAGGCTGGGAGCCGGGTCGCTCAGGCACATCGGGTGCAGCTTGATCCACAGTCGAGGCTGGCCGCAATCTTGCGCGATGCGGGCGCTCTGCCCGCCGGCAACGAACTTGTCATGCCGGTAAATTCCAGCCATCATCAAGCGCCCGAAACGCTCGGCGATGGATTGCGGCTGGTGGCGTGGTGCCCCGAGGACGGCGTGAAAGAGGCGGTCGAGGGGACGGCGCCCGATCAATTTGTGTTGGCGGTGCAGTGGCACCCGGAACGGACCTATGAGAGCGATGAAGGTTCGCGGGCCATCTTCCGCGCCTTTGTTCAGGCTGCTGCCGAGTGGCATAAGAAATTAGAGAACAAGCAGCAGGACTTCGAGTCGGTGACGGGAAAGAGCTAGGTCACCACTGAGACACAGAGTTTTTTGGGGTTGCTGTTATTGATCTTTAAGAATGAGTCTCAGATTTTCTCTGTGCCTCTCTGTCACTGTGGTAGAACCTCCCCTTGGTGATCGGCAGCGTCTTCGAGTAACCTGATCTCTTATGCTCGATCTAGGCTTTGTACGCGATCATCTACCTCTTGTCGAAGAAAAGCTGCGCCAACGCGGCATGAATCCCGACGGCGTCCTCGAGGACTTTCACGCCATCGATGTCGAGCGCCGCGCCGCCATCACCAAGTCCGAAACCCTGAAAGCCCAGCGCAACAAGGCCACGGAAGAAATCGCCAAGCTCAAGAAGGACAAGCTGGACGCCACGGCGCTGATCAACGAGACCAAGGAGCTGCGCGAGAAGATCTCCGAAGCCGAGAAGGCGGCCGAAGAGGCGGACGCAAGACTGCGCAACATCTTGACCGGAATTCCCAATCTGCCGGACGACAGCGTGCCCGTCGGCAAGAGTGAAGCCGACAACGTCGAGGTGCGGCGTTGGGGTACGCCTCCCCAGTTTGAGTTCACGCCCAAACCGCACTGGGAACTGGGCGAGGAGCTCGGCGTGCTCGACCTGGCGCGCGCGGCCAAGCTCGCGGGAGCGCGCTTTGCCGTGTACTGGGACATGGGAGCGAAGTTGGAGCGGGCGCTGATGAACTTCATGCTCGATCTGCATACGCGCGAGCATGGCTATACCGAAGTCTTGCCGCCGTTCATGGTCAACGCCGACTCGATGTACGGCACCGGCCAGTTGCCAAAGTTCGAAGCCGACTTGTTCAAGGTCCCGCATGGCGACAAAAACCTCTACCTGATTCCCACCGCCGAAGTTCCCGTGACCAATCTCTATCGGGACGAAACGCTGGACGGCGCGCGACTGCCAATCTCGCTGGCGGCGTACACGCCGTGCTTCCGCAGCGAGGCCGGCTCGTACGGCAAAGATGTGCGCGGCATTATTCGCCAGCACCAGTTTCAGAAGGTCGAGCTGGTGAAGTTCACCAAGCCCGAGCAGTCATGGGAGGAGCACGAGAAGCTGACGCGCAATGCCGAGGCCGTGTTGCAAAAACTCGGCCTGCACTATCGCACCGTGGCGCTCTGCACCGCGGACTTGGGTTTCTCGGCGGCGAAAACCTATGACATCGAAGTGTGGCTGCCGGGGCAGAATCTCTTCCGCGAGATTTCCTCGTGCTCGAACTTCACAGATTTTCAGGCGAGGCGCGCGAACATCCGTTACCGTCCGGAAGGCGGCAAGAAAACGGAGTTGGTGCACACCCTCAACGGTAGCGGGCTGGCGATCGGACGGACCTGGGTTGCGATCGTCGAGAACTATCAGCAAGCCGACGGCAGCGTGCTCATTCCTGAAGTCCTGTGGCCGTACATCGGCAGCGATCGCATCACCGCGAAGAAGTTCTAGGGCGATTCCAGAATGGCTGCTCTAACCTCCTATCCGTCAAAGGCAGGTTATAATAGAAGCAGTGCATACCGGCAAGCGACAGTCCGGATATCAATTCGATCTAAGCGGCGGAGTGCTTTGCCTTGATTTTGCCAACACCGTAAGCCACCGCCACCTTCCGCAACGCCGCGCCGAACATCTTGGCAGCTATGCGGACCTGGTCGCATTCGCAGATCAGTCCAAGCTGCTGTCACCGAAGCTGGCCGCCAGCTTGCATGCCCGCGCGAGCCGCGACCATGCCGGAGCGCGAAGCGCCTTCCGCAAATCCATCGTCCTGCGCGAAAGCCTCTACCGCGCCTTCTCCGCCATCGCCACAGGCAGACATGCTCCTCCCGCAGACGTGCAGCGGATCAACGACTTTGCGCTGGCGGCGCTGCAGCACCGCAAACTGGCGCAAAGGAACGGCGATTATCGCTGGGAATGGCAATCCAACGGAAGCGATCTTCTCGATCGCATACTGTGGCCGGTGGCGGAGTCGGCTGCCGAGCTTCTGACCTCGGACGCTCGTGCCGCCATTCGCGAATGCCGCGCGCCCGATTGCGAGTGGCTCTTCCTCGACCAGAGCCGCAACCGCAGCCGCCGCTGGTGCGACATGAAGTCCTGCGGCAACCGCCAGAAAGCCCGCCGTCACTACCAGCGCACGCACGCATAGTTATTCCGCACGGGATTGCGGTGCAATGGTCAGCTGGGATTATTGGTCTGGCGCGGATAATGCGCTCAGCCCTCTATTGCGCCTTCTTCTCCAGCTCGAGACAGCGATCGTGGAGTTTGGCATCGTGGGTCAGCCCATCGGCAATGATGCACTCGTCCGCTGCGGCTTTAGGGTCGGTGTCCTTCAACAGGTTGGTCAGCATAAGGTGCGGGGTCGGCCAGTCGGGCGAAAGCTTGGCCGCGGCCCGCAGTTCAGCCACCGCCGCCGGGATGTCGTGCTTCTTTTGGTACACGACGGAAAGATTGAAATGAATGCTGGCATTCTTGGGCTGGAGCTTTAGCGCTTCCTTATATTCGGCGATAGCTTCATCGGTCTTGCCGGAATCGTCGAGCACGCTGCCCAGGTTCATGCGCGTCTGCGCGTTCTTCGGATCGATCGCCACAGCCGCCCGATAGTGCTGAATCGCGCCCGCGAAATCCCGTCGGGCATAGAGCAGGTTGGCCAGGTTGTTGTGCGCCGAGGCCATCTTGGGATTGAGCCGCACCGCCTCCCGGTATTCGATGGCCGCGTCGATGGGGTCGCCGTTGTGTTTCAACGCCAGACCCAGGTTATTGTGCGCGTCGGCATCGTTGGGTTTCAGACGCACGGCCGTCTTGAGCTCGGTGATTGCCTCTGCATAGCCCTTGCGGTCAATGTACAACCGCCCAAGGTTATAGTGTGCGGCCGCGTAATCCGGGTATTCCTTGATGGCGGTTTTGTATTCGTCGATGGCGGCCTCTACATCGCCGTCCTTTTCGAACGCCACCCCCTGGTGGAAGTGTCGTTCCGCACTTGCGGGAATCATTGCCTTCTCCGGCGCGGATGGCTTCTCGGGCGCAGGCGATTTCTCCGGCGCGGGTGTTTTCTCGGGCGCAGGTGTTTTGTCCGGTGCGGCTGCTTTCTGCTGCGGGTAGGCAAAACTGCAAAGCAAGAGCGCAATAGCCGCGGCGATCAACGAGCGGCGCAGAATCGATCCTTCGGTGGAAGGTTGCATAGTGAAGCCAATCTTTCAGGTCTTGCGCTGTCTATTTCAACCAGTCTGGCAGAGGCTGCGGCTTGCGGGGCAATTGCGCGTCCATGTTGGCCAGCGCATAGGCCAACACCGCAACTACCGCGGCATTTTCGCGCAACTCGCGGGGATCGATCTTGTCCAGCGTGTCCGCGGCCGTGTGGTGATAATCAAAATAGGTGCGTACGTCTTGTACGGGGCTGAAGGTCGGCACTCCGGCGACCTTCAGCGGAATGATGTCGGCGCCAGTTTCATCCGATGACCGCAGGAGCCCTGCCCCAGACTTCGAGAGTACATCGGCGACGGGCTGGAGAAGCTTGAGGGCGGCTTCGTCCCTGCCAACATTGACGCCCAGCGGATGCCCGGCGCCCAAATCCGTTTCGATCGCTGCGAAATGGTTGGCTACGTCGCTGGCGTGCTGCTTGGCGTAAGCCTTGCCTCCGAAGATTCCCGTCTCCTCGGCCATCCACGCCACGATGCGAATTGTACGTTTGGGCTGGAGATGCAATTGCTTCAGCAGTTGCGCGGTTTCCATCGACACCGCAACGCCAGCGGCATCATCAATCGCACCGGTACCCAAGTCCCACGAATCGAGGTGGCCAGAGACAATCACCACCTGCTCTGGATGTTCACTGCCCTTCAAGTCGGCAACCACGTTATAGGACGCCACATTGGGCAACAATTTCGGCGTCAGCACCAGGTGCAGGCGCACCGGACCTTGGGCGGCAAGCCGGGCCATCAACTCAGCATCTTCTGCGGTAACGGCAGCCGCGGGAATGCTCGGCAGTTTTGCATCGTAGCCAGTCTCGCCCGTGTGCGGCAGGCGGAATTCCGCACCGCCTGCGGAGCGCACCAGCGCGGCCACGGCGCCCTTGCTCGCGGCAGCCTCGCGTCCGTCCTCGCGATAGGCTACTGCTTGTCCGTAGGCCGCCAGTCCGAATCCTGCCGCCACCATCTGGTGGTCGAAGCGCTCGTTGAAGACGACAATCTTGCCGGCGACCTGCTCGCGTGGCATCGCCGCAAGTTCATCGAAGCGGTTGACGACAACAATTTCAGCCGTGATCCCTTCGGCCGGAGTCGCGTTGTCCAGCGAAGCCAATGCAGTTACCACGATCTTCTGTTGGGTGCCTGGCACCTGGCCGGGATAGCTGACTAGCGCGGCATGCTCTTCGCCGCGCACCCAGTTGGGTACGCTGACTGGTTCCAGGGTCACCTGCAGCCCGAGTTTGCGCAGCTCGTCTGCAACATATTCAACCGCGGCCGCTGCCTGGGGTGAGCCCGTCAGACGCGGCCCGATGTTGTCCGTCAGGTGCGCCGCCTGGCCATAGGCATAATCGTCCTCAAGTGCGGCCTGGTGCAAATGACGCAACTGTTGCAGGATTTCGGGGCTCCAGGGCGGGGCGGGTTTCGTTTGCGCTGTTGCGGCGACGGTTGCGAACGTCAATATCCCTAGCAAGAGCAGGTGCAATTTTGTCATCATCTTTTCCAGCACAGTCCGAGGTGAGCATAGCAAATTGCCGACGAGCGTGTTTGTGAAATCAGCCAAGGCCCGCTTTCACCTCCGCCGTTGTTTTGTTCTTCCAGAATCGAGCGTAGATATCGAGAGAACAAAACGTGCGGCTCTGCATGCGGTCGACGTATAGGGTCCCATGCAGATGATCGATTTCGTGCTGCAGGATGCGTGCGTACCATCCCGTGGCCTCAATGACGCGCGCTGCGCCAGTCTCATCCAGGCACTCCACACGCACCTGAGGCGAGCGCGGCACAATCGCAGTGAAGCCGGGCACACTCAGGCATCCCTCGAAGAACTCGACATCGCCCGCGGACTGCCGGTGCAGCACTGGGTTAACGATGACATGGAAAGCAACCGGCTGGCGCTCGCGCTCGGCGATCTGTTCGGCGGTCAGGCCGGCTAAGTACTCCTGCTTGTCTTCGATGACGGCGAGTTGCAGCGGCAATCCCACCTGCGGCGCGGCCAGGCCGACACCCGGAGCGTCATTCACGGTTTCGCGCATGTGCTGGATTAGTTGCTGAATTTCCGGGCTGCGAATCTCGGCGACGGTCAGAGGCCGGGCTTGCTGTCGCAGCACCGCTTCACCAACGCTGACGATCTTGAGGCGCATGGTGTTCCTGTGTGCGGGGACCCAGGGTCCGGGGGGTATCGCGCTTAGTGCATATTAACCGAAGCCCAAGCGCGGGCGCGACGAGAAAGGTGAGCCCGCGCCCGGCTTTGTGGCATCCATTTCGTGACTAAGGTTTTCGGCTGACGCCGAAGAGCAACTCTGGTACTCTCGCCTCAACGAGGCAGCCTGCATGCGCCAAACTGCAATGCGAAACAGGGTCCAGGGAAGGTGACTGGCCTGAAGAAGAAATCGATTCGCCCGCCTAAGACCCGCGACCAGCATGAGCTGGTCATCGTCTCCGGTATGAGCGGGGCCGGGAAGGCCTCGGCCCTGAAAACCTTCGAGGACCTGGGCTACTACTGCGTGGACAACCTGCCGGTTGGACTCATCTCCAATTTTGCCGAACTGGTGCTGGATTCGCTGGAGATCCAGCGGGCCGCGCTGGTGGTGGACATCCGCGAAGGGGCGCGGCTCGACAAGTTGCCGCAGGTTCTTGCCTCCCTGCGGCGAATGCTCAAGACCACGGTGGTCTTCCTCGAAGCCGACGCCGATGTGCTGATTCGGCGTTATAGCGAGACGCGCCGCCCTCACCCGCTGGGGCGTGACGTCTCCGTGAGGTCGTCGCTTACGGCAGAGCGCCGCCGCCTGCAACCGCTGCGCGCCCTGGCCGATGTGGTGGTAGATACGACCCGGTTCAATGTCCACGAATTGCGCGCCCAGCTCACCGAGCGTTTTCAGGGCGGCAATAGCGACCGGAACCTGCTGATTTCCTGCGTCAGTTTTGGCTATCGCGAAGGGGTGCCGGAAGATGCTGACCTGGTGTTCGACGTGCGCTTCCTGCCCAACCCGCACTTCATTCCCAAGTTCCGTCCTCTAACTGGGCGACATCCGGAAGTTGCCAGGTACATTCGCTCGTTTCCGCAAACCCGGGAATTCATCAATCGCATCTCCGAGTTGCTCATCTATCTGATCCCGCATTACATCCGCGAAGGCAAGAGCTATCTGACCATCGCCTTCGGATGCACCGGCGGCAAGCATCGCTCGGTGTTGATCGCCGAAGAAGTGAAGAAGCGTCTGTCCAAGACCGGGTACAACATCAAAGTGGTGCACCGCGACGCCGAAAGAAGCTGACGCACGCTCGTGAGCCCGCCAGAAGCAGACTCCCAGGAGCGGCAGCTGGCAAGCAAATCGAAATGAGGAAACGGAAGGAAACGTGTCTGCGATCGTATCCCGGACGGAGTTGATGGCCGCCAGGCTCCGTGTCCTGTATGTGCTGGCTATAATCGCTTTTCTCCTCGACCCGATCGCGAAGTCCCAGGTACCCTCCACGGCGGGAGACACTGGCTTTTGCGTGGACGGAGTGGCCAGCGGAACCTATTGGCTGTGCCAGAAACCGCCTGCCAACGTGACCATCTGGGGCTCGTTTTGCAAGAACGGCGACAACGACGTCGGCCGGGTGGAATCGGAGCCGTTCCCGGCTGCTGCGGTCCTTAGTCTTTATTTGGCCGGCTATCCTGGGCAGCCGGGCCTCCGTCTGACTCTGAAAAACGCGCCATCCCAACAGGCGATGGAACTTAAACCACCATCCCCACCTGGGGAGACCTGGCAACTCAACCATTTTGCTCTGCCCGCCGAATGGGTTGGCCAGTCGGTCCAGTTGATCGCCGAGGACAGCGCCACGGGACCCAAGGGTTGGCTCGCATTCACCGCGCCAATACCGGGATTCAAGCTGTTTCCACGCTTCATTCCTACCAGCGGATCTCCCGCCGGGTTCTGTCCGAACGGGGTTTATGGCACCACCCGATGGCCACTCGGCATGAGGCATCAGGGACTTGCTACCTGGGGGTCGTTTTGTAAGTTGGGGGATGCAGATACAGGGTGGGCGACCTCCAAGACGGTGAATGCCGGCCCATACTTGAGCTTTTACATCGCGGGTTACCCCATTATGCCGGGCATCCGCTTGGCCGTCGAGAACGTCCATACCGGCGAACAGCTTCTTCTCACGCCTCCATTGTCTCCAGGTTCAGAATGGCTTCCACTCTATATTCCGATGCCACCCGAGTGGTTCGGTCAGCCCGTCCGCATGGTCGTCGAAGACAGAGCCACTGGAATCGGTGGGTGGGTCGGCTTTTCCGAACCATTCTCTCCACGTCGTGCAGAAGATGTCCTCATCGCAATCGAGATACTGGGGCTGGTCTTCTGCCTCGCGGTGCTTCTTTTGCTACCCCCGGCTGCGGTGTGCCTGATGGCAGCGGCCCGCGGAGTGACGGACCTACTCGACCTCACATCCGTTGCGCCCCTTGTTCTTGGGCTGACCGGATACGGAGCTTTTTGGATTTACTTCCTCAACCATGCCGCAGGGGTCTTTTATAGTTACGCCACCCTCGTTGCATCGTGTGCAGTCTTGGCCTATGTCACACTGTCCAAGTCTCGCCGGTCGCAACTTCTGCCAGCGAAACCATTGCTCGTGCCCGCTGCCCTGGTTATACTGGCGACCATCTTCATCGTATCGTTGGGACTTCTGCGGGGCGGACAGTATGCGCCCCTCGATGTGGCCGCCATCCGTTTTAGCCCGCCTGACCTTGTCGGCGACCACATTTTGCCGAAAATCCTGGCGGACGGCGTTTTCAGCGGCCACATCCCAAGACCTATCATGGGGGACTGGCTGTCAAGCGACCGGCCGCCGCTGCAAGCCGGCAACGTCGTCTGGATCTACCCGTGGACTTCCCTCCACAGGAACATTACGTACCTGGGAATGTCAGTGTTCCTCCAATGCTCGTTTCTGGCGGGGCTTTGGGCATTCTTGACTGCCGGCAAGATCGGCCGTCGGCCCCTGGCACTGGCCATCGTGGTGTGCTTCTTTTCAGGCTTCACCTTCATTCATGGATTCTATACATGGCCCAAGCTCTATCCGGTAGCCTACCTGCTGATTGTGGCCGCCTACCTGCTCACGGAGCGCTACCACCAAGTGCGAGACCGCAGGGTGACCGGTGCGCTGGTGGGTGTCGCCGTGGCTTTGGCTATGTTGTGTCACGGTGGCAGTTTTTTTGCCATCCTGGGCCTGGCCTGCTCTCTACTCTTCCTGCGCCGGTGTCCTAGTCCCCGATTCCTCCTGGCAATGACTGCTGCTGCGCTGCTCACCTATGCGCCATGGGTGCTCTATCAGAAGTTCTATGATCCGCCCGGCGATCGTCTTGTGAAATACCACTTGACCGGAGTTCAAGCGCCTCATCCCGAGGTGAGTCTGGCAAACTTATTGATCAGCAGTTATAAGAAAGCCGGGCTTCATAATGTGATTGAGTACAAGATAAGCAACTTCGAGTATCTCACCGGAGATCTGCGGCCATCGATCAACGATGTTGGAGTAATTGCCACCAACCTTGGGTCCACCCGGGCGCGCCCGCGCGATACGGCCGCAAGTCAGCTGCGTTGGGAGAAGTTTCATTTCTTCGTGCCATGCATCGGCCTCTTTAGTTTGGGCCCCCTAGTATCTAGTTGCATAAGTTAGCGTACTGCGTATACTGTGCCCATGAAGGCACACACGGTTACGCTGACACCGGAAGAGCAGGCTCATCTGCAAGCTGTAGCGCGCCGGCCCACCAGC
>JBEKNL010000017.1:0-68997 GCA_049522855.1 Candidatus Korobacteraceae bacterium
CTCTGTTCAAGGCTGAGTCCTCCTCTGACTCGTTGGTCTTCCCAAACTCAACTTATCAGAGACTCTCAGCCTTCTTCTTCCCGGCGGCGCTCAGCACAGCGGAGCTAATTTGGACGAGAATGTACAGAGGTAGATTCTTTTCGTCAGACCTAACCTGTTTCATCTGATCCAATTCTTGATGCAAGTAACCCAACGACTCCATGCTTTTCGAGAACTCAGATGTGAGAAAGTGCCTGAATTCCTTCCTCCGGGCTCCCAGGTCCTTCCATCGCTTGCGCCACTCGGTATTCCCCAACGCCTCATCGACCTTAGTCGAGTGACCATCTACATAGTGGTCATAGTTGCGGTTCGCGTCCATTCCGACTGCGAGCAGAACCAGAAAGTCCACAAAAAATAACGAGAGCTTCCGTATAGTTTCGAACTTGATTCCGAAGTCGAAAGGATCCACGAAACACAACGTTAAGACAGTATTGCCGGCGGAAGCCCTGGGAATCAGAGCGCAAATTCGATCAATCGCAGAGTGACAGTCTCCGGACACAAAGTGCACATCGGCGCTCGGGGCGATTCTCTTTGTACGAGTTTGCAGCGCTGCGATCAATTCAGAATCTTCCTCACAGAAGATGTACTTGTCGAAGGGGTGTTGAACGGTCAGAGCCAGTATCGGCGACCCTTTCAGGACTATTGCAGTTCCTTGAATCCGGTTGTAACCAGCGCCCGCGTACAAGTCTACGTAGACCCGCTGCCCCCACTTGTTCTTCATGCCTGTGGCAAAGAGCCCATCGTAAAGAGAGACCAGGCGGTATTTGGTCTCCGCCCAACGACGCACTTCGGGACAAACCAGTCCATCGTCATCAACGCGTAGCTTTTCAAGTGCAGCGTCCACGGCTTTCATTGTAGTGCGTCTACCCGAAGAGGGGTATTGCAGCTAAAGGTTCAACGGCGTGCCCTCGCGAATAACCCCGTATCACGGACAAACAGGAGGAACCGAATACCTCTTGTTTGCCCACGATATGGGAACAATCCCGAATTGACGTCGATCATCGGTTGCGAAGATCGCCTCTCCGTGTGGCCGCACGAACAGTCGAATATCTATTTGCTTTCAGGCCAGGAGCGCCGATGTTACGGTAGCTTCGCGTACTCCGCCTTGGCGTCCTTCAGGATAGGAACATCGGGGTCGGCATCCTTCCAGAGCGTGAGGAAGTCTTTGTAGGCGGCGCGGGCCCTGGCCGTATCGCCCTGCACGGCGTAAGCGCGAGCCATGCCGAGGCGTGCCAGCACTCCCCATTGAAAGTTCACCACCGCTCCCCGGTTATCGATGAACTTCTGGAATTCCGCGGCCGCGGCATGGCCGTCGTGCAGCATGAGATAAGCCTCTCCCCGCAGATAAACCGGGCACAGGAATACAACCACTTGCGTGGGTTGGCCGAGTTCGATGGTGCTCGCCACGCGCAATACTTCGATGGCCCGGCTCGGGTCTTTGCGCTGCAAGGCGACGGCCGCCTGGATGGTGGGTAGCCAATATCTCTGGATCAGCGTGTCCAGCGGGAATGTTTTGTCGAGATCAGCCGCCACCTTCTCCGCCCCCGCCGTATCGCCTGCCCGCGCCAGGGCCACTGCCGCCATCGCCCGTACGTCACGGTTTGGCGCCAACTTCACCGCCGCCGTAGCCTCGGCAAGGGCCTGATTGCGGTTGCCTGATTCCACCTCGCGCAGCGCCGCTGCTGCCTGATACATTGCGGCCGCCTCTTTGGCGTCGTCGTGCTGGGCTGACTCCATCGCCTGCAGCGTCAGCTCGTGCGCCTTTTTCAATTTGCCGTACCAAGCTTCGGTGTCCGCCTGGTAGGCCAGCACCAGCTCCTCCGCCCCCGGCTTGCCCATGGCAGCCGCGAGCAGTTGCGCCATCTGCGCCGCATCGCCCTTAAGAAAAGCCAGCTGGTAGCGGTTGGTGAGCAGGAACTCGCCCTCCAGCTTGCGCTCCTCGGCTTGCTTGTACACCGTCTCCGCCTCGTCCAGCCGGTTGAGGTTCGCGTAGTCGTTGCCGAGGTTGAGATAGTTGTTCTCATCATTCGGCTCCAGGCGCAGCGCCCCGCTGGCTTCCTGCAATGCCTTTTCCCAGTTTCCCAGGATGCCGTAAATATCTCCCAGGTTTGTGTAAGGTAAGTAGTCTCGCGGGTAGGTTTGCTGCCACAGCTCGTATGCCTGGGCCGCCTTCTCCAGTTCCCCGGTGGTGTAGGTGTAGTAGATTGCCTCGATGGCGAGCCGCTCCCGCTCGCTCACCTTCTCCCGCAACTGGTAAGCCTTGCGCGAATTCTCCGCCGCCCGCCCCAACTCGTTCAGATTGCCATAGACAACGGACATGGATCGGTAGGCTGCGGCAAAATTCGGGTCCAGTTCCACCGCTCGTTTGTAGAAGGGCAATGCCGGAACGTCCCCTTTTGCAGCCTGCATCTTCCGTCCCAGGCTGTAGGCTTTCAGGGCTTCCAGCGAGGGCGTGGTCGCTTCCTCCACCGGGGTAGCGTATTTCTGCACCGAGCTGAGCGACTCGCCCAGCTTGGCGCGCAAGCTGACCGCCGCATTGTCCAGGGCCTTGAGCACCGCTTCCTTGCCCGCCGCCTGCTCCTGCGCTTCAGCCAATACGTCTCCCGTGTTGCAGTTCGCCGCCTTCAGGCCAATCACGTATTGGCTGCCCAGCGCAGCAATGGAGCCGGTCAGGATGGCTCGGCTGCCCCGGCGCTGGCAAACTTCGCGCGCCAGCTCCGGCGTCAAACGGTCACCCGCGGGGCGGCCCATCAGCCTCAAAGTCTCGTTCACCTTGCGCTCGGAAATCAGGTCGAGAAAGGGCGATTGCTCAAGCTGGACCGAGAGTCCCTGCTTCAGCGTGTCGTCGAAAACACTGTCGCCGGTGGTGTTGGTGAAATCGGCGAGGACAATGGTGTCCTTGTCGGTCAGTGGCTTGGTTTGATGCCCGCGATAGTAAAACCCGCCGGCGACCAGCGCCGCGCTCAGCAGGACCAGAAACGCAATCCTCCAGAGCTTGCTGCCTGAAGCAGCAACAGCTTGGGGCACGGCCACCGCACTCGCGCTCACCGCAGAACTGACTCCGCTCTCGATGTCCCGCTTCGCCCGCTGCAAGTCGGTGCGCATTTCCGCAGCGTGCTGGTAACGCAGATTGCGGTCCTTCTCCAGGGCTTTGTTGATGATTCGTTCCAGCTCGGGCGATATATCGGGATTCAGCCGCACTGGCGAAGTGGGCGCGCCGTCCAGAATTGCCTTCGAGATGACTCCCGAACTTTCACCGCGGAACGGCATCAGGCCCGTGGCCATTTCGTACAACACCACCCCAAACGAGAACAGGTCCGAGCGGCTATCGAGATCTTTGGCCCGTACCTGCTCGGGCGACATATAAGCCACCGTGCCGACCGCAGAACCGGGGCTGGTCGGGTGCAGTTCAGCGCGCGTCTCTGCCATCGCCTCGGCTGCTGAAATCTTGCTCGACGAACCGGCTTTGGCCGCGATCTTGGCCAGCCCGAAATCGAGAATCTTGGCGTGGCCGCGGGACGTCACAAAAATGTTGGCGGGCTTAATGTCGCGATGGACGATGCCTTCGGAATGCGCAGCATCCAATGCGTCAGCAATCTCAATGGCCAGGCCAAGTAGAACATCGGTCTCCAGGGGTTTGGCGGCGATACGATGCTTCAGCGTCATGCCGTCCAGAAATTCCATGACGATGAAGGGCTTACCGTCCTGCTGTCCGATTTCATAGATGGTGCAGATGTTGGGATGGTTCAGGGCGGAGGCCGCCTGGGCCTCGCGCTCGAAGCGGGCCAAGGCTTGGGGATCTTTGGCTATTTCATCCGGCAGGAACTTCAGGGCGACAAAACGGCGCAGCGAGACGTCCTCGGCCTTGTAGACCACACCCATGCCCCCGCCGCCGACTTTCTCGATAATGCGGTAATGGGATACGATCTGGTCGATCATTACGAGGTGGCTGAACCTTGGGTGACATCATCTTAAGGACGCAGCATCTGCCAGTCAACAAGGAACGGGTTTGGCGACCGCGCCCTTGATGCTGTTGACAGCCGCTAAACCGGCGGCCCGTTTTGCCCGCCCGGACCTTGGCGAAGTTCCTCAGGTTGAACAGAGTGCAATCGCGCTCTTAAACTGGAGATATGCACGTGCGTGCCAGCGACACAAGGAGTGGGACCACCTCGCGTGTGCTGCGCATTTCGCTGGTCGTGACGCTCGCCTACATCGTGCTGCTGGTCGTGGCCGGGCTGCGCGCCCATAGCCTGGCGCTGCTCTCGGAGGCCGGACACAATCTCTCCGATTTCGTCGCATTGCTGATGTCGTGGGGCGCAGTCTATTTGCAAGGCAGGCCGCCCAGCGCGCGTAAAACCTTCGGCTACAACCGCGCGGGCGTGCTGGTGGCCTTCGTCAACGGCCTCTCCCTGGTGCTGATCGCCTTCTACATCCTCTACGAAGCCTTCCGCCGTTTGCAGGCTCCTGTGGACGTGCGCGCGGGCATCATGATTTGGGTGGCAGCCGCGGGAGTCGTCATGAACGGCGCGATTGCGCTTCTGCTGATGCGCGGTCGTCGCGACATCAACCTGCGCAGCGCGCTGCTGCACGAGATTGGCGATACCTTGTCCACGGCCGCGGTCATCGCCGGCGGCATCATGATTGCCCTAACTGGTGAGCGCTGGATCGACCCCGCACTTTCGGTGGGCATCGGCGTCATGATCCTCTGGTCTTCCATCGGGATCATCCGCGAGAGCCTGAACATTCTGCTGGAGGGCACGCCCAGCGGCATGGAGTTGCAGCGCATTGAGGAAATCATTAGCGCCATTCCGGGGGTGAACGATGTGCACGATCTACACGTGTGGAGCATCGGCAGCGATACTCATTCGCTCTCCTGCCACGTGGCCATCGCCGACATGCCTGCGTCCGAGAGTGAGGGAATTCTGCGCCTGATTCGCGAGCAAATGGGCGAACGCTTCCACATCCATCACACCACCATCCAGTTTGAGTTGGCGGTCTGCGAGGTGGCGGACGGCTGCGTTATCCCCATCAGCCCGGCCCACGAACACGGCCACTCCCATTGAAACTGAAGCGGAGAAACTTTTTGTACATTCCTGTACGTTGCTTGGCATGTGCGATCTTCGCTATCAGTCTGGCCTTCACTTTGGGCTGTAACCAGAGCGCGACCGCGCCGGCAAAGCAGCAACAAGCTGCACTTTCGCCTGCCTCCACCGAAGTAGGTTCCTGGCACATAGACTTGAAGGTTTCTCCCGACCATCCGAGGATGGTCAGGCCATTGACCTTCACGCTGCATATTACCGACGGCCATGCGCAACCGGTCATCGGCGCCGAGGTAAATGGCGCGCTTACGATGAAGGAAATGGATATGGGCACAACCCGGGTCAAGTTCGCGCCCAAAGGCAAGGGCGACTACGAGGCTGCGATGACGAGCATGGATATGTCTGGCCCGTGGAACCTTGCTGTGGACGCCTCGCAAGGCCCAATCCATGCCAAGAAGAGCTTTGAATTCACGGTGTACGACTAACACCGCCTCATGAATTGTCATCCCCGCACCACCTGATTGACATCTTCCGCCCGTCTGCTTACCCTAAGCTAGCGCAATTGTGCGACGTACCCCTTCGAGGAACATCCAATCACCATGCAGTCTTTGCGTCAGCGCCTACGTTTTTTAGCGGCCGTCCAACTGTTGCCGGCTTTGGAGAGCGGCGAGGAAACCCTGGTCGGCGGGCAGGCCGTGCTCGAAGGCGTCATGATGCGCTCGCCCCATGCTTGGGGCATTTGCATTCGCAGGCCCGATGGCACCCTGGCGACGCACTCGGAGCCGCTGGAACGGCCCTCGGAGCGGCACAAATGGATGGGCTGGCCTGTGGTTCGCGGCGTCATGACGCTGGGCCAGGCGATGGCGCTGGGTTTTCGCGCTCTGCGCTACTCCGCCAACGTCGCCATCGGCGAGTTGAGCGCTGAAGACGAGAAGAAGACCGAGGTGCCAGGCTGGGCCCTTGCCCTCAACGTCGTGCTGTCGCTCGGGTTCTTCATCTTCATGTACAAGTTTGTGCCGTTGCTGGCGGCCACCAAGCTGAAGAATGTATATCCGGCTTTCGGCAATCGGATCGCGTTCAACGTCGTGGACGGCGTGATCCGCATCGCACTTTTCCTGCTCTTCATCTGGGGCATCTCGTGCTGGCCCGACATTCGCCGGGTTTTTCAGTACCACGGCGCCGAGCATAAAACAGTCTTCGCGTTCGAGGCGCACGACCCGCTGACCATTCAGAACGCGCAGTCCTATTCGACGTTTCATCCCCGCTGCGGCACCAGCTTCCTGATGACCGTGATGCTGATCGCGATGGTCATTTACATGATGGTGCCCGCCACCACGTTCTGGGCCCGCTTCGCCTTCCGCATCGCGCTGTTGCCGGTCATCGCGGGGCTGTCGTACGAGTTGATCCGCTTCGCCGCCAAGCATGGCTCGTCGCTGTTCGCGGTGCTTACCAAGCCCGGACTGTGGTTGCAGCGCATCACCACCCAGCCTCCCGCGGATGATCAGGTCGAGACCGCCATCGTCGCCTTGAACGAGGCCATGGAGTTGGAGAAACAGCGCGGCGGCGAACTGGTGATTGCCTAGCGGCGGCCACCCCAGCACACGCAAAGGCGGCGCGTGTTGGGGACCCCGGCGCGCCCGCCGCGACGAACTGCGATTCCAATTCATTTGATAGCGCGGGTGGTGGAATGTAGTAGCCTCCTGCATTCAGGTTTGTGTCAGGGCACGAGTTTACTCGTGCCGAAACTGCGTATATTAGTTGGGCTTTAGCCCCTGCCTATGTCGAAAACCAATTGGACGCCGGACGGCCCGGCTAAAGCCGTGCCCTGACACAAAGCTGCCGTCTGAAGTTCTGTAGAATAAAATTGCTCTATGTTTGAACGTCTTGACCAAACTGAATTGAAGTACGAAGAGCTGAACAAAGCTCTGGCTTCGCCCGATATCGTCTCCGACTCGGCGCGTTTCCAGAAAACCGCCAAGGCCCATAGCGAGCTGGCGCCCATCGTGGAGAAGTATCGGGAGTACAAAGACCTGAGCCGCGGCATCCAGGAGAGCAAGGCCATGCTGGCCGAGGAGAGCGATCCCGAGATGCGCGCCTACGCGCAAGATGAGCTGACCCAACTCGAGGAGCGAGTTCTTCAGGTGGAAGCGGACCTGAAGGTGTTGCTGCTTCCCAAGGACCCGAACGACGAGAAGAACGTCGTGCTGGAAATCCGCGCCGGCACCGGCGGCGACGAGGCCACCCTGTTTGCGGCGGAGATCTTCCGCATGTACACGCGCTACGCCGAAAGCCAGCGCTGGAAGGTGGAAGTGCTTTCGACCTCGGAATCAACCGTCGGCGGCTTGAAGGAAGTGATTGCCATCATTGAAGGCCAGGGCGTGTACTCGCGCATGAAGTACGAGAGCGGCGTGCATCGCGTGCAGCGGGTTCCGCAGACCGAGACTCAGGGCCGCGTACACACTTCCGCGGTGACCGTCGCAGTGCTGCCCGAGGCCGAAGACGTGGACATCAAGATCGAAGCCAAGGACCTTCGCATCGACACCTTCTGCTCCTCTGGTCCAGGCGGTCAGTCGGTGAACACGACGTACTCTGCCGTCCGCATTACGCACCTGCCGACCAACACGGTCGTAAGCTGCCAGGACGAGAAGTCGCAGATCAAAAATCGCGAGAAAGGCATGCGCGTGCTGCGCGCCCGCCTGTACGAAATGGAGCAGCAGAAGCAGCAGGACGCGCTGGCCAAGGAGCGCAAGGCGATGGTGGGCAGCGGCGACCGCAGCGAGAAGATCCGCACCTACAACTTCCCCCAGAACCGTGTCACCGATCACCGCATCGGCTTTACCGCGCACCAGTTGCCGGAGTTCATGGACGGCCGCATTCAGCCCATGATCGACGCGCTGATCACCCATTTCCAGGCCGAGAAGATGAAGCAGGAGATGGAGGTCACGGCCTGATCCCGTGCAACTAAAGCAAGCGCTCGCGTCGGCGGTCGAACGTCTCGACGCTGCCGACGTGGGCTCTCCCCGCATGAACGCCGAGGTATTGCTGATGTTTGTTCTCGGCGCCGATCGCGCCTACCTGTACGCGCATCCCGAGCGCGAACTCACTACGGAAGAAGCGGCGCGATACGAAGAAGTGCTCGCCCAGCGCGCCACCGGCATGCCCTCGCAGTACATCACCGGCCACCAGGAATTCTGGGGCTTGGATTTCGTGGTCTCGCCGGCAGTGCTGATTCCGCGTCCCGAGACTGAGCATCTCGTCGAAGCTGTTCTGGAGCTTGCGCGCGGAGTCCAGCGTCCCAAGCTGGTAGATGTGGGCACAGGCTCGGGGTGCATCGCGCTGGCACTCGCACACGAGTTGCCGGACGCCGAAGTCTATGCCGTCGATCTCTCGGCCGAAGCGCTGGAAATCGCGCGCGCCAATGCGGCCCGGCTGCAGCTCGATAAGCGGGTGCAGTTCCTGCAATGCAATGTCCTCGAGCCTATGTTCGCCCCAAGCTTTCCTGTCATCCCGAGCGAGGATTTCAGCCCGAGCCGAGGGCCTCGCTCTTCCGAGCTTCGCGACTTCGATTTTGTGGTCAGCAATCCGCCATACGTCGCTTTCAGCGAAGCCGACAAGGTGCAGAAGTCGGTGCAGGAGTTCGAGCCAAGGATGGCCGTCTTCGCCGGCTGGCATGGGACCGACGTGATAGTCCCGCTGATCGAGCAGGGGCACAGTGCGCTAAAACCTGGCGGCTGGTTAGCGCTGGAGATCGGCTACTCCATGCGAGATGCGGTCGTGAATTTGTTGAGTCCCACAATGTGGGAGCACATCCGCGTCGTGCCCGACCTGCAAGGCATTCCGCGGGTGGTGGCGGCGAAGAAGAAATCCAATTAGTGGTGAGAACTGGTCTAGTGCCGGAAGTGTCTCACTCCGGTGAACACCATTGCCAGCCCCAGCCGGTTCGCCGCGTCAAGCACTTCCTTATCCCGCACCGAGCCGCCGGGCTGAATGATGGCCGTCGCGCCCGCCTTGGCAATCTCCTCGACACCATCGGGGAACGGGAAGAACGCGTCGGACGCGGCCACCGATCCCTTGATCCCGAGCGCCGACTTCATGGCGCCGATCTTGGCCGAGTCCACACGGCTCATCTGGCCCGCGCCGACGCCGGTGGTCTGGCCGTTGCGCGCATAGAGGATCGCGTTGGACTTCACGTGCTTGCAAACCTTCCACGCGAACAGCAGGTCGCGCATCTCCTGTTCCGTGGGTTTGCGCTCGCTGGCCACTTTGAGGTCCGCTTCGGTCAATGCGCACATGTCGTTTTCTTGCAGCAGGACGCCGCCGGAGACGTTCTTGAGCACCCACCGCTGCGCCAGGGGAACCACCTCGACCAAACGAAGATTCTTCTTTGCGGCGAAGATCTCACGCGCGGCAGGATCGAATCTTTCCGCAGCAATCGCCTCCACAAACAGCTTTGCCATTTCAGTTGCCGTTTCGCGATCGACCGGCCGGTTCACGCCAATCACGCCGCCGTACGCAGATACCGGATCGCACTCCAGCGCGCGCTTGTACGCCTCTGCCAGGGTGGCTCCCACCGCGGTCCCGCAAGGATTGGTGTGCTTGATGATGGCGCACACCGGCTCATCGAATTCCTGCGCCAGGTCCCAAGCTGCCTGCAAGTCAACAATGTTGTTGTAACTGAGTTCCTTGCCCTGCAACGGCTTGCTGTTGGCAATGCCCTTGCCCGAGCCGTCGGAGTACAGCGCCGCCTTCTGATGCGGGTTTTCGCCGTAGCGCAAGTCGAAGGCCTTGTGGAAGGTGAGTCGCAGAGTTTCGGGAAAGCCGGCCCTGCCGGCGAGTTCAAACTTTCCGCCGTCGCCCTCTGGAGCGCCAATGCGCTCAAGAGTCGAAGCGATCGCGGAGTCGTAGGCCGCCGTAGTGGCAAATGCTTGTTGAGCCAGTCGCCACTTCGTTTGCAGGGAAAGCGATCCGCCGGTGCTCTCCATTTCGTGCGCAATCGCTTCGTAGTCAGCCGGCGAGGTCACAATGGCGACATCCTGAAAATTCTTGGCTGCCGACCGCACCATCGACGGGCCCCCGATGTCGATGTTTTCGATCACGTCCTCGAACTCGACGCCCGGTTTGGCGGCGGTTTTCTCGAACGCGTAGAGATTCACCACCACCATGTCGATGGGTTGAATGCCGTGCTGCTTCACCGCCGCAAGATGTTTTTCATTCTTACGAACGTGCAGGATGCCGCCGTGCACCTTGGGATGAAGCGTCTTGACCCGTCCATCGAGCATTTCGGGAAAGCCGGTGAGCTCGGAGATGTCCTTCACCGCGATACCGGAATCGCGCAGCAGCTTGGCCGTGCCCCCGGTTGAAATCAGTTCCACATGGAGTGCTGAAAGTCTGCGCGCAAACTCGACCAGTCCGGTCTTGTCGGTCACGCTGAGAAGTGCTCGCTGAATTATGGCCATGAATGCTCCTTGGTGTGGTCCGCCGAAAATCGCCGCGGCGACAACGCGATTTAGGAATGAAATTGATGCCTTACGAGGTTGTGGCCACCATCCGCCGCCAATTCCAGAGGAAGGTTTCTAACTCCAACAGAAAGCGAAACGGGGCACCCGCCACCGCTCTGATTTCTGTGGGCGGACATTGGTCCACTCATCCAGGCATGGCTACTTGCCGGCTCCAGCCGCCATCTTCTTGACCATCGCGATCACCAGCTTGCGATCGCTGTCGTTCAAGTTGGGTGAGTAGCGGCGAATTTGCGTCAGGAAACGGACCTCATCCTCGGCCAACTGGGGTGCGTTTTTGTGGCCGTTCTCACCCGAGCCGCCGCTGAAGAACTGGGCCAGCGGGATTTCCATCGCCGTTGCAATTTTGGCCAGGGTATCGAGCGAAGGAATGGTGTGGCCGTTCTCGACCCGTGACAGATAGCAGCGCAACAACCCGGTGCGCTTTTCGATGTCGCCCTGCGACATACTCTTCTGCAGCCGGAAATTGCGGATGGTTTCGCCGATATTCATGAGGGGTTCACGTCCTGGAAGTAAGCGGCCATGGTATTAACTGCATAGTAATCAGGGTACAAGCCGCTGGCAAGTGAAATCTTACCGAGTGGCGCGATTACGACGCGACGCGGCTATCCACGGGGCCTTGCCGTTCTGAATTCTTCCGCAGTCGGCTATAGAGACTGCTGAAAAACTCGAATGTGGACACTTCTGGAGGGGCGCACCTTCAGGTGCGCCATTCTAAGCCTTTTATTTCTGTCATTCCGAGGGGCTTCAGCCCCGAGGAATCTGCGGTCTCTTTCATCGCGCCGACTTCTTCAGCAGCCTACTTAGAGCAGCAGTTCCATATACAAGAGTCCTTCGACGGGAGACGCGGGAGTGATTTCCTGAAAACCGAGCTTGCGGTACATCCTGACGGCGGCTTGCATGGTGGGAGGATGAGTGTCGAGCCGAAGCCGCCGATAACCGAGCGCGCGCGCCTCCTGCAGGACGCGCTCCGCCAACTCTCTTCCCAGCTTCCTGCCGCGGAAGCCGGGCCTCACGTAGAGCCGCTTCATTTCACAGGTGGCTTCCTGCGGGAAGGGACGCAACCCGACACAACCGGCCGGCTGTCCCGATACCAATGCCAGGAGCAACTTGCCCTGAGGAGGTCCGTACTCCCCCGGCAGCCCCTCCGACTCAAATGAGCGGAAGCGGTACTGCAAGGGCAACTCGGCCCGGTACTGCCGAAACAGGCTGCGGACTTGCTCGATTTGTTCCGCAGTAATTGCTTCTACAATCTCGCTCACAGTACGCCCAGAGAGGTTCATCCCATCAGGATGCCGCCGTTGATCTTCAACACCTCGCCGGTAATGTAGCCGGCCTCTTCCGACGCCAGGAACTTCACCGCGTGCGCCACATCCAGATCGGTTCCACCATGTCCCAGCGGAATGTTCTTCCGGATGTTCTCTTTCAATTCGGGGGAAAGTGCGGCAGTCATAGCCGTCTCGATAAATCCCGGCGCAACGGCGTTGACGGTGATGTTGCGTGAACCGACCTCACGCGCAACCGCCATGGTCAAGCCAATCAATCCCGCCTTCGAGGAGGAGTAGTTGGCCTGTCCCACCTGGCCAATCTGGCCGAAGATGCTGGTGACGTTGATGATGCGGCCCCAGCGCTGCTTCAGCATGGAGCCAATCACCGCCTGGATCAGCAGGAACGGGGCGGTGAGGTTGGTGTTGATGACGTCGTCCCAGTCGGCGCGCTTCATGCGCATGATCAACTGGTCGCGTGTGATCCCGGCATTGTTTACCAGGATGTCGATCTTGCCGAAGCGCGCGATGGCGGCTTTCACTCCGGCCTTGATCTCCTCTTCCTGGATGACGTCCATCTTAAAGACCGCGGCCTCGCCGCCCTTGCCACCGATCTCTTGGGCGAGTTGCTCCAGCTTTTCCTGATTGCGCGCGCACAGCGCGACCTTGGCGCCCGCCTCTGCCAGGACCAGCGCGCAGGCGCGTCCGATCCCCTGCGACGCTCCGGTGACGAGCGCGACCCGCCCTTCCACTCCTGCCATGAACGCCTCCCTGTTGAAGCAAGGAGGATTATAACCACCATCACCGAATGCCAGAGAAATTCGCTCTGGCGGAACGCCGAAGAGTGGAGGAATTTTCGACTGTAGGCAATCAGTTCGTCATCCCATCACCGCAGCCGCTCGGGCGCCCAGAATAGGACCTTCAGCTCGCGTGAAAAATGGACAAGCTCCGGCTGCGGGGGAAGCTGCGCACCCGCTGGTTGGGCCATGGTATTCCGCTCCACTTCAAACTTAGCTTGCTGTAAGTCCCATGGCAGATGGTGAATTTCACCTCGGTAGAGCCGTTTGCGACTGAAGGCATAAAGGCAATAACGCTCGGTGAGGAAGTGCTCGATCGAGCCCGGCCGTGCGTGGAAGCTGTCGGATGCGGGGCCGTAGGAGCAGCGGAGTTCCGCCGGCTTGGGTCCGTGCTGCCGCTTCGAAACGTATTCGAGCCTCGGCCCGCCTCGCCCTTTTATTTTCATGGAAGCCTGCCAATATGGCAGACGATAAAAGACGCGTGCCCCCCAAACCGCCGACAAATTGCTGGCATCGAGGCTGAAGAAATAAATGCCCGGTTTGCCGTCGTAGGTGACATAGGTCCGCACGTTGACCTCGGAAAAATGTGAGAGCCACGGCAGGGACGGAACTCCGGGGGGGCGCAGATGGTTGATCCAAAACGGCGTGACGGTGACCCACGCGCGTTGCTTGTAGGTGTCGAGGGTCAGCACATCCGGGACCAGCGGACGGAGCGCTTCCGGCGCCACTGGGTAATGCAGAAAAAGCAAGTCGTTCCAGCGCTGCGTCATGATCCACGGCGCCATGGGCGCGGGCCAGGGACGGTGCGCGGTGGCAAACAGAATGGAATCGGCGCCCACCCACTGCGTCCGGCTCTCTTCCTGCCCGGAGCGGCTGTCGGTGGTGGACGAGGGAGCATCTGTCGGCATGGCCTCGCGGGTGATCATCGTTCGCCCCGGATTTTTCTGCGACTCCCACACGTCCCCGGTTGCCCACGAATTCCATACCGCATATCATTCACGGCAATGTCATTAAGCTCCAAACCCAACGATACCACGGAGGTTCTCGCTCACCACGAGCCCAGCACTCAGGTCTATGCGGTTAACGGGGCCGACCCGGAAGTGCTGGCTTATGGCATGGCAAAATATTCGCGCTCGGCACTTTCCATGCGCGAATCGCTGGCCGAGCTGAATGAGCAAAGAGCCGAGAAGTTCCTCAACACGTACTATTTTCAGTACGGACATCGCAGCATTGCAGATTTGGCGCACCTGGCTTTTGCCGTCGAGCGCCTGTCGATTCTTGCCGCGACGATAGCGGTCGATGAGCCTCGCTGGGACGGACAGGAACGTTCCACCCGCTATCAGGACTTCCAGAAGAGCGGATACTTTGTTCCCGATTTTGCGGAGGATGCCGGCGCGCGCGCCGTCTACCGCGAGACCGTGGACTTGCTCTTCGCCGAATATCGTCATTTCTCCGAGGAGATGTTTCGCTATCTGCGGGACCGCACGCCCAAGCCGGTTGAAATGAAGCAGGAGGCCTACGAGCGCACGCTGCGCGCTCGCGCTTTCGACCTCTCGCGATACCTTCTGCCGCTGGCGACCAATACCTCGCTGGGCCAGATCGTCAGCGCGCGCACTCTGGAGTCGCAGGTGTCGCGATTGTTGTCGGACACGCACGCCGAGGTCCGGCGACTGGGAGAGTTGCTGAAGCAAGCTGCGCGCGATGCCTCTTACAACGTCAGCCACGCCGGCGCGCGCGAATTGGTGCAGGAGATCCAGCGCGAGTGTCCGGCGGTTGCCGAGCGTGCAGGTGAATTTCTGCTGCGCGAGGTCCGGGTAGCGCCGACCTTGATGAAGTATGCCGAGCCTAGCCCCTACGAGATCGAAACTCGTCGCGAGTTGACCGCGGCGGCGAAGGAGTTGTTCGGCGGTCTCGCCACTGCTCCTGCGCCGACGGTTGATCTGCTGGACGCCGATCCGCTGGAGGTCGAGTTGGCGGCCACGCTGCTGTACCAGTATTCGCATCATTCGTATCGGCAGATTCGCGAAGTTGTAGAAGCTCTTCCGGAAGCGCAGCGCCGCGAGGTGATCGATCTCGGTCTGCGCCATCGCGGCCGCCATGATGAGGTTTTGCGCGCTTACTGTGTCGGTCAGCAATTCCGCTTCGACATTCTGATGGACATCGGCGGCTTCCGCGATATGCATCGCCACCGCCGCTGCGTGCAGATCGTGCAGGGCTACACGGCCGCACATGGCTACGACATGCCGCAGGAAATGGACTCGGCTGGACTGACCGCCCGCTACGATTCTGTGATGGAGCGCGCGCGTGGTGCCGCTGCCGAGTTGGCTGCGCGCGATGCTGCCGAAGCCGAGGAGCAGTCGCAATACGTCATCCCGCTGGCTTTTCGCAAGCGGACGTTGTTCAAGATGGACTTGTCAGAGGCGATCTACATCAGCGAACTGCGCACCGGCGCAGCCGGCCACTTCTCCTATCGCAACGTGGCGTATGCGATGTATGAAGCGGTAGCGCAATGTTATCCCGCACTGGCGAAATACTTCCGCGTCACCGACGTCCGCGAGCCAGTGGATTTGCTGAAACGTTGATGCTGGGATTCCGCGACGGACTTTCCTCAATGCGTTTCCGGGAGCGTGCACTCGAATTCGTAGGAATGCTTTCCGTATCACCCAAGTCTGTGATAGACGAAAGGTCTAGTACTTTCGTGCGCATAGATTCGCTATTTCTTCGCTTTTTCGGCTTGGTCGGATGTATAATTCAGCGTCGGGACCCATGCGCCTCTCATTGCGAAACTCCTATTACTTCATGGCGCCTGCCTCACTGACCCATCGCACTTTATCGCAAGCGGCCCTCCCGGATTCCTGCTGCGCCGGGACGCAGCCGCCAAGGAGCGGCATTCATGGCAGACGAAAGAACTGAAAAAGGCAAGGCCATCGACCTGGCTATGTCTCAAATCGAAAAGCAATTCGGCAGAGGCTCCATCATGAAGTTGGGGAGCAAGGGCGCGGTCGTTCCCATCGCCGTGATCTCCACGGGAGCGATTTCGTTTGACGCGGCGCTGGGCATCGGCGGCTTTCCGCGCGGGCGCGTGGTCGAGATCTTTGGGCCGGAGTCGTCGGGCAAAACCACCATCGCGCTGCAGGTGATTGGTGAAGCGCAGAAGCAAGGTGGCATGGCCGCCTTCGTGGATGCCGAGCACGCCCTCGACCCCATCTACGCGGCCAAGTTGGGCGTCGACGTCGACAACCTGCTGGTCTCGCAACCCGATTACGGCGAGCAGGCGCTGGAGATCGCCGAGGCCCTGGTGCGTTCCGGCGCCATCGACGTGCTGGTGGTGGACTCGGTTGCCGCCCTGGTGCCCAAGGCCGAACTCGACGGCGAAATGGGCGACAGTCACGTTGGCCTGCAGGCCCGCCTGATGTCGCAGGCGTTGCGCAAACTCACCGCCATCGTCGCCAAGTCGCACACCTGCCTGGTATTCATCAACCAGATCCGCGAAAAGATCGGCGTGATGTTCGGCAATCCGGAAACCACAACCGGCGGCCGCGCCCTGAAGTTTTACTCTTCGATCCGTATCGACATCCGCCGCATCGGCGCTATCAAGGATGGCGACCAGGTGATCGGCTCGCGCACCCGGGTAAAAATCGTGAAGAACAAAACCGCTGCGCCGTTCCGCGAAGCCGAGTTCGACATGATGTACGGTGAAGGCATCTCGCGCGAAGGCGACTTGCTCGACCTGGCAGTCAATGGAAACCTGGTGGAGAAGTCGGGATCGTGGTTCAGCTATAAGGGCGAACGCATCGGCCAGGGCCGCGAGAACGCCAAGCAATTCCTGAAGGAAAACAAGGACATCGCCGCGAAGATCGAAAACGATGTACGCAAGGCGCTTGGCCTGATCTCGGTGGAAGATAAGGCGCAAGCGGCGGCGGCCAATGCAGAGGCCGCACCGCATGCCACTCCCAAACCTCCCGCCGGGCGAAAGTAACGCATCGCGTCGGAAAGGGGCCCTTTTCCCGAGGGCCCTCCGCGCACCTCTTCCCCGATTCTCTTTCCGCGATTGCCTCCAGACGCAACCCAGAATAAAATCATCCGGCATAGACTCCCGCCTCCCGAGGTCTCTTGAAGGATATCGTCGCCATTTATCCCGGATCGTTCGACCCCGTTACGAACGGACACCTGGACCTGATCCATCGCGGCAGCAAGCTCTTCGACCGGCTCATCGTGGCGATTGCACCCAACCTCGACAAAGGCGAAGCTCTGTTCAGCACGGAAGAGCGCAAAGAGATGCTGGCGGCAATGACGTCCGAGCTCGACAACGTCACCGTCGATATTTTTGAGGGTCTGCTGGTCGCCTACTGTATCCAGAAGAATGCTAATGCGGTGCTGCGTGGGATTCGCGCGGTAAGCGACTACGAGTTCGAGTTGCAGATGGCGCTGATGAACCGCAAAATGGAACCGCGGGTCGAGACCGTGTTCATGATGCCCGCGGAAAAGTATTCCTACCTCAGCTCGCGCATTGTAAGGGAAATCGCCAAGTTCGGCGGCCCCTTGACGGGACTTGTGCCGGAGTTGGTCGAGGAACGAGTCCGCCACAAGATTGCAGAGAAACATTCGTTCGCCACGAAAACTCATCTATTATGAAGGGCCAACCCATGACTGCTGCCGGAACCCAGCTCTCGTCGTTTCTGACTAACCGGATTCAACGCATCGAAGTTTCTTCCACCTTGGCGGTGGTCGGGGAGACTGAAAAGTTGCGCGCCCAGGGCGTCGATCTGGTTGACTTCGGCGCCGGAGAACCGCATTTCGCCACGCCCGCACACATTAAAGAGGCGGCGATTGCGGCGATCCACAACAATTTCACCAAGTACACTGCTGTCGGCGGCACGGCCGAGCTGCGCGATGCGATCGTGCAGCGCCACGCGGCCGATTTTGGCTCCGACTACAAGCGCGAAGATTGTATCGCCTCGGTGGGCGGCAAGCACGCGCTCTTCAATGCCATCCAGGTTCTGGTGGACCACGGTGACGAAGTCATTCTGCCGGTGCCCTACTGGGTCTCGTTCAAAGACATCGTCCGTTATGCCGGCGGCGAGCCGGTGTACATTCCCACCGATGAGAAGCACGACTTCGACCTCACCGCCGACATGGTCGAGCGCGCGCTCACGCCGCGCACCAAGGTCATCGTTCTGAACTCTCCCGGCAACCCGTCGGGGGCAGTGATGAAACCCGAGCACATGACGGCGGTGTTGCGGCTGGCACACGACCGCGGCATCTATGTTGTCTCCGACGAGTGCTATGTGTATTTGAACTTCACCGGGCAATCGTTCTCGGCGGGTTGCGTTCACGAAGTGAAGGAGCGGCTCATCATCATCGGCTCGTTGTCGAAGACCTATGCCATGACCGGCTGGCGATTGGGTTATGCACTGGGGCCTGCGCCGATCATCAGCGCGATGACAAAGCTGCAAAGCCAGAGTACTTCGAACCCCACCTCGATCGTGCAGAAGGCGGCGGTGGCGGCCTTGACCGGCTCGCAGGAGTGCGTGCGCGAGATGTTGGCTATCTACATTTCCCTGCGCGATCAGGTGGTCGCGGGCCTGCGCGCGATTCCGGGCCTCACCTGCACCTCGCCGAATGGCGCGTTCTACGCCTATCCCAACGTCAGCCATTACTTCGAGCGCGGCGGATTGAACTCGGCATCCGACGTGGCGCGTAAACTTTTGCGCGATGCGCACCTGGTTGTGGTTCCGGGTGAAGGCTTCGGCACCCAGGACCACATCCGGGTCTCGTATGCGGTTTCCGCCGAGAACCTGGAACGCGGCCTGGAGCGCATGCGCAAATTCTTCGCCAACGTGTAGGCTGATGCCTGAACTCTATCCACTCCTGTTGATGCCTATCTTCGACGAACGGCCCTGGGGTGTTCGCGATCTTCGCCCGATTTACACCCGAGTTGTGAAGGAGCCGATTGGCGAGAGCTGGCTGACCTGGCACGACAACCGGGTGGCTAATGGGCCCCTGGCGGGTCGCACGCTGGGCGAACTCTCCAAGCAATACGGCCGCGATCTAGTGGGGCAGGCCGCGTGTTTCGACGATCGCTTTCCGCTGCTGGTGAAGTTTCTCTTTCCCGGCGACAAGCTGTCGGTGCAGGTCCATCCGGACGATGAGCAGGCGCGCAAGATCGGCGAGCCATGCGGAAAGACCGAATGTTGGTATGCGCTGCGCGCGCAGCCCGGCGCTCAAGTCGCACTGGGATTGAAGCGCGGTGTCACGCTGGAGCAATTCAGACAGGCAATTCAAGATACGCGCGCGGAAGAGTTGCTGCACTGGGTGGATGTTCATCAGGGGGACATGCTTTATGTCGCCGCGGGGACCGTTCATACCATCGGCGCCGGAATGATTTTGGTGGAGACGCAGCAAACATCCGATACGACCTATCGCCTCTATGATTACGGTCGTGGCCGTGAACTTCACATCGCGGAAGGATTGGCGGCGACAAAACTGCGGACGAATGCAGGTAAAGTGCTCAGTTGCGGCGGAGACGTTTACAAGGTGCTGGTGCGCTCGCCGTTTTTTGAAGTCGAGAAGATCAAGCTACGCGAAGCGATCCACGCGGAGACCACACCGGCTTCCCCTCACATCCTGGTCGCGGTGGACGGGGCAGGAATCGTAGAATCGCAGGGGATGGAGCCCATCAGCTTCGCTACTGGAGAAGCGGTGGTCGTTCCCGCCACGGTGCGAGAGTACACCGTTCGGCCGCAGTGGGAGCTTGAAGTCATGCGTATGTCTCTGCCCACGGACGCAGTAGCAGAGCCGGAGACGAGACTGGGGCAATCCATCAGCGCGCCATAATACACTTACAAGAGCGCTCACCTCGAGGCGCGAGGAATCGAACTCAGTGACCACTTCAGGTAGGTTTGCGTTTTATCCCGTCATTCTCGCCGGTGGACGCGGCACCCGCTTCTGGCCGTTGAGCCGCAAGCGGATGGCCAAGCAACTGCTGCCGCTGAACAGCAAGAAAAGCATGATCCAGGAAACTGTCGAACGGCTGTCGCCGCTGGCGAAGGCAAAACAATTCTGGATCATCACCAACCAGGACTTGCGCCTCGCCATCGTACGCCAACTCAAGGGTCTTCCCAAGAAGCAGATCATTGCCGAACCCCTAGGACGGAATACGGCTCCGGCAATTGGACTGGCTGCCTTTCTGTTGGAGAGGAGCGACCCCACCGCAGTCATCGGAATGTTTCCCTCCGATCACGTGATCGTGGACGAGAAGCGCTTCCGCGCTGACATTGGGCGGGCCGCCCGGATCGCTGCCACCGGCGAAAACATTGTCGTGATAGGTATTACTCCCACGCGCGCGGAAACCGGTTATGGCTACATCGAAGTTGGCGATCAGCGGCAGAAAGGCGTACTGCAGGTACGCCGCTTCACCGAGAAGCCTCTGCCCGAGGTCGCCGAGCAATTCGTCAAGGCTGGAAATTTCTTCTGGAACAGTGGAATGTTCATTTGGAGTGCGCGCACCCTCGCCAATGCGCTGCGTGAACATCTGCCGAAAACAGCGCCGCTGCTGGAAAAAATTGCGGCCAGTTACGGAAGTCGCAGCTTCGAGAAGACCTTCGCCAAACTTTATCCCAAGTGCGAAAACATCAGCGTGGATTATGCCGTGCTCGAACCCCGCTCCGCCAAGGGCGAAGGCAAGTCGCACATCTATTGCATTCCGGCAAACTTCGGATGGAACGACCTGGGCTCCTGGACGGCGCTCTACGAGCATCGCAACGTCGGCAAGAACGGCGCTCAGAATGTCATTGTCTCTGAGCAGAGCTTCGCGTTGAATGCGGAGGGGAACTTCGTTCACTCCAAGCGGAAGTTCGTCGCAGTCGTAGGGGTGAAGAACCTGATCGTCGTCGAAACCGATGATGCGCTGCTAATCACCACGCATGAGCATGCGCAGGACGTGGGCAAAGTGGTGAAGCATCTCGACGAACAAAAACTAAAGCGGCTAGTCTAGCCCAGCGTTATAGACCAAAAAATTCAAGCTAAGGTAGATTGATGGCGGCACAGATCAAGTTCGGCACCGATGGATGGCGCGGCATCATCGCCGATGATTTTACTTTCGATAACGTTCGCCGGGTTGGCAACGCCATCGCGACTTACGTCCGCAACAACGAGGACGTCAGCAAGGGGCTGGTCGTCGGTTATGACACGCGCTTTGCCTCCCAACGCGCGGCTGAGATCGTCTCGGAAGTTCTGGCCGGCTCTGGCATCGCGGTGCGTCTCTCAAACGATTACACGCCCACTCCGGCGCTGTCGCATGCGGTCAAGCACCTGGGTGCGACCGGCGGCGTGATGATCACCTCCAGCCATAATCCTTTCAACTGGAATGGCGTGAAGTACAAGGCGAGCTATGGCGGATCGGGGACGCCCGCCATCATGAAGTCGATCGAAGGTGAACTGGATTCGCCCCGGCTCGAACGCAGCGGCGGCAGCGTGACTCTCGCGGACTTCAAGACCCCTTACATTTTCGCGATCAAGAACTTTGTTGACTTGAAGGCGATCCCGAAGGCTGGTTTTAAGTTTGCGATTGACGTGATGTATGGCGCAGGGCGGGGCGTGCTGAAGGGAATCTTTGCCGAGAGCGGGATCGATCACCTGGAGATTCGCGGGGAGCTCAATCCGCTGTTCCCGGGAATCAATCCCGAGCCGATACCACCGCACATTGCGATGCTGCAAGAAACGGTTGTGCGCGGCCACTTTCATGCGGGCCTGGCAACTGACGGCGATGCCGATAGGCTGGGTGCGGTCGCGGACGATGGCAGCTTCGTGGATGCGCACAAGTGTTTCTGTCTGATTCTGGAATGGCTGCTGAAACGCAAGAAATGGCCCGGCGAGATCGTGCGGGCATTCAACACCACGCGCATGATCGACCGTATTGCCGCGAAGTATGGCCGCAAGGTGAACGAATGCGGTATCGGCTTCAAGTACATTTGCGATCTCATGCTGGAGCGCGACATCCTCATCGGCGGGGAAGAATCAGGCGGAATCGGCATAACCCGGCACCTGCCGGAGCGTGATGGCCTTCTGAATTCCCTGCTGCTGGCCAACATCATGGCGGAAGAGGGCAAGGCGCTTGGCCAACTGGTGCGCGACCTGCAACAGGAATACGGCGAGCATCACTATGGTCGCCTCGATCTGCACCTCAGCAACGAGGTGAAAGATGAGGCGATGCGGCGCGCCAGTGCGAAGCCGGCTATGATCGGAAGTTTCAATGTGCAGAAAGTGGAAACACTCGACGGGGTGAAGTTTTTCCTCGACGCTCCGACTTACGGCAACGGCGCCGAAGCCTGGGTGCTGGTGCGCGCGTCAGGAACCGAGCCGCTGCTGCGCATCTATTGTGAAGCTGCTTCGCCGGAGTTGGTCTCGCAGATCCTGAAGGAAACCGAAAGCTTTGTCGGCGCGGGCGCTCAAGCCGTCACGCCCGTCCTGTCAGAGGCAGGTGCGAAGTAGCGCGGGCCGAACACAACCTTCCGCCTGCCGTGAGTTTCCCGCAGCACTTCTGGCATACTGGAATCAAGCATTGAGAGAACGATCGCGCGCATCCGGCTCTCTTAACTAACTCCAACTGAATGGCAACCACTTCAATTCCGCGACCGGCCGACTCGCCGGAGGTACGCCGCTATAACCGCATTCAACGCTGGCTGAGCCTGACGGATGCGGTCATCGGTTTCGCCTTGCTGGTGGTGCTGCTGGTCACGGGATGGACCGGCAAACTCCGCGACTGGTCTTACCTGGGCGCGCACCAGTATTACTTTCTTGCGGTTTTTCTGTATGTGCTGATGTTCTCGGTCATCGCCAAGGTGCTCAGCGCGCCTTTCGACTTCATTGGCTTTCGGCTTGAGCACCAATACCATCTCTCCAATCAAAAGCTGCGGGGCTGGCTTTGGGACGAATGCAAGGGATGGCTGGTGGGCCTGGTCCTGGGCGCCATCATGGTGGAAATCGTTTACGCGATCATCCGGATTGCGCCGCAGCGCTGGTGGATCATAGCCTGGGCGGTTTTTGTCGGGCTGTTCCTGCTGATGGCGCAGCTTGCGCCGGTAGTGCTGATGCCCATTTTCTATAAGTTCCAGCCGCTGGAAAACGATACGCTGCGCGAGCGGCTGACCAAACTCGGCGAGCGCGCCGGCACCCGCGTGCGTGGCGTATATGAATGGAAGCTGTCGGAGAAGTCGAAGAAAGCGAATGCTGCGCTCACTGGACTGGGATCGACGCGCCGCATCATTCTGTCCGACACCCTGCTGCAGCATTACAGCGACGACGAGATCGAGGCGGTCCTCGCTCACGAACTCGGGCACCATGTGCACCGTCACATTCTGAAGGGCATTTTAGTGCAGGTGGGGATCACGTTTTTTGGATTCTGGCTCATCAATCAGGTGCTTCGCTTCGTTATCGCGAAGGATTGGTTCCCGGTGCTCGGTCCCCGGCTGTACGATTTTGCCAACTTGCCGCTCATCGTGCTGGTCGCGACCATCCTGGGATTTCTGCTGATGCCGGCCTTGAATGCGATCTCGCGCCGCCATGAACGGGAAGCGGACCGTTACGCGTGGGAGAGTATTCCCGCCATCGGGCCCTTCATCAGCTCGATGCAGAAGTTGGCCGATCAAAACCTGGCGGAGCGCGAGCCGTCGAGGTTCATCGAATGCATTTTTCACTCGCACCCGTCAGTCGGAAAGCGAATTGCCGCGGCTGAGTCGTGGGCGAGTAAGCAACCGCAAACTGAAGCCCAACCGCTTAGCTAAGCTTCCTTTCGCGCAGAATCCGTTGCACCCGCCGCAAATCCTCTTCCGTGTCCACGCCTACGGTGTCGAACGGCGTTTCGGCTACGTGGATCGCGATGCCATGATCGAGGAAGCGAAGCTGTTCCAGGCGCTCGCTGCGCTCCATTTCCGACTCAGGCCACGCGCAGAACGCATCGAGGGCTGGCTTGCGATAAGCGTAGAAGCCAAGGTGCTTGTAGTACCGCAGCTGTCCGCTGCTGTCGCGATCGAAAGGAATCGCTGCTCGCGAAAAGTAAAGCGCTCTGCCATCCAACGCAGTGACCACCTTTACGGCATTGGGATTGTTTACATCCTCGGGTGAGCACGGAGTTTTGAGCGTGCCTACCTCAACGCCTTTCGTCTCCATCAGCCCGAGCAGGACGGCGAGATGCTCGCGGCGGGCCAGCGGCTCATCGCCTTGCACGTTCACGTAAACATCAGCCTCAATGGCCTGCGCGACTTCGTGGACGCGGTCGGTGCCGCTGCGATGCTGTGACGAAGTCAGGCGACACGACCAGCCATTTTGCCGGCACACGGTGGCGATTTCTTCCGAATCCGTGGCCACGATGACATCTTGCAAGTAGGGGCAGCTACGGACCGCTTCATAGACATAGCTGAGCAGCGGGCGACCGCCCATCTCGCGGAGGATCTTCCGCGGCAATCGAGTGGACGCCAGCCGGGCGGGGATGATGGCGATTGCTTTCACTGCCCTAGTGTCAATGTGCAGAGCATAGGATGCAAGCAAAAGCACGAATGTCGGGCTGACGACCCGTGAGACGGACCCTAGTAATAACTCGAAAAAGCAGATCTCTCACCGACTAAAGTCGTTCCGGGATGACAAGAATAAAGGATTTTCAACGGCGCACCTGAAGGTACGCCCCTTCGGAATACCATCTGAACCTCACTTTTTCAGTAGCCTCTTTCGCCAGTCCGGGAGAGCCGGTGAATTGACCGCAACCATTCGCAAAAAATAGAATCAATAGCTGAGACAGAGATCGTTGGGGACCTCGCATTGCCTCTCTACGAATACCAGTGCAAAAAGTGCCATAGCCTGATGGAGCGGATCCAGAAGTTTTCCGATTCGCCCTTGACCGTGTGCCCGCATTGCGGAGGCGAACTGGAGCAACTGCTGTCGGCGTCGGCCATACAGTTCAAGGGTTCCGGGTGGTATGTGAGCGACTACGCCAAGAAGTCGCCCAGCGCCGGCTCTTCGAAGCGCAACGGTTCCGCCTCGTCCTCTACCGCGGAAAGCAAGGCGGAGACTCCCCACAGCGAGACGGCCTCCGGCAAAGATACGTCCAGTTCCCGCAAAGACGCCTCCAGCTCGGGGAGAGACAAGACCGCCGACAAGAAGTAGCCTTCGCTTTGGCATCTTCACGTCCCGTCGGAAATCACAGACCTATGTGATTTCCGTCTCAATTGCGCATGTTTATCGTAGTTTCGCAGGCAGCCCCGCGTTAAAATGGCAGCGGACGAACACTCGTTCGCAGTACCGCTCTATAAATCTCATCCGCTTATTTAACAGGAGGTAACCGGTCATGCCGAAGAACGTATTGACCCTGACGGACCAACGCACCGATAAAACTTATGAAGCGCCGATCGACGAGTACAGCACCATCCGCGCCATGGACCTGCGGAAGATCAAGACCAGTCCCGAGGAATTCGGTCTCATGACCTATGATCCCGCATTCATGAACACCGCTTCATGCAAGAGCAGTATCACCTTCATTGACGGCGACAAAGGTATCCTGCGTTACCGGGGATACGATATCGAGACCCTCGCCGAGCATTGCACCTATCTGCAAGTGGCGTACTTGCTGCTGAACGGCGAGTTGCCGACGCCCCAGCAGGACAAGGACTGGACATGGGAAATCACCCATCACACCATGCTGCACGAGACCACCAAGCATTTCATCGATGGCTTCCGCTACGATGCCCATCCGATGGGGATCCTGGTGAGCACCCTGGCGGCATTATCGACCGTGTATCCGGAGGCCAAGAACGTCCACGATCCGGAGAACCGGCAGAAACAGATTGTGCGGCTGATCGCCAAGATGGCGACACTGGCGGCGTATTCCTATCGGCATCGGCGGGGCCAACCGTATGTCTATCCCGACAACGATCTCAGCTACCCCGAGAATTTCATGAACATGCTGTGGAAGATGACCGAGCCGAAGTACGTGGCCAGCCCGGTCATCGCACGCGCGCTGGATGTGCTGTTCATCCTGCACGCCGACCATGAGCAGAACTGCAGCACGGCTACCATGCGGGTGGTGGGCAGCTCGCAGGCCGACCCCTACCTGTCGATGGCTGGGGCCGCCTCCGCGCTCTCCGGCCCGCTGCACGGCGGCGCCAACGAAGCGGTGCTGACCATGCTGGACGAGATCGGCTCGGTGAAAAACATTCCGGCTTACATCAAGCGCGTGAAAGCGGGCGAACTTAAGCTGATGGGCTTCGGGCATCGGGTTTACAAGAACTACGATCCTCGCGCGCGCATCATTAAGGCCGTCGCTGACGAAGTATTCGAGGTGACCGGACGCAACACCCGGCTCGACATTGCCCTGGAGCTCGAACACATCGCGCTGGCAGACGATTACTTCGTCACCCGCAAGCTCTATCCCAACGTCGACTTCTACTCGGGGATCATTTACCAGGCCATGGGCTTCCAGCCGGAGATGTTTACCGTGCTGTTCGCCATTCCGCGGGCCGCTGGCTGGCTGGCGCAGTGGAACGAAATGATCCAGGACCCGGAGCAGAAGATCTCGCGTCCGCGGCAGCTCTACACCGGAGTGATGCATCGCAAACTGCAGACCACGCAGGACGAGAAGGTAGCCGTGAAAGTGGGCTAGCAGGTGGAGATGTAGATTCGCAAGACCTGGGGCGGAGCGGTCCGCCCCAATTTTTTTGGCCGGCGGAAAACTATCGCAGTGTCTGACTGATTCAGCTCTGGGAAGACGTCGAACGAAATCCGATCCGTGTCGAATACCGAGTAGTCCAATCCTGCAAGTCCGGGTTGCGCGGATCGCCCCAAACTCTCTTTTTGCGCCTCGCAAGCTATTGAAAACCAGCAAGTTACGGCCAATTAAAGTGATCGTGGACGGAGGGATTCTGTGCTATAATCAATCCGTGCTGTCGAACCCTTAAGTTGTTGACTTTTATAGTAGATAAGGGTTGCCAGAGAAGGTGAATGGACCCTTTGCGGAGTCCGGTGTGAGCAACGGCAACGCACCTTGATGTGTCGCCGTTGGAATGGAGCAGGATGGCCCCAAAAGATTCCGAGTCCGCCGCTGCTGCGGCGCCCGCGAACAACAAACCTATTGAAGTTCCGAACGAAAAAGTCGCCCAGAAAAACGGGAAGAATGGCAATGGTAAATCGGATGGAGAGTACACCGCCGATTCGATCAAGGTACTGGGCGGCATGGAAGCCGTACGCAAACGTCCGGCCATGTACATCGGTTCGACGGGTGAGTTGGGATTACACCACCTGGTTTACGAAGTGGTGGACAACTCCGTGGACGAAGCTCTCGCAGGATTTGCCGACCACATCGATGTCACCATTCATATCGACAATTCCATCACGGTGGTAGATAACGGCCGCGGCATTCCGACGGAGGAGATGGATGTGGACGGCGAACGCCTGCCGGCAGCTCAAGTAGTGATGACAGTGCTGCACGCCGGCGGAAAGTTTGACACCTCGACCTATAAAGTTTCTGGCGGCCTGCACGGGGTCGGAGTTTCCGTCGTCAATGCGCTCAGTCATCTGCTGGAACTTGAGATCTGGCGCGACGGATCGGTTTGGGAGCAGAGCTACTCCAAGGGCGAACCCACTACGAAGCTGAAAAAGACCGGTACCACCAAGAAGCGTGGAACCAAGGTCCACTTCCTGCCCGACAAGGAGATCTTCACTACCACGGAATACAACTACGACACCCTGGCCCAGCGCTTGCGCGAGATGGCGTTCCTGAACAAGGGGCTGCTCATCACTCTCACCGACGAGCGCACCACCGACCAGAAGACCGGAGAGCCCAAGCGCGCCGAGTTCAAGTACAACGGCGGGATCGCCGAATTCATCAAGCACTTGAATCGTGGTAAGAGCGTGCTGCACGACAAGCCAATCTACATGGAAGCCGAGCGTGACGAAGTCGCCATGGAGATCGCGCTGCAATATAACGACGGCTATTCCGAGACGGTGTTCAGCTTCGCCAACAACATCAATACCGTCGACGGTGGTTCCCACCTTTCGGGTTTTCGTACCTCGCTGACACGCACCGTTAACTATGCGGGCCAGCAACTCGGTTTGTTCAAAGATGTGAAAGAGAACCTTACTGGCGACGACGTTCGCGAAGGCCTGGTGGCGGTGGTGAGCGTGAAATTGTCGCAACCACAATTCGAAGGACAGACCAAGGGAAAGCTCAATTCCGATATCGCGGGTACGGTGCAGGCGTTCGTGAACGAGCGCCTGGGCGCTTTCTTCGAGCAGAACCCTGCGGTCGCCAAGAAAATCATCAACAAGGCCGTCGAGGCGGCGCGTGCTCGCGAGGCCGCACGCAAGGCCCGCGATCTCACCCGCCGCAAAGGAGCTCTTGACGGCGGAGGCTTGCCGGGCAAGCTGGCCGACTGTTCCGAGCGCAACCCCGATCGCTGCGAGGTCTATCTGGTCGAGGGTGAGAGCGCCGGGGGCACCGCCAAGCAGGGACGAGACCGCCGCTTCCAGGCGATTCTTCCGCTCAAGGGCAAGATCCTGAACGTGGAAAAGGCACGCTACGACAAAATGCTGGGCCACGAAGAAATTCGCGCCATGATTACCGCGCTGGGCACGGGCATTGGCAAAGAAGATTTCGATGTTTCGAAGTTGCGCTACAGCAAGATCATCCTGATGACCGACGCCGACGTGGACGGCTCGCACATCCGCACCCTGCTGCTCACGTTCTTCTTCCGCCACATGCAGGAGCTCATCAAGCGGGGCAACATCTATATCGCGCAGCCGCCGCTGTATCGCATCAAGAAGGGCAAGTTCGAGCAGTACATCAAGAACGACGCAGAATTTGTGCGGGTCATGGTGAAGCGCGCCGCCGATGGCATCGTGGTGCGCTACGGAGAAGGCGCAGCCGCCCTGGAGGGAGCGCCGCTTACCAAGTTCATGACCACCCTGAACGACTTCCTTGGTTTCTTCGACAAGGTGGACAAGCGCATTCGCGATGAAAAGATTACCGAGGTGTTGCCGAAGGCTGACCTGTTGAAGCGGGTTGACTTCGAGGGTGACAGCAAGAATCCTCCCAAGAAGATTGTCACGTTGGAGAAGGCGCTGAAGGGGATTGCCAAGGACCGCGGTATCAAAGATGTGAGGTCGCATTTTGAGGAGGAGCACAGCCTCTGGGAGGTGAGGTTCGTCAACTCGCAGGGCGCCGAGCACGTCATCAATTGGGAACTGGCCTCCGCGCCTGAGTATCGCCAGATGATGTCGAAGTACAAGCAGATTGAACTGTACATGCAGCCGCCGTACTACATCGAGACGGTGAAGAAGGACGCCGGCTCTGGCTCGAATGGCAAGGAAGAACTCAGCGACGCGGAGCGGGCTGACCAGGAGAAGGCTGAGCAGAAGAGCCCCAAGACCTCCAAGCGCAAGTCTGAAGCGGAAACCGTGGAGAAGGCCTCGGCGCGCGAACTCTTCGATTACGTGCTCAACGAGGGCCGCAAAGACTACACCGTGCAGCGCTACAAGGGCCTGGGCGAGATGAGTTCGCAGCAGCTTTGGGAGACCACCATGGATCCCGAGCGTCGTACCCTGCTCTCGGTGAAGCTGGAGGACCTGACCGAGACCGAGACCATCTTCACCACCCTGATGGGCGAGGACGTCGAGGCCCGCCGCAAGTTCATCGAAGACAATGCGCTGGAAGTGAAGAACCTGGATATCTGAGTCCGCCTATCAAAGAGGCCGGGCTCCTGTCCGGCCTTTCCAAGGCGCAGTGTCCGAGGAGTTCCATTCCGCGGTAAGCCGACCAATCCCGCGCGACCCTTAAATTTTGTCCTAATTACGTTATCCACAAAACGCGGCGTTTGTAGCACAATAGAGCTTCGCACCACCATTGTCCTTTGGGGGCACTATGGCATTCGCACAAAACCACGGCAGTAATCAACCTTCTTTAGAGCTTCGACCCCTTGACCGCCTGACGCTGGGCTTGATTGGGATGGGAGTGATATTCGCTTCTCTCGGTGCCGGCGAAGCCGTCTATCGGCTCACTTTCTTCGATTTCGATGGAGCAACTGACCGTCTTCCCATCGAAATGTTGTTTGGGCTAACCTTCGCCTGGATGATCACCAAGCTGGTCAGAAAGATCTATCAGCACCGGATGGAGACCTCCGCGAGGATCAATTTGATCTGGGACCGGAACCACAAGATTCGTCACGCGGTCGAAGCCATCACGCCCGTGCCGCATCCCGCCAATCACCAGGCGATTCGGGTGATTCGCGAAGAAGTGGATCGCATTGAAGGAGCGCTGACCGACATACTGCCGCGCTAAGCGTGCAGTCGTCAGTCGCGTTGCATCGTGGGGACGGCGCAGTGTCGTCACAACGTATGCAACGCGCGCGCCGCTGTCCGCTGCGCGGGGCGGATCGTACACCAAGCTCTTATTGTTTAGCTCGTCAAACTCAGCGCGATTGGCCGCCGTTCTTCCCGTCGCCAACCACTCTTCGCCACCAGCAGTACCGGCGTGTTACAACAAAAGCTCATGTCCATTTCGGGTATCCGCCAGCGAGTTGGTATGCCGCAGATCGCGGCGCTGTTCCTGCTGCTTATGTTTCTCGCGCAGTGTCTTTGGTTCTCCGCGCATGTGCGGTTATCGGCCATGGAAGGCAATTACGTCGAGGCCGGGTTGCTTCATCTCGAACGCTTGTCCAATGCCGGCACGAGTGAGCGCTCCCCGCTGGCGCCGCTGCTGGCCGGAGTTGCGGCGCGGATCAGTGGCGCAGAAAGTCATTACGCGCGGCTCGGCAACTACCGCTTCTGGATACGCCTGCCCTTCTTATTTGCCGGGCTAATGCTGGGCGCTTCGCTGTGGTATGTTGCCCGCCGTCTTTACGGCAATATTGGCGGATACGTAGCGCTCGGGCTCTACTGCTTTTCGCCGGTGATGGTGGGATGGGCGAGCCAGGCGGGCGCCGTGATCGTCGGCGCGTGGGGAGCCTTCGGTCTCATTTTCACCTCCATCGCAGTGGCGCACACGCTGTATGCTCCGCGTGAAGTCGTGCTGTGGAATTGGCGGCGGATTCTTCTGATGGGGCTTTCCATGGCCATCTGCATCGGCGCTCAGTTCTCGCTTTGGATTTTGCTGGTCCCCGCGCTCGGCTTCATGCTCTGGATCGGCCACGTGCGGCGCGGCGCAGCCCTGGCCATCTTTGCGGCGGCATGTGTCATTGGGCTGGTCCTGTTGTGGGCCCTCTACAGCTTCCGCCCCGTGGTGTTCGGCCAGGCCCTGCTCAACGCAGACTGGCTGGAAATTTCCTCGCAGACCTTCTCGTGGAGCGCGATCGCTCCGCTGCTGGGGATGTTTTTCCTGCAAAACGGGATCGGCCTGGTCCTGTTGCTGATGGTTACGCTGGTCACGTTCGTCGTTTGGAAGCGGTCGCGGTTCTTTGGCACGGCGGCGCCGTTGCTTACAGGCGCCCTGCTGGTAGCTCTGGCCTTGCGACTGCACTTTGCGGGTTTCACCTTCCTGTTCGTCGCCCTCCCGTTCCTGATTTTGTTCATGGCCGGAGTGTCAGCCGACCTGCTGCAAAGCCGCTACGCACTGCTGGCCAATGCCGTAATCGTTGGCGTGCTGATTGCCAACGCCATGATCGACGTTTACAGTCTGCTGCATTTAACATCCCGAAGCCGATAGAAACTTCCCAGCATCTAATGGGTTGGATTAGACTGAGGGGTAAATGAGGGGCGCAAGCCAAGTCGGGTATCCGAAGGGCTGCAAGTCCTTCGAGCGTCTGGCGCTCATATTGGGGTCGTGCCTGTTGCTTGCCGCGTCCTCCTCCTTCGGACAGACACGATTCGGACAGACGCGTGGTGGTTACCCGCTGCCCTCGGTGAGCTCGATGGGCGCGTACCCACGTCCTAGCGTTTCGTCGATGGGACCTTACGGCGGCTATGGATATGGCTCGCATCATCATCAGCCATATTCCAACGGATCCTATCGCGGCTACAGATACTCCCGCGGAGGCTGGGGCTACGCGCTTCCCTATTACTACGTTCCGTTTGGCGATTACGGCTACGGCTATGACTACGATTACGTAGGCGGTCCCGATATGTATTCTGGTCCGCCTGATATGTATTCTGGTCCGCCAATTGGTGCTAACGAGTCAACACTGCACATCATCGTGGAGCAGCCGCCAGCGCAGTCATACCGTCCCCCAGCCGATGACACGCAGGCGGAAGTAGCACCACCTCCGCCGAAGGTACAGGAGCAACCCTCCGCAGCGCGGGATGCGAAGCCACGCGAGCCAACCGTCCTGGTTTTTCGCGATGGGCATCAGCAGCAAGTTGGCAACTACGCCATCATGGGTCAAACGGTTTACATCTTGGATGACCGCACCCAAAAAATCCCGCTCGCCAATCTCGACGTCCCCGCCACCGTCAAGGCCAATGACGATCGCGGTATGGAGTTCAAGATTCCCGCGCAAAAACCAGCGCAGAAGAAAGCCGATATTGAGTTGAAGGTCCCTGCCGAACCGCAAGCAATGAACCCGGCCACCATCGCTTCGGTTGTACCGTAAGCGCGGCGGTACGGCCCCGTTTCGAAAGCCCCCTCGCTCCCCAGCTTAAGCGTATGTAAGCAATTGAAAACAAAAAGATTACCGTCCACCATCAGCTGCGGTTCAATGATATAATTTGACGTGCTATTCATCGGGGCGATCACTCGAAATTATCAGCGTCAAGCCTATCCGATTACCGGTCAATCCGCACGCTTTCGCCCTGGTCTCGGCTACTAGCTAAAGGCAATCATGGCAGACGATCCAAACCAGCAATTACCGCTCGACCCCACGAAGCCCGGCGGGGGCAACATCCAGCCAGTCAACATTGAAGAGGAGATGCGGCGCTCGTATCTCGACTATTCGATGTCGGTCATCATTGGGCGTGCGCTACCCGACATCCGCGACGGTTTGAAGCCGGTGCATCGCCGCATTCTGTACGCCATGCACGACATGGGCGTGCTGCACAACCGCAAGCACATGAAGTGCGCCGGCGTGGTTGGCGAATGTCTGAAGAAGTACCACCCCCATGGCGATAGCGCCGTATACGACGCCATGGTCCGCTTGGCCCAGCCTTGGAGCCTGCGCTATCCGCTGATCGACGGCCAAGGCAATTTCGGCTCGGTGGATGGCGATCCTCCGGCGGCCTACCGGTATACCGAGTCGCGCCTCACTGAGATCGCCGAAGAACTATTGGCCGACATCGACAAAGACACCGTCGATTTCGTCGCCAACTTCGACGACACCACAGTCGAACCGATGGTATTGCCGACGAGAATCCCCAACCTGCTGGTGAATGGATCGAACGGTATCGCCGTCGGCATGGCGACCAACATTCCTCCGCATAATCTCACGGAGATCGTGGACGCCTGCATCACGCTGGTGAACAATCCGCACGCCACCCTCGCCGACTTGTTGAAACACGTGCAGGGCCCGGACTTCCCGACCGCTGCCTTCATCTACGGACGCAGTGGCATTACCGAAGCCTATCGCACCGGGCGCGGACGCTTCATGATGCGCGCCAAAGCTGCCATCGAACACCTGACCAAGGACAAGGACGCGATTATCGTCACCGAGATTCCCTATCAGGTCAACAAGGCAAAGCTGGTCGAACGCATCGCCGAACTGGTGAACAACAAGGTCATTGACGATATCAGCGATGTCCGCGACGAGAGCGACCGCGACGGCATGCGCATTGTCATCGAACTGAAGCGCGGCGCCGAAGCGCAGATCGTGCTCAACCAGCTCTTCAAGCACACCTCGATGCAGGAAAGCTTCAGCATGATCTTTCTGGCCGTGATCAACGGCCAGCCAAAGGAGATGGGCCTGGTGCAGGCCATCCAGTACTTCGTCGATCACCGCATCGACGTAGTGCGGCGGCGCACCGCCTACCTGCTGCTGAAGGCGCGCGAGCGCGAGCACATTCTCGAGGGCTATCAGGTAGCGCTGGACCGAGTGGATGACGTGATCCGCATCATTCGCGGCAGCGAGAATCGCGCGGAAGCCCGAACCAACCTGGTGGAGTATTTTTCCGGCAAGACGGTAAGTGTGTCGGAAGGCAAGTCGGGTAAGACGGCCTCTCTGAAGGGCCTGGTGCCTTCGCAGCTCACGCGTCCCTTCGACACCGTGCAAGCCGACGCAATTCTGGAATTGCAGTTGCATCGTTTGACCCGCTTGTCGATCGACGAAATTCTTAAGGAATTGGCTGAGGTCCGCAGCCGCATCGCCGAATATGAATCGATCCTCGCCAGTGAAAAGAAGCTGCGCGGCGTCATCATCAAGGAACTCGAGGAAGTGAAAAAGAAATACGGAGACGCGCGCCGCACGGTCATCCAGGACGAAACGGTCGAGATCAGCCTGGAAGACCTGATCGCCGACGAGCAAGTCGCCGTCACGGTCAGCCACTCCGGCTACATGAAGCGCACTCCGATTTCGACCTATCGGCAGCAGCGCCGCGGCGGCACCGGCCGCAAAGGCATGAGTACGCGCGAGGAGGATTTCGTCGAATACCTCTTCGTCGCCTCGACTCACGATTACATTCTGGTGTTTACCAATAACGGGCGCGTTTACTGTCTGAAGGTATATGAGGTCCCCGAACTGAGCGCAGCTGGTAAAGGCAAGGCCATCGCCAACCTGGTTTCGCTGCAAGCCGGAGAAAGCGTACGCGCGCTGCTTACCGTGCGCGATCTCGAAGAAGAGAGCCGCTACGTGTTCTTCGCTACTCGCAACGCCACGGTGAAGAAGATGCCACTGAGTGAATTCAGCAATATAAGATCCAATGGCTTTAGCGCTATCCCTATCGTGAAGGAGGATGAACTGGTGGCCGCCTATTGCACCGATGGCAGCCAGATCATCTTCTTGGCAACCCACGACGGCAGGGCGATTCGTTTCGACGAGAGTGATGTGCGGACCATGGGACGGGGGGCGCATGGGGTGCGCGGCATGAAGCTCACTCGTGGAGATTACATTGTCGGCATGGCGGTGACGCCGAAGACGCGCAAGCCAGCCAAGGATGGCGAGAAGCAGGAGGCCAACCTCATCCTGTCGGTCGCCGAGCAAGGCTACGGCAAGCGCACCGACGTGGGCGAGTACCGCCTCACAGCGCGCGGCGGCAAGGGCATCGTCAACATCAAGACCACGGCGCGTAATGGCAAAGTCGTCTCCATCATGCTGGTGAACGAAGAGTCGGAGGTGATGGTGATCAGCCAGTTCGGCAAGATCATCCGCATCGGCGCCAAGACCATCCGCGAATGCGGACGCTCCTCACAGGGGGTGCGCCTGCTGCATCTGGAGGAGGGCGACCGGGTGGCCGCCACCTCGGTCATTCCGCCGGAAGAAGTGGCTGAGAGTGGCAACGGCGAAGGGCTGCTGCTGCAGTAGGAGCAGATGAATAGATGTGATCGAGGGCGCGAGCAATTGCGCCCTTATTACTTCTCAGTGTTCCCTGAAATTTCGCTCACGTAATTTTCAATATTCTTGCAGAAGCGCAGTCCGAGATCCGTTAGTCTTCCATGTTTCGCAGATGATACTGAGTAACCGCTGTCCTCCCCTAATAGGCGGAGCTTTACTAATATTTCATCATCCCTACTGATAAGCGCTCGAACATCATGTCCCAGCCACTTGATAACCAACTGGATCCACTGCTCACGTGTCGCTCCGACTCCCGTATGTGCTCTGTCAATATTATCGACGTTGGCGAGATCACCAGATTTTCCTAATTCATAGCAGGCTTTCATCAAGAGCAGCTGACTGGAGGTCAGTTCCTTCGCAATTTGAAATAGCTGATAAGCAAGAATTTTTTGGGCGTCGGTGCTCTTTACAGAGTTCACGGAGAAGAACATGGCTTTCAGGGCCTCCAGGCGATCCGGATCAGGACACTCATTGTCAATGATCGTGAGGAGTTCAACCCAGCTTTGATACCCGTACTTCGTGTCACCAAAGTTCTCGTCGATCTTGCCTTTCTTGCGAAAATCTTGGACTTCTCTCGCGAACTCCTCGAAAAGGTGGCCCTTCAGCGCGGCTTGCGCGATCTTCCCGCCGAACACAGCCAATTGTTTTGGCCCTTCGGCAAGCATTCCCGTGACCGACTCTGCGATGAATCCAAGGGGCTGCTCGAGGAAATCTGCTATGACTTCCGGCTTAGGATCGTAAAACAGCCGCGAATAGTCTCGCTGCTTGATAATGTATGAGGACTCGTCGTCAGCCATGTCAATCTCCCTGTAGGTATGTTTAGGCGCCCCGCACACGCTGCTACCGAATGACGTGGATGCGGACGTTCAATTTCAGCCCTTTCCAAGTTTTGTCGGCGGTGTAGACGGGTGCCTTCAGCGCGATTCCCAGCGCGAGGCATGCACAGTCTCCCAGCGAGAGACCCAGGGGCCGCATCAGGGCGATCAGACTTCCAGCAATCCGGGCGTGTTCTGCGCTGAAAGGCATGGCTTCCCGAATGGGACTGGTGGTATCTTCCCAAGCTTCGTCGGGGGACCACCCTCGATGCACCAGCTTAGCCTGTACTTCGGCAAGATTGACGGTGCTGCAAACAGCGCCGGCAAGCAGCTCAGGGGTCAGTTTCTCGTGTCCCGGCTCGCCATTGATGAGCGCGAGAATCGCAGAAGCATCGAGTACGATCTTATTCATTCCTGGCTGCCTCGCGGCGTTCGGCAAGCAGTTCATTGACCAGCGACGTGCCAGGTTTTACATATTGCCGGGCGTGGCGCCGCGCCCGCTGAATGCGCCGCTGCTGGGTGGTGATGCGTAACTCATCGTCCTGGATACGCAGAACGACTTCATCCCCAATCTCAAAGCCTAGCGCCTTGCGAAATGCCGCGGGAATGACGACGCGACCGTTCTGGTTTACCCGCTGTCGGATTTCCTCTTCCATGTCACATTTCCTCTCAAGTGACATAATACTCTTATTTTGTCACAACAGCAGCTAATCCTGCTTTGCGAGTAGAATCTGACATAGATCAAGACGCGGCTTTTTGGGGTTCGCATGGACAAAGTCAATCTCGCGCAGAAGCTGTCGCTGTTCACCGATCGCTATAGCCCAAAGATTGTGGGCGAAGTGAATGACGCCTACGTAAAGCTGGTGAAGCTGCAAGGGGAGTTCATGTGGCATCACCACGACCACGAAGACGAATTGTTCTTCGTGGTGAAAGGCGCGCTGCGCATGAAGGTGCGCGAGAATGGAGTCGAACGCGAAATCATCATTCATCCCGGTGAGTTCATCATCATCCCGCGTGGCGTCGAGCATTTCCCTTCCGCCGAGGAGGAAACCCACGTAATGCTGCTGGAGCCGAAGACCACCCTCAACACTGGCAACGTGGCGAACGCACGGACGGTGGCGGAGTTGCAGCGGATCTAACACCGAGCCAGCTTCTTCACCTGTCCCACATTGTGGGGGAGCGCCTGCAGCATCTCGCGGACGGTGCGCTTGAAGATGGGATGCCGCACCTCGGGCGCGATCTCAGCCAGCGGTTCGAGGACGAATCGCCGTTCGTGCATGGCGACGTGGGGCACATCGAACTGCGGCGTGTGGATCACGGAATTTCCAAAGAGCAGAATGTCGATATCGATAGCGCGGGGGCCCTTCGGCTGGCTGCGACGGCGGCCCATCTGCTGCTCAATGGCCAGCGCCTTCGACAGAAACAGCTTCGGCATCAATTTGGTGCGTAGCGCCACCGCGCAGTTGAGGAACCATGGTTGCGCTGTGAACTCCATCGGCTCCGTTTCGTACAACGACGACACCGCAATCACTTCGCCGAGCTCGGCTAGCTTCTCAATCGCTGTTCGCAGGTTGGCCTCGCGGTCGCCCACGTTGGCGCCCAGCGAAAGATAGACGGTCTTTTCCACGCATGTATGTTAGCGCGATTGAATCTGTTGCATAGTTGCACCCAAGGTTCGTGGGCGTAAGCGGAAAACTAGGCGAGGCACGGAATGCCAAAATAGGGCACAATACCGACAACGATAATTTAACTTGGTGAGGAGAAAAAATCATGGCAGTCAAACCAATTCCAGACGGCTACCACACGGTCACGCCCTACTTGGTAGTGGCGGACGCGGAAGCGCAGATCGATTTCCTGAAGAAGGCCTTTGGCGGCGAGGAAACCTATCGTCACAAAGACGACAAGGGCAAGGTCAGCCATGCCGAGGTGCGCGTGGGCAACTCGATGCTCATGATCGGCCAGGCCCGCGACCAGTGGACACCAAAACCGGCCATGTTCTATCTGTACGTGGAGGACGTGGACGCGGTGTACAAGCGCGCGGTTGAAGCTGGGGGAAAGCCAGTGCAGGAGCCCGCGGACCAGGCCTACGGCGACCGCAGCGGCGGCGTCGAGGATTCTCTCGGCAACCAGTGGTGGGTTGGGACGCACGTCGAGGACGTCTCACCGGACGAGATCGAGCGCCGTTATAGCGAGATGGCGAAGAAACAGGCTGCCGGAGCCGACAAGTCGAAGTAGCTCAAACATGCGGTCGCTGCCCCATCCTTCGCGCGCGGTCTTGGCGCGAAGGGTGGGAGCGCACGTTGAACTGGACCATCACAACGCGGCCACGCGCCGTTGCACCAGTAGAAAGTACAGCGCCATTACAATCAGCAGCAATCCGTTCACGCTCAGCACCAAGGGCGCCGTAAATACCGGGACGAGCCAGCCCGTCAGCAGATTTCCCATGGGCATGCCTCCACGGAACGCACAGTTGTACACGCTCATCACGCGGCCGCGCATTTCGTGAGTGGTGATCAACTGCACCAGCGAATTCACGGTAGCGAACACGGCCATCATGGAAGCCCCCACGATCACCAGCATGCCATAGCTCAGGGGCAATGATGTCGAGAGAGAAAACGCTGCGATCGCGGCGCCCAGGATAATAAGCATGGTGACGGCAAATCGGCCTTTGTGGCGGATGTTCCCCATGGCTGCAACCGCCAGCGAGCCGCAGATCGAACCCAGTCCCATAAGCGAGAACATATTGCCGTAAGTGCCAGGGCCGCGATGAAAGATGTCCTTGACGAACACCGGAATATACGTGCGCATGGGCATGCTTAACGCGGTCATGCAGAACGCCAGCACGATAAGCGCCTCCATGGAGCCCTGCTTGCGAACGAACTTGATCCCCTCCTTTAGGCTGGTGAACATCGACTCGGTGGTACTGACCGGCAAGAATCGGCTTGTGATGAGCAGCAGCGAGACGATGGGCGCCAGAAACGAAAGCGCGTTCAACCCGAAGCACCATTTCTCGCCCAACTTCGCCAGAGCGATGCCGGCCAGCGCAGGGCCAATCGTTACCGCCAGGTTGAACTGAATCGAATTGAGCGCAATGGCGTTCGGCATGTCCTCGCGCTCGACCAGCGTGGGAATCAGCGCCGAGTAGGCTGGACCGCCAAAAGCTTGCGCGAAGCCGGACATAAACGACAGACAGAGGATGGGCCAGACGTGAGTCAGTCCGTTGGCGACCAGAACGGTGAGGATCGCCGCGCTAGCCATCTGCACGTACTGGGAGGCGAGCAGGACCTTGCGCCGCTCAATCCGGTCGGCCACCACCCCGCCGATCAGCGAGAACAGAAAAATCGGGATGCCGCCGAGAAACTGGTCGAGCGCCAGCAGGAACGCGGAATGGCTCAGGCGATAGATGAGCCAGCCCTGGGCCACGATCTGCATCCAGGTGCCAATGCTGGAGGTGCAGGCGCCGATCCACATCAAACGGAAATCACGATAGTGAAATGCTTTGAAGATCCTGTGGAAGGTTGACAGTCTGCATGTCCTCCGCGTGTCTCTGGCGTCCCGTACTCTATCTTCGCACGGGAGCACGCCCCCGAGTCGTTGCCGGTCGTCACGCCAGCAACGCGGATTAGTGGTGAGCGTCAAACTGAGACATTACCGGCCCGGTATCTGCCGGAAAACGGCATTGTTGGCGGTGGTATAATCTCAGTTTGCCTGCTCTTTCTCCGCGCGATTCGAAGCGGAAGCATCGCTTAATCTGCGGAAGGGGCGCGGCATCCATCGGTACTCATCCGAAGATATTCAAGATCTGAGGTCTCTCCATGTCCGGCCATTCCAAATGGGCAACCATCAAACACAAGAAGGGCGCGCTGGATGCCAAGCGCGGCAAGATTTTCACTCGCTTGATAAAGGAAATCACCATCGCGGCCAAGAGCGGTGGCGATGCTGAAAAGAACCCCCGGCTGCGCGGTGCGGTGGCGGCGGCCAAGGCGGAGAACATGCCGGCCGACAACATCAAGCGCGCCATCCAGCGCGGCACCGGCGAACTACCCGGGATTTCGTACGAGGAAATCACCTTCGAGGGCTACGGTCCGGGCGGTGTCGCCATCCTGGTGGAAGTTTCCACCGACAATCGCAACCGCACGGTCAGTGAACTGCGCCACGCGTTCTCGAAAAACGGCGGCAACATGGGCGAGGCCGGCTCGGTCGCGTGGATGTTCCACAAGAAGGGCGACATCATCATCCCCAAGGCGGCGGCCAAGGAAGACGATCTGATGAACATTGTTCTGGAAGCGGGCGCTGACGACCTGAAGGACGATGGCGACAATTGGGAGATCCTCACCGATCCCGCGGCGTACGAGACAGTGTTGGAAGCGGTGAAGGCGGCCGGCATCAAGCCCGAGGTGGCTGAAATCGGCATGGTCCCGCAGACCTACACCAAGCTGGAAGGCCATCAGGCCGGCACCATGATTCGGCTGCTGGAGGCTCTGGAAGATTCCGACGACGTGCAGCACGTGTACTCCAACTTCGATATCGATCAGAAACAGTTGGAGGAAGTGGCGGGGTAGGAAGCGCTCAGCGCATTCAGCATTCAGGCCTAAGCCTTTTCAATACTACGTAAAGGGGCGAGAACGTGGGATCTAGTGACTGTTTGACGATAGCGGACGAGTTGCTATTCAGCAACAACGGGTTTCTGAGGAGAAACACATCGTGGGACGCTTACACTCGGGCGCAGTGGTTGGAGGAGGGCTGCAAATGCGTCTACTGCGGAAAGGACATGATGGAGTCGTATGATACGGCTTACCGTGGTTCGTGTCGCGACCATTTGCTTCCCGTGAAAATTTACGAAGAGCTTGCGAATGAACCTTGGAACCGTGTCTTGTCATGCGTCACCTGCAATGGATTCAAAGGCGTTTTCGATCCGAATGAAAAGGCCAAGGTTTACGTGAAAGGCAGCCGCCAACCAATTACACGTTCACAACGCTTGGATCTAATGAAAATAGCGCAAGAGTACGTTCAAAGTGAACGAGCCGTGCGTGAAGCGATATTTAAGAAAGAAAAAGAGCTGATAGTTCAGAGATTGCAAACCCTGTCTGATGCCCAAAGCACCAGACCATGACATTCCTTGCTGGCGGTTCTCGCCTTAGGCTCAATTTACAATTGACTTAGCATGAAAGTTTTCGCGCACACAGCCTTGTTTCTGGTGATCACGTATGCACTGTCGCTGGCTGCCTGTGGCAAGCAAAAGCAGCCCCCCTCCGCCTCTTCGTCTGAGATGAAGCCTGCGGCCAGCGCTCCTGCAACGCCTGCTCCAGCAGCGATTACGACGGTCGCAGCCAGTTCCGCTCCCAAGCCCGACATCAACGGCAGCCACGTAATGCGGTACGTGAAGGAGATCGTCGCGTTCGGCCCGCGTCCGCCCGGCAGTCAGGGACATTCGAAGCTGGAGCAGTACATCCATTCGAAGCTCAAGGGAGTTGACGTCGAGAACGACACCTTTACCGCCAAGACTCCGGTCGGAAATTTCCCCATGAACAACATCATCGCGAAGTTTCCGGGCAAGAAAGACGGCATCGTCGTGGTCGCCGGCCACTACGATACGGTGTATCACCTGAAGAACTTTGTGGGCGCCAACGATGGGGGCTCGTCGACGGCGCTGCTGCTGGCGCTTGCCGACCAATTTCGCGGCAAGCCCCTCGACGGCTACAGCATCTGGCTGGTGTGGACCGACGGGGAAGAGGCCTTCGTGAAGTGGACCGACGACGACAGCGTATACGGCACACGGCATCTAGCGCAGAAATGGCAGCAGGATGGGACCGCGAAGAAGATCAAGGCGTTCATCCTCGTCGATATGATCGGTGACGCGGACCTCGACATTCAGCAGGAAACCAACTCCACGCCGTGGTTAAGCGAACTGGTTTACCAGGCGGCCACCAACCTGGGCTACCAGTCGCATTTCTACCAATTCAAGGCGCCAATCGAAGACGACCACATGCCGCTTCTGAAGATCGGCGTGCCGGCGGTTGACATCATCGATCTCGACTACGGTTACAACAACGTCTTCTGGCACACTCCGCAAGACACCGTGGACAAGCTCAGTCCGCAATCGCTGGCGATTAGCGGCGATGTGGTGCTGGAAACGATTCGACTAGTGAATGCGCGCTAGGCCTGAGCCCAGCACTCAGAACTTGCCGATTCGGATGCTGCCGTCGCCGGTGGTGATTTCCAGCAGCGGTCCGCCGCCGTTTAACTTGCCACGAATGCGTGACCGCTCGATGGACCCGTTCACCGTAACCGGCATGTCCAGTTGGATATGGCCGTCGCCAGTATGGGCGTAAAGCTCGGCGGCAAAGTCCTGCGGAAGTCGAACCTCCACCCCACCGTCGCTGGTGTGAATCAGCCATCCATTGCTCATCTTCGAACCCGGCCGCACCGTGAGGTCAATGTGTCCATCGCCGGTGCGCAGGCCAACGTCGGTCAGCACGCCGTCAATGGTCATGTGTCCATCGCCAGTGTGGGCGTGCAGTCCGCCACTGAAGTTGCGCACCTGGATGTGTCCGTCGCCGGTATCGAGGCGGGCTTGCCCGGAGATGCCGTCAACTCCGATGTGCCCGTCGCCAGAGTGCAAGTCCAGAGCGGTTTCCGAGGGAACCTGTACTTCGATTCGCACCCCCTCGTGCATGCCGATGTGGATGCCCCAATGGCTCGGCACATGGACTTGCAGGTCTACCTTATCGGCGTCGTGGCGCTCGGTGACGCGCACGCCGCTGCCGCCGATACTGTAGCCCTCGGCGATCACACGGGCTGAAACCGTGCGGCTGGCTCCGCGCGTGATTTCAACCGAGGCATCATTGGTGTCCACACGCAAGGTGGGCTTGTCGCCGACCTGATAAGTTTTGCTCCATTCCTCGGCGAAGGCGGAAACACCGAGCACCAAGAGGCATAGCAGAATAATTAGGAAGGTTTTACGCACAGAACTCCTCCTCGTTGATGGTTACGAGGAGGACCCTGCTTTTGTTCCGTGGTTGCGAATCAGGAGATACGGAAGGGCAGTTTGCGGTGCCCGGGGCATACGCTACTTAGCGGAGTGGAACTTCGCGCACGCCCCTCACGAGCATCGCTCCCTGCTTGTTGAAATAGACGCTCAGACGAGAAAACGGTTAGCGTCACCGGCTGTACTGGTTCTGCTTTTTCTCCGCATGGCGCTCCAGACCGAGCTGGATCAGCCGGTCCATCAGTTCGGGATAATCGATTCCCGTCGCGGCCCACATCTTGGGATACATGCTAATGGAGGTGAAGCCGGGAATGGTGTTGACTTCGTTGACGTACATCTTGCCCCGGCGTGGATCCATGAGAAAATCCACGCGCGCCATGCCGGCGCAATCCACCGCCTTGAAGGCTGCGATTGCGAGTTGCTGCACTTCCTTCTGTTTGGCTTTAGGGAGCTTGGCCGGGATGATCGACTCCGATCCTTCGACCAGATATTTGGCGTCGTAGTCGTAGAACTCTTTCACGGGGACGATCTCGCCGGGAAGGGAAGCGATAGGGTTGTCATTGCCCAACACAGAGCATTCGATCTCGCGGGCCTTGCCTTTGGTGCCGCCGACGCCCTGCTCGATCACCAGCTTGCGATCGTAGCGCGCCGCCTCGTCCATGGCTGCGGCCAGCTCAGTGCCGTTGTGCACTTTGCTGATCCCGACCGACGAGCCCAGGTTTGCCGGCTTCACAAACACGGGATACTTCAACGCGGATTCGATTTGCTTGCGCACTTTTTTTGGTTGCTCGCGCCACGTGCTACGCAGAACAGTGACATGCTTGACGATGGGCAGGCCGGCGTCGCGGAAGAGACGCTTCATTACGTCCTTGTCCATGCCGGCGGCGGAGCCCAGCACACCCGCGCCGACGTAGGCGATGTCTGCCAACTCCAGCAAGCCCTGGATGGTGCCGTCTTCGCCGAAGGTGCCGTGCAGAACGGGGAAGATGATGTCCACGTCAATCGAATTGGGCGCCGCGTGCAATTCGGTAGAGTGCGTCTCAAACGGCATTAGCGCGGAATGGTTTTCGCCCGGCATGGGCGGCACTACCACGGCTTCTCCTTTGGCCAGGACGGCGGCGGCGGAGGTGGTCTCGGGATCGCCGGCGCGCAGATGGCGCGGCTCGGCCGCTTTTGACAGGTTGCCGCGCAACAGGCGCTCGGCGTGGGCCGCAGTGACCCATCGGCCCTCCTTGGTGATACCGATGGGCACCACGTCGTATTTCTTCTTGTCGATTGCGTTCAGGACCGAGGCCGCCGACAGCAGCGAGACTTCATGCTCGCCGCTGCGCCCGCCAAACAGGACACCTACCCGGAGTTTTGTCATGAATGCATCTTAACTCGGAGAAGCGGGTACCGGAGCGAACCGGTATCTTACCTTAAGTTAAGATACGGTCATGAAGAAGACAGCGCGCCGCGCTACAACCTTCACCGCTACGATCAGTTCCAAAGGGCAGATGGTGCTGCCCGCGCCGGTGCGAAAGCGACTGGGTTTGAAGAAAGGCATGCACGTCAACATTTCTTTCGCGGAAGGTGACGGCGACCGCCTTATTGTGCAGCCCCTGACTTCGCGCCTGATTCAAGAGTTGAGAGGATCCATTGGGTGTGCCGGCGCTGCGCTCGACTACTTGCAACAGGAGCGAAAGCGCGAGCGGGACACAAGTCCTAAAGAACCTTAGCCCGAGGCAGCCATAGATTCCTCCTGCCCCCCGGCGCCGGCTTCCGCAACCACGGAAACGACGGTGTAGGTGGGAGCCAACACTCCCGCGTGCTGATTCAGGTTGCTTGGTTTGTAGGAGGCATCATGCTGCAGGCGTATGTTGGCGCTGTTGCTGATGCACGCGCTGCTGTCAATACTTCGCAAGCTCGGAAACGCCCATCCCAGGTTCCAGGATTCGTGCTTCTGATCCAGCGAGTGCTTCGCATCGAGGTTGGCGTACTGCTGGTACACAGCGGGATCGAAATCTACGCCAAGCGCTTTCGCCTTGCCCATCATCCAGCTCAGCGTAATGTCCGATAGTCCGGTTTCCGGATATCCCCCGCCGACATCGCAATGGACGCCGGTGAAGTAAATCTGCTCAATCACCTGCCCTGGCGCGGGCGGCCCCGACCACAGCGTAGCGGGAAACTCGCGGCGACGCTCATCAATCGATACGGCATGATAAGCGTGCTTCACGTCCGGGTGCAGCGCGGTGTCGAGGAATCCATAGCGCAACGGATCAATACCGCCGAAGATCGCGGGAATGCCGAGGGAACCAACTGTGTCCCATACGCCCACCATGGTGATCTGGGCGTAGCCCACCGAATATTCTTGCTTCAATGCCGCCAACTTTTGCGGCCGTTGGCTCAAGTCATGTTCGCGATAGGCATCGAAAGCCTGCTCGGTCTGGTCATCATCCACGTTCTGCGTGGGCAGACCACAAACCGCAATCATTCCGGCCAGGCTGCGCGCGGTGTAGGCTCCACGGCTGAAGCCGAAGAGAAACAACTCGTCGCCCGGCGAATACAGATGAGCGATTCGCGTGTAACCGTCCTTGATTTTTTGATCGAGACCATCGCCAAAGGCGCCACCGAATAACTTCAGCAGGGTGTTGCCGTCGGCCCCCACGCCGTCATCGTAGATGGGACACTGCTCGGCGGTGAAGTTCAGCGCCTTGAAGAGCTTGTAAACGTTGGTGTGGGTGGCGGCGTCGTTCCAGGTGCCATCAGCACAGAAGATGATTCGTTTTGCCATGGTTTTCTCCTGAGGCCTCGAGGGCCGATGCGAAGCGGCAATCCCCCAACCGTCTTAGATAGATTGAAGGTTTTTCGAGGGAGCGCCTAGCGCAGATCTGGAGCGAAACTATAGCACGGTTTTACAGGGAGGGGATGCAGATCAGCGGTAAATATCTCGACGATGCCCGAGCGCTAACACCAGCACGACCAAGCGATCATCTTCAATTTTGCGGATGGCGCGGTAATCACCAATGCGATATCTCCACAAACCACCTTTGTCGCCGGTAAGCGCCTTGCCTAACTGTCGCGGGTCGTCTGTCACAAGAACGCGGCTACGGAAATAGCTGAAGATGCGCTGTTGGATGGGACGGTCCAGCTCTCGAATCTGTTTCTGGGCGGTCAGTTGAAACTCAACGGTCCAAGCCAAGTTCGCGCTCCAAGTCCTCCAGCGAAATCCTCGGCTCGTTGCGTTCGAGGGCGGCGATGCCTAACAGATAGTCCTCGCGATCCTCCAGATACTGCCGTATTGCGAGCTTCGCATAGTAGCTCTTGCTCCGGCCAGTCTCCTTGGCCAGCCGTTCTAAACGTTTCTCCAGTTCTGGATCTAATCGGAGGCCTAACATCATTCTGCTCCTAACAGTTTTAGATGTTAAACATGTTTAACGGTCGCAGCAAGTGCAGACGGCTACAAAATTTTCTTGCCAAATGCCGACAGCGCCAGCTCCACCGCCAACTCCGCTGTCTGGTTGCGCTCATCGAGCACCGGGTTCACTTCCACCAGTTCGAAGCTGAGCATGCGCCCGTGGTCGGCGATGATCTCCATCGCCAGGTGTCCCTCGCGATAGGTCGCGCCGCCCCAAACCGGGGTTCCGACTCCCGGCGCATCTTCGGGATCGATCCAGTCCAGATCGAGCGAGACGTGATAGCCTACCGTGCCGCGTCCAGCAATGCGGAGGGCCTCCTCCATCACCGAGCGCATACCGCGTTCGTCAATATCCCGCATGGTAAAGACGTGTACGCCCGACCTCCTGATGTTTTCGCGCTCGTGATTGTCGACGTCGCGAATGCCCACCAGCACACAGTTGTCGGGCTGTACTTTCGGACTGAAGCCATACAGGTCGGTAAGCGGAGACTCGAACAATCCCATGATGGCGCCCAATGGCATGCCATGCACGTTGCCGCTGGGTGAACTGCCGGGCGTGTTGATGTCGGTGTGCGCGTCAATCCACAACAGACCGATGCGCTGGTTCTTACGGCGATAAAACTCGGCCACGCCAGAAACTGTGCCCGCGGCAATGGAGTGGTCGCCACCGAGGACCACGGGAATTTTCCCGGCCTCCAAAGTTTTCACCACGAGTTCAGCTTCTTTCGAGCAGGTCTGGGTGATTTCCTTCAAGTACTTGGCGTTGGGATCGCCTTCCGACTTGGTTTCCGCCAAAGCGACGGGGATGTTGCCGCCATCCTCGACTTCGTAGCCGAGGGCCTCAAGTTTGGTTTCGAGTCCGGCGACGCGCATCGCCGAGGGTCCCATGTCAACCCCGCGGCGCGACTGGCCGAGGTCGAGCGGTACGCCGATAATCCGGATGTGCTTGGTTTCTACGTTTTGTAATGGCTTGGTGATCGGGCTGCTTGCCATAGAGATTTCCTAACTGAAGCCGATTGTGTTACGGGTACAACCGGTGCAATGTACGCGGGAAGGGAATGGTCTCGCGCACATGCTCCAATCCGCATATCCAGGCCACAGCGCGCTCGATGCCCATACCGAATCCGGCGTGGGGAACGCCGCCGAACTTGCGCAGGTCGAGATACCACTTGAAGGCCTCTTCCGGCAGTTCGTGCTCATGAATGCGCTTCAGCAGCAGATCGTAGGACCCAATGCGCTGCGAGCCCCCGATGATCTCCCCGTAACCCTCCGGCGCAAGCACATCCACGCACAGGGCAAACTCCGGCCGTTGCGGGTCGGGCTCCATGTAGAACGCCTTGATGGCCGCCGGATAGCGATGCACCATCACTGGCCGGTCGAATTGCGACGAGATGTAAGTTTCATCCGGCGAGCCGAAGTCGCCGCCCCACTCGAACTTGTTGTCGACCAGGCCCTTGGCGTGCCCTTCCTGCAACATCTGCACGGCCTCGTCGTAGGAGATGCGAGGGAAAGGCGTGGCAATCTTCTCCAGCTTGCTGAGGTCGCGGCCGATCGTCTCCAACTCAGGACGCCGCTTTTCTAAGCACCGCTTGACGATGAAGGTGATGAATTCCTCCGCCAGCGTCATAAGATCGTCGAGCGTGGCGAAGGCGACTTCCGGCTCGACCATCCAGAATTCGGTGAGGTGGCGGCGGGTCTTCGATTTCTCCGCGCGAAAGGTTGGGCCAAAGCTGTAAACCTTCCCGAGGGCCATCGCTGTGGCTTCGATATAGAGCTGTCCCGATTGCGTCAGAAAAGCCTGCTCGTCGAAGTAATCCACCGGAAACAGCGTGGTGGTACCTTCGCAGGCCGCCGGCGTAAGAATTGGCGGATCAGTGAGGGTGAATCCGCGGTCGTCAAAATAGTCGCGCGCGGCCTTGATGATTTCGGCGCGGACCCGCAAGATCGCGGCTTGACGGGGCGAGCGCAGCCAAAGATGGCGGTGCTCCATGAGGAAATCGACGCCATGCTCTTTCGGCGAAATGGGATAAGGATCGTCCGGATTGACGCGCTGCAAAACCTGAGCGTCGCTAACGTCGAGTTCGTAGCCGCCGGGAGCGCGTTTGTCGGCGCGCACCTTGCCGGTGACGACCACGCTGGACTCCTGGGTCAAGCCCTTGATCGAGTCGAACAGTTCAGGCGAGACGGCATTCTTGGCGACAACGCCCTGGATGACGCCGCTGCCGTCGCGAAAGATGGGGAACAGTAGTTTGCCGCTCTCGCGCAAGTTGTAGAGCCAGCCACGAATGGTGACGGTCTGGCCTTCGTGCTGGCCGATGTCGCGGATCGTGGTGACGGGTGTTTCCAGTTTTTCCGATAGTTCCATGGGTCCCTAATCTCGAAGATACATGCCCCAAGGGCAAGCAGCTAAAAATCCGAAAAACAGGTCTCTTGTATCTTACTTGGACTACCTGCAAGGCGGCGAATTCGTTGACGGAGAAATGGCTTTCGTGGGACATGCTGAGGTGGAGATTCTCTAATGGGGAAAGGCAGAAAGGACGCGATCTTACGAATCGGTGGGCGCCAGCTCCGACTCCAGCATTCCCATCTCCTGCAGGAGCTTGTAGGTGCGGTCGGCTTCGACCCGATCGACGAGACTTAGCGCGAAGCCGACGTGGACCATCACGTAGTCGCCCAGCCCGGCCTCGGGGACAAAGTCGAGGGAAACTTGGCGCACGATCCCGCCGAACTGCACGCGGGCGGCCCGCATCGTGCCTTGCATTTGAATTTCAAGGATTTTTCCCGGTATCGCGAGGCACATAGCAGCTCTCCTCGGCAGCCAGTACACCATCGCTTTGTTACAGGAGGCTGTGACGAGCGACACACCTCAAGGTGATGATCACTGGGCTCTTCGCTCAAGGGGTGGCTTTTTTCAGGTGCAGCACACACCTGCCTGTGACGATCGTTACCGCGAGTTAGACTGTGGCTAAATCCGCACCCAGCAAGGGTTTCAGGAAAACAAGCGACCGCGTTCTTAGGCCGCCTCAGCCCTCGAACGTACGTTCGATCACGACGATACGTGACCTGGGTCACTGACCCTGTGTGCGGGTTCGACGGATAAGTAACAGCACGTTTGCAACTACGGCGCGCCGAGCCCAGCGGCTTCCGTTTGCTGACGCACGTCAAACATGCCGAGAGTGGCTCGTGGAAGTTCCTCTGACCGCCGTCTGCAGAAACTCGCTAGCTCTTACTCGCCCGAAAGAGTTGTCGCCGAAAACCTGCTTCCAGGACTGGAAGCGGAGCGTTTTCGGCTGGAGTGGGTCTTGGCTTCTGAAGGCTGCAGTTTGCCCAAGTGGGCAGGGATGGTGAAGCAGGGCAAGGAAGCTTGGTTCTAGTCCATATCGAACGCAGTAATAAGAGATCGTGGGAAACGAAAACGGAGCAGCAACTAATTCAAGGGTATAAGGGAGGCACAGTATGGCAGCTCGACTTGCCGAAGAATGGTTCGCCATATGCGGAGGGTGCGAAGTAACCATCCTCGACATCGGTGAACCGCTCCTCGACGTACTCAAGCAAGTGGAAATCGTGCACATGCCAGTCCTGATGGACCACAAGCTCTATGGTCAGACTGGCGAAGGTACGGAGATGGAAATTCCCGCCGCGGATGTCGGACTTATATCGGGAGGAATCCGCAGTGAGGAGCACAAGAAACTGGCGCAGGAGATGCGCAAGAAGTGCAAGGTCCTGATCGCTCTGGGTTCTTGCGCCTGCTTTGGCGGTGTGCCCGCGCTCGCCAACCAGTTCAGCACGCAAGAATTGCTGGAGAAGGTGTATCGCGACAGCGTTACCACCGACAAAGATGGCATACCCAACGAGCAAATTCCCGCGCTCACCGACCGGGTGTATGCCGTCCACGAGGTCGTGCCGGTGGATGCTTACCTGCCGGGATGTCCAACCACGCCAGAGATGGTGGCGGGAGCGCTGGTTGCACTTCTGGAAGGCAAGCCCCTGCCCGTGCTTGCGACCAAGAGCGTCTGCGATGAGTGTCCCACCAAGCGTGAAAAGAAGGCGGTCTCGACGCTCAAGCGCCGGCTGGAAGCGCCGGACTTCGTGCCGGGAGCGCCGCTCAGCGAAATGCGCTGCCTGATGGAGCAGGGCATCCTGTGCCTGGGTCCGGCGACGCGTGCCGGTTGCGGTGGCAGTGATGGTAACCCGCGCTGCATCCGCGCCTACATGCCCTGTGAGGGTTGCTTTGGCCCGCTGTCGGACAAAGCCAATCCCATGGTGGACATGATGGGAGCACTCTCCTCCATCGGCCTCGATCCGAAACAGATTCCGGACCGGGCCGCAACCTTTAACCGTTTTGCTGGCGCGGGCCGTCTGCGGCCGCTGCCCCGGAGGTGATCCATGTCAAAGACACTGGTCATTCAACCTGTCACCCGCATCGAGGGCCACGCCAAGATAACCATTCAGCTCAACGATGCCGGCAACGTGGATACCGCCCGGGTGAACGTCATTGAACTGCGCGGTTTCGAAAAGTTCTGCCTGGGACGTCCGGTAGAAGACATGCCGCGCATCACGCCGCGCATTTGCGGGGTCTGTCCGTGGTCGCATCACCTGGCCTCGGCCAAGGCTTGCGACGCAGTTTTTGGAGTCGAGCCGCCGCCGGCTGGCAAGAAGTTGCGCGAGCTGTGCAACAGCATTGCCTTCATGGAAGAGCACATCCTGCACTTCTATTTTCTGGCGGGAGCCGATTTCCTGCTGGGGCCGGATGCGCCTTACTCGACCCGCAATGTCATCGGGATACTGCAGGCAGCCCCCGACATCGCCCGGCAAGTGGTGAAGGTGCGCCACATGTGCGCCAAGATGCTGGAAGTCCTGGCGGGCAAGCCGATCCATCCCCAGGCGGCTGTTCCTGGGGGATTCAGCAAACCATTGGCTTCGGGCGAGCGCGACCAATTGCGCAAGCAGGCCGATGAGGCGCTGGAACTGGCCAAGTTCTCCATTGCTTTTGCCAAGGAGAACATCTTCCCCAAGTACCTCGACGTGGTGAAGTCGCTGGGAGTGATTACGACCGGCTTCATCGGCACAGTCAAGGAAGATGGCGCGCTCAACCTCTACGACGGAAAGCTTCGCCTGATGACGCCGACTGGCACCTATCAGGACTTTCCGTACGATCGCTATACGGAGTTCATCGCCGAGCACATTGAATCGTGGAGCTACTTGAAGTTCCCCTACGCCAAACAATGGGGAGAGGGTTTCTCCATGGATGTGGAAAACCCCAAGGGCGTGTATCGCGCCAACACGCTGGCGCGCATCAACGTCTGCGACTATATCGACACGCCGCTGGCGCAGACCGAGCTGGAGGAGTTTCGCGCCAAGTTCGGGCGGCCCGCACAGCTCACCCTGCTCTATCACTGGGCGCGGCTGATCGAACTGCTCTACAACGCCGAAAACACCGTCCGCTTGCTGGACGATCCCGAGATCACCAGCACCGAGACGCGGGTGAAGGTTACGCCGCGGGCAGCGCGAGGCGTAGGCGTCACCGAAGCGCCGCGCGGCACGCTCATCCACGACTACACCACCGATGCCGACGGCATGATCACCAATGTCAACCTGATAGTGGGCACCACCCACAACAACGCTCCCATCAATATGTCGGTCACGCAGGCCGCCAAGAGTTTGATCCATAACGGCGTGTACGACCAGGGAGTGCTGAACACAGTAGAAATGTCGATCCGCGCCTACGATCCATGCTTGTCGTGCGCGACCCACCGGCTGGATGGAAAGCTGTCGGTCAAGCTGGATATTTTCAGCGCGGACGGCAAACTGCTTGACTCGCTGGCCAACTGAAGGGCAGCGAAAGAGGAGGTAGCCCATGCGGGAGGTCGATCCAGGCGATCTTCCCGAGTACTGCCGGAAGCCGACGCTGGTGCTCGGCTGCGGGAATATTTTGTTTGGCGATGACGGCTTCGGGTGCGCGGTAGTTGACTATGTCGAGTCACACTACCAAGTGCCCGAAGCGGTTTGCTTGCTCGACGTCGGCACGGGCGTGCGCAAGCTGTTGTTCACTTTGTGCCTGAGCTCGGCGCGTCCGCAGCGGTTGCTGGTCCTGGACGCAATCGATGCCGGGCGCACCCAAGGCGAGATATTTGAGATCGATCCCGCCGAGATTCCCCCCGTCAAACTCGACGATTTCTCGCTGCACCAGTTGCCCACCTCCAACCTGCTGCGCGAGTTGCAAGAAGGTTGCGGGGTCGAAGTGCGTGTGCTGGCCTGCCAGACGGGACCGCTGCCGGAAGAAATTTCCCAAGGTTTGTCGAAGGCCGTCAGCGAGGCCGTGCCACAAGCCGCGGAGTGGCTGGTGCGTGAGTATTTCTCCCGCGCCACAACGGCGCGGGGTGACCTATACCAATGCCAGGCCGACGCGTAGTTTTGCGTCGGAGATTGAATCTATGAGCCCGAATATTTCCGTTATCCGCGATGGAAAAAAATTCATGTGGGACGGGCGGCCTTACGCCAGCCAGGGCGAAGCCTCCCATGCGGGAGAGGCGTATCGAAAGGACAAGTTTGAGATCTTCACGGCGGAAGTTGAAGGACAATTTCTAGTCTATACGCGAAGAGTAGTGAGCAACGTTGCGGTGACGACGCAATAGCTGCACATCTGCAAGCAGGTGGTCTATGGCAGTAGAAGCCATTCCTGTCTCCGATCCCACGTTGTTAGCCGACATCCGGCGGTATGGAAAGTTCGACCCTACGGGCTGCTACCAATGCGGGAGTTGCACGCTCACCTGCGATCTGGTCGACGATACTGTGACCTTTCCCCGCAGGAGCATTCGCTATGCCCTGCTGGGACTGAGACAGCCGCTGGTCCAAAGCCTGGATCCATGGGTCTGCCATGACTGTGGCGAGTGCTCTCTTATCTGTCCGCGTCAAGCGGAGCCCAGAATCTCCATGCTTACGCTGCGGCGCTTCCTCAGCGCGCAGTACGACTGGACGGGCATTGCCCCCAAGTTGCTCCAGTCCGGGGCGTGGTACCTCGGTTCCTTAATCTTCGTGGCGGCACTCACCTTTCTGCTGATTCTCGGCTACCACTTGTGGTACGTGAAGATGCCGGCTACTCAGCTTGTGACCACGCCGCTTGGCTTGGAGCACATGTTCCCGCTCATCATTTACTACACGCTGACGGTGGCCCTCCTTCCACTGTTCTTAGTGTTATCGCGTGTCTTCCGCATCTGGCGGCTCACCATGAGCGCAGAAGAGCGGGCGCACATTCCGTTTTCCACCTACGTGGCCGAGTTCTGGACCTACGTGAACCAGTCGATGACGCATTCTCTGATGCGGAAGTGTCCGGACCGCGGCCGCTGGCTTGGCCATTGGGGACTGGCCTTCGGCACGGTGATGATGCTCACCATCAAGGTGTTCGGCCTCAGGTGGTTCCAGACCGACAACCTTTATCCCTTCTACAATCCCCAGCGGTGGCTCGGATACCTCGCGGCAGGCCTCATTCTCTACGGCATGGGAGAGATTTTCTTAGGCCGGCTGCGGGCGCAGAAGGAGATCTACAAAGAAACGCGGGTTCGGGACCTCGCCTTTCCCATCTTGCTGGTGTTGACCGTGCTCAGCGGTCTGGCGGCACACATTTTCCGCTATGCCGGCTTTGCGCTCACCTGTCACTTCCTGTACGCCCTGCACATCGTCATCGCCACGCCCATGCTGCTGGTGGAGATGTCGTTTGGCAAGTGGGCCCACATGGTTTATCGACCACTAGCCCTGTATTTCCTGGCGGTCAGGCAGAGAGCCGGGCGGCAAGCGCCGGCAACGGAGGTTGTTCCCCATGCGGCCTGAGGAGTCCCAAACCCTACCGATCGGCGCTGCCCTGGTCGTAGGAGGCGGCATCGGCGGCATGCAGGCGGCGCTGGATCTCACTGCCGCCGGCATTAAGGCCTACCTGACGGATCGCGGGCCGGCTATCGGGGGGGTCATGTCGCAACTGGACAAAACCTTTCCCACCAACGATTGCGCGATGTGCACCATGGCGCCGCGGTTGGTCGAGGTCGGCCGCCACCGCGACATTGAAGTGCTCACTCTGAACGACGTGCAAAGCGTCCGGGGAGTTCCCGGGAATTTCACCGTCACGCTCGCCCGGCGACCGCGCTTCGTGGATGAAGCCAAGTGCACGGGCTGCGGGTCGTGTGTCGCCAATTGTCCCACCCGCAACCATGTACAGCCCCTGCCCAGTCCACCGCTCGAACTGGAGCCTGAGCTCCGCGAAACCCTGGCCACCACCATCGCTCGCCACAAGAGCCGGCAGGGGCCGCTGATGCCCATTCTTCAGGAGGTCAACGCAACCCTCAACTATTTTCCCGAGAACGTGCTGCGCTACATCGCGCAGGAGACCGGCTATCCGCTGGCCCACATTTATCGCATTGCGACTTTCTACAGCGCCTTTAGCGTGGTGCCCCGCGGCAAGTACGTGATCGACGTTTGCATGGGCACCACCTGCTATGTGCGCGGAAGCCAAGGACTGATGGACAAGGTCAGCGAAATGCTTGCCATCAAGCCGGACGAAACCACGCCCGACATGCAGTACACCCTCAAGAGCGTGCGCTGCATCGGGTGCTGCGGGCTGGCCCCCGCCCTCATGGTGGGCGGCGAGGTTTACGGAAAGCTGACCCGCAAAGACGTCCCGGACATTGTGCGCAAATGCGGGGAGGCGGCATAGCGTGCCCAGGCTCACCCTAGAACAGCTCCGCGAGAGGCGGCAGGCCGCCAGCAAGCAGGTCCGCCCCGGCAACGGCGAGTTCAAGGGGAAGATTACGGTCCACATGGGCACCTGCGGGATTGCCGCCGGGGCGCGGCCAGTCTTGGCAGCCGTTCACGAGGAACTGGAGAAGATACCCAACAGCAGTGTCGTTGTCACCACCAGCGGGTGTGCCGGTCTGTGCTCCCGCGAGCCGATGATCACGGTGGCCCTGCTGAATACGCCTCCGGTGAAATACGGCGAACTCACTCCCGAAAAGGTTCGGCAAATCTTTGCTAAGCACGTGGTGGACGGGGCTCCCGTCATTGAGTACGCCATCGACAGCGGCTCAGAATTCTTCAAGAAGCAATTGCTCCTCGTCCTGAAGAACACCGGAACCGTCGATCCTGAAAGGATCGAGGACTACCTCGCCCGCGACGGCTATGTCGCGCTGGAGAAGACCCTTACCTTGCTGACCCCGGAGAACGTGATCGAGGAGATCACACGCTCCGGCCTGCGGGGCCGCGGAGGAGCGGGATTCCCTACCGGCATCAAGTGGAAGGTGTGCCGGGGAGAGAAAAAGACCCCGAAGTACATCATCGGAAATTGCGACGAAGGGGACCCGGGAGCCTATATGGACCGGAGCCTGCTGGAATCCGATCCGCATTCCGTCGTCGAAGGGATCACCATCGCCGCCTATGCCATCGGGGCATCCCGCGGTTTTGTGTATGTGCGCAGCGAGTACCCCCTGGCCATTCAGCGGCTGCAGGGAGCCATCCACCAGGCCCGCGAGTACGGCCTGCTGGGAGAAAAGGTCCTGCACTCCGGGTTCGATTTCGACGTTGAGATTCGCGAAGGGTCAGGCGCCTTCGTTTGCGGCGAAGAGACCTCCCTGATCCACTCCATTGAGGGAGAGAGTCCCGAACCCAGGCAGCGGCCTCCCTTCCCGGCCCAGGTGGGCCTCTGGGGCTGCCCTACGGTCATCAACAACGTCGAGACCCTGGCTAACCTCCCCATAATCCTTAACCGGGGAGCAGAGTGGTACTCCGGCATCGGGACCGCCACCAGCAAGGGCACAAAGATCTTCTCGCTGGTGGGGAAGATCAACAACACCGGCTTGATCGAGGTCCCGATGGGCATCACCCTGCGCGAGGTCATCTACGACATCGGCGGAGGTATTCCCGGCAACAAGCAGTTCAAGGCGGTGCAGACGGGTGGCCCTTCTGGAGGTTGCATCCCCAGCAGCCTCATCGATCTCCCCATTGATTACGAGAGCCTGAAGGAAGCAGGCTCGATGATGGGTTCCGGCGGGATGATTGTGATGGATGAAGACACCTGCATGGTGGATGTCTCCAAGTTCTTTATCCAGTTCACCAATGACGAGTCCTGCGGCAAGTGCAGTGCCTGCCGCGAGGGCAGCGACGCCGTGCTCGAGGTCTTGACCAGGATCTCGGAGGGGGAAGGGCGGCAAGGCGATTTGGAGTTCTTGGAGGAACTCGGGCGGGCGATTAAGGACGCCTCCATGTGCGGGCTGGGCCAGACTCTGGCCAACCCGGTTCTGTCCACCCTGAGATACTTCAAGGACGAGTACGTAGCGCATATCACCGACAAGAACTGTCCGGCGAAGGTCTGCAAGCCCCTCATCAAGTACTACATCGATCCCGACAAGTGCCCCGGTTGCCTGTTGTGTTTCAAGGGTTGCCCAGCCGGGGCTGTGAAAGGAGAGTCGAAACACGTCCACGTGATCGACCAGGCCATCTGCACCAAGTGCGGCGAGTGCCTGGAGATTTGCCCGCCCAAAGTTTCGGCGGTCGTCAAGCTTTCCGGGAAAGAGGCCCAGGAACTGCAGTCGTTGCCTGCTCCGGTCCCGGTCAAGGAGTGGAGGGCACGGCGAGCCCTGGAAACAGGAACGGGAGTCAGGCGCTAGCCATCGAGAACGAAATGCCCAGCCTCACCATTAACAACACGTCGGTGGAAGTTGCAGAGGGGACGAAACTTCTCCAGGCCATAGAAAAGGCCGGCGTCAAGGTCCCCACCCTCTGCCACCATAAGGCGCTGACTCCCTATGGAGCCTGTCGGCTGTGCATCGTTGAGGTGCAGGCTCCGGGCAGGCCGGCCTCTGTCCAGGCTTCCTGCTCGTACCCTGCCTTGGATGGACTCAGCGTCCTGACCCATAGCGAGAGGGTCATGCAAGCACGGCGCATCGTGGCCGAGCTTCTCCTGGCGCGCAGTCCCGACGCCGAGGTTATCCGGCGCATGGCCGCGGAACTGGGAGTCCGGGACACCCGGGTCAAGAAAAAGAACGACGACTGCATCTACTGCGGACTGTGCGTCCGGATGTGTCAGGAACGGATGGGAAGGGCCGCCATCGGCTTCTCTGGCAGGGGACCAAGAAAAAAACTGGAGGCGCCTTTCGGCAAGCACAATCCGGTCTGTTGGACCTGCGGGGCATGCAATTTCATTTGCCCTACCGGCAAACAGGTTTCTTCCCTGACCAGCGCGGCGCCCTTCCTGCCCATTCTCAACGCCTACAACATGGGGCTCGAGCCCAGGCCCGCCGCCTACATCCCCTACCCGCAGGCCATTCCCAACAGGGCCTTGATCGATCCTGACTCCTGCATCCATTTGAGTTACGGATCCTGCGGAATCTGTCAGGAAGTGTGCGAGGCCAAGGCAATCAATTTTGACCAGAAACCGGAAACCCTTGAGCTTAATGTAGGGGCCATCGTCCTCGCGCCTGGATACGAGATCTTCGACGCCCGGTTGAAGAAAGACCTGGGTTATGGCCGCTTCCCGAATGTGCTCACGGCCCTGGAGTTCGAGCGAATTCTGTCCGCCTCTGGACCTTACTCCGGTCAGGTGCGGCGGCCCTTCGACCGGCGGGAGCCGAAGCGGATCGCCTTCCTGCAATGCGTTGGATCGCGGGATTTCGAGCACGACTACTGTTCGTCCGTCTGCTGTATGTATGCCACCAAAGAAGCCATCATCGCCAAAGAGCATCTTGGAGAAGATCTGCAATGCGACATCTTCTTCATGGACCTGCGCGCCTTCGGCAAGGGCTTCGAGCAGTATTACCACCGGGCGCAAGAGCTCGGGGTGCGCTACATCCGTTCTCGCGTGCCGAAAATCGAGGAAGTCACCGGCAGCCGAAACTTGATCGTCCAACATCTGGGCGAAAACGACAGAAAGCTGTCCCAGGAGTACGACCTGGTCGTCCTGTCGGTGGGCATGGAGCCGCCGAAGGATGTTAAGGTCCTTGCCGAACGCTTCGGAATTGCGCTCAACGAATTCAATTTTTGTGGGACCTCCGCATTCCAGCCCGCGGAATCGTCTCGTCAGGGAATTTACGTCGCCGGCCCGTTTGCGGAGCCCAAAGACATCCCCGAAACCGTGATGCAAGCCTCGGCAGCGGCAGCCGAGGTGCTCTCGCTTTTAAAGGATGCCAGGGGCACACTGATCACGCCCAAGCTTTACCCGCGCGAAAGAGGTGTAAAGGGACAAGAGCCGCGCATCGGAATTTTTGTCTGCCACTGCGGGACCAATATCGCCGGCGTGGTCGATGTCCCGAACGTCGTGGAATATGCGAAAACGCTGCCCAACGTCGTGTACGCGGAAAACAATCTTTATACCTGCTCCAACGATACCCAGAACCGGATCAAGGAGAAGATCGCCGAACACGATCTGAATCGGGTAGTGGTGGCCTCCTGCACTCCGCGGACCCACGAGCCGCTCTTCCGCAACACCATGGCCGAGGCCGGCCTCAATCCCTATCTCTTTGAGATGGCCAACATCCGGGACCAGTGCTCCTGGGTCCACATGCATGAGCCGGAAAGGGCCACGCAAAAGGCAAAAGATCTGGTCAGAATGGCCGTGGCCAAGTCTCGCCTGTTACAGCCGCTCCAGCGACAGCGGATCAGAATCCAGAAATCCGCGCTCGTCATTGGTGGCGGGATTTCCGGCATGACCGCCGCCTTGACGTTGGCCCGCCAAGGCTCCGATGTGTATCTGGTGGAGAAGGAGAAGGAGCTTGGCGGTAATCTGCGGCACCTCTACTATTCACTCAACGGAGAAAGGCCACAGGAAGAATTGGCCCGCCTGCGCGACGAAATCCAGCGGAGCAGCAGAATCCGTCTGTTTACTGGCGCAATCATCGAAAACATCGAAGGCTCCATCGGCAACTTCAAAACCAGAATCTCAGCCCGCGGCGCGACCACCGAAGTCGAGCACGGGGTCGTAATCGTAGCCACGGGTGCGAAGCAGTACCAGCCAAAAGAATACTTGTATGGACACGACGATGGTGTCATCACGCAGCGCCGGCTCGAAGCACGCCTTGCCTTCGGGAGCGGCTCCCTGGCCGGGCAAAGGAATCAGCCCGCAAAGACCGTCGTCATGATCCAGTGCGTGGGATCGCGAGACACCGATCATCCCTATTGTTCCCGGGTGTGTTGCGCCGACGCCATCAAGAACGCGCTGCGCATAAAGAAGCTTTCCCCCGAGACAAACGTGTACGTCCTTTACCGGGACATCCGCACCTACGGTTTCAAAGAGAGTTACTACACCAAGGCGCGCCAGCAAGGTGTCGTCTTTGTGCGCTACGACGAGGAGCGCAAGCCGGAGGTATCGCGGAACTCCCATGCACTCGAGGTCACCGTCTTCGACCAAACCCTGGGCATGCCAATGTTGATCCCTGCCGACCTGGTGGTGCTGTCCGCGGGCATTCATCCGCATGAGGAAAATCGTGCCATCGCACAGTTCCTCAAGGTCCCGATGAACAGCGAGGGCTTCTTCCTCGAAGCCCACATGAAGCTGCGTCCGGTGGACTTCATGACCGACGGCGTCTTTTTGTGTGGACTGGCCCATTCTCCGAAGGGCCTTGATGAATGCATCCTGCAGGCCCAGGCGGCATCGGCGCGAGCAGCCGCCGTCCTCGGACAGGACAGCCTCGAACTGGGGGCGAACATCTCGCAGGTGGTGGACGAGAGCTGCGATGGCTGCGCCTACTGCGTGGACACGTGTCCCTTCAAGGCGATCACCCTGGTCGAATACATTTGGCAGGGGTCGATTAAGAAGGTCGTCGAGACTAATGAGAGCACCTGCAAAGGCTGCGGATGCTGCCAGGCGACCTGTCCCAAGAACGGCATCTTCGTCCGGGGATTCACCCTCGATCAAATCAGAGCCCAGATTGAGGCCGCCCTGGAGGTGGCGTGATGGAAGATAGCTTTCAACCTTTGATCCTGGCTTTCTGCTGCAACTGGTGCTCGTATGCCGGTGCCGATTTGGCCGGTGTCTCGCGCATCCAGTACCCGCCCAGTATCCGCATGATTCGCGTGATGTGCTCGGGCATGGTCCATCCCAACCTGGTGATCGAGGCGCTGACCAAGGGCGCCGACGGCGTCCTCATGTGCGGCTGTCACCCCGGCGACTGCCACTATCAGGAGGGCAACCTGAAGGCTGAAAAAAGGGCCGACGCCCTCCGCTTGATGCTGGCCGATTTCGGACTCGAAGAAGAGCGCTTTCGCCTGGAATGGGTTTCAGCAGCGGAAGGCCCAAGATTCGCCCAAGTTGTGAGCAGCTTTACCGAACAAGTGCAGAAGCTCGGCCCCAGTCCGTACAAGTCATAAGAACTGGTTCGCCCGCAACATCGACCTGAGGCGCCAACTCTGGACCGCCTCTAGTAACGCGCCAGTGCACAGGTTCACTCCTCACATTGCGAAGTGATGAGGCTCACTGCGTCCTTGTTTATAGGGTCCATACTGGAATTGTTTATGGCTGCCCACAGCCCGGGATGGGAAAAAGCCTGTGCCGCTTGCGAACGCCACGAGCGAGCTTTCCTCGCGGCTTGCCTTGGTATCCGCGGCTGGCAGCATGTCTGCATCGGAGGTGTCAGCAATGCCGACCGTCATTGAACCGAAAACCAACGAGGATGCGAAAGCGCAACCCGTTCCCCCCGTCTCCAACGAACCCGAACTGTTTGCCGCGGAAGTCGCGTTGGAGGGCAAGTCCTCCGGCTTCATGCCGTTGCTGTTGATTGCCGGATTGATCCTGGTCGTTGGCGGAACCATTTTCTACTTTGTGAAAGGCGCTCGCGACGTTCTTACCGTACCGCTTGCGACCAGCACGGTCACCAGGATATTGGACGAGCAGGGCCCAGCGACCATCCGGTTCAGCACCGGGACCGTAGTCTCCAACGTCAACGAAAAGCCGCAGGATCCGCACTACAAGCTGCTGGCGAAGACCGGCGTCATTGCCACCAAGCCGAAAGCGAAGGGTTCCAGTTCGTTGATCGTCGCCCTGACTCCCGCGGGTGAGAAATTGTTGAGTACCATCAAGGGTGTGGAGAAGGCGAGCAATCGCGATGGGACAGTTACGTTTGTGGTTCCGTTGGCGGAGCGCAAGCTGGTGGACGTCGCCAAGGTCACCATGATCAAACCGCATCTGGCTCGGGTGGAATATAGCTGGAAGTGGGAGCCCAATCGCCTGGGAATCGAGTTTGACGCTTCCGGCAGCCTGGTAAAGAGCTTTTCCGGTTGGGACCGCGCCACTCTCATTAAGACCTACGGTGCCGATTTTTATGGCGCGCCCCCAACCAAGGCCAGCATTGTCTTGATGGAAACAGATAACGGCGCTTGGAAGCCCTACGTCGAGTAGCGGCTGCGGCGGAGTGTTCATGCAGGGAGGAGGACCTACCCCCTCCCTATTCTTTATTCCAATTCTTTATCCCAAGGAAACGCGCAGAAGCGGTGGCCCGGTCTGGTTCTGATTGACAATTTCGCCGCGAGCGACCACTCTCATTCCGCCAGCGATCAAAACTTTATAACAGAAAGAAAGCGTCCTATGACTCGCATTGCGATCGCTGCCTTGGCCTTGCTGCTTTTCTCTTTGATGCTCGTCGCGCAACCGCCGCAATCGCCAGGTGCTCAGCAGAAGAGCACTCCCTCCGCGATCGCCATCACGGATCAGGACAATGGAAAAGACATCGACCTTCCCGCCGGTGACACCCTGGTGCTCCGCCTGAAGAGCAACCCGTCCACCGGGTACGGTTGGGCGATCAAAGGCGATCCTTCGCCTCTCAGGCTGGTGAAGAGCTCCACGCAAGAGAATGGCCAAACCAGTCATGCCATTGGTGCACTGGTCACGCAAGAGTTCCGGCTGGCCGCCGTTTCCGCGGGGATGGCATCGCTCACCTTGCAATGCCGCCGCCCCTGGGAACACAACGTGACCCCCGTTAAGACGTTCCATGTCAGGGTGAATGCGCGCTGAAGCCGAAGCGGGCCTGGCAAGTGGCTCTGCCGGCCCATTTCGGGACCCCCTGACGGCGGGTTTCCCCGATGTTCGCGCGTCACAAACGAGTGTGACTTTGGTCGTTGCCGATCTCCGGGAAAGAGTTAGAATAGAGTTGGAATTGAAAATGATTTTCAACTTCATATTCGGTCGTCATAAGAAACAACGTAAGCGCCAGGCCAGCGCCCTCGCCGATCTGCACGTCGGAGAGAAAGCCATTCTCGCCGATTTAGAACTCTCTCCTCCGGTAGTGGAGCATCTCATGAACCTGGGTTTCGTGCCCGGCCTGGAAGTCACGGTGGCGCGCAGCAGCCCCGGTGGCGATCCCCGCGTGTACCGGGTGGAAGGCACCGAAGTTGCCATGCGCCGCGACCTGTCACGCCACATCCACGTGGAATTGGCTGGGGCCCCTGTGTTTGGAGACTAACGCATGGGCGCCTCGACAATGAGCTGCCATGCGGTAGTGCGGCCCAGGGATGAATCCCTCAGCACGTCGTATCGCACGGTGGCGGTCGTCGGCCCGCCCAATTCCGGCAAGACCACCCTCTTCAACCGGCTCACCCGTCTGCGCCAGAAGGTCGGCAATTTCCCTGGCGTCACGGTCGAACACCATACCGGATATGTGCGCGACTTCGAAGGCCATGAGGTCGCGCTGATCGATCTGCCCGGCGTCTACAGTCTGACTCCCAAGTCCGAAGATGAAAAGGTAGCGGTCGATGTCCTGACCGGACAGATGCCGGGCACGCCCCGCCCGGACGCGATCATCGTAGTTTTGAATTCCACCAACCTGCATAGCCATCTGGTATTGGCGGGCCGCGTCATCGCGCTGGGCTTGCCGACGCTGGTTTTGCTGAACATGGCCGACGAGCTGCGTAAGCAGGGCGGTCATGTGGACGTTCTGTCGTTAGCGCGCCAGTTGGGCACACCCGTTGCACTGGTCAGCGCTACTACAGGCGAAGGCATTGTCGCCGTGCAGAACTTTCTATCCTCGGCGGCAGCCAGCCCCGAGCCCTTGGAACTGCCCGTAGTCGGAAGCACGCGCGGCTATCGCGAGTGGGCCGTGAAGGTAGGCACCAATGCGAAGTACCACCGTCCGGCAACTCCGGTTTGGACGCAGCGGCTCGACTCCATATTCCTTCACCGCACTTGGGGCGCGATTATCTTTGGCGTGGTAGTCGTCGGCGTCTTTCAAACGATCTTCGCGATTGGGCAGCCGCTCTCGAACCTGCTGCAGCATTTCCTCGATGTCAGCGGCTCGCAGATCGGAGCTCATCTGCCGCACGGGATGTTCAGCTCGCTGATCGTGAACGGCGTGTGGAAGGGGACCGGTTCGGTACTGGTATTCCTGCCGCAGATTCTGCTGCTGTTTTTGGTCATCGGAATTCTCGAGGACTCCGGATATCTTTCGCGCGCCGCGGTCATCGCCGACCGCACCATGTCGCGGGTTGGCCTGAATGGCAAAAGCTTCATACCGCTGCTATCGGCTTATGCCTGCGCGGTGCCGGCCATCATGGCGACGCGTACCATCGAGAACAAGCGCGATCGCATTGCGACCATCCTGATCGCGCCTTTCATGACTTGCTCGGCGCGCCTGCCGGTGTACACGATGGTGATTGCGGCCTTCCTGCCCAACCGGCCCGTGCTCGGCGTCTTCCTGGGAACGCGAGCGCTGGCGATGCTGGGGCTGTACGTTCTCGGCTTCCTGATGGCGGTGTTCACGGCGCGGCTGCTGAAGTCGTCGGTTCTGAAGAGCAAGGACGCACCCTTCATTCTGGAGATGCCGCCTTATCGCTGGCCCACGCTTGTTTCCCTCGGGTTGCGGCTTGTGGATCGCGGCAAGGCGTTTCTCTATCGCGCGGGCACGGTGATCATGCTGGTTTCGCTGCTGCTGTGGGCGGCAACCAACTTCCCCATGCATCATGGACAACCGCCCGCGGCGCAAGACAGCGTGGTTGCGTGGGTGGGTCACGCCATCGAACCTGCCATTCGTCCGCTAGGTTTCGATTGGAAAATCGGAGTTGGACTGCTGACCTCGATCGCCGCGCGCGAGGTGATTATTGCCACCCTAGGCACCTTGAACGGAATCGATCCCCAGTCCCACGCCGTTGATTTGCAGGCGGCGCTGAAGCATGAGTTGACGCCCGCGGGCGCCGTCGCTCTGCTCGTCTTCTTCGCGTTCGCCATGCAATGCATGTCCACCATTGCCGTGGTGCGTCGCGAAACCAACGGATGGAAGTGGCCGGTGCTGCAGTTCGGCTACATGACCGTTGTGGCCTACATTGCCTCGTTTGCGGCCTACAACATCGTTGTGCATTTCACTCACTGAGTTATGACCTCCGCAAGCTAGAAAGTTCCTTCACCAACCCCGGCAACACTTCTCCCGCCTTGCCCAGCACCACCTCATCGAAGAACTTGCTGTTGGCGGGGTCTTCCGGTCCGATGTAGATGGCGCGGGCGCGATTGATGCGGGCCATGCGAACGAAGCTGGCCGCGGGCTCGACCACGCCCGAGGTGCCAACGGTCAACAGCACGGTGCAGGCCCTGAGCTGCTCGAAGATGCGATCCATGGCAAAGGGCACTTCGCCGAACCAGCAGATGTGTGGTCGCAGCAGCGCGCCGCATTTTGGGCAGGTGGGAATTTCTGCTCGCGAGAGATACAGGCGCTCGTCGTCAAAAGGTGGGGTGTGGCAGGTTTCGCGCGAGCAGCGGGTCTGCATCAGGCGGCCATGCATGTGAACGAGGCGCTGGGAGCCGGCTTGTTCGTGCAGGGAATCGACGTTCTGGGTGCAAAGAAAGCAGCGCTCATCCAGGGCACGCTCCAGTTCCGCCAGGGCGCGGTGAGCGGGATTAGGAGCCACCGTTGCCGCCCGCTTACGTCGCTCGGAATAAAACTGCCAGACCAGTTCGGGATTGGCGTGGAAAGCTTCGGGCGTGGCTACTTCTTCCACGCGATGTCCGCGCCAGAGTCCATCGGCGCCGCGGAAGGTCGGAAGGCCGCTTTCGGCGCTGACGCCAGCACCCGTCAGCACGAACACGCGGTCCTGCGATGTCAGCGGTTGGGTCATTGTCCTTCTTAAGTGTCGGTTGCTGGCCACGCTTGAGCTACTTGTCGAAAAATGTGATCGCAGCAGTGCCCGACGATGCTGCGATGTGCCCCACTTGGTTACCTAATCCTACCGCGTTTCTATATACTGAGTGGTTCGGTCGCCATCGGTTTTCGGGTCCGAGAACCGGCGGTCGCATCCATCCGGCCGCCAGGGAATCTATTACTTACACATGCGATACGCAAAGGCCGAGGCTACAGGTCGCGGCAGCCCGGCCAGGAAGTTTGTCATCCTTGTCCACCCTAACGATATCGAACCAGACCACCGGCGTTGACAGCGAGAAGCTGGAGCGTGTCATGGACGCCTTCCGCCGCTGGGGCTACTTGCAGGCAAATCTTGATCCCCTGGGGCACTTCGGCCCGCTCTCCCATCCTGAGTTGGACATTTCCGGCGAGGGCGTCGATCTGGCGCGCCGTATCTACTGCGGCAGCATCGGTGTCGAATTCATGCACATTCCGGACCCGGAGCGGCGCCAGTGGATAGAGGAGCGCATGGAGTCGCAACAGCCGGAGCCGGTTGACCGCTTCAGAATCCTCGATCAACTGGTACGCGCCGACATCTTCGAGCAGACCATTCACTCCCGCTACATCGGGACCAAGCGCTACTCGCTGGAGGGAAACACGGCGCTCATTCCGCTGCTGGACGAAATTCTGAACACTGCCTCGGTGCAAGGCGCCGAGCAGGCTGTGCTGGGAATGAGCCATCGCGGGCGCCTCAACGTCATCATCAATATCGTGAGCCGTCCGGCAGCGGAGATTTTCGCTGGGTTCGAGGACGTCGATCCGCGAAGCGTGCTCGGCGGTGGCGACGTGAAATATCACATCGGTGCGACAGGGATTTTCACCGGCGCCAGTGGCGGTCAGGTGCGCATTCACCTGGTCTCCAATCCGAGCCATCTCGAAGCGGTTGATCCCGTGGCTGTGGGACGAGCGCGCGCCAAACAGACGCGAATCGGGCGCGAAGGCAAGACCAAGATTCTGCCGGTCCTGATGCACGGAGACGCCGCCTTCGCGGGGCAGGGAATCACCGCGGAAACCTTGAATCTTGCCAACCTGCGCGGCTACACCGTCGGCGGCACGGTCCATATCATCGTCAACAATCTCATCGGCTTCACCACCAACCCGAGCGACGCCTATTCCAGCCGCTTCTCCTCCGATCTTGCCAAGCGGCTGCCGATTCCAATCTTTCATGTCAACGGTGAGGACCCCGATGCGGTGGTGCGAGTCGGCCGCATGGCGCTCGAGTATCGCTACGACTTCGGTACGGACGTGGTGGTTGATCTCATCGGCTTTCGTCGCCACGGCCACTCCGAGGTGGACGATCCGACCATCACCCAGCCGATCCTGTATCGCAAGATCAAAGATCACCCCTTGCTGTATCAGATCTACGCCAGCAGCGTCGCGCTGGATGCGCGACCGCACGTCGAGAAATTTCAGGCCGAACTCGATGCCGCGGAGAAGGCCGGCAAGAGCATGGTCAAGAAGCCGGCGATGCGTCAATTGCCCAGCTATTGGTCGCCATTTCACGGCGGCCCGTACAATCCCGCCGATGAAGTTGACACCGGGCTAACAGCCGATCGCTTGCACCAAATCACCGACGGGCTAGTGAAATATCCCGAGGACTTCCACATCCATCCCAAGGTGCAGAAGCTGCTGGAGCAGCGCCGCGAGATGGGCTATGGCAAGCGTCCGCTCGATTTTGGCATGGCCGAGGCGTTGGCGTTCGGATCGCTGGCTCTGGAGAACACGCCGATCCGGCTTAGCGGTCAGGACAGCCGCCGCGGCACCTTCAACCAGCGCCATTCCGTGTTGATCGACATTATTGACGAGAAGGAATACGTGCCTTTGTGCCATTTGGCTCCGCAGCAGGCCCGGGTTGAGATCTACAACTCGGAACTATCCGAGGCTGCGGTCATGGGTTTCGAATACGGATATGCGCGCGATTATCCGGAAACCCTCGTCGCCTGGGAAGCGCAATTCGGCGACTTTGCCAACGGGGCGCAGATCGTCATCGATCAATTCGTCGTCTCAGGTGAAGACAAGTGGAGCCTGCTAAGCGGCCTGGTGTTGCTGTTGCCGCATGGCCACGAAGGCCAGGGGCCGGAGCACTCCAGCGCGCGCATCGAGCGCTATCTGCAACTGTGCGCGCGCGACAACATGCAGGTCTGCCAGCCCTCGACGGCCGCACAGTACTTCCATGTGCTGCGCCGGCAGGTGTTACGCAAATGGCGCAAGCCGCTGATCTGCTTCACGCCGAAAAGCATGTTGCGCCATCCCGAAGCCATGTCGCCATTGAGCGAGTTAGAGCGTCCGCGCCTCCAGAACGTCATTCCCGATGAGACCGCCCTTCATGCCAAACGCGTGTTGCTCTGCACCGGAAAGATCGGTCACGAATTGAGGATGGAGCGCAGAAAGTTGAAGATGCAGGGACCAGCGATCATTTCGCTGGAACAGATGTATCCCTTCCCGGAAGACGAGCTTCGTGAGCTGCTGGGCCGTTACCAGAACGCGGTTGAGTTCATCTGGGTGCAGGAGGAGCCGGCGAACATGGGCGCGCTCACCTTTGTTACTCCACGTCTGAAGCGAGTGGTTGGCTCCAAGTTGCGACGCATCAAGCGCGCCGCCAATGCGACCCCAGCAACAGGTTCGGCGAAGGCCCACGAACTGGAGCAAAAGACCCTTCTCACGCTGGCCTTGGGCAAGGGCGAGTGAGCTTCTGGAACATGGATTTCCTTGCGACCAAGAACTTCAAGCTGACCGAGCGGTTCAACTTGCAGTTCCGTGGCGAGTTCTACGACCTGTTCAACCACCACAACAATTACATTCTCGGCAGCAATCTGGACATCGAACCGGGAACTGGAGCTAACGCCGCTGGCGCATCCGGGGAGAGAGAGGTACACCATCCGCCGCATGCGTATTCTGCTCGGCGTACGACGAGCGCCGCAACATTCAGTTAGCTCTGAAGCTGATTTTCTAATCGGCTGTTTGGAAGTTGCAAGACTCGGGGAGTCTGCGGGCTCCCCATTTTTGTCCCTGTCTAAGCGCAGAACGGCTTACCCATCGTACCCTGTCGGCCAACTCATGTGGGTGTGCCAGCACCCGCGGAGGAGGACCACCGCGGCGGTGCCTACTCCCGCAGCGGCAATGCTGAGAGGCCAAGCCCAGCGCCAAAATCTCCCGCGTGACACGTCGAAACCTCCGAACCCCCGCCAGCTTTTCCACTCCCGATAGATTGGATGCGCAGGCCCACGACGAAAAGATTATGCTTGGTTCCATCAGAGAACAAGCCCTACAATGTTGGATAGTAGCGCTTTTGAACAGGACGCCCCAGGTCTTCGAGTAAACCCTTCGCAAACGCTACTGCGTCTGCTACCCCGAATCGCCGCAGGTTCATGCACTAGGAGGGAGTCACCCTTACCAATACGCCTGAACGTTCAGAAGACGTAAATGTTCAGGCTCCCTAGTACCTAGTTGCATAAGTTAGAGTATGACATTTTAGGTCGTTTCTGAAAGACGGTTTGCTTGCTCCACTCGAAGGGATGAGCCGACTGGTTGTAGGCGGCAATGAAGTCATCGATATG
>JBEKNL010000018.1:0-66687 GCA_049522855.1 Candidatus Korobacteraceae bacterium
GCGCCCCGACTGGCGGGAGAAATCCGGTTGGCGGTTGTTCATCGCCCTCAACGTACTGCCCCGTATTCATCAGCGCCAGGAAAATCAGGACAAGGTATCTAGTTTATAACACAGTAGTACTAAGAGGCTGCAGAAAAAATTCGAATGTGGACGTTTTGAAGGGGCGCACCTTTAGGTGCGCCATTGCAGACTCTTTATTTTTGTCATCACGAGCGGGCTTTTAGCCCGCGAGGGATCTGCTTTTCTGACTTTTTCCGCAGCCTGCCAAAGCGAAATGCGGATCAACGTTTGTTTGATGTCGCCAGCCGTGATCCTGTGCGTGAGTGCGCCGTCAGGGTGCATCCGAAACGCACCGCTAACGGTTCAGCGCACTTTGACGTCGGGCTGGACTGACATGCCTGGTCGTAGCAAGCCATCCTTGTTGAAGTCGGGTTTGTCATTGCCATCGAAGTCGATTCGCACGGGAATGCGCTGCACGACCTTGACATAGTTACCAGTGGCATTCTCCGGCGGCAACAAGCTGTACTTTGCGCCTGTTGCTCCTCCAACGCTGGTAACGTGTCCATCCCATTTGCGACCGCCGTAGGTATCAACCTTGATCTTTGCGGATTGTCCTGGCCCCATGTGGGCGAGCTGGGTTTCCTTGAAGTTGGCCGTGACCCAGATCTCACGAAGCGGAACGATGGCCATCAGGTCCTGGCCGCTGGACACGTTCGCTCCTACCTGCACGGAGCGCTTGCCTACTACGCCATCCACCGGAGCCACGATGGTCGTGTAGGCGAGATTGAGTTGCGCCTGATCAAGCGCTGCTTTAGAGCGTTGCGCCAAGGCATCGGCGGACTTCGCCTTGGCCTGGGTGGCGGCCACCATGTTCGGAGTTGCCCTCGCGTTGCGTATTTCAGCGGTGGCCTGTTCAATGCGGGATTGGGCTTGTTTCACTTGCGCCTGGGCCGCCAATAATGCCGCCTGCCGCGCGCTGACCGTAGCATTGGCGGCGATGGCTGCCGCCGTAGCCTGGTCGAACTGCTGCTGCGAGATTTCGCGCTTGCCCAACAGTTGGCGATAGCGCTCAACATCGGTATTGAGTTTGTGGGCATCCGCTTGCGCTTCCAGTATCTGGGCTTGTGCAGCCTCTGCCTGTTTCTGGGCGGCGGTCACGCCGGCTTGCGCGGAGTCCATATCGGCGCTGGCGGAACGGATCTGGCTGAGCGAACCAACACTGGAAACCGGGACCCCAAATTGTGCTGCTTCCGCCTGCGCCTGCGTGTCTTGGTAGTCGGCCTGCGCACGCGCCAGCGCAACCTGGTAATCGGTGGGGTCAATTTGCACCAGCACATCGCCTTTGCGCACTACTTGGCCGTCGTCATAGTTCACCATGATCACCTGGCCGCCCACTCGGGCACTGACGGGATAGATGTGGCCGTCAATCTCCGCGTCATCGGTGCTTTCCCAGTGACGGCTTTCCCACCAGAACCAACCCACCAACACCACGACCACAATCGCGATTAAAAAGACAATCGGTTTGGCAGCCGGATGTTTCTGGAAGAAGCCGCGACGGTACTCTTCGTAACGCTTCGCCTCCGGATCGACGTGTTCTTCCTCAGCTTGATCGAGGGCTTCGCGGGGTTCCAGATCGTTTTCATCAGTCGTGCTGGGACTCATCTCTTCACCTGTCAGTCATTATTCGTGAGGAACTGTGGCAGAGGGAGCACTGTTATTCCCCGTGTTCTGCGGCGCAATTACAGGGTTCTCTTCTCCCGGAGGAGCCACTTTCTGCCGCGGCGGGGAAGCAGAAACTGCTCCGGCCATTCCACCCGGACCTGGAGCAACGTTGAGTTTTGTTTCGGATGGGTTGCCCGTACTCTCCGGGTTTCCCGTTCCGTTCGGGGGCAGCACGCTGCCCGGCGCCGCCAAGTATTGCTGCACGGCTTGCTCCGCATTACCGATGGCACGCGCCAACAGGACCTTGGCAATATTGTGCGCATACAAACTGGAGATGTAGCGATCGTTGGCGGATGCCAGTTGTTGCTGCGCCTGAATCACCTCAACATTGTTCGTCACCCCTGCGGCGAAGCGATCCTGCGATTGGCCGAGCGCTTGCTGCGCGTAGCCAAGGCCCAGCTTCGCCACCTCCACCTGTTGCCCTGCCGCCTTCAAATCGAGGATTGCATCTTCTATGTCCTGCTCGATGCGCCCTCTCATGTCATCCACTTGGGCCTGCCGCTGCTTCAGGACGGCGTCGGTCTGTTGCACGTCGGCCTCTACTTTTCCGCCTTGAAATATGGGAATTGTCAGCGTCGCTGCAGCCGTCCAATTGGGGGACATGGAATCGGGAGTGGTCCCCAGCACACCGTATTCGCCGGCAAATCCGATGGAGGGCAGACGCTGCTTCCAGGCCGCCTCCCGACTCAACTGTGCGGCGCGCAATGCCGCCAACGCCGCCTGATAATCGGGACGGGTTTGCAGGGCTCGCGCATAGGCGTTTTGCAACTCCATCTCAGGAAGAGGATGGTAGGGAACGCGATTCACCAGGTTGAACTTCTGCCCTACCGGCAATCCAATCACGCGCGCCAGAGCAATGCGTTGCTTTTCCAGCTCGTTCTGCGCCGCGATGAGCGCCTCCTGCTGGGCTTGTAACTGCACCCGCGCGCGCAGGGTATCGATGTTGGGCGCCAGCCCCGCCGCCTCCTGGTCCGCCGCCAACTGGTAGAGCGCCTGTGCAGTTTTCAGTTCAGCTTCCGTAGCCTCCACTCGCGATTCGTTGGCGATGGTAAGCAAGTAGTTGGCCCCTACGGCGAGCACCACGGTGTCGCGCGCATCGCGGTAGGTGAACTGCGCAGCCTTCACGTTCTGACTCGCCGCCCGAACGTTATCAATCGTATGCAAATCGATGGCGTTCCACGACCCCGTGGCGCGAAGGTCGCTGATGCCGAAGGGGCCCACCGAACCCGGAATTCCGGGAAAAACCGCGGCGCTCAAACCCAGTGCCTTCAGGTTGAGCTTCTCCTCTTCTTCCGCAAACGATCCGTTAACCACTGGCAGCATATCGCTCAGAGCGCGCAGCCGCGAAGCCCGTGACTGTTGCGTGACCCGGTCAGCCAAGTACAACCCGAGGTTGTACTTTAGCCCGCGCTGCAGCGCGTCCTCGATGGTGAGCTCAATGGTTTCCGCCGTGGCTTTCGCCTGAGGAATCGAGCCAGCGAAAGGATCTTGGTTGCGATTCAGTACTTGTTCCGCGGAGGGGAGAGAAGACAATGCTTGACTGGAACTCTGTCCCATCGCGGAAGGACACGCCAACAGGAAGGCGACGGCGATCAGGCCTACGCAACGCGCAGAGCGCGGCTTCTTGGGAGGATTGCTTTCAGGTCGTTCCATGTTGTAGATAGTACATACATGACATGTATGACATCGTACAAGCCACCGTTTTAGATGTATTTTCGGGCAGCGGCGTTGCGCAAATCCAATGCTCGTCGAGTCATTCAAAGCGCTTTAATTCCGCTAGAGTCCCACTTCACTGGTCGAGGGTCGCCTCATCAAGTCCCGTATGGCGTCCTGCACCGATTTCCCTTGCTGAAGAATGGCGTGCATCTGCTGGGTAATCGGCATTTCTACCCCCGCCCTGTGGGCCAGTCCGACCGCAGCATTGGTGGTGAGCACGCCCTCCGCGACCATGCCGTGCATCCCAGCGATGATGTCCTCCAGCTTGCGGCCGCGCCCCAACTCGACGCCGACACTGCGGTTTCGCGAAAGCCCGCCGGTACAAGTGAGGACCAGGTCGCCGAGTCCGGCCAGTCCGGCCATGGTTTCCGCTCGGCCTCCGCAAGCGACGACCAGCCTGGTGATCTCGACCAGCCCCCGCGTGATTAGTGCGGCCACGGTGTTGTATCCGAGGTCCATGCCGAATAGAACTCCGGCGGCAATGGCGACAATGTTTTTCAAGGCTCCGCCCAATTCCACTCCGATGACATCGTCATTGGTGTAGACCCGGAAGTTGGGATCGCTGAATTCTCGCTGCACGATGGCCGCGAGTTCCTTGTCGGATGAGGCGACGGTGATGGCGGTAGGATCGCCTTTCGCTACTTCCTTGGCAAACGTCGGCCCGCTTATCGCGCCGATCCGTGGCACGAAGCCGCTGGCCCCACCGCTCAACAGTTGGGTAATGACTTCCGTCATGCGCAGCAGGGAATCGTTCTCTATTCCCTTGGTGGCGCTGACGAACAGCATCTCTGGCCGAAGTTGTGGGAGCATGGCTTGAAACACGCGGCGCGTGTGATGGGAAGGCATCACGCTTACCACAATCTCGGCGCCGTGCAGGGCCTCTTCGAAGCTGTTGGTTACGTGGACCGTTTCCGGAATCGTGTTTCCCGGCAAAAACAATTCGTTCACGCGCCGCGTGCGGACGCTCTCGCACACCTCACGCTCATGCGCCCACAGCCGCACTCGGTGCGTCTGTTTGCGGCCCAGCACAGTGGATATCGCTGTACCCCATGCTCCCGCGCCAATGACTGCGATCTCGCTCACAAGCTTGTCTCTTTCAATGGAACCGGTTTTCGGTGCCCGCCAACAGGCGCCGGATGTTGTCTTTGTGTCGCGCAATAACCAGCGCGGATGAAGCCGTAATCACCAGCAGAATAGGAGCTGTATTGCGCTCCGCGGGGTTGAGCCATAAAACCAACCAGGGGAAAGACGCGGCCGCGACGATGCTGCCCAAAGAAACATAACGCGTGAGCGCGAAGACGATGACAAACAGGAGAAGCGAAAGCAGCAGGCACTTGGGCGCAAGTGCCACAAATGCGCCCGCGGCAGTGGCCACTCCCTTGCCGCCCTGGAAGCGGAGCCACACCGGGAACATGTGCCCCAAGAGCGCACAAAATGCGGCCAGCGCAGCCAGAAGAAATCTCGTTTGGCCAGCGAACACCAGATCGTCACTGGCGACCACGCCACCAATGAAGGTTGGAGTGGGAAACATCGCATGAGCGATCCAGAAGGCAAACGCTACCGCGATGTAGCCTTTCAAAGCGTCGAGGAACAAGGTTGCAACTGCCAGCCCCTTCGAACCAGTGCGGGCAACATTGGTTGCGCCGATATTTCCGCTGCCGGTGTTGCGCACATCCTGCCCGCGAAAAATGCGCACCAGCAGATAGCCGAAGGGTATCGAGCCCAGCAGATAGGAAACCACGACGATAGTGAGTGAAAGTTTCGTCAAAGTTATGCGCTGGGTAGCGAGACTATTCCAGCGGATAGCACGACAGCTTGGAATATCGCGCGCCCGCCGGGGATAGCTTGCTTTCGTAGAGATAGAACTCGTGCGCGGTCATTGTACCGAACTCCAGCGGCCCAAGCGTTTCGAGTTTGGCGCATACCTGCCGCAAGCCGGGTGCAGAATGCTCGCCGGGCACTGGACGCGGACGCCCGCTGCCGGCACGCGCCAGCGTCAAATGCGGCTTGAAAGGAGCAGCATCTTGTTCGAATCCCAGCGGCTGAAGAGCTTGACCAATCGAGTTCACCAATCCCTGTAGATTCTGGTCCGCTTCAATCCCCACCCAGAACACGCGCGGGGATTTCGGAGAAGGGAAGAAGCCGGCATTGCGGAAGCTTAGCTCGATGGGTGCGGCACGCACCGACTGCAGGGCGCGCTGGATCTCGTCGAGCCTGTTTGTCCCTCCTAGGAACTGCAGCGTAATGTGAAATGTTTCCGGGTCTACCCAGCGAACATCTGGCGCCAGCAGGCGCATTTGATTGCGGAATTCGGTGATTCGCCGGCGTATGTCCGGGTCGATGTCAAGTGCTACGAAGAGGCGCATAAATTTACATCAGCATGCGGCGCACCAGGTCGAGCGCCTGCTGGCTTGCCCATCTGCGAACGCGGTCACGGTCTCCTAAGAAATGCCGCCGCACCACTTCCTGCTTGTGGCCGTTGGTGACTGCGACGTACACCAGGCCAACCGGCTTCTCCTCCGTGCCGCCGCCAGGGCCTGCGACGCCCGTGACCCCGACGCCGATGTCGGCATTGCAAATCTCGCGAATGTTTTCCGCCAGCGCCAGTGCCACTTCTTTGCTTACCGCGCCGTGGGCTTCGATCATCAGCGGAGGAATGTCGGCAAACAGTGTCTTCAGGTCGTTGGAATACACCACCGCCCCGCCCAGAAAGTAGCGCGAGCTTCCGGGTACCGAGGTAATCCGCTCGGCAATCATTCCCCCGGTGCACGACTCGGCCACCGCCAGTTTCGCGTTGCGCATCTGCAAGTAGTAACTGACGATCTCCTCCAGCGATTCGCCCGCCGAGGAGAACACCGCGTCCTCGAGTTCGTCTTCCAGCTCGCCTGCCAGCCTATCCACTTCCGCTTGCGCCTCGTCCTTGGTGGCGGCGGTCGCTCGCAGATGGAACTCGACCTGCCCCTGCCCAGCCAGCAGCGTGGTTTCGACATTGGGATACTTCTTGTAGATCGGCGCGGTGCGCTCATCTACGGCCGACTCGCCCATCATTGCAACCTTGAGGACGCGCGTCGCAATGGCCGCCGATGGAGCCAGGGCGCGCAGCCGATGCATGCACTGCTGCTCCCATATCTCCTGAAGTTCATGCGGAGGGCCGGGAAGCAGCACAACAATCCTCGGTTGTTCGTGGATGCTGGTCTCCAGCCACTGGCCCGGCGCCGTACCTCTGGAATTTGGCAGCAGCTCGGCGCCCTCAAGCACGTCAGCTTGCTGCGCATTGTTTCCCGGCATGTGAATGCGGCGTTCGGCGAATCGTTTGTACATCTCGGTGACGATCGCGTGGTCTCGCTTCAGTGAAATTCCAAGCGCGGCGGCCACACTTTCACGCGTCAGGTCGTCTTGTGTCGGTCCAAGGCCTCCCATGAAGATGGCGAGGTCGGCGCGGCCAATGGCGGTGCGCGCCACCGCTGTAAGATGGTCGCTATTGTCGCCGACTACGGATTTGAAAGCGACGCTGATGCCTAGATCATTGAGACGGCCGGTGAGGAACAGGGAATTGCTGTCTTGCCGGTATGGAGTCAGCATCTCCGAACCGACGGCGATGATTTCGGCGATCACGGAACCAGTCTAGCATTCAGCAATTAGCCGTTAGCAATTAGCTCTTGGCTGGGTAGCAATCCGGAATTGTCATTACGAGCGAAGCGAGGAATCTGCTGTTGTTTGCGTATGGAACGGCCGCCAGAAGGAAACAGCAGATCCCTCACGGCCTAAAGGCCGTTCGTGATGACAACTCAGAAATCGCGTAATTGCTAAGTGCTAATTGCTAAATGCTAAGCGCTAGCCTTCCGGAATCAGCTCCCGGCCCTCGATGTCCCAGGGCAGGTGATGCACGCCGCTGGTGGTGGCGAGCACGGCAGAGGCGCCGCGTGCGAACGCCAGTCCAACCAGGTTTTGCCCTGACACTACCAGCGATGCCTTGTGATCGGGTGTAACCCGCACGATGCCACGGCGGCCGCGGAGCGAGGCTGCGACATAGAGGTTGTTGTCAACATCAACCGCCAGTCCCTGCGGACGCCCAAGTCCGCGGTAAAAGACGCTTACGGCGCCGTGCGGATCGATCTGCTGGATGGCATCGAAGCTGGAAGTGGTAGGGCCGGTGACGTACAGATTTCCATTGTTGCCGAAGGCAAGATGATACGCCGAAACGCTCGGTTCCAGCATGGCAAACACGAAGATCTGGCGGTCATGATCGATCTTGAAGATGGTTCCGCTGCGATCGCCGACGTAGAGATTTCCGGCGGGGTCGAAAGCTATTCCCGTTGCGACGCCCATGCCTTCGGCGTAAGACGTCATGGTACCGTTCTGCGCCACGCGATACACCGTGCCGTCATAACGCGACGAAACATACAGGCTGCCCGCGCGGTCGAAGGCCATCCCGGTGGCATTCATCATTTCGTGGACGAAGGGTTTGACGTTGTAATTGTTGTCGATGCGGTAGATCGCAACCGGGACCTTCTGCCCGCGCGAACCGGAAAACGTGACATAAATGTTGCCATCTTGATCGATCGCCGGGTTCGCTACCGGATGCAGACTGTCCGCGATGGGAACGCCCACCCGCACCTCTCCTGGATTGCTCTTGTGACCGTTGGTTGCAACCACCACTTCGCCGGAAGCGGCGCCTTCGGGCACACGGGCCACGATGAACTGTTCCGAACTGATGATGATGGAGCCATCCACCTCGCCAAATCGCACCTGCGGCCGCCGCAGTTCCCGGGGGCGAAGTCCACTGCCGCTAATGCGAATCTCGCCTCCGGGCAAAGCGCACATGGGATCGATGGAATCGATATGGGGTTTGCCGTTAACGTTCTTTGTGCCCGTCTTTCGTTCCATCATCTGCCGATCTCGTTCTTAACTTGTCCTGCCAACCCTTTAGACCTCACCGTGAAAGCCATTTTGAGTTGCCACGACCGTTTGACAGCTCAAAATCTATCCCCGCAGGGGCGGAATTGACTTTAGCCCAGGGCGTAAGCCCTGGGTAAAGTGGGCCAAATTAACGAGTCCTTTCAGGGACGGCACGGTTTTCACAAATCCTCGTTGGGTTACCCTGCAGTTCTTTTCACCGCACAACCCCAAAGTGAAGCAGCAACTGCAGGACAATCAGGCCGTAAATGCCTGCGCCAAGGTCGTCCACCACAATGCCAGTGCCTTCCGGCAACCTTTCCAGGCTGCGCACCGGAGGTGGTTTAACAATATCGAACGCCCGGAAAAGTATAAAGCCAACGAGCAGCGCTTGCCACACAATGGGACACGCCACCAGGGTGAGCAGTTGCCCTGCGACTTCGTCAATTACCACATGCGACGGATCTTTCTTGCCGCATCCCCGCGCTTCCAGAGTCGCGGCGGGTATGCCAATCGCGACCACTATCGCGATCAGCAATGCGATCACCGGAATCCGGGCTGAGGGAGGCAGATGCGAGGCCAGCAGCCACCACAACAGAACGGTGGCGAGCGATCCCCATGTCCCTGGGCCTGGGCGCATTCGCCCTGCGCCAAAGAAGGTGGCGACCAGGGTGGCCCATCGCGGCGCCGGCGTTCCAATCAGGCCCGGCTCACTGTGGCTTTTTGCTTCGTTGATTCGGGTAGTTGGAATCGTCGGTCTCCGGATCGTTCAACGGGGTGGAGATGACATAGCCCCCGCTCGCCCACTTGCCAAGGTCAATCGCGCGGCAGTGTTCGCTGCAGAAAGGATACTCGGGATCGTTGGCCAGCACGATCTCTCTGCAAGTTGGGCAACGTAAGCTGCAAACCTTTTTCTTCGTCATGGCACCAGTTACCAGTAGTCGGTTGCCAGTAGAAACAGTTGCCAGTCGCCAGTTGTCAGTTGCCAGTGAACGCGCGGGGCCCGCGAGGTACTCGACGTACTTGGCCAGCAGGAGAAGTGGCGCAGCAATCGACGCTCGATTCTAACGGACAACTGACTACTGACTACTGGCTACTGAGTACTGGCTACTGCTACACAATCCGCGCCACCAGATCGTAGTCGTGCGCTTCGGTGATCTCGCAACGGTAGAACTCACCCTCGCGAATGTCTTCGCAATCGCCAAAATCGTTCACGTAAACCGTGCCATCAATCTCGGGAGCATGCATCGCCGTTCGGCCTTCCCACAACAACTCGGTTTCTGCCGACGGACCCGAGAGCAGCAAATCGAACTGCCGCCCCACCAGAGCACGCTTCTTCTTGCGGCTGATCTGCTTCTGCAGAGACATGAGCTTGTTGCGGCGCCTCTCGATCTCTTTCTGCGGTACTTTGTCCGCCAGTGCGAACGCCCCTGCCCCCTCCTCGTCGGAGTAGCCAAACACTCCCAGCCAGTCGAATTGCGCCTCGCGGACGAACTGGCAGAGCTGTTCGAAATCGTCTTCACTCTCGCCGGGGAAGCCGACGATGAACGAGGTACGCAGTGTGATGCCTGGAATCTCGCGCCGCATCTTCTCGATGGAGCGCAAGAAGATGTCTGCATCGGCGCCGCGTTTCATGCGCTTCAAAACCTCAGGCGCAGCGTGTTGCAACGGCACATCGATGTAGGAGCAAATCTTCTCATGCGCTGCGATCGTTTGCAGCAGCTTGCCGGTGATCTTGTTGGGATAGGCGTAGAGGAAGCGCACCCAGCGCAATTTCTCGATTTGCGCCAGCCGCTCCAGCAGCAGCGCCAGCCCATCTTTCAGGCCCAGATCTTCTGCGTAGCAGGTCGTATCCTGCCCGATCAACGTGATCTCGCGCACGCCTTGGTCCGCAAGATGCTGCGCCTCGGCGATCACCGATTCGAATCGCCGCGAACGGAATTTGCCACGCAATTGCGGGATGATGCAAAACGAGCAGGGATGATCGCAGCCCTCGGCGATCTTGATGTAGGCCGAATACTTGGGAGTTGCCAGCAGGCGCGGCGTGGTCTCGTCATACAAATAGTTCGGCAGGTCGGCAATCGCACCGTCCCATTCTGCTTTCGAGAAGCGGCCGGCCGCCTCGCGGGCATCGCCCTCGGAACGCGCATTCAGGATGACAAACGGAGAATCCGCAGGCGATGGCGGTGCAATGCCCGCGGCGCTGAGAATCTTGTGCAGCTCGCCAGTGCCCACGACAGCGTCAACTTCAGGAATGTTCTTCTGGATCTCGTTGCGATAGCGTTCCACCAGGCAGCCCGCCACGATGAGCTTCTGCGCTCGCCCCGTGGTCTTGTGCTGGGCCATCTCCAGAATGGTATCCACCGATTCCTGCTTGGCCGACTCGATGAAAGAGCAGGTATTCACGACGATAATGTCGGCGTCTTCCGCACAGGAAGTGATCTGCGCTCCCCCTTGGGAAAGCAGACCCATCATCACCTCGCTGTCCACCAGGTTTTTGGGACACCCTAGGCTCACAAATCCAATTTTCTTGGGAGCGGCCACGGGACTGGCATTAAATCCGGGCTCGTCAAGGCGCGCCGCGTCTGCGCGGACCAGCGTGCCAGCAACGTCCAGCAAGGCTACAGAATCGGTTTTTGGCTGCATGCAATTTCTCTATTCTAGCATTGTTTTCCGCGGCTCCCAGAGCAGTTGAGCTTGAACTGGTACGCTTGCCGGCGTGCAGCACGCCGCCGCGTGGGAATGTTATATTGAATGGTCGGGCGCTGGTCCCGCGCAACGCAATCTTGTGAATCCCGCCAGGTCCGGAAGGAAGCAACGGTAGCAGGCTAGTGCGGGTGCAGCGGTCAACTGGCGCCTGGCTTGTTTCGCTCTTCGCTATTCGCTCTTCGCTTCTCACCTGTGCGGCCTAATTCATCATCAGCAATCGAACGTCAGCAAGTGACCTGCGATTGGCGAAAGGCGAACGGCGAAGAGCGGTTCCATAGACTTTCCCCCACGCATCGTTCAAAATGATTGCGCATTCATTGTTGCTCATACTGTTCTGGGAGAACTCTATTGCCAAACTCTCATCGCGCCAAAATCACCGCGCTGGGTACCTACGTCCCGCCTCGTGTCCTCACCAACAAGGACCTGGAAAAAATGGTGGACACTACCGACCAGTGGATCCTGGACCGTACCGGAATCCGCGAGCGCCACTTGGTGGACAAAGGAGTAGCAGCCAGCGACTTGGCGGTCGAAGCGGTCAAGAAGCTCGTGCAGTCCCACCCGCTCGATCTTCAGGAAGTGGACGTGATCGTAGTCGGAACGGTGACCCCGGACATGATGTACCCCTCAACTGCGTGCCTGGTGCAGCACAAACTTGGCATCGCACGCACCTGGGGCTTTGACGTTTCGGCGGGATGCTCAGGCTTCGTCTATGCGTTGACCGCTGGCGCCCAGTTCATCGAGTCCGGCCGGGCCAAGAAGGTGCTGGTGATCGGCGCGGACGTGAACTCTTCTATGACCGACTTCACCGATCGCGCGGTGTGCATCATCTTCGGCGACGGCGCGGGCGCCGTACTGCTGGAACCTGCGGAAGAGGGTGAGGATGGAATTATCGACTACGAGGCCCAGATCGAAGGTATGGGAGGCCAGTACCTGTACATGCCGGGCGGGGGAAGCCTGAACCCCGCTTCGCACGAAACTGTAGATCAGAAAATGCATTATATTCATCAAGATGGACAGCAGGTCTTCAAGTATGCGGTGAAGAAAATGTCGGAGATGACGGAGCGCGTCCTGCGCAAGAACGACCTCACCGGACAAGATGTGGATTGCTTCATCGCCCATCAGGCCAACATGCGCATCATCACGGCGACCGCCGACCGGCTCAAGATGCCCAGCGAAAAAGTCATCATCAACATTGATCGCTACGGCAATACCACGGCAGGAACCATCCCGCTGGCAATGCAGACGGCGATTGACGAAGGCAAGCTGAAGAAGGGCGACCTGGTTTTACTGGCGGCGGTAGGCGCGGGATTCACTTCGGGAGCGACGCTGTTGCGCTGGGCGTATTAAGGGCCGCGCTTCGCGATTCGCTCTTCGCTCTTGGCCTTAGCTACCGCTACGCTTGATCTTCTCGCGGTCTTTCGCCGCGTCCAGCGGGCGCACGGGCTCCGTCATGCGCGCGGGATCAAGAATTTCCTTGATCTGCTCTTCGCTCAGCTCGCCGCGCTCGCGCGCAATCTCGATGATCGACTTGCCGGTCTTCACCGACTCCTTGGCGATCTCCGCGGCTTTGGCGTAACCGATGTACGGGTTCAATGCCGTGGCCAGCGAAACCGTACTCTGCACGTAATAATCAGTACGTTTTTCGTTGACCGTGATGCCCTTGATACAGAACTCCGTGAGCTGCCGCAGCATGTTGGTCATGATGGTGATCGAGGTGAGCACGCTGTAGACCATGGTTGGCATCATGACGTTAAGTTCGAGCTGGCCGGCCTGCACCGCCAGGGCGACCGTGGTGTCATAGCCGACGACTTGGAACGAAACCATCGCCGCCAGTTCCGCCATTACGGGATTGATCTTGCCGGGCATGATGGACGAGCCCGGCTGCAGCGCGGGCAGGTTGATTTCTGCCAGGCCGGTGTTCGGGCCCGACGAGAGCAGCCGCAGATCGTTAGAGATGCGGATGACCTCCAGCGCCAGATTGCGCAGCGCCGAGCTGACCGACGACATCGCCAGGTTCGATTGCATGGCATAGCGCATGTCGTCCACGACGTGCAGCTTCTGGCCCGAGATGCGCGCCAGGTTGGCGATCGCCTTCTCACGATAATCGGGATGGGTGTTGATGCCGGTGCCCACCGCCGAGCCGCCGAGTCCAACCTCGCGCAATAGCTCCGACTGTTGCTGGATTGAGTTCTTCGCGCGCTTGATTGCGCCAGCGTAAGCGTGAAACTCCTGACCCAGTCGCATGGGTACCGCGTCCATCATGTGAGTGCGGCCCGACTTCAGGATGTTGTGGAATTCTTTGCCTTTTTCGTCGAGCGCGGCAATCAAGCCATCGAGTACCTGATACAGCTTCTCCAATTCGAGCAGCGCTGCGAGGCGCATCGCGGTGGGGAAGACGTCGTTGGTCGATTGCCCGTAGTTGACGTGATCGTTGGGATGGACGTGCTTGTACTCGCCTAGCTTGCCGCCCAGCAACTCGGAGGCGCGGTTGGCGATGACCTCGTTGCTGTTCATGTGGAAGCTGACGCCCGCGCCCGCCTGAAAGACGTCGACGACGAATTCCTGGTCCCACTTGCCCTGCTGAATTTCCTTGGCGGCCTGGATGATGGCGTTGGCGGTCTTCTCATCCACCAAGCCGAGTTCACGATTGGCGAGGGCCGCAGCCTCCTTTACCATCGCGATAGCGCGGATGAGGGAAGGATGAGCGTGCAATCCGCTGATGGGAAAGTTCTCCACCGCACGTGCGGTTTGAATGCCGTAGTAGACGTGACTGGGAATTTCTTTCAGACCGAGAGAATCTTTTTCGGTGCGGGTGGAAATCTTACTGGACATAATTGCGCCTCAGTAGAACAGATGCTGGGGACGCTGGATCGGTCGCCGAGATCGGCCGTACTCGCCCTGCACAAACGATAAGGCCGCCGGAAGTCGACGGCCTCGCGCCCATCTGAGAAAAATGCTTACCCGATCTCTACTAACTCCGCTATCTTCGCCTGCCACTCTTTCGGGCCGGACTCGTGTACAGAGTTGCCGTTGACATCCACCGCAACCGTCACCGGCATGTCCTCGACCTCGAATTCGTAGATGGCTTCCATGCCGAGATCGGCGAAGCCCAGCACGCGCGACCTCTTGATGGCCTTCGAGACCAGGTAAGCGGCGCCGCCGACCGCCATCAGGAACACCGCTTTGTAATCGCGAATGGCGGCGATGCCTTCCGGCCCGCGTTCCGATTTGCCCACCATGCCGAGCAGACCAGTCTCCTTCAGCATCTGGCGCGTGAACTTGTCCATGCGCGTCGCCGTCGTGGGGCCGGCAGGCCCGACCACTTCATCTCTTACCGGATCGACCGGTCCGACGTAGTAAATGAAGCGATTGGTGAAGTCCACCGGAAGCTGTTCGCCGCGCTTGAGCATGTCGGTCATGCGCTTGTGCGCGGCATCGCGGCCGGTGAGCAACTTGCCACTGAGCAGAATCACCTCGCCGGTCTTCCATGTCGCCACTTCTTCGCGCGTGACGGTGTCGAGGTTGACGCGGCGCGCGCCCGCCGGATTGTAGGTCAGTTCCGGCCAATCCTTCAGCGACGGCGGCTTCAGCGCGACTGCGCCCGAGCCGTCGAGCACAAAGTGAGCATGACGTGTTGCCGCACAGTTCGGAATCATGGCTATCGGCAGATTAGCGGCGTGCGTGGGATAGTCCTTCACTTTCACATCCAGAACTGTGGTCAGCCCGCCCAGTCCCTGCGCGCCGATGCCCAGCGCATTGATCTTCTTGTAGAGTTCGATGCGCAACTCCTCGGCGCGGTTCTTGGGCCCGCGGGCAATCAACTCCTGGATGTCGATCGGCTCCATCAGAGATTCCTTGGCTAGCAGCATGGCCTTCTCAGCGGTGCCGCCCATGCCGATGCCGATAATCCCCGGAGGACACCAGCCCGAGCCCATGGTGGGCACCGTCTTCAGCACCCACTCGACGATGGAGTCGGAGGGATTCAGCATCACGAATTTCGACTTGGCTTCCGAGCCACCACCCTTTGCGGCCACGATGACGTCAACCTTGTCGCCGGGAACGAGCGTCATGTTCACGACGGCCGGGGTGTTGTCCTTGGTGTTCTTGCGCTCGCCGGCCGGATCAGCCAGCACGCTGGCGCGCAGCTTGTTGTCGGGATGGAGGTACGCGCGGCGCACGCCTTCGTTGACCATGTCCTCCACGCTCATGGTCGCGTCCCACTGCACCTTCATGCCAACCTTCAGGAAGACGGACACGATGCCGGTGTCCTGACAAATGGGACGATGGCCCTCGGCGCACATACGTGAGTTGATCAGGATCTGCGCCATCGCGTCCCGAGCGGCGGGCGATTGTTCTTTTTCATACGCACGCGCCAGGCCCTGAATGAAATCGACTGGGTGATAGTAGGAAATGTATTGCAGAGCGTCGGCAACGCTCTGGATAAGATCGTCTTGCTTGATGACCGTCATTACCGCCTCGCTATAGGAAGGAACGTAAGAGTATGGGCAAACGCCCACGCTAATTATAAGAACACAGATCCGCGACACCTAGGGAATTCAATGTGCGCAGAGGAATCCGCATTCCCCAAACGTGGGAGATAAGCATTCCGCATTCCGCATTCCGCATTCAGCCATCAACCAACAAAATCTTCCGTGGAAAAGGAGACCCCTGCAAACCTTGCTTCTTGATTCTTTGTTGCCCTTCTCGGCGATTCTGAGTGCCCAGCGCCGAGTGCTAAATGCTGAGGGCGGAGTGCTGAAGGCTGAGTGCTGAGTGCTGCTTCAAACCAGCTTCCCGTACATCGATGTGTAGTTCAGGGCAATTTCGCCGCAACTGCCTTGCTCCACCGAATAAACAATGCAGGAGTCGAACGGGCGTGAGTAGATGTGCAGGCTCACGGCGCGCTGTCCCCATTCGCGCGGATTGCGGACGTCATGCACCGGATTCAGCGGATCCACCGCTACCGGATTCGCTGGCGTGATCTCGACGACATTGCTGGGAACGATGCTGCAACGATGAGCGGCGAGGTCCTCGGAGAGAAGGCGGAAGTTTTGCACCGCAAGCCGTCCGATCGGCGCCGCCATCCAGCAATTCTGTCCCTGGTGATTGTGAATGGAACTGCCCATGCCAACTTCCCAGCAGATCGCCAGCAGTTCGTAAAGCTCGGTCTTGTCAATCAGGTTACGGGTGTAGTGCTGCGCATTCCAGAACAGATAGGGCTTCAGCGATTCAGGATCAACCGAATTCTCCCGCAGATATTGCAGTGTGCCGTTGACTCCAGTGAAGTCGTCCTCCTTGAGTTTACGCAGGCCGTCGATGAAGTGCGGCACTGGAATTCCGCGCGTTGCCCGATCTGCTGACGTAGCCATTTGCGAGGGGCCTCCTTGTGGAACGAACCGCTTATTCTAACCCGGTCTCAGCGGTTCGAGCCCTGCGGTCTTGCGCCGGCGCAGGAAATCTTAAGTTCTGGGAATCCAATGTGCAAGAAAGTGGCTCCAAGTCTATAATGAGCGCAAAGTACCACCCCGGCCAGGTGGCTCAGCGTTCGGCACTGGAGTTTTCCATGAAGTCACGCCCTCTCGCCGTTGCAACCGCAATGCTGCTGAGCGTGCTCCTCGCGGTTCCTTCGTTCGCGCAGAACACCACGCCAACTCAGGCGCCATCAGCGCAGGCACCCAGCAACCCACAAGAGCAAGCTCAACCCGCGGCAGAGACTGGCCCTAATCCGGCTGCCACTGCCGGCAGCGCATCAACTCCAGCCTCGACCCAGGACGCGCCGAAAGCCACTCACGATAAGGGCAAGAACGACGTCGATGACATTGGCAATCGCAAGGTCGGTTCCGGCAAGGGCATCGGGGACTGGTACGGGTACGACACCGAGATCAAGATGGGCAAGCAGTACGCCATGATGATCGAGTCGAGCGCGCGGATGATCCAAGATCCGGTCATTGTTGAGTACGTGAACCGCATCGGCCAAAACCTGGTTCGCAACTCCGACGCCAAGGTGCCGTTTACCATCAAGGTCATCGACTCCGACGACATCAACGCCTTTGCCTTGCCAGGCGGCTTCTTTTACGTCAATAGCGGCCTGATCCTCGCTGCCGACGATGAAGCCGAGCTGGCCGGCGTGATGGCGCACGAAATTGCGCACGTTGCCGCCCGCCACGCGACCCGCGAGATGACGCGCGCCAACTACGCCAGCATGGCTTCAATTCCATTGATCTTCGTGGGGAGCTGGGGCCTATATGAAGGCGCCAGTGCTGCCTTGAGCCTGGCGCTGCCGCTGACCTTTATGAAGTTCTCGCGCGGCTTCGAAGCGGAAGCCGATTACCTTGGCGTGCAATATATGTACAAGGCCGGCTACGACCCGCAGGCGTTCGTCTCCTTCTTCGAGAAGATCAAGGCGCAGGAAAAGAAGAAGCCGGGCACGCTGGCCAAGGCGTTTGCCACTCATCCCCAGACACCCGATCGAATTCTCAAGACCCAGGAAGAGATCCGCGCGGTCCTTCCCGCGCGTCCGGAATATATCGTCAACACTTCCGAGTTCAACGACGTAAAGGCCCGGCTGGCGGCCTTGCAGAATCGCAAGAAGGGCATTGAAGAAAAGGACAACACCAAGCCTTCGCTGCGGCGCACTCAAACCGCCGACAGCGACAAAGGCAAACCTGGCAAGGATGGCGATGATCGTCCGACCTTGCAACGGCGCGACGATGACTTCATCGCCAGCGCAGGCCAGCGGTAGCTTCTTCAAGTCTTGCTCGACCGGCGGCCGCGTGCCGCCGGTTTTGCTTTTTAGGTGCTGGGCAAGCCGGACTCACTTTGAGGATGGTTTTGTTGCCCGCAAACGCTATTTTTGCGTCAGCTCAAATACCGGATAGTTTGCGGCGATGCTTGCAAAACGCTCAGCGGCTGAACCGGCAGGCACTGGGAAGTAACGCTGCACGGTAGTCTTGAAGCTGTCCAGATAAGCTTTCAGCAGTGCGGGCTTCTCTGCATCGGCAACCGGCCGCAACCGATATGTCTGTCGCGACCGCCCTTTCTTGAGCATAATCTCGCCTGCTGCTTCCGCATTGCGAACCCACTGGGTGCGGCCGCGAGGCGCCACCAGGTACCGCTTGGCACCGGTCTCCAGCAGATTTATCGGAGTAGAGTACAGCCGCCCGCTTTTCCGCCCTCGGACCTGGAGCAAGTAATTGTGTTTCGGCCCAAAGCCCACCCCGACCAGGAATCCGAACAAACGGTTGAACCCACGTTCCATCGCGGTCGGTGGCCGGAAAACAGGAGTGCTGGGATTGGTCGCCATAGATCTATTTTACGCAACCTCCTCGCCCGAAGGTTGCAGAGTGACGGCCGTACTCCGCGGAATTCGCGAGAGCCGACCGAATACAAAAGGGCGTTCGAAAGAACGCCCTTAAATTTCTAGACAAATTTTCTCGCGACAGGAATCAGCTCGCACCGGCAACTACGCGGCCTTGCTGCCCGGTGCAACCGCGGTAGGGTTGGAAGCTGTCGAACTGTCAGGCTCGGAGCGAACCACCTTCATTTCCTTCCAGTCGTAAGGAAATTCCTTGCCACAATCCAGGCAGACGACATAGGTGCCGGTGACTGCAGCCGCTGCGCTGCGGCGAAGTTTTCCTTTTACTGTGATGGGAAAGCTGCAACGTTGATGCGAACAACCGAAAACGAAATCGAATAGACTCATATGCCTCCTCTCGCCCCCGCCAAGGAGGGCGCCCGGGCTGCGCGGCGAAGTCGGGTGAAGCCTCTTGAGCAAGATAACCCGCTTCTAAATCTTTAGATTCGACGGCTACGAAAAAGGTTCGATGGACGAAACCGGCGTTCCTATTTTAGGGCAACGTCGCGATCACTCAAGTGCCTTCTCTAAAGTGCTAGCGAAGCCGAGGTACACACCCGATATCGGCAATTCGAGAGGCTGAGATAAGTTTGACGCTGTACAAGACTTGGAATCGGTTTACGACGACGTCGTTCGCGCGCCTCGCGTCTGAAAGACGACAGCAAGGTGGAAGTGTAGGCTGGCACGCGGCCGTCGGAAAGGATGCTGCTAGAAATAAGCTACTTGGCCGTCGGAGAGTCGCTCTGTCCTAGAGGATCGCTGACTTGCTTCTTGTGGCATTCGCACTTGGAGACGATGGCCGAACGTAGCCGCGTGCGAAGGTCATCCGGAAGTTCGTACAGGTGGGAGTCGCGGTAGATCTCGATGGTCATCTTGGTCGTATTGCAGACCACGTAACAATTGTGGCACCACTGAAGATGGTCTTCCAACTCGGCCCGTGTTTGAGCGTCCATCGAGTCGTCAAGGTAATCGGTGAGCTCTTTCAGAAAATCAGAGCAGGTCACGGTTTGCCATCTCCACCAGTACGATTCTTGAAGTACTTGTTCAACCGTTCACGCAGCTGCAGCCGGGCCCGAAGCAGGCGGGACTTGACCGCGGGAATACTCAAATCCAAGGCATCCGCCGTCTCTTCGGTGGAGAGCCCCTCAACGTCGCGCAAGACAAACACCGTCCGAAAGCTCGGCGGCAACCCTTGTATCGTCTTGCCCAGGATCTCTTTCAACTCACCCTGGTTGTAAAGCTGTTCCGGATTCGGAGACCAGTCCGCCACTTCGCGCGGCATGGAATCCTCTTCGGTCTTAATGTCCTCATCGAGCGAGACCATGCGCTCGGGACGCCGGCGGCGCAAGCGCATCAGCGCTTCGTTCACAGCGATCCGTACCAGCCAGGTGTAGAACTTCGACTGCTCCTGGAAGTTCGCCAGGTTCTGGTACGCCTTCAGGAAAGCGTCCTGCACCACGTCTTCCGCGTCTTCGCGGTTTTGCGTGATGTGCTGTGCGATCCGGAACACGTTGCGGTCGTACCGCTTCACCAGCTCTTCGAAAGCGCCGATGTCGCCGGCCTTGGCCGCGTGGACTAGCGTAAGTTCATCGCCAGCCGCTTCTACCTTTGGTTGGATGGTTCCCATGTTTGCGTAGATTCAGGATTTTAGTCCGGGGTCCCCAAGACGCGCTGCTTTTGCGCGACTTGGGGTGGTTTACGCCCAGTACAAAAATCCCGAAAGCCATTGTACCTATACCGCCGAGAATTCGGGAAAGCCGAGGAAACAAAATTTCACTCGTCGAGCTACCGCTGCCTGCTGGGTTGAATCACGGTCCTGGTGGAAATACGTCTATTGTACGGACGGGCGAGCCCGATAGATGTCACAGGCGGGAACCTGTTTCGTAAACGATTTGTTTAGGTCCGGCCTGGAAGGAATCGCGCTACACTGAGTCCGGTGAATCCCGACAGCCGCTTCCGTTGCTTCTGTACCGTTTTTCTGGCCATGGTACTGGCCCTGCTGAGCAATGGAGTGCATGCGCAAGACAGCACCTCCGCCCACAAGAAAAAGTCTGCCGCCGGGACCAATACCCATAAATCCGCCAAGCCGGCCAGCAAGAAATCGACGTCTGCTCATCACCACGCGCCTCGTAAGAAAGTAACCTCTGCGCGCGCCCACAGCCTGAAGCGGACCTTCGTGGCCTCCAGCGACCTACGTCCGATGGCGCGGCAACTGGTGGAATTTCGCACGCCCGCCGCCTATGCCGGGGTCGAAACCTACGCGCACGCCCATGCTGGAGCCGAGGCCGGAGCGCTGGCCTGGTTCGCCATCGGATACGCGCACTACCTCGACGCCCAGTATCCGACAGCAATCGCCGCCATGCAAAAGGCGCAGCCGCAGATCGGCGAATTGAAGGATTACACTGCGTTTTTCATCGGCAATTCGTTCGTGGCCGGCAATAACCCTGAGGAGTCATTTGCGTACCTGCGCGACTTCGGCACTCGCTTTCCGGACTCGCTTTATGCGCATGACGCGTTGATTGCGTACGCGAGGGCGCTGCTAGCGACCAATCGGTCGAGCGAAGCCATCCGCCTGCTGGAAGCGCACCGCTTGCCCCCCAGTGCCGAGACCGAATATTTCCTCGGCAAAGCTTATGTGCAGAATGGCCAAGGGCGCGCTGGGGCCGAGGTCTTGCGGCGCGTTTACTACAACTATGCGACCAATTACACCGCCGACAACGCCGCTGCCGATTTAAGGAAGATCCCCGAAGCGGCAACGCTTCCCCCCGTTACCTACGCTGAGCACCTGAGGCGCGCTGAGGCGCTGTACAAGGCGCGTCGCTACCCCGCAGCGGCCGACGAGTATCGTACTCTGTCGGATCTCGCTCCCAGGGGAGAGCAACCAGCCGCACTGATTCAGCTCGCCAATTGCTACATGCACGATGGCAATACCCGCGATGCCCGTGCCGCGCTTGATCGCATTCCCGACGATGGCAGCGAAGCCAGCGCAGAGAAGTGGTACCAGCAGGTCGAGATTGCCCGCAATGCCAATGATGATGCCGCCTTGACCACCATTCTGCAGCACATGCGGAGCACCACTCCCAAGTCACCATGGCTGGAATCGGCTTTGTTCACCACGGGAAACATGTACTTGCTGCGCAAGGATTACGATCGCGCCATCGACTATTATCGCGAGCTTCATGAGCGCTTCCCGTCGGGAACGAAAGCGGCGTACGCGCATTGGAAGTGCGCCTGGCTCACCTATCGGCAGAACCGCAAGGAGCAAGCCAAGAAATATTTTGACGAGCAGATCGAGTTCTATCCCGGCACCAATGAGGTTCCCAATGCCATGTACTGGCGGGGACGTATGGCGGAAGACGAGGGTCAGTATGGCGCTGCCCACGCCTATTACCAGAAGCTTGCCGAGCGTTATCGCAACTATTACTACGGCGTGTTGGCGCGCAAACGGTTGGCTGTCTTGCAGACGGCTCCCTCCGTTGTCGTGGCGTCGTTGCAGCACATCGGCTCGGCGCCGGCGTACGATCCCGCGTCAAAAGTCACCGACCCCCCCGAGGACGACCTTCACTACATGCGCGCCCGGCTGCTGGAGAATGCTGGGGTGACTGACCTGGCGGTGCGCGAATTGCAAGCGGGCAGCTCGACTGGTCCGTCGTGGGAGATGCTGGAAATTGCGCGCATCTATTCCAGCGGAGGCGACTACTACCGTGCGCTACAGGCGTTAAAGCGCGCCATCGCGGGCTACTTTGCGATGGATGTAGACGGGCTGCCCGCACCCTACTGGCACGGACTGTTCCCGCGCCCCTACTGGGACGCACTGCGGCGCTACTCCGACGAGAACGGCCTCGACCCCTTTTTGGTGGCCTCGCTGATCCGGCAGGAGTCGGAGTTCAATCCCGGCGCCATCTCCCACGCCAACGCTTACGGGCTGATGCAACTATTGCCCAAGACAGGTAAGGGCGAGGCCAAGAAAGCGGGGCTGCAACACTACAATACCGACTCGCTGCTCGATCCGACCACGAATATCGAATTGGGAACCCGCTACTTCAGGCAGATGATTGACCACTTCGGCGGCCAGACGGAGTACGCCTTGGCTGCTTACAACGCGGGGGCTGATCGCGTCGAGGATTGGCGCGCCTCGGGCAACTTCCGCGACGTGGAGGAGTTCGTCGAGTCCATTCCCTTCACCGAAACCCGCGAATATGTGCAGGCCATCGTGCGCAACGCCGAGGTCTACAAGCGGGTGTACGGGACACCGTAAAGGCAGTTGCCAGTAGTCAGTTCTCAGTTACGAGAAGCATGATCTAACCAGTACCTTGCATTTTCAGCGACATCGCACGTCGCACGGAATCATTGTGCAGCACGGCATACCGCCCATGTAGTCTCCTCGTGACATTCGCCGCTGCGACAAGATGTGGCGCAGAAATTCTTGTGTCCACTGGCAACTGCTCTACGAACTGCTTTTCACCGCTTCATTCCCGGACTTGGCGAAGACGATCTCCGACACCAGCAAGATCGCGCCAATCACGATGGCGCTATCGGCCACGTTGAACGCCGGCCAGTGATAGCTGCCGACGTAAAAGTCCAAAAAATCGACGACGTGCCCGGTCAGCATGCGGTCCCACAGGTTTCCAGTCGCGCCGCCCAGAATCAGAGACAGGCCAATGGTGGTGGTGCTCAGCGCGTGGCTATGCTTCCACAGCAAGGCGGAAACTACCATCAGCGCGATGACCGAAAAGCTGACCAGCGCGCCAATCTTCCACTGCGCCGTGGACTCAGCAAACAAGCCAAACGCCGCGCCGGTGTTCTCCACATGGGTGAGATGGAAACAGCCCGGAATGACGGTGACGCTGTCATGCAGCGGAATATTGCTGGCCACCGACCATTTAGCCAGGCGGTCCAGTAGCAATACGGCAGCGGCGATGAGGAAGAAATACTTGCGCATGGCTTAACTTGGATGCATTTCCTATTTCTTAGACGCCACCACACCGCGGAAAGGAGCACCGGAAAGCTTGTTTTACGGCACGGGTTCCGTTCCCCGGGGACTCGTCCTAGAGCCGCGCCTACCGTGCGCGCGCGGTCGCCTCAATCTCTGCCAGCACGGCGCTGCAGCGCTCGCAAACGGTCGGATAGGTTTTATCTTCTCCGACATGGGTCGAATAGTTCCAGCAACGTTCGCACTTTTCGCCCGGAGCCCGATTGACCGTAATTATCAAGCCGGTGTCGCCGTTACTGGCTGGAGATTTCTCCAATACAACATTGGAAACGATAAACAGATAGCGCAACTGATCGCGATGACGCTCCAGCACAGGAAAAAGCTGCTCAGGAACTGCCACCTGAAGCTGTGCTTCCAGGCTTCCGCCGATTATTTTCTCCGCGCGGGCTGTTTCCAGCGCCTTGAGAGCTTCATTGCGAACCGTCAGCAGAGTGTCCCAATCGCTTTCCACTGCGCCAGCGTCGAAGCCGGAGGGTATCTTGCCCGTCAGTTCCTCGGGCTGCGGAAACAGCGTCACATGCACGCTCTCCGGACGGCCGTCGAGGGCCGGCAAAAATCCCCAGATCTCCTCCGCAGTGAAACTCATGACTGGGGCCAGTAGTCGCACCAACGCCTCGCCCAGCCGCCACAGCGCAGTCTGGGCCGAACGGCGGGACAGCGATTTCGGAGCCGACGTGTACAGCCGGTCCTTGAGGACGTCGAAGTAAATCGCGCTCAGGTCAACGATGCAAAAATCTTTCAACCGGTGGTAGAGCCGGTGGAAAACAAAGTTGTCGTAGTGCTCACGCACATCCTTCGTGACCTCAGCGGCGCGTAACAGGAAGTATTGATCGAGCGGATGCATCTCGGCAAAGCCGACTGCATCCTGCGCGGGAGCGAAATCTTGCAGGTTGCTGAGGATGTAGCGGAACGTATTGCGAATCTTGCGGTAGCTTTCGGAAATCCGCTGCATCAACTCGTCGGATGCCATGACGTCCTCGCGAAAATCCACCGACGCCACCCACAGACGAACGATCTCGGCCCCAAGTTTGTCCGCGATCTCCACCGGATCGACCGTATTGCCCAGTGACTTCGACATGGCGCGGCCCTGCGGGTCGAGCGTCCAGCCCGCGGTGGCGACGCTGCGGTATGGCGCTCCGCCCTTGGCCGCAACGCCGCAAAGCAGGGAAGAGTGGAACCATCCGCGATGCTGATCGCCGCCCTCAAGGTACAGGTCGGCAGGCCAGGGAAGCCCGGGATCGCGGCCCAGCACCGCCGCATGGCTCGAACCGGATTCGAACCACACGTCAATGATGTCCATCTCCTTGCGAAACTTTGAACTGCCGCACTTTGCGCACTTGATTCCGGCGGGAAGAATCGCTTCCGCGGAGTGTTTGTACCAGGAGTCAGCGCCCTCGCGAGCGAACAACTCGACGACCGCGCGATTCACCGCAGGATCGTTGAGAAATTCCTGGCAAGCTTCGCATTGAAACACCGCGATGGGGACACCCCAGATGCGCTGGCGCGAAATACACCAGTCGGGGCGGGTGGCGACCATGTTCGAGATGCGCTCTTCGCCCCAAGCCGGGTCCCATTTCACTTTCTTGATTTCTTCCAGCGCACGGCTGCGCAGCGTGCCTCCGGATTCCGGGGTCCCCGACAGGTCCCGGTTTTGGACTTGTTGGGGTGACAGCTTGCCTTCCATCGAGATGAACCACTGCTCGGTGGCGCGGAAGATGATGGGATTGTGACAGCGCCAGCAGTGGGGGTAGGAGTGTTCGATTTTTTCGAAGCCCAGCAAAACGCCCCGGCTCTTCAACAGATCCACGATTAGTGGATTGGCCTTGAAGACCTGCTGGTCCTTGTACTCTGGCAGGCCGTTGCGCAGGATACCTCCCTCGTCCACGTCGCAGTGCAAATCAAGACCGTACTTGACGCCGGTGACAAAGTCGTCCGCGCCATGCGCAGGAGCGGTGTGCACCGCGCCGGTCCCGGTGTCCATGGTGACGTAGTCGCCCAGCACGCCGAGGACGCTGCGTTCCAGGAAGGGATGAGCGAAGGTCGCGAACTCCAGCTTCGCGCCAGGGAACGAGGCCACTTCCTTCGCCTCGCCGAGGCTGCACTTTTCGATCGTCTGCTGCGCCAACTCTCTGGCAACGATGTAAATCCACTCGCCGGTGTCGAGCGCGGCATATTCCGCCTCGGGAGCGAACGTCACCGCCATCGAAGCAGGAAGCGTCCACGGCGTGGTTGTCCAGATGATGGTCGCGACATTCTTTTTGCCGGCCAGCGCGGCATCGATCTTCGCAGGATTGCTGGTCAGCGGATACCGCACCCAGATGCTGGGGCTGGTGTGCATCTCGTATTCGACTTCTGCCTCGGCCAGCGCGGTCTTGTCGTACACGCACCAGTACACCGACTTCAGGCCCTTGTAAACCAGCCCTTGCTCGTAGCACGAGTAGAACGTCTCCATTACGACGCTCTCGTAGCTGGGGTCCATCGTCGAATACGGCTTCTCCCAACGGCCGAAGACGCCGATGCGCTTGAACTGTTGGCGTTGCAGATCGAGATACTTCTGCGCGTATTTGCGGCACTCCGCGCGCACCGCCAGTGGATCCATGTCCAGCTTCTTGCGGCCCAGCAGATCGTCAACCTTGATCTCGATAGGCAGTCCATGGCAGTCCCACCCGGGCACGTAGGACGCATCGAAACCGCTCATGCTGCGCGACTTCACCACGAAGTCTTTCAGCGTCTTGTTGAGTGCCGTACCCAGGTGGATGGGGCCATTGGCATAAGGAGGCCCGTCGTGCATCACGTAGATGGGCTGCCCTTTATGCGCCTCGCGGATGCGGTCGTAAATCCGCATTTTCTCCCACCGCTCGAGCATCAGAGGCTCGTTGCGGGGCAGGTTCGCCTTCATGGAAAAGTCGGTCCTGGGCAGATTCAGCGTGGATTTCAGATCGAGCGGCACTCCCTATATCTCCCGCCAGCCGGTAACTGGATGGCAATCGACGCGCAAGCTATCTGTTCATTATAGGGAGCGCCTAAATTCGCGTCCATCAGCGGCGCCCAATACTTCAGAGCCTCTTCAGAAACGCCTTGGCGCGCTCTAACTCTGGGAACAGCTTCTCTTCCGCTTGAAACGCGGCCCCATGGACGCACCGGCGACTGCCGCGCAGCTTTACCGGGTGCTTCAGATGGAGCATTTCGTGATAGACGATGTATTCCACGGCGTAACGCGGCACTCGCGGGTGGTCGAAGGCGCGGCTGACCACAATGGCATTATGGGCGGGATCATAATGCGCAAGGCTTCTGCGGGCGTGCGCCTGACTCCACGTCATCTGCGGCCGGCCCAGTAAACCGTGGAAGAAACGCTGGTTGAGTTCTTCGAAGATCTGGTCCAGGTCGTAGACCTCGCCTTGTGCGAAGGCAATTCGTTTTCGCCCGCGCAACTGTCGCACCCGTTGCGCCTTGGCGCTGATGTCGTGGCTGGAAACGTAGCGGCGATAGCGCGTCGAGTGCAGTGGTGCGATGGGCTTGCGGTAGATTTTGGCCAGCAGGATGTGCGCGATTGCCTCCAGAACGGTCTCAGGCGCGCCCTCCAGCAGGTCGGAGATTCGTGCGTACACTATGGCTTCGCGGACCCGAATGGTGCTGTTCACATTGGCGAAGGCATAGAACTCGATACGGAACTCCGGCAGCGGCGCGCGTGGCCGCAGCTCGCGGTAGGTTCTCTGGAAAATCTCCTGCAGCTTTGGGAGCAAGGTGTTACTAACGTAGCACGGCTTAACGCTTTGAAGGGGCACGGCTTCAGCCGTGCCGTATGCTGCTGTCATTATGGTGGCTTTAGCCACTGAGGGACATCGTGGTGATGAAAAATCGTCGATCTGAAAGTAACCGCGGATTTCTCGGGGCTGAAGCCATTCGGAATGAAAAAATAAGAGTTCGCAATGGCGCACCTGAAGGTGCGCCCCTTCAATCCGGTCGCTCCGCATAGATCTTGTTCAGTTTCTTTTCCTTGGCCAGCTCATTCTGCTCCTGAAGTTCCTTGCGCGCTCCATTGGCACCGTCGTTTACGGCATCGCGGGCATTGGCCAGCACGAAGGAGTATTGCTCCAACTCCTCCGGAGGGGACTGTTCTTTCAGGTTGCGCAGCTTGAGGGCCCACTCACTGTCAGCCTCAATCAGCAATTTCAAACCTTTTCGCATATCGGTCTTGTGTGAGGCGTACATGTCCACGTTATCGTCGATTTCATCCAGCAGCGAGGAAAAATCCTGCAGCAGATCGTGTATCTGCATGGGACGGTCTTTCGCGTTTTTTGCGTCGGCCCGTAATTGATCGATGGATGCCATGCGCGCCCGTGCGAAGTTGATCATCAACTCCAAGCGCTTGTCAGGAAAGTCCGCCGATTCGCGCATCTGGTCGATTTCCTTTTCGTTGAGCGGATCGCGATCGCGGATTTGGGTTAGTCCAACTCGGGCAAGAAAAGAAATTAGGAACACTAGTCCGACGAGCCACTGCGTCCTAGGTAGCATCACGGTTTCCCCTTCGGTTCGGCTTGCGGACCGAACATTCTGATCAACAGGTCAGCGCGGATCTGTTCGATGTCATCCACGGCTTTCTTCAACGGCGGGCGATCCTCCAGCGACAGTGTTTCACCAATATCGTGCAGTCGTTTGGAGAGCTTGCGCAAGTCAATCTCGGTTTGCTTCAGATGTTTTCCCGAAGTGGATGCCGCATCGGCCGCCTTACGGCTGTACTCCACCACTTCGGCAACTTCACCCTGGGCCTTGTCAACATCGCCGGTGGTGAACAGAGTATTGGTGTCCTCCAGCAAACGATGAGCATATTCGAGGCAAAGCTTCGCTTGTTCTCCCCCATGGGCCGCATCGGCGCGGGCCTTCAGCCGGGGCAGAGATTCGTTTGCAGCCAGCGCCATGCTGGTGAGCAGGAACACAATCGCCGCGCCTCGTAACCGTGGCCGCATACTATTTCTTCTTGACTTGATACTTCTCTGCATGGTGCGGGTCAAGCGCTATCAGCCGATGGCGGGCCTGCCATTCCTGGTCAGGCAGTTTGCCCGCGTCCGCCGCCAGGAAACGTTGATAGTATTCCACCGCCTGCTGCACGGCCTTCAAGTTGTCGAAGCAGGTTGCCCGCAGGAAGTAGCTGGCCGGGGACTCGGGCAAGAACTTGGCGCGATAATCCAGCGACTTCAATGCCAGCTCGTAATTCTTGTTTTCCGAAGCCACCACGGCGAGGTTCCCATACGCGTCTGCCAAGTCGGGCTTGAGTTTGACGGCAACCAGCAATTCCTGTTGCGCCTCGGGATACTTCTTCTCGTGCATCAGCAATGAGCCAAGCGCGTAGTGCGCCTCGGCGTCCTGAGGCATCTTCTGGACCGCGACCCGAAACTGTTGCTCCGCTTCGCTGTCCTTTCCGGCCTGCACGTAGAGCATACCCAGTTCCAGCGCGGCGTGAGGATCGCCCGGATCGGCTCTTAGTCCTTGCTGCAGCTCCTGTGCGGCCTCGGCGCTCTTGCCCTCGGCTGCCAGGACACGTCCCAGTTGAACGCGCGCATTGTTGTTTTGGGGATCGGCCGCTACCAACTTGCGCAATGCAGCCTCGGCCTCGGGATACTTCTTTTGCTTCATCGCGACGTTCGCCAGGCCCGCAAGGGCTTCCTGCGATTTGGGATCGAGTTCCGCCGCCAACTGGAACTCACGCGCTGCGGCGTCAAGCTCATTCCGCTTCTCCAGCAGAATCCCGCCAGACAGGTGGGGCTGGGCAGCTTTGGGATTGAGCTTGGCGGCTGCCGAATAATCGGCAAGTGCCTGCTGCGGATCGCTGTCCTCTTCGACGTGTCCCAGCGATTGCCATGCCCGGGCCAGTCCCTCGTCAGGATTTGCCGTGGGCTTCAGTTGGGTTGCGGCCTTCAAATACTTTGCAGCTTCAGCCTTGTCGCCTTGTCCAGCCAGCAATATGCCCAGGTTCAGATTGGATTCGAAGACATCCGGCTTTGCCGCCACCGATTTACGATAGGCGTCGATCGCCTGCGTGCCGCGCTGCGTGGCGTTGTACACGTATCCCAGGTCGAACCACGCGCGATAGTCATTCGGCTTCGCCGTTATAGCTTTCTGCAAAAGCGATTCTGCCGTGGTGAAGTCGCGGTGCTGCATCGCCGTTTCCGCCTGGTCCACCTCGGGCGAACTGCTGTCGTCGCGGACCTCCTCGGCAACGCGATGGTGACGGATCGTCGGCTTACTTTCCTGTGCGGCGACGCCGACAAGGGCCCCGGCCGCCGTCAGAGCCACGGACAGAACGACCGCCAGCGAGCGTCTATGGATGATCATTCGATTGCGGTTTCCCGTTGGGCGGTAAGATGCGCGCCAGCCACTGACCGGTGTAGGAATTTTCAGCCTTGGCGATGGTCTCCGGCGTTCCCACCACCACGACCTCGCCGCCGCGCGATCCGCCTTCCGGCCCAAGATCGATCACCCAGTCCGCCGTTTTGATGATGTCGAGGTTATGCTCGATGACCAGAATCGAGCCGCCCGCCTCGATCAACCGGCGGAAAGCCGCCAAAAGTTTGCTGACGTCGTCGAAGTGCAGGCCAGTGGTGGGTTCGTCGAAGATATACAGCATGCGCGGATGGCGCTTGTTGCGCTCGACCTGCGACCGGCCAATGTCGCGCAACTTGGGCTGAAGGTGCGCCGCCAGCTTCATGCGTTGCGCTTCGCCGCCGGAGAGCGTAGTTGCCGACTGGCCAAGGCGCAAATATCCCAGACCAACTTCGTCCAGCACGCGCAGTTTCTCCACAATCTTTGGTACGCCCGAAAAGAAGTGGAGGGCCTCCTTGACGGTAAGATTCAACACCTCATGAATGTTCTTGCCGTGATAGCGGACTTCTAAAATTTCCGGCTTGTAGCGCATGCCCTTGCATTCTTCGCAAACCAATTCAACATCGGCGAGGAACTGCATTTCAACTGTCACCGTGCCGTCGCCCTGGCAGCCTTCGCAACGTCCGCCGGGAATGTTGAAGGAAAAATGTCCCGCCGTGTAACCATGCTTCTTGCTCTCCGGCAGGGAAGCGAAGAGTTCGCGGATGGCGTCAAATGCCTTGATGTAGGTCACCGGATTGGATCGCGGAGTACGGCCGATCGGCGATTGATCCACCAGCACGACCTCATCGATCCACTCTGCTCCTTCCACGCGATCCACTTCGGCCTGCGGCCCGCCAGTGACCTGGCCGGTTTGCGCGGCTATCGCGTTATAGAGGACATCGTGCACCAGCGTCGATTTTCCCGAGCCCGACACGCCCGTAATGCACACCATGACGCCCAGCGGAATGGAGACGTTCACCTTCTTCAGATTATGCGCCCGCGCCCCAATCAGCTTGATTTGCCGGCCCGTGCCTGCCCGTCGCGACGACGGCATCGGTATGCGCAGCTCGTCACTCAAATAGCGTCCCGTAAGGGAAGCGGGATTGTGCAGGATCTCATCGTAGCTTCCAACCGCAATCACGCGCCCGCCGTTCTCGCCGGCCCCCGGACCGAGATCGAGAATGCGATCGGCCGAGCGCATAATCTCGGCATCATGCTCCACCACCAGGATCGTATTGCCGAGGTCCCGCAGATCGTGCAGGATCTTGATCAGCCGGGTGGTGTCGCGGTGGTGCAACCCGATCGAAGGCTCATCCAGCACGTAGAGGGTGCCAACCAGCCGCGAGCCCAGCGACGTCGCCAACTGAATGCGTTGCGCCTCGCCACCAGACAAAGTGGACGACAAGCGATCGAGGGTCAGATATTCCAGACCTACGTCGTTCAGATATCGTAGCCGATCGTTGATTTCGTCCAGCAGCTTGCCGGCGATGTCCGCCTCCTGCCGGGTCAGTTGCAAGTGCGAGAAAAATTGCGTCGCCTCTTCGACCGTCATCGCCGAGACCTGGCAGATGTCCGTGCCGCCGATCTTTACCTGCCGTGCTTCGCGCCGCAAGCGCAGGCCCTCGCAATCGGAACAAACCGAGTAGCCGCGATACCGGCTGAGAAAGACCCGTACGTGCAGTTTGTACTTTTTGCGCTCCAGGTGCTCGAAGAAACCGCGCACACCCCAGAATTTGCCATCGCCGTTGATGATGTAGTTTTGCTGCTCGCTGGTAAGCTCCTGCCACGGTACGTCGTGCGGGATGCCTGCGGCGCGGGCGTAGCGGCGCATCTCCGTCGCCAGTGGCCGATATTTCGGCTTGGTCCATGGCTCAATCGCGCCTTCGGCCAGAGTTAGTGTCTTATTAGGGATCACCAGGTTAAGATCGAAATCGATGGTATTGCCGAAGCCCTGACAGCGTGGACACGCGCCAAATGGGTTGTTGAACGAGAACAGCCGTGGTTCCGGCTCTTCGTAACGAAGGTTGCATATCTTGCATTCGAAGCGCTGGGAAAAACGCAACCGCTGCGCCGCTTCACTCTCGGCGGGAGCGGTCTCGAACAGCACTTCGCCAGCCTCGCGGTAGCACTGTTCGACCGCATCCACGATGCGGGCTCGCGCCTCGGGTGATACCGCGATACGATCGACCAGCACCAGCACCGGCTCGGCAAAATTGAGTTCGAGCAACGACTCTGGCGTGGAGAATTCAACCATACGCCCATTCTGATAAAGCCGGTTGTAGCCTCGCTTGCGCAGCTCAAACAGACGCTCTTTCAGCCACGGATCATCCGCTGGCTTTGGCGCCTTCTTCTTTGCGGCGCGGCGGCCTTTCGATTTTTCCGGCTCGGCAGGCTTTGGCGGCGGCTGAACCGGAAAGAATGCCTGCACACGCGTTCCATCTCCGAGCGCGAGAAGCCGCTGCGCCACTTCGTCCACGGTGTCCTTCTTCACCTCCTGCCCGCAGTTCAGGCAGTAGGTGCGTCCCACGCGGGCATACAGCAATCGCAGATAGTCGTAGATCTCGGTTGCGGTGGCGACCGTCGAGCGAGGATTGCGCGTGGTGTTCTTCTGCCGGATGGCGACCGCGGGAGCAATCCCGTCAATGACATCGACATCCGGCTTCTCGATGCGTTCCAGGAACTGCCGCGCGTAGGCGGAAAGCGACTCCACATAACGGCGCTGGCCCTCGGCGTAAATGGTGTCGAACGCCAGCGACGACTTGCCCGATCCCGAAACTCCCGTCACCACCGTCATGGCGTTGTGCGGAATTTCGAAGTCGATGTTCTTCAGATTGTGGACGCGCGCTCCGCGCACGACGATGCTCTCGTTCGACATGGACCCCAGAGTTTCGACAGAGGAGGAGTTCGTGGGAAAGGCAGCATATTGCCCAACCACCCACAGACGCGCCTAAAGATGGCTGCCGAAACCTTTAATTATATCTGGTTGAGGATCGCTGCGGGTGAGCACCGAAGGGACGGTATTCGGCTAATAAGCGGGTTGCGACCAAGCAGCCCCAGCCGAGAGGGGGTTGTATTGGAAGGAAGTTATGCCAGTGGGGAGACTACAACTACGCTAGCGGGGAATAATTATTCGATGGCCGTTATCGCAATAAATGCCCTCGGCGTTCCAGGTGGGCCGCTCGTCGAGAATCTGTTGTTTGGTGGTGCCATGTGGTCGGATCGCGATTAATTCTGTTTGACCTTTGCAGTCTCCGCTTTCGCATTCAGCAACAATGGAAATCCAGACCGGGTCTGCGCGGGACAGTGCGTCGTACTGACCCAGCGCTTGCCTCATACCATAGTTCCACGGAAAACACTTCGTACAGCGCTGGCACACGAACACCAGGAATGGTTCGCCGCTGGTTGCCACTTGCCGATTACGGATCATTTCTGCAAGGGTGGTTTCGAGCAGAGGTGTGCTGAACCTGCAATATGGACACAGTGCACCGTACAAGAACTGGGGCATTTTGATTTCCTCGGTGGATTGTCATCCCAAGCGGGAAGATTGTCCAACCTATTCTGCGCCTACCAGTTCACTGATTGTCCAAGCATGGTCAGTTAGCCCTGTTTTCCATCGCTGGAGTTACGCGTGGCGTTTGGTGAACGCGGCAGAAGTTATAGCACGCGACATACAGCGTAACAGCGAGGGGACTACCTGGCGAAGTACAGCAGCGCGAAGATGTAAATCCACAACAGCCCCATGAAGTGCCAATACCACGCGGTCACATCAATGACGATGCGGCGGGTCTCCGGCGGGCGATGCAGCCACGTCGTCATCCCGGCATAGAGCAGCGCCAGAATTCCTCCGACGAGGTGCACGCCGTGGACCCCAGTCAGCATGTAAAAGAACGAACTGCTGATACTGGTGGCGAATGTGGTGTTGGTCAACCGCAGTTGATGCCAGGCGTACCCCTGCCCGGTAAGAAAGCCGAGACCGAGGACGATCGTGGCCCACACCCAGGGAAGGGCATGGCTGGCGCTCACGCGAATACCGGGCATGCCGACAATGGGCGCCAGGGCGACATCTTCGGCGGCGCGCCGCCGCGCAAACTCCAGGACAAAACTGCTCAACAGCAGGATGAAGGTGTTGACCACCAGCAGCCTGACGGGGAGGGTCAATGGCACCCAGTTGCTGACGTAGTCGTTGCTCGCCGGGTCCCAGAGGGCCCCCGCTTTGCGCACCACGTAAGCCGTAGTGAAGGAGACGAAGAGCATGACCACCGAAGACAGCCCCAACATCAGCCCCAGGCGATAGCGGCGCAGGCGCTCGCCGTAGCTGGGCATATGGTCATCGCCGCCACGACCACCACTTCCGCCGCCATTGCCGGGCCAGCCCGCAGCGGGACCCCGGCCTCCACCGCCTTGCGACGTTCTCGGCACCCGAATGCTGATTCCGCGGCTCACGACTGCGATACCGATAGCCTTCCGTCCTGCACCTGGTTTCTCGCGGCGGCGTACAGGCTAGATGACGACTTGAGAGTGCTGGCCTTGGAGCGCGACCCCCACGTTTGGTCCGCGTCACAATGCCCTGTGACATTATGATGCGCGACCGCCAGGGAACTCAACCCATCGGCAGGGTTATATTTTAGGGATGGAGAATGTCCTCCCCATCGGAGACTCTGGCCGGGGGAAAGCTAACCATCTCAGAAAGTTTCGATTGAGTGAGGATTCACAATACGGCGGCGAATCACTGTCCAGCTCATGAAGCGCATCCTTATCATCGCCGTTGTTCTTGCGGGCATTCTGTATCTGGCCGACTTCCTGTCGGTGCGGTTCCGGATTCCCGCCCGCGACAGCTTCGGCACGGTGACGGTCCACACCTACTATGTTGTCAAGTTGAAGAATGGACGGACCGAGTACGACTACGCGGGCGACCACGACGTCAGTTGCTCCAATTCCATGTTTCCGCAGTTCAGGGTCAAGCCCTGCTGGTACGCCCGCCGGCACACCGAGGAACAGATCAAGATCGACTCGGGCAATCCGAATAACCCGCATTTGTTTTGAGGAGCTGTCAGCTGTCAGAAAAGAGACTCGCTGTTCGCTTCTCGCTATTCGCTGAGGCGATATCGAGCCTAGCCTTGACTGCATTTTGCCTTACCAATAGCGAAAAGCGAAGAGCGAAGAGCGAAGAGCGAACAGCCAAAAGCGTCTTCCCACTTGCATCCTGACCGACTCTGCTTCATCTTGGTTCTATGCCCCGGCACGAACAAGTTCACGGTCACGCGGTAAAGAAACAGCAGTACACCAACAATTGCTTCGGATGCGGCCCTGCCAACGAGGCCGGACTCCGGTTGAAGTTTGTTCTCGACAAAAAGAGCGAACGCTTCCTCTGCCGCTTTCGTCTGCAACGGCGTTTTGTGGGGCCGCCGGCGCACGCCCACGGAGGCATCATCGCCACCATCCTCGACGAAGCCATGGGTAAGGTGAACAAGCTGCACAATCTGATTGCACTAACTAGCCAGATGGAGGTCACCTATCTGAAGCCGGTGCCGCTGTTCAAACCGCTCGTCGTCGAAGGATGGGAGGTGCGCGTCCATGGCCGCGAGCATTACCGCGCGGCCGAGATTCGCAATCGCGAAGGAGAGGTGCTGGCCAGCAGTACCTCGAAGTTCATCGAGGTGGATGCGCACCGTATGTTTGCCAAATATCTGAAGAAGCAGCACAGCGACGCGACATGATCTTCCCGGGCTGACTAGACGCCCACGACAGCGCTTCTGCGCTCCATCAGCACGGTGTCTCGCCAGCGCCCGTCCATGCAGCCAATTCGTTCGCGCGTCCCCACGATGCGAAATCCAGCCCGCTGGTGCAGGCGGATGCTAACTGCGTTTTCCGCCAGGATTCCCGCCTGGAGCGTCCAGATGCGGTTCTGCTCCGCGGCTTCCACCAGTGCATTCAGTAATTTGCTTCCAATCCCGTGGCCGCGTACTTCTTCAGCGATGTAGATACTCACCTCGGCTACGCCCTCATAAACACGACGGCTGGAAACGCGACTCAGCGCTGCCCAACCGCGGACCTTCTTGTCCCAGCGCGCGATGAGTCTGCAACTCTGTAGATGGCGTTCGTCCCACTCCTTCCAATCGGGCACCGACTTTTCGAACGTGGCATTACCGGTCGCAATGCCTTGCACATAAATCTCGCGCACGGCGTCCCAATGCTGCATTGTCATCGGCGCGATCTCACAGGTCGGCATATGGATGAGCGCTCACCATAAAGTATAGAAGTGTCACCCAGGAATTGAATCAAGTGATCACCGCAAGGGTACGGGGTTACGTAGCGCATCTGCGCAGAGTAAAATAAAGGGTTCCGCAAGATACAGGATCGCGCTGCTGCTTGGCGGTTAGCACATAGCATTTGGCCAAGGCTTCCCGGCCGGCACTCAGTGCTAACGTCAGGTGCGAAATGCTTCGATCCAGGGAGAACTTTATGTCAGAAAACAATGGCAACAACACCAGCCTTCGCCTGAAGACCGGCTTGGCCGAAATGCTCAAGGGCGGCGTCATCATGGACGTGATGAGCGTCGATCAGGCGCTGGTTGCGGAGAAGGCCGGCGCAACCGCCGTCATGGCGCTGGAGCGCGTGCCTGCCATCATTCGCGCCGAGGGTGGCGTCTCGCGCATGGCTAATCCCAAGCTGATTCGCCAGATCATGGCCGCAGTTTCCATACCGGTCATGGCGAAATGCCGCATCGGACACTTTGCCGAGGCGCAGATCCTGCAGGAGCTGGGCGTGGACTACATAGACGAGTCGGAGGTATTGACTCCCGCCGACGAAGAGCATCATGTGAACAAGCACGCGTTCAAGACTCCGTTCGTTTGCGGCGCGCGTAATTTAGGCGAAGCTCTGCGCCGCATTGCCGAGGGTGCAGCGTTGATTCGCACCAAGGGCGAAGCGGGAACTGGAGATGTGATACATGCTGTCAAGCACATGCGGCAGATCGTTAAAGAGATGCGTCAACTTACGGTGATGGGCGAGGAAGAGCTCTTTGCCGCCGCTAAGAACCATCAGGCGCCGTACGAGTTGGTGCGCATGGTTGCCAAAGCAGGGAAGCTGCCGGTGCCGAATTTCTCCGCGGGCGGCATCGCCACTCCGGCCGACGCCTCTATGATGATGCAACTGGGGGCCGAAGCGGTCTTCGTCGGCTCGGGCATCTTCATGAAGGGTGGAGCAACGCCGCTCGACCTCAGCCTGAAGGCGGAGCGTGAAGAAGCCGAGTCGCGGGCCCGCGCCATTGTGATCGCGACCACGCACTACGACGATGCCAAGATCCTCGCGGAAGTCAGCGAGCAGATGACGGGCGCGATGAAGGGACTGGCCGTCGGTGCCATCGCGGAAAAAGATCTGCTGCAGACGCGGGGATGGTGAAGGAAGCTCTCAGCCGTCAGCTTTTAAAGAGCGCGGCTCGGCCGCGCCTCCACAATTAGAACGATAGCTCCTTGAGCCACTTGTCGACGATCTCAGGCCGAATACTAAGTAGCAACCTCGAATCGCGAGCGAACCGTATTTCTACGCCCGCAAAGATCGGGTTAGCGGTCCAGACGGCGGGCTGATCATCTCCCTTTTTCCACCAGCCACAGCCACTGAAGCCATGTGGCTCGTAGCTATCCAAGAGGTGCGAGAAATCAACGAGAAAGTGTCTGTCGGGGTCGAAATTTCTTACATATCTGCCCCTCTCATTAGGAACAACTTCACACGACATTATGTGCTTGGTTACAGCCATTTCTCGCTCAACGCTATTGCCCGCGCGCCTATCCGCAACCACATAATTTCTGCTGACGGGATAACCAAGCGCGGCTATCGTACTTCCAACAGCTGGAGAAGAGATCCCATCTCGCCAATTGAAGAACTCCATGTGCCTGGCCGGCTCCTGTCCCTCTTCAAACGATGTCTCCAAAGGAAGAACTGCAAGATCTTCCCAGGAGCAGCAGATGATCTCTGCTACCGGTAAATGCAGCCGGGACACAATGTTGAATCTGTCGATAGGGCCTTGGCTGCTACCGAAGATTGAGGCGGACATTGGTTTCGGCATAAACGCTAAGTCGGAGACGCTTGCGTTTTCGACATTGTGTCTTGCTGTTAGCAGAAATAGCCGTTCCTCACCGCGTATTGCAGTCGCACTGCCCACACCTTCCTCTGTCTGAGATTTGTCATCTAAGCGGGTCATCGAGGTATCCACCACAGCCACGGAAAACGCGGCGATGCGCTCCACTATTGCCACCGATTCAGGCGGAAAGCCCATGCTCCTCCTCCCGGGCTAACTGCTAGAATTTCCTAAGCCCTTCTTGCAATGTATTCTAAAGCCATGAAGATTGGGGTATTGGCCCTGCAGGGAGATTTTGAGGCCCACCGATCGCGATTAGAAGAATTGGGTGCGGATACTGCCCTCGTGCGGAAGCCGGAACAATTCGACGAGATCGACGGTCTTGTGATTCCCGGAGGCGAGTCAACCACGTTCCTGAAGCTTCTCGGTGACGAGACCCTCCGAAAATTGGATGCCTTCGTGCATGCCAAACCAACTTTCGGCACCTGCGCCGGCGCGATCATGCTGGCCAAGGAAGTCGAGAACCCTCATCAGCCTGGCCTGAATGCCATCGACATGACGATTCGCCGCAACGCCTACGGCCGCCAGATCGATTCCACCATTGTCGAAGCCGCCACCGCGCTCGGCGGCGATCCTCTGGAGATGGTGTTCATTCGCGCGCCGCGGATCGAAAGAATTGGCGACGGCGTAGAGGTCCTGGCGAAACGTGGCGACGATCCCGTGCTGGTGCGGAAGGGAAGTGTGATGGCAGCGACCTTCCATCCCGAGCTGTCAGACGATACGCGCGTCCACCAAGAGTTTCTAAAGCTGGTGAAGAACGGGACGAAATGAGACAACTGGAATCGCCGGACAACATCCCTCGCACTCACCTGTCATAATCTAAGACGAAGCATTCACCTCAACAGATAGGAACGAAGCACTCATCTCTATGGCTGAATCTCCCATCACTCCCCGCACACAGGATTTTGCTGCCTGGTATCAGGACGTGGTTCTGCAAGGCGACATGGCCGAGCCCGCCGAAATCGTCAAGGGCTGCATGGTCATCAAGGGCAACGGCTATGCGGTCTGGGAACTGATCCAGCGCGAACTGGACGACCGATTCAAAGCCACCGGTCATCAGAACATGTATTTTCCGTTGCTGATTCCGCAGAGTTTTATGCACAAGGAAGCCGAGCACGTGGAAGGCTTCTCGCCGGAGCTGGCGGTTGTCACCATGGCTGGCGGCAAACAACTGGAAGAGCCGTACGTCATCCGTCCCACTTCCGAGACCATTATCGGCCACTTCTTCGCCAGGTGGATCAAAAGCTGGCGCGACCTGCCGATGCTGGTGAACCAGTGGGCGAACATCATCCGCTGGGAACTGCGCACCCGTATGTTCCTGCGCACCACGGAATTTCTCTGGCAGGAAGGCCACACCGCGCATTCCAATCACGAGGAAGCCGCGCAGGAAGTCTTCCGCATGTTGGACGTGTACGCCGAAGTCGCCGAAGATGTGATGGCCATGCCGGTAATCAAAGGCTTGAAAACGCAATCGGAGAAGTTCGCCGGAGCGCTGCAAACCTACAGCATTGAGGCCATGATGCAGAATGGCTTTGCCTTGCAGTCCGGCACCAGTCACGACCTGGGCCAGAACTTCGGCAAAGCCTTCAATGTGCAATTCCAGAGCAAGGAAGGGCAGCTGGATTACGTCTGGCAAACCAGTTGGGGCGTGAGCACGCGGCTGATTGGCGGGCTGATCATGAGCCACTCCGACGACAAGGGCCTGGTGCTGCCACCGAAGGTTGCGCCGATCAAAGCCGTGCTGGTGCCGATTTACCGCAAAGATGAAGAGAAGGAAAAGGTGCTGGAGGCTTCGCACCGGATCGCGAAAGATCTGGGCGCGAAGTTGGATGACCGCGAAGGACAGTCGCCGGGCGCAAAGTTCTTTCACTGGGAGCGACGCGGCGTGCCGGTGGTTCTCGAGCTTGGGCCGCGCGATTTGGCTTCGGGCAGCATCGTGTTGAAGCGGCGTGACACCGGAGTCAAAGAGCCGATGCCGCAATCCGAAGTTGCTACCAAATTGCCGGCTGCGCTGGCGGCGATGCAGCAAAGCATGTATGACGTGGGCAAGCAACGCCTGAAGTCCAACACGGTGCTGGCCAATTCCATTGAAGAGGTGGAATCGCTCCTCAAGGATGTCACCGCCGAGAAAGGCGGAGGCAAGTTCGTGATGGCGCACCTGAAGGACGATCCGCGATGCGATGCCCGCATCAAGGAGTTCAAGGCCACGATCCGCTGCATTCCCCTGGTGGACGAATACGACGGACCGGGCAAATGCCTTGTCACCGGCGAGCCGGTTGACCGGCGCGTGGTGATCGCGAAAGCGTATTGAGAAGCAGCTCTTGGCTCTTAGCCTTTAGCTCTTAGCAGGCTGAGGGCGTGGGTGGATTTTGCTAACGGCTAAGAGCTAACGGCTAGGAGCTTGAGATGGGCCTGTACGATCTGTCCGCCAAACTGAACAACGGTAGGAACAAGAAACTCGCCGACTACAAGGGCAAGGTGCTGCTGATCGTCAACACCGCCAGCAAATGCGGGTTCACGCCGCAATACCAAGGGCTGCAATCGCTTTATGCCAAGTACAAAGACCGCGGTCTGGAGGTGCTCGGCTTTCCGTGCGACCAGTTCGGCCATCAGGAGCCCGGCTCCGATGACGAGATCAAATCGTTCTGCCAGGTCAATTACGGCGTGGATTTCCCTTTGTTCTCGAAGATAGAGGTCAACGGGGACGACGCGCATCCAGTCTTCAAGTTTCTCAAGAGCGAAAAAGGCGGCTTGCTGGGCGATAGCATCAAGTGGAACTTCACCAAGTTCCTGGTGGACAAGAAGGGCAACGTTATCGAGCGTTTCGCCCCGATGACACCCCCGACGGCCATTGAGCCACAGATCGAGAAGTTGCTCGGGAAGTGATTCTTCACCACGGAGGCACGGAGGACACGGAGAAGAATTAAAGAATTCATAACCTCCGTGCTCTCCGTGGCGTAGCCTGCCCTGAGCGAAGTCGAAGGGTGGTGAATCCTCCTCGCAATTCCCGCTATACTGGTGGTCAGTACCGAGAATGCTTGTGAGTTCGCCGCAAAAGACGTTTTACATCGAGACCTTCGGCTGCCAGATGAATTTCCACGACTCCGAGAAGGTTGTGGGCACGCTCATCTCGGAGGGCTATGCGCAAGTGCAGCGCGAAGAGGACGCCGACCTGATCGTCTATAACACCTGCTCGATCCGCGATAAAGCCGAGCAGAAGGTGTTCCATAGGCTGGCCGACTTCAAGAAGCTGCACAAGGAAGGGAAGCGCTTTGCCGTTCTTGGCTGCGTCGCCCAGCAGGAGGGCGAGAGGATCTTCGAGCGCGCACCCTACGTCTCCCTGGTCGCGGGTTCGGCCTCCTACCGCAACTTGCCGGCGATGCTGGTTCAGATCGAGGCCGGTGCCGATCGTGTTACGGGCCTTGATGATCGGCAAACCGATCAGACGTTCGAGACCGAGTTCACCGCCCGCACCAATCCGCATCGCGGATACATCACCATCATTGAAGGCTGCGATAAGTTCTGCGCCTATTGCGTGGTGCCGTACACTCGCGGCAAGGAGCGCAGCCGCACCTCGCGGTCGGTGCTTGACGAGGCTAGGCGCATGGCCGACGCCGGCTACACCGACATTCAACTGCTCGGGCAAAACGTGAATTCTTACCACGACCCGGCCGGCAAAAAGACTTTTGCCGAATTGTTGACTGCCGTGGGGGAATTGCCGGGCATCCGTCGGGTTCGCTTTACCACCTCGCATCCACGGGACTTTACCAAGGACATCATCGACGCCATTGATTTGGTCCCGACGCTCTGCGACCACGTGCATCTGCCGGTGCAGAGCGGCTCGTCGCGCGTGCTGGAGTCCATGTTCCGCGATTATTCCCGCGAGCAATATCTGGAGCGAATCGCCTGGATGAAGGCTGCGCGCAACAGAGAAATCAGCATCACGACCGACGTGATCGTTGGTTTCCCGGGCGAGACGGAGGCCGAGTTTTTCGAGACCCTGAGCTTGCTCGACGAAGTTGGATACGATGGCGTTTTCTCCTTCAAGTACTCGCCCCGGCCGAACACTCCCGCGCTGCAGTACGCCGATTCCATTCCCGATGCCGAGAAATCGCGCCGCTTGCAGGTCCTGCAGGAGCATCAGCGTGAATTGCAGAGGTTAAGTTACCGCAGGCATTTAGGGCAGATTGTTGAAGTCATGGTGGAGGGCAAGAATCCGGCCCGCAGACAAATGACCGGCCGCACTTCGCAGAACAAGACGCTCAACTTCGTGGTCAACGGCAAGCCGGAACCGCGCATCGGAGAATATGTCCGAGTGCAAGTTACGCAGACGTTTCCCAACAGCCTATTGGGGGAGATGACCGTCTAAGCATTCAGAAAGTGTTTGCGTTTCATGCTCAAGGGAGAGTATTAAGGTCAAGGACCTGGGGAGGGAACCATGCTGGAAGTTGAAATGAAGATTCGCGGGCTGATGATGGACCCCGTGACCAACATGCCCATCGTGATCCTGAAGGACCAGGGGAGCGACACCGTCCTGCCTATCTGGGTCGGCGTGTACGAGGCCAACGCCATCGCCCTCGAAATTGAGAAGGTCACGACGCCGCGCCCCATGACCCATGACTTGCTGAAGAACCTGCTCGTCGGGTTGGAAACCACGGTGCAGAAGGTGGTAGTGACCGAGCTGCGCGATGACACTTTCTTCGCCGTGATCTGGCTGGAGCGCGACGGGCAGGCCATCAGCATCGATTCGCGCCCCTCCGACGCCCTGGCGTTGGCGCTGCGCATGGATTGCCCCATCTTCGTCGAGGACGAGGTGCTGAAGTCCAGTAAGCAGGCCAACGCGACCAGCGACCGCGTCAACAATGACGAACTCCGCAAGTGGCTGGAGAACCTGGGCGAAGACGACCTGGGCCGCTACAAGATGTAGCCATGCCCGACGCCGCCGAGCAACTGCAACGCATCTATCTCGCCGGATTTGAGCTGCAAACCTTCGAACGCTATCCCAATTCCATTGGTGTGGTTCGCGATGGCTGCATCGCGCTGCTGAGGGCCACGCCGCTTGGCCTGCAGATGATCGGTGCGCCCGGCTGGCGGATGGGGGAAGTGCTCGGCGTGCTGGTGGAAAAGGACGGCCGCCAGGTCTTCCAAGCCAAGGCCGAGATCGTAGAGGCCACGCCCGAGCGGCTGGAAGCGCTGCGGCGGTTTAGCACCGACTTGGAGCAATTGCTAACCGCGACGGCGTGAAGGTCCGGTATCATGCCGATCGTCCCCAGCCAAGCCTCGACCAACTGAGGCCATCTCGTCGCCGAAAGCTTCGTGCCTCGCAGCCCAAACGCATGCCCACCCTGCGCATACAAATGCATCTCGACAGGAACGCCAGCCTTCTTCAACGCAGCATAGTAAGCCAGCGAGTCCTCTACACGGTCGATGTGGTCATCCTCGTTCTGCAGTAGAAACGTAGGCGGCGTCTGGCGGGTGATATGAGTACGAATATCCGGATTCAACGCAAAACTATTATCCGCAAGCGACAAATGCCCCGGATAGATAGCCACCGCAAAATCCGGGCGGCAGCTTTCTTTGTCAGCCGCATCGACAGCGGGATACAACCGGTGCTCAAAATGCGTGCTCATCGCTGCCACTAGATGCCCGCCCGCCGAAAACCCGAGCACTCCAATCTTGTGCGGATCGATGTGCCACTCCGCGGCATGAAAGCGCACCAGCCCCACCGTCCTCTGCGCATCTTCCAATGCAATCGGCGATTTCGGATACGGCCCCGATTTCGGATTCAGCTCCGACGGGTCACCCGGCACACGGTACTTCAGCAACACACAAGTGACCCCCTTGGACGTCAGCCAATCACAGACTTCCGTGCCTTCAAGATCGATGGCCAGAATCTGATAGCCCCCACCAGGAAACACCACTACCGCAACACCCGTATTCTTTCCCGTAGGCGAATAGACCGTCATCGTAGGCCGCGAGACGTTGCCTACATAAGTCCACGGCCTGCCAGCGACCAACTCCTTAGCATCCGTCGCTGTACTCTCCGGCCCCCTGACAGGCTGCGCATCGGGCACCGCCCCTGGCCAGATCGGCACTTGCGTATGTCCCGGCGAGGGCTGCCAGGCAGGGGTCTGCGCGCTCAGGCCGCTAAGCGCAAATACCAAATAATAGAGGGCAAAGATGAAAGGCCTCATCGCAATTGCGATCCCCACAGCTTCAGTCAAGCAACCTCAACCGTCATTTTACGCGTCGCGGTCTCCCGCAATCAGTAAAACGGTGCCCGGTGCCGGAAGAAACCCCAATACTTAACATAATATCTATTATCGGACATTACGCTAAGACTGGCCTCATAACGTGGGTGCTGGCCGCGTCCCGAGTCGCTTCCCTCGACTTCAACGACCACCTTAGGAAGTTTGTAAAACGGCGAAGACCGTCCCTACGGTTTTAAGTTCTGGGAACATCGGTTCCAAACAGGCCGTGCAAGCGGGTGATCTCGAACAAATCGTGGATCTGCTCGTTCAGATTGATGAATTTCAGCTCGCAGCCGCTCTTTCGCGCCGAAGCCCATACGCTGACGAAGGTGCCGATGCCGACACTATCCGCCAGGCTCACGTTAGCCAGATCCACCATGATCGGCTTGCCCTCAGGCATGACCGCACGAAGAGTGTGGTTACCTTCGTTCTGCGGAATGCGTTTTCTCCTCGGCCCCACACATACCCGCAAAATAGAATGAGAAGGCTGGAGTCAGTCTCCGGCGCCGCGAATGCCCGTCTTCGCTGTGCAGCGGTGACCGTGAACGGCTAAGTTCCCTAGCCAAAAGAAGGCTAGGATGGGGCAGCCCTTGGGCACCCGATAAGTGCTTTGTTCGTAATATCTTGCGTGTAACTGCTTTAGATAGAATATCTTGGCGGGAATGGCGCAAAATATTGAGCAGCAAAGACTTAGAGCTGCGCCTAAGTCAAGTGTTATGAATATCTTGCGGGCAAAATATTGAAAACAAAGATGCAGAAATGCCGGGGGGAAGGGGGTACTTAGGGGTGCTTCTTTCCGTGTTCCACCCTGCTGAGAACGGGTTCTCACGCACGTTGTTTAAGCGCCGAGGGCGTCACTTCCAAACAGGCCGTGCAAGCGGGTGATCTCGAACAAATCGTGGATCCTGTCGTTCAGATTGATGAACTTCAGTTCGCAGCCGTTCTTTCGGGCCGAAGCCCAAACGCTGACGAAGGTCCCGATGCCGACACTGTCCACCAGGCTCACGTTGGCTAGGTCCACGAAGATCGGCTTGCCCTCAGGAATCAGCGCGCGGACCGTCACTGAGAACATGGCCCAGGAGTCAATCACCACCTTGCCGGTACAGTGCACGATGGTCGCCCCGGGTTGTCTCTCGGTCTCCAATTGCAATACCGGGGGTTCATCAGCGGCCATAGATGCATCCCTTCAAAGTACGACAGAGTGTACACCCGCAACCTAGCCGCACAGCACTACCTTGGGATGGAACAGCGTCCCTGCCACTCGGCTGGCGATGCAGATCAGTTCTGACTGGCCGGCGAAGACCTTCACGAAGCGCGAACGGGACATTTCCGGCAGATTCACAGTCCGGCCATGGCGAATTTTGGCAATGTCCTCGTCGGTAGCCGTCACCGATGGAATCTCGGGTAGGACCCGCCGCGGATGGACTAGCAACTCCTCGATACGGCCCTGTGCGGCAGCCTCGCCTATTTCGTCCAGCGTATGGCTCTGCTCGATGGCAAACTCGGCCACCTCTGTCCGCCGGAGGCTCGCCAGGTGGGCCCCGATGCCCAGCTTCTGCCCCAGTTCGTGGGCCAGGCTGCGAACATAGGTTCCGGACGACACCCGGCAGCGGAAATCGACCAGGTCGCCGTTCAGGCCTAGGACCGTAAATTCCTTTACTTCCACCTCGGCCGGCTCAAGCTCGACCTCCTGCTTCTTGCGGGCCAGCTTGTAGGCCGGCACTCCCTTGATCTTCTTAGCGGAAAACGACGGCGGAGTCTGCTGGAGGACGCCAACAAAGCCAGAGGCAAGGGCGCTGATTTCTTCAAGTGTTACATTAACTTGCTGCGGTGGTCCCGCTGGGTCGCCGTCGCAGTCGTAGGTGTCGGTTGCCAAACCCAGCCGGATTGTCCCCTCATAAGCCTTTTCCGAAGACGAATAGAATTGGCACAGCCGGGTCATCCGCCCCAGCACCAGAGGAAGGACTCCGGTCGCCATGGGGTCCAGGGTTCCCAGGTGACCGATGGAGCGTTCGCCCAAAATGCGCCGTGCTTTCGCCACCACATCGTGCGAGGTCCATCCCGCAGGTTTATCCACCACGATCACACCATTGAGCGGCATCCTTCTGCTATCGTGTAGGTTCAATGGCGGTTTGGTCAAATCGCCGGCGAGAACTCGGCTGCCGCGCAGGATTTGAAGGGAATTCAGTTCCCTGCCATGCGCTACGCGTGACCTACGTCCTATGATCCCGCTGAAAGACGACGCACCCCGGATCGGCACTCCGTACGTAACCTATGCGCTGCTGGTGCTGAACACGCTCGCGTTCCTCTTCGAGTACTGGCTTGGCAAGCAAGACGCGCTCGCTGCCAATGGGCTAATCTTTCAGCTTGGAGTCGTTCCCGCGCGATTCACCGTGGTGCTGTTCAATCACGGGTACGTGCCCTGGGACCTCGTCTCGCAGCTCGGTACGCGCTATGTTCCGCCGATGGCGGCCATCCTTCCCATCTTTACCTCCATGTTTCTGCACGGATCGTGGCTGCACCTCATCTTCAACATGTGGGCGTTGTGGATCTTCGGCGATAACGTGGAAGATTACCTCGGCCACTCGCTTTATCTGGTGCTGTACTTTGCCAGCGGTGTGGCGGCGGCGCTGTTGCACACTCTGTTCAATATTGGCTCGACCGTGCCCAGCGTCGGAGCCAGCGGCGCCATTGCCGGGGTGATGGGAGCCTACTTCCTGTTGTATCCGCGGGCGCGCGTGCTGACCCTGGTGCCGTTCTTTTTCGTCTTCTTCATGTGGCTGCCGGCCTGGATCGTGCTCGGCTACTGGTTTGTCGCGCAGTTTCTTAGCGGAGCCGCCACCTCGATCGCGGCGCACGCCGGCAACTCCAGCGGGATCGCCTTCTGGGCCCACGTCGGAGGCTTTCTGGCAGGCATGCTGCTGATTAAGGTCTTCCCTGCCCGGACCCGGCGCTATCACTACGGGCTGTGAGCTTCGCTATTCGCTTTTCGCTCTCGACTTCTCGTAGAACACCTGGCGTTTGCGTCTCCATGCCATTCGATCCCAGAGAGCCGAAGGTGATCCCCGCAAGCGAAGAGCGAACGGCGAAAAGCGGCCTCGCCGCTACAGCGCCCCGCCGGTGGGCGCCAGCACCACCTCGGACAGATTTGCATTGGGCGGCAGCAGCACGGCATAGAGCACGGCTTGGGCGACGCTCTCCACGTCAATCATGCGTTCGCGCGGAGCGTCAGGCCAGAATTGCTGCCACAAATCGGTGTCGGTTGCGCCAGGCATCAGCGCAACCACGCGAATGCCGCGGGGGATGAGTTCATCGCGCAGAGACAAGGTGAAGCCCAGCGCACCGTGCTTGGAGGCGTTGTACGCGGCGAAATTGGGGAAGACGGTCCTGGCCGCGACCGAGAGGTTGTTGATGATGGTCGCCCCGGTCTGCATAAGAGGCAGCGCCGCACGCGTGCAGAGAAACAAGCCCGTGAGGTTGGTATCGATCGCGTCGCGCCATATTTCCAGGCTGGTTTGCTCGATGGAAACTGCCGGTTGAGCAATGCCTGCGTTGTTCAGCAGCACATCGAGCCGGCTGAAGCGCTGCTTCACCATGGCGAAAAGCGACGCGACTGAATCTGGGTCGCGAACGTCGGAAACCTCGGCGACGATCTTGGCGCTGTTGTCGTGATGCGCACGTGGTCTCTGCGAAAGTATCCGCCTGAGTTCCGCCGCGCTCTTGGCGAGCTTGGCGCCATCGCGACCGGTAATCACAACACTGCAACCTTCGGCGGCAAGGGTGCGGGCAATGGCGAAGCCGATGCCGCGGCTGCCGCCGGTTACAACAGTTACCTTGCCGAGAAGGCGAGGCCTGCTCGGCCGCGATGCCTGGGCGCTGCTTCCTGCTTTGTTGTGAGACTGCGGCTTCTTCGCAGCCATGGATTAGATCCCGTTGCCATTCTTGGCGTGGATCAGGGATAGAAATTCCTGGCGGGTTTGTTGCGCGCGGAAAGCCCCGAGCATGGACGACGTCACCGTGGCCGAATGTTGTTTCTCGACCCCGCGCATCATCATGCACAGATGGCGCGCCTCGATGACCACTCCGACGCCCAAGGGTTGAATCGCTTTTTGAATCGTCTCCGCAATTTGCACGGTCAGACGCTCCTGCACCTGGAGACGACGGGCAAACACTTCCACCAGGCGGGGGACCTTGCTCAGGCCGATCACTTTGCCCTTGGGAATGTAGGCCACGTGTACCTTGCCGAAGAATGGCAGCACGTGATGCTCGCAAAGGCTGAACATTTCAATGTCCTTCACGATCACCATCTCGTCGTAGTCCACGCTGAACAACGCCGCCTTCAGCATTTGTTCCGGGTCTTCGCCGTAGCCTTTGGTTAGGTACTGCAGAGCGTTCGCGTAGCGCTCCGGCGTCTTCAGCAACCCCTCGCGATCAGGCTGTTCGCCCAGGCGAACCAGCATCTCGCGCGCCAGATCCTCGAAGCTGGCGCTGGTCAGGGTCGGCGTTTCTGTCAGGTCTCTCATCAATCTCCCAGGGCTCACACCCGTAATTCCGCTCTACCGGCGTACTCGAAGCTGTTCATCATAGTCTCTTCGAGCCGTACCTTTTCAAGATGAGCCGCAGTGAAGGTTTGCTTCAAAATGTTGAAGATGACCTCGCTCAGGTTTTCCGTGGTGGGCACGGTCGCCACGAATTCTTGACGCGCATTCAAGTTCACGTGATCGAAGCGGTCCAACACCTCACGCTGCACCGCGCCGTCCAGATCAACCAGGTTGCATACCATTCCGGTCTGCGGATTGACTTGTCCGCTCACCGTGACCTCGAGTGCGTAGTTGTGCCCGTGGCCATGCGGATTATTGCACTTGCCGTAAGTCGCCTGGTTTCCCGACTCGGAGAGCCCGTCGCAATGTAAACGGTGGGATGCCGAAAACAGATACCGCCGCGTAAGATGGACCTTCATGCTTCCCCATAGAAATCGACGAAGAGATCGGGCAACTCGTACACGCGCACGCGATGTAGCTTTGCCACATGCAACTTGCCTTGCAAACGATTCCAGATGGCAATGGCAAGGTTTTCTGTTGTAGGAATTTGTTGCTGGAACTCCGGCACTTCCTTGTTCAGATGTCGGTGATCAAGCGCGTCGAGTACTTCGCGGTTCAAGATTTCCTTGAGCTTCTTCAGGTCAACCACAAAGCCGGTCTTAGGGTCGACATCGCCTTTCACCGTCACTTCGAGGGTGTAGTTGTGGCCGTGGCCATTCAGGTTGGCGCACTTGCCGAAGATGCGCTGGTTTTCTTCCACCGAGAACTCCGGGTTGTGATAATAGTGCGACGCCGAAAACTCACACTTACGGGTTAGATAGACCATGTTTTCCTGGGCCGGCCTTACGCCTGAAGCAGTGCATGCGGGTTAGTGTGCCGACGTATTACCAGCGGCGACTGCCGCTTCCTCCGCTGGTTGAGCTTCTCGCATACCGGAATACTCGCGTCCCTTCCAGCGAACTGTTCCCTTCTTATGAGAGATGCTGGAGTTGACCAAAAGCACCGCAAAAAGCGGCAATCCGAAGAACGCCAGCGCGTTTGACAGCCCGTCAAAATGGGCGCGTCCGATCCGCTTTCCGAAGAGATAGAGCCACTGCACGCTCACCGCCGTCGCGACAACGAAGGTAATCATGTCGCCCTTGATCAACGAGACAATCGAAAACGTCAGCATCGCCACGATGGCGGCAAACTCAAGGGCCCTCCATAAAGCCAGTCTGCGCGGGTTGGGGAACAGCAGCGCCAGGTTCTTGCTCCAGCCTTCCCACATCTGCGGAAAGCTGCGATACATTCGGGTGCTGACTGCGTCGGACATGCCAAAGCGCAGAGCGAATCCCTCCTCCTTCAGCCGTTTGGCCAGCTCAACATCCTCCAGAAGCGCAGTTGCGACGGCGGCGTGGCCGCCCACCGCGTCGTAGGCTTCCCGCCGAATGAGCAAGTATTGGCCGTTGGCAGCGGCCACCGGCGACTTCGGATCGCACACCTCCTTCGGCGGATAGGTCGTCGCCAGCTCGGCGAAGATGACGGGCATCAGCGCCCGTTCAGCGAATCCCCGGACCTCCTGCTTGGGTGAATAGGAGAGCATGTCCGCGCTAGCCTCTTGCGCCTCCTGCAAGCCGCGCGCGATCGAGTCCGGCGCGTGCCGGGTATCCGCGTCGGTAAAGAGCAGCCACTTCCCTTTCGCGGCCTTAGCGCCGCACCAAGCCGCGTTGCACTTGCCATTCCAGCCGGGCGGCAATTCATCGGCGCCGATCAGCTTCACCGGAAAGCTCGCAGCGATGGCGCACGTGCCGTCGGTCGAGTGGTCGTCCACCACGATGACCTCGTAGGCAGGTCCCGCCTGGCCAACCAGCGATCGCAAGCATTCGGCCAGACAGGCCTCTTCGTTTCGCGCCGGAACGATGACCGAGATCTCGAGAGCGGTTTCGGGTTGATCCATGGAGATTAAAGACTACCAGACAGCACCCAGCACTCGCAGTGAGCACGGAGTCTTCGTGGGCGGCCAGCGCTGCCGCCTTGGATTATCATAGCTCTGTGAAGAGTCTCATCTCGCCCATCGTCCTCATTTGTCTGGTGTTCCTCGCGGCATGCAACAGCGGCTCGCATCCGCCGCGCATCGGCAGCGACGCACCCCAGTTCACCATCACCGATTCGCAGCGCACGGTTTCGCTGAATCAATTTCAAGGCAAGCCCGTGGTGCTCAACTTCTGGGCAACCTGGTGCCCGCCGTGCATTCAGGAGATGCCCTCGCTGGTGCAATTACAGAAGCAGCTTGGCGACAAGGTAACCATTCTTGCCGTTAGCGAGGACGACGACGACAACGCGTACAAACAGTTCGTCCGCGACCACAACATCGACCTGCTCACCGTCCGCGACACCCGGCAGAAGACGAACGGCCTGTATGGCACGACGGGGTTTCCTGAAACCTTCGTGATCGATCGCAATGGCAAGATCGCTCGCAAATTCATCGGCCCGCAGGAGTGGACCAGCCCGGAGATCGTGGATTATTTGAAGAAGATGTAATCAGTAGGGCTCGAATTTGAACGCGTAGCATGCCGGATGTGCCCGGGCCCACGTGACAAAATGTCTGAGGAACAACCAAGTCGATGGCGGTGGATTCTTCCCCTCATGGTCGGTGTCTTGTTCGGCGGGCTAGGAGGCTCTGTTTTTACATGGTGGATCAACAGGCCCAAACCCACGGTGGTGACGTATCGGGTGGTATCCACAGCCCTTGCTGACCCGCAGGCCACCGGTTTGATTCCTGACCTGAGGGTTCTCATCGGCGCGGAACCGATTCAAGAGCTATACGCCCACACCGTAGAGTTAGTTCCCCGGCAAGGCCCGTTCGCTGAACGCGCAGAGTTTGCGGTTACTTTTTCTAAAGCTGTTCACGTTTACGGAGTCACACTTGATTTGCCAACAGCTCTTCACAAGCTATCTTGCGCGCGACTGGAGCAGGCGGCTGGTATACCCAACAAGCCAGAGAACGCCCTCACATTGGGATACAACTGCCAAATGTCGCCGGTCAAAGCTGGCACAGGCCCGTTCGCAGTTGTCTTGGCAACTGATAGCAGGGAAACCCCAAAAATAGAAATGGTCGAGAAGGGCATCGACCTTGTTGCAGCTGATCAGTTCGCGCCGCAGCACCCTGGACAGGTTGAGCCTTTGCTTCTAGCGCTTCTGGCGGGGCTCTTTGCGGGAACGGTGGGATACATGGGGTGGGGTCTTTGGGAAAGAATACAACGACTGGACGCGGCGATGAAGGATATGCGAGACGCCGTGCGCTCAGCGAAGGAAGCAGTTAACGCCAGGGTACATCGGACCTGAAGAGCGCCCGCTCACAACTTCACCCTTCTTAACCTCAGCGCATTGCTGATCACCGACACTGAGCTGAAGCTCATGGCGGCCGCGGCGAAGATCGGGCTCAGCAGAATGCCGAACTTGGGATACAGAATGCCAGCCGCGATCGGCACGCCCAGCGAGTTGTAGATAAATGCGAAGAACAAGTTTTCGCGAATGTTGCGCATCACGGCGCGGCTCAGCCGGCGGGCGCGTACCAGCGCTGCCAGATCGCCTTTCAGCAGCGTGATGCCGGCGCTTTCCATGGCAACGTCTGTGCCCGTGCCCATCGCAATGCCAACCTGCGCCTGCGCCAGGGCGGGCGCGTCGTTGATGCCGTCGCCCGCCATCGCGACCACTCTTCCCTGTCCTTGCAGCTTCTTCACCGCATCGGCCTTGTGGTTGGGCAGCACTCCGGCTTCAAAGTCAGTGATGCCGAGTTTCCTTGCGACCGCCTCTGCCGTGGACTGACTGTCGCCCGTCAGCATGACTACGCGCAAGCCTTCTCTTCGCAAATCGCGGATCGCTTGCGCCGCCTCGGGCTTCACCGGATCGGCAATGCCCAGCAGCCCTGCGATGCGGCCATCCACAACGACGAAGACCACCGTGTGGCCATCCTGGCGCATGGCGTCCGCCTTGGGCTTCAGTTCCTCGGTATCGACTTCCAGCTCTAGCAGCAGAGCCTCATTTCCGGCCGCCACTTCATGGCCACCGACTCGGCCCGCCACACCGCGCCCAGTGAGCGATCGGAATTCCTCCGCGGGCATCAAATGCAGGCGGTTGGCTTGGGCAGCCTCGACCATCGCCGCCGCCAGCGGATGTTCGCTTCCCTGCTCCAGGCTGGCCGCCAGCCGCACAACGCGGTCCTCGGTCTCGCCGCCGACGGCGACCACCGACATCAGCTCCGGCTTGCCCTGAGTGAGCGTGCCGGTTTTATCGAGCACCAGGGTGTCAACTTTCTGTAGCGTCTCCAGAGCCTCGGCGTTCTTGATGAGAATGCCGGCGCGCGCGCCGCGGCCCGTACCGACCATGATTGCCATCGGTGTCGCCAGACCCAGCGCACACGGACAAGCGATAATCAGCACCGCGACGGCATTCACGATGGCGTTGGCCAGCCGCGGCTCCGGTCCCACGATGAGCCATGCCACAAATGTGATCACGGCCGCCGTCAGCACCGTGGGAACAAACCAGGCCGCAACCTTGTCGGCCAGCCGCTGAATCGGTGCGCGGCTGCGTTGCGCGTTGCTCACCATCTGCACGATCTGCGCCAGCAGAGTTTCGCTGCCCACGCGCTCGGCGCGCATCAGCAGCCAGCCGGTACCGTTCACAGTTGCGCCAACAACCTTGTCGCCAGCACGTTTTTCCACCGGCATGGCTTCGCCGGTCACCATCGACTCGTCAACCGAGCTGAGACCGTCGAGCACGATGCCGTCCACCGGAATCTTCTCGCCCGGTCGCACCCGCAACTTGTCTCCAACCTTCACCTGCTCCAGCGGGACGTCGTATTCGCTGCCATCGTCGCGCATGATGCGTGCCAGCTTCGGGGAGAGGTCGAGCAGTGCGCGGATGGCGCTGCTGGTGCGGCTGCGGGCGCGCAGTTCCAAGACCTGCCCCAACAGCACAAGCGCAATGATTGCCGCCGCGGCCTCGAAGTACACTTCCGGCTGGCCATGCATGCCGCGCATGGAGGGCGGGAAGATTTGCGGACCAATCGTGGCGACCGCGCTGTAGCTGTATGCCACGCCAACGCCCATGGCGATCAGCGTGAACATGTTCGGGCTGCGGAACTTGACAGACGCCCAGCCGCGCACGAAGAAAGGCCAGCCGCACCACCACACGATGGGCGTTGCCAGCGCAAACTCAATCCACGTACCGACACGGGGCGTGAACACGTGCGCGAGTGGCCCCATGCGCAGCATCGCGTAGGCAACCAGGGGAACACCGAGCAGCACGCTGGTCCAGAAGCGCCGCGTCATGTCGCGCAGTTCGGGATTCTCTTCCTGCGCACTGGTGACCGTCTTCGGTTCCAGCGCCATGCCGCAGATCGGACACGCACCGGGCCCGTCGCGAATGATCTCCGGATGCATGGGGCAGGTCCACTGGGTCCTGGTCGCGGCCAGGGGGACGTCGGGCTCCAGCGCCATGCCGCACTTGGGACATGCTCCGGACCGCGCTTGGCGGACTTCGGGATCCATGGGACACACGTAGGTTGTTCCCGATGGAGCGGCTGCGGTCTTGCTCTGCTCCACCGCATCCACGGCGGTGATTTTCGGAGCTTCGCTTTGCGAAACGTACTTCTCAGGATCAGCTTTGAATTTCTCGCTGCATCCTCGACTGCAGAAGTAATAGGCTTTGCCTTGATGCACCGCAGTCGCTGCGGCTTTAGCCGGGTCGACACTCATCCCGCAAACCAGGTCCTGCTCCCGATTGCGGGCGGCGCCAATCTGCACCGGGGCGGCACCGATTTGAACCATCGCGGGCATGCCACCGGGCTTGTAGTTGGGGGAGAGATATTTCTCCGGATAATCTTTGAATTTCTCCGCACAGCCACGCGAGCAGAAGTGATACAGCTTGCCCTCGTACTCCACCGAAGCGGCGGCCTTCGAAGCATCGACACTCATGCCGCAAACCGGATCTTTGTCCAGCTTCCTGGCTGCGCTTGGCGGCGCCGGAGCTTCGCTTTGAGCTTCCCGAGGCGCCGAGAGGTGCTTGCCTGGCGACGACACAAACTTGTGCATGCAGCCGGGCGAGCAGAAATAGTAGGTCTGCCCTTCGTACTGCGCCTTACCACGAGCTTCGAGCGGATTCACCGCCATCCCACAGACGGGATCGATTACCGAAACATCGATAATCCGGTTCTCGAAGCTATCCTCGGGTCGGTTCATTCCCTTCCTCTCCCGATAGATGTGCTCGCGCTGTTCATTGACGCAGCGATGCTCTATATTGGTTGCGGATTCGGTGCGAAGGCCGAAACTTCTAACCGACAGCTATTCTAGATGCGGAAGAAGTTTTCAGTTCTCCGTATCATCATTGCACGTTTGCGCGAGGGCGGTTCGATGACTGCAGTCGAAGTTTTGTTTCGCTATGGAATGTCGCCGGGTGAGATGGAAATGGGCGCGCTGGGACAAGTAAGCGATGTCTACGGCATTCGCCGGGTGCGGTTTAATGAGCGGGAACGGACCATCCGGGTGGAATACGACGCCACGCGCCTGAACGAGTCCAGTGTGGAAAAGCTGCTGCGCAGTGCCGGACTTGACATTCGCGAAAAGCTGGCGCTGGTGTAAACCAAGGCGCGCCAGATTCAAACACAAAAGGCGAAGCGCGATGGAAGGGGAGCACTTCGCCCTTTTGCCCGGTCTGGGCACTTGCGGAGAACGCCTTTTAGGCGTTCTAATGGTCGGTCACACAGCGTGGTTGATGTTCGGGAGAGGCTTAAATTTGAGGGGCCGCTCGTTGAAAGGAACTCTGGCCGAAATTCCCTTCCGAGCGGCCCCTTATTGCGCCACTTCGTCTGTTGGTGTATAGAGCATCCGGCCTGCCAAAGGATGGCCAGTGAAACTAAAGGGGTTGCGGGGTTCCCAATTTGGGCGATACTGTAGAACTTTCCGGGTATCGGGAAAAATTTACTAGAGACACTAAAGTGGTGCCATCCGGATTCGCGGAAATTAGTCACCGTTTCCCACTAAGTCGCGCCCAAGGCCGGAGACTAAACTCCCCCCTGTTGTTGATGAGTTTCGCGCCCTTGCCTGACAAATATCTCAGTTGGTCGGGCAGGTTTGCGGGACTCGGCAGCTCCGCAAGTCGAAATAGGCGCTCCAATTCCTCTTTATTGATCGACTCACGGCCTTCTTCGACAGTGTGGAAGAAGGCAATTCTCACCATCTGCGCTGTCTGCGGTAAGGCGTGGAAACTCGGGAAGAGGTCAAGAAATTCGTTAATCTTTGTCTTCATATTGGCCGCCTACTTTAAACGGGTTGATCTCCTCCAACAGTTGGGGCAACCATCTGTCGAACACGCTTCAGTCCTTCAGCAGTCAATCTGTGTAGCTTGCGGGCCTGCTTCGATTTTCCACTCTTCCGAGTTTGGAGAGCAAGTTGCGGCTTTTGCCCAATGAGTGACTCGATGGCAACAGTGATGTTGCTAACTCCGTGCCCGAGATGCTTCAGCTCACTATGAACTGTGTAACCAGTCCAGTCCAGCTGGTTCTGATGCACTTGAAACCAGTAAGCGACAACAAGCGCCTTGTCCGCCTCGGTTGTCGGGTTTGCCGCCGCGAACAGATCGGCCAGACTGTCATACTGCAATTTGTTTTCGCTTGTAGCATCTGCGGCTGGTTTCTGATTTCCGTTCTGTCTGATTTGTTCCCGCCCTGTCCCTGTGGCCCGATTCGGCAGAGTTGTTCCGTAGCGTTGATTCACCCACGTGAGAACACGGCCGAGCGCCGCAGTGTCCGCCGAAAGAGCGTCCAACGCCTTTGCGATGTCGCCCATGCTCTTCAATTCGCCTTCAACCCCGATTTTCGCATCAGTGTCCTGCTCCGCTCGCGGAGGTACTTCAACTTCGTTTACCATTGCTTCCTCCACACTACTTGCGCATCTGAATCAATGGTTGGAATATATCACGCTGCGGTATATTAAGCATAGATTATCCACTGTGCCAAATATAACATTATGATTATAAGTAACTTACGCAATCAATTTGAAATAGGCATCATGTTTACTATAGTGTAAATGGAGAAAGCTAAGAGCGGCTCGACCTCGAAGTATGGGCATGTGAGGTGAATCGGGAATACAGGATGATGCAAACAGGATGGTCTTAAAGGGCAGCTGACGTTGAAATGGCTGTGTTCGGTTTGTCGCTGATGGCATGGCCCATGCTGACTCAGATTGAATTTCAGGTCTGGATCGTCGTTTGCTATTGCTCGCAGAAGTGAGCGGATTCGATCTCCCGCAATTCTTGTGGGGTTAGCGAGAAATTGCCCCCTGTATGGGAGACAGTCACAAAGCACTTCAAGCAGACGGATGATCCAACGATTCCAGTCTTGTCAATGCGGTGGAGGAAGGTGAGGCCAGTCGGATGGGAATCCATAGGGCGATGCTACCACAGCCGACGCCCCTGATCGCTCCTCAACAAAAGAGCACAGCCCGTGACCCCACGGGCTGTGACGCATCAGGAGATCATCTGGCCGTCTTGAGAAGATTCCCAAACGCCTGCAGCAATTTCACACCCGCCGTGACTATCGATGCCGCTTTGGGTTCTCCCGTCCTCTACTCACGTCTGTTGTTTGCGAGCAATTATGCTGGCTACGGCTGCGCTTTCGGATTAACTCTCGGAGGAGTGGCATCTTTTAATCTCTGAGCAACCTCAGGGAATACGTAAACAGCTTGGAGCATGTGTTCCACGATGTCCATCACGGACTGAACGTCAGAGGCGCTTGCAGCATACCCTCGATGCGCGGCTGCACTTCCCAGCTCAAGGGCCGACTCTAACACTTCGCGGCCGTGCGAACTGAGATAACCGGCTTCCTCTAGTTTCTTGAGTTTTGCTTTGAAGCCGCCGATGTCACCGACTTTTTCGCGCATCAACATGTCAACCAATGTCCTCGCTCCCACTAGGGGTAACCATAGGCTTTCGCTGTCGAGCGATCTGTAAAGCTCGTACAGCAAAGACCTGAATTCCTCTGGGAGTTTTTCGTGCCATTCTGGTGATTTGCGGAACATTGCAGGCGGAAAATAACGCACGTCCCAGCAAAATGGAGGATAGCCGGAGGCCTCTAGGTAATGAAACATTCGGCGAAGAACAACTTCTTCGCACCCACGGCATTGGAGCATGTCAAAATACCTTTCCCAGAGTTGTTCACCTTCGACTGTTTCTGTGTGCCCAATCCGCTTGAGACGAGAGTGGGGAGTCTTACGGCGACACGTGTTGCAGTAAAATATGCTCGCGTTTATGGCGCTTCTGCACGTGCTCTGCGAACTCATCCCAAATAGCACGGCTGCTTTCCTCGTCGCAGGGCAGCCCAGAGCGAAGCTCAAATGTTGCCGGACAAGCTGAGCACTTTCCAGCGACGGGGTGGCAGCCCTTATGGTCTGTATAGATGAGGTACGGTGCGTCGGGTCCAATTTGGTTGCGCAAACCCATAGGCACGTGCTGCTCCTTTTCGGCAGCATTCTATCAAGGGTGAACTCGGCGGGGCTGCTGCTCAACGCCTTGCTTGAGGATTTCGAGATGTTCAGGGTTCGCCATTGCCACGTGACCTCGCTTGCTTCCGCCATGCGAGGGATGATCTTGGATGGCCACACTGTATCCGACAGTCACCGCCGAGTCAACGCGGAACAAGAACTGAACTTACCGCTAACATCACAGAGGGCATCTATCGCCAACGAAATTGGCTAACACTTCCAGAAAATCTGAGTCGCACTGCTCGTCCACGTGATTGGTGTTCCAAAGTCCAGACTGTCGAATTGTCGGCTCAAAAGAATAGTTGCCGAGCCAGTTCGCCGAAGGAGCATCGATGGGTTCTTTGCCGAAACTGCTCAACAGTCTTATGCAGTTGCGCTCCATATAGGCTCTCCGGCTAGTCCGGCTCGGCGCATCGTTGACCTCCAGCCATAAGAATGGCATATCGCCTATATACTTGCTCACCTCGTGCTCCAGCCCGCTCTCGGAGATGCGCACGGATTTCGCAGCGCTGTTGCCCATTAACCATGTGTGGTGAGTTTGGTCTGGATAGTTCCGCACTTGCAGCAGGGCTTCCCCAACCCGCTTCCTAAAAATTGAGGCGCGATGGTTACCGCCACCGTCCGAGTGGCCCCGATGCGTATGCAGACGATTCCAAAGAGTGGTTCTGGAGGTAGCCGTAATCGCGTGCGTGCCAACTCGCGTCACTCGCAAGGTGCTACCGTCGTTGCGAGTTTCATGGTTCTCGAAGAATAGGTAGACACCCCGCTCCGGCCAACCGCTTTTCCCCGTGCAGTTACGCAGGTAACGACAACCGCCGACTCTCTGACGCAAGTTGCCGAGAATTTCGTAGAACCTGTTCAGGTCGTCCTTGCGGTCCATGACTCCCTCTGACCAGTCTCAATCAGCTTCAAAACAGTACTTGGCGTTTCGTCGGAACATACGCTGTTCCATGTCTCTGGACGACGGCATAGCCCAATGGCAAAATGCTCGAACATTTTCCCCTTCAGCGCAACTATTCCGGCCCCGAAACGCGTTTCTGCTCGTCCTGCTGGAACGACTGTGGAGGAAGGGTCGAACGGAAGCCGAGTTTTGGAGGTGAAGAACACGAACCGTTGGTTGGGAGTGGAGCTGAGAGGCAGAGAAATGCTCAGCAGATACTCGTTGCCGAGCAGGAACATCACGCACTCATACCCCTGAATCGCGGCTCGCACAGCCTTCGGGATTCCAAGGCGTTCTGCACGTTCACGAATCCGTTTGGAAGACTGGCCTTGAAATGTGACTTCGTAGGGAATGATGAACTGTCTCTCGTCTACAAGACCGTACCCAGCAGAGATTATTTTCACCGAACATGACAACGACACAAGTGTGCTACGAAGCGCGTCAATCCCGTTCATCATGTATCGGTGCTGCCAGCCTGTATAGAGCCGTGCAGCGGGTAATGCCCACTTCGCGAGTTCGGATTCCCGACGCCGCAGAACAGCCGCGTCATCGAAGTCGGCTTCCGTGAGGCGATACGGACAATCGCGAATATCCTTCTCCCCAGTGCAGCTGCCGACTACGAGAAGCTTCATGCTTGGGAAGATATATCTTCTTCAACTACAAAACAATCAGGATATAGCCATTTACTTGCCCAGAACTTAATGGGGAAAACCTGTCAAGCAGGATGATTTCCGAGCAGGTGGGGATTAGATCGTTTCGCGAAGCCGATCTCTCTAGACCGCCAATATAATGGCCAGCAACGGCAAGCCCGCGAGAAGCCACAGGCCGATGAAGAACGGCGTCGAGGACAAGCGCCTGCTCGTTATGGAGAGCGAACTATCGCAGGCGCTACAGGCTGCTGGCAGAGAGGGGAACACCCTTTCAGCAATCGTCCGGCTCGCATGGGGTGGCGGACCGCTGCGCGTACTCGCCAAGAATGCGAAAGCCGTATGTAAGGAGCCGCACACCTCAATTCTCGCCCACATTACGGTTGCTGAACTGCAACGGCAGCTCAGCTCGACCGATATGGCAAACGGCTTCGCAAATCGCTTTCTTTGGGTCTGCGCTGCTCGATCAAAGTGCCTTCCGTTTGGCGGCGCAGCGGATGAAGAGGCACTCAACGAGCTGGCGACCAGATTGAGACAGGCAATTGAATTTGCCCGCAGAGTTGAGCGCGTTGAATTTGCTCCCGACGCCCGCGCAGATTGGGTACAGGTCTATCCCAAGCTGAGCGAGGGCCGCACCGGCCTCTTGGGTGCGATCACAGCGCGAGCAGAGGCCCAAACGGTGCGCCTAGCCATGCTCTATGCTCTGCTCGACCGATCTGCCGACATCACCGTGCCACACCTGCGCGCTGCACTTGCAGCTTGGAATTATTGCGAGGCCTCGTCCCGATTCATCTTCGGCGATAGCGTGGGCGACCCAACCGCCGACGAGATTCTTAACCTGCTGCGCGGCAGCGCGGAAGGGATTACTCGGAATGAGATCACAGACCACTTCAAGCGGAACAAGTCCAGCGGCGAAATCGGAAGAGCGCTGGGGGTACTCCAGTCACATGGTTTAGCGGGAGTTGAGCAACATGACACTAAGGGCAGACCAGCAGAGGTCTGGAAGGCCATTGTGGCGCGACACAGTCATCAGGAATACGAGATAAACGAGGAAAGCTCCCCTTAGTTCGTTTTTCTCGTACCTGCTCAATGCACGGCAAAAGCGCAGATGAAAAGTTTGGGTAGTGAGATTTCGACGAGAAGCACAACTACTCCGAGGGCTGGGGTCAGCGCGGAACCGCTGGCTCCGCCTCGGCAAGGATGAATGACAATGGCGCTGATTACAGTACGTGCCTGCGAGATTCGGGCGGGCGATAAGCTCGCAGTCGCCAGTCGCCCACTCGTGACAAAAGTAATCACGAGCGACAAAACTGTGCATGTGTACGCCAAAGGACGCAGCTTTAAGTACGGCAGCATGGAGTCTGTAGGCGTGGAACGAGAGGCAGACTCGCCAACGGTTATTCACTTGAACCTACTGAGCGGCGGTTAGCGCAACCGCAATACATATCTAAGTGATTGAAACGATGACTGTCAGAAATAGCAGATGTCCCGATAGCGTCTCGAACGCGTGGGAACGTGGATAACTGAACGGATGCGAGCCGAGCTGCAATACGTGCTGACGGCGGCCAAGGAACTCCCAGCCGAGGAGCTGCCTCGTCTGCTCGGCGAGCTGGAGGAAATCCGTTGCACGGCAATGGCTCGTCTGACCGCTCCCACCCTCACTCCACAACAATCCGATGAACTGCTGAACACCGCAGAGGCCGCCCAACGCCTCGGCATCAGCAAAGATTTTCTGTATCGCAATCACCGCGACTTTTCGTTCACCAGACGTGTTGGACGGCGGCTTCTATTTTCCGCCTTGGGAATCGAGAAATACATAAAACAGCAGGTACGTATTGACAGCAAAGCAGCAAGAATCTATATTTGAGCTGTCGGAGCCCCGACAAGAGGCTGAAAGTATGACGAAACGGCGGATTGACACTGACCCGATTATCAGAACGACCGTGCGTTTGCCGCAGTCGTTGCTGAATGCCGCAAAGCATCGCGGAATCGACGATGGGCAGGCGTTACAGGAAGTCATTATGCGGGCGCTTGAAGCGTACCTAAAGCAGAAAGGGGGACGGCAATGAAAACCCGTGGCAACGGACGCATTTACTCTCGCCCAGACACCCGATTCTTGTGGTGCGCGTACTTCCTGCGAGGAGAAGAACACCGTCAGAGCACTGGCGAGAGTGACGAGAAGAAGGCACAGAAGTTCTTGGACCGCAAACTAATGGAGGTCGGCGCGGACAGAATCGACGCTCGACCGTTCGTCAGCCCGCATCAGGAGCGAGTCAAAATTGACGAGCTGTGCGATGCGCTCGCGGAAAACTACCGTTCGCGTGGGAAGGACTCCAAGCAGTTCATCAGCAACTTGGCAGTTGTGCGGAAGCATTTCGGCCAACAGCGGGCCGCCAGTCTCACCGCGCATAACGTAACGCGCTGGATTAACGAATTGCGCTCTCAGGGCTACGCGTGCGCCACTTGCAACCGCTACTCACAATTGCTTTCGCAGGCGTTCAACTTGGCAATCCGCAACCGCGTGCTTGCGACCCGACCGAATATCGAGCGGCTTAGCGAGACGGGCAACGCTCGCCAAGGCTTCGTGAGCCGCACAGAACTCGAACGCATCGTTGACAACCTGCCCCAGTATCTTCAGGACCTTGTCCTGTTCGCCTTTCTGAGTTCGTGGCGACGGGGAGAGATTCTCTCACTAACTTGGAGCGATGTGGAAGGAGATACCATCCGCTTGCGCGCCGAACACAGCAAGTCACGAAAGGCGCGCTCGCTGGCACTGGAAGGGGAACTCGCCGAGCTGATTGCCCGCCGCCAGTCACAGCAACAAGGGCCATTGGTTTTCCATCATGGTGGCCATGCCATCACCGATCTGAGGAAAGCATGGGTCACAGCTTGCCGCATGGCTGGGGTTCCCGACCGTTTATTTCATGATCTCCGGCGCTCGGGCGTGAGGGACATGATTCGCGCTGGGGTTGCTCCGCATGTGGCGATGACGATCTCTGGGCACGAAACCGATTCCATGCTGAAGCGGTATGCCATCATCTCGGACACCGACCAGCGTGCGGCGCTCAGACGTACCGCTGACTTCCGCGCAGCCGAACAGCAGGAGCAGCGTGGCGTGGTGTCGGAGCGTGTGCAGTGATTCACGGACAGAACACGGACAGTCGGGGGGAAGCCAATATTTTGGCGTTCTGAACTTTCTTTGCTTTGTTATAATTACCAACACGCGCCCTTAGCTCAGCTGGATAGAGCGTCTGGCTACGAACCAGAAGGCCGGGAGTTCGAATCTCTCAGGGCGCGCCATAAACCTTTTGCAAATGCAATCGTTTACAGCGTGACTGGGAAACGCGATCCCGTTCTCTCTTGCAGAATGTCCGTGTTTTGTCCGTGTTTCCACTAAACCCAACATTTCCTAGCCTACTTCTTGGCTGCTGACTTGGTGATGACGGTCGGCTGTTCCTGCTTTCGAGCGCCCTTCAAGTGAGCTTGCGTTTTTTCCATCGCGTCCCGCAGATCATCTTCGGACACAATATTGTAGCGGTCGAAGATACTGCGCGTTCGGTGCCCGCTGATGCTCATGGCAGCTGTTTCGCGGACTCCGGCGCGCACCATGTTTCGCACCGCAGTTCGTCGCAGGTCGTGAAAGATGCGCCCCACGTAGCGAACGTCGCCGCCGCACACCTCGCACTTGTGACCGTTTGCAGGTTGTTCACACTGACGGCAAACGAATTTGCCCACACCCGCAGCGACACACGCCGTTTGCCATGCCTTGCGAATGTCTCCGATGGGCTGCCCCTCGCGATGGAACACCAACGCGGAAAGCCTAATGTCACCCGAGGCTTTCTTTATCGCCCGCGCTGCCTTGCGGCGTTCCATCAACTCCACCAGCTCGCCCGTGAGTACGGTCATGCGGGGCTTGCCGTTCTTCGAATTGATGCCCTTGAGCCGGATGGTGTCGCCGTCCACGTCTTCCCAGTCGAGTGTGGCGCACTCATTCTTGCGCCAACCGACCAGGTAGCCGAATAAGCAGAAATCCTGCAAGTATTCGGGCAGGCCCTGCAACACCTCCCGGAAGTCGGCTTCGGAAAAGAAGCCTTGCCTAGTGTTGCCTTCCTCTGAGAGGTGCCTTATGAGGGGCACTTTCGAGAGGTGCTTGCGTTCAATTGCCTTCTTGTAGGCTTGCTTGAGCAGTTGCAAGCGCCGGTTGATCGTTGCAGGCTGCGAGTTTGCTTCAAGCCGTTCTTTGATGTACTCATCTACCTTTTCGGCTGTGAGCGCCAGGGCGCGCCAATGTCCGAAGGCTTCGCGAACATACTTCAAGTTGCTTCGGAATTGCGGGCTGTCCTTGCCGCGCAGTTGGTAGTCGTCTGCGAGCCCGTCGAGCAATTCGGAGACACGCACCTTCTCCATGCGCGGAGTAATGAATTCGGCAACGCGAAGCTGTGCCGCGCCGACTTGGCGCAAGCGGTGTTTCAGGAACTTCTCGGCCTGCCGCAGATCAGCGGTGTGGGTCGATTCTCTAAACTCCTGCCCGTCGAGCGAGTAACCAATCCACCAGTACGAACTGCCTTTGCGCTGGAACACGCGGCCAGGGCTTTTGATGGCCGGCTTGCCTTCTGCTTCATTTTTCATTTGTGGCCTTCCTTCGCAAAGTAGGCTCGGATTGCGCGTGTAACTAACTCTTGTTGGGTGCAGTTGGCGTCGATGGCTGCATGTTTGACCTGCCGAGACAATTCTTGCGGTAGTCGCAATGTCATCCTGGCAGTTTTCTCGTCTCGTTTCTCTTGCTTCGTCATTGTTGTCTCCTGAGCCGTGCATGCACGACTGAGGCCAGTTTAGTGCTGTTGACGTCTTGGCGTCAATACATTTGCTTGCCGAATATGCTTTTCGATTCCCGCAGAGGAGAACAATAATTTGCGTCCCACACGCCGAGTGAAGGCGAAGTCCCGATGATGCCGATAAAGATAATCCTTGCTCACACCCAGGCGGCGCCCCGCTTCTGCAGGGTCAAGCATCTCATCCGACTCTTGGGGCGCGACCGGCGCTGACGTCAGCCGCGCCAAGGCTATACAGCGGACCTGTTCGAGTTCACCCAGGAGCAGGGGCAATTCATCCCTCGGCATCTCTTGGGCGGCCATTAGTACGAGTTCTAGAGCATTGCGCATTGGGTATTTCACCGGACGTGCCTTCGCAAGTCCTTACCGGTTAATCAGCTACATGCCACTGTCCGCCGTTTGGCCGCTTATTCACTGGATCTTCCACTTCGAGTCCCTGTTCCACGCCCGTATTGCCCTCTCCCGATCGTCTTGGCTATGGATGTGGGGAAAGTCCCACTTCGCGCATCGGCAAGCAGGCCCCACTTCGCGCTCGGCTAGAAGCCGGCAAACCTCCTCCCGATGGGCGCGAAGTTCCGGCAGTAAGTGCTCCGCTTCTCGAGGTATCTTGTAGCGACAGGATTCCCCGTCCAGCCAGAGCCGGCCACCCACGGATTCGATGGCCTCGATGACCTTCGTCGCGGTCATATAGCCCCCTCCAAGGTGTCGGGTACGTCACCTTCGGGACCGTTATTCGATGTCCCCAACCGTTCCGGGGGGTTTTCATCCGTCACATTCGTCACAACCCTTTGTTGATGCGGCACCGAGCCCCTTTTTTCATCCGTCACAAAGGGCTCTTGTGACGTTTGAAAAAGTGGCCCCAAACCCGCGTCATTATTGAGTTGTGACGGTTGTGACGTTTCAATATCGTCAGAGAGGGGTGGGGACACTAAGTACCGGTCCCAGGGATCCTTGAACGACTCCCAGAGGTAGCCTTTGGCCGTCCTGTCGCCCTCCCGAATAGTCCCCCGAGGGTGAATCTCGAACCCCCCCAGCATCCGACGAAGCGCGTTGGTGGACAGACCCTTGCCGCCATTCCAGTCGGCCCAGGGGGATGTCTCAATTGCTTTGAGCCGAGAAACAAGGTCGGCAGAGAATATCTTGTCCGCATCACCTACCGATTGCTTGATGTCTCTGGTGTCGCGGAGAAGAAGGATGCCGTAGTCATCATCTTCGGCGGACTCAGAACCGAAGGTTTTCAGCAGTGCTGCCCGGAGCTTGACGTCCCATCCCTGGCCGATGGTTTCCGCGATTGCCATGAGGGGCTCACAGACGTCCCAGGCTCGATCGTTGAGTTCTTCAATGGTCTGCGGCTGGTGGAAGGCTATGTCTGCACGAACCCTCGCCGCCCAGGTTTCGGCCTGCTTCTTGATAACCGCACCCTCTGGCTTGTACTTTCGGGACCGGAAGCGTTCAACCTGCTCTTTGCCCTTACGCTGGATTCGAAGGGGAATCGAGCGGTCCGTGACTGTGTCAGGTAGGCGTTTAATGCCGGCTATTACCTTCGGGCAGAAGGTCGAGAAGTCCTTGGACTCCATCGATGTTCCCTCTCCAACGCAGCGGGAATAGGTTCCGCCTTGCTCGAATCCCGAGTTGAGCACCCCTTGCAGGGCGCTTGTGTATTCGGCGGGACCCTTGAAGGCCTGGTCGGCTTCGTCGAGCAGCATCGAGCAGTGTTCCTTCTCGATCTTGCGAGCCAGGGCGGCCACCGACACTGACTGGGTCTTCCAGGGGCGTGGAACTAACACCCCCAGGGCTGCGCACAGGTTCGACTTTGCACAACGCTTGGTTGGGGACGTGATGGTCAGGTAGGGTGTGTAGTCAAAGCATTCGAAGACGTGGGTATGCAATACCCATATCGGCAGGATTGTGAAATAGGCTTCGGCCAGGACAAAGAACTGCCGAAGGTGATCAGCGAAAATTAAAGTTCCTGGCCGGCGACAATTATTTCTCCCTATCTGAAGTAAGTTGAGACCATTGGGAAAGCGTTCCAGGAGAGCGCTTTCCGAATGGTGACAGACCAGCAGAT
>JBEKNL010000019.1:0-61198 GCA_049522855.1 Candidatus Korobacteraceae bacterium
GCGAGCCTTGGTTGGATTGGGCATTTTTTCCTTTAGAGCGAAATGGCGCTCTTCTTCCGAGCGCATGCCGTGGTGTGCTCGAAAAGTGCTTGACACCGCCGACATTGTCAGAGAGGCGATTTGAGACTGTTGTCTCCCACCCTTTGCGCCAAAGTCAGGCGCAAAGGATGGGGCACCCAGCGTTGTGAATGATCCGAGTCCCTTCAGGGACGGCGCTCCGGCCGTAAATAATCCCGACGGCATGGAGGAAGGTGACGGCGGTTGCTGTGGCGTCCTGCCGGACTCGTCGCACTTAATAACGCCAACCCAGGACTCGCGAGGGTGTGTGAGAACTGTGTCGTCCCTCAACCACCCCAACAAGCCCGCCACGGCGGGGGCGCTTGTCGGGGACCCCGGTGAAGGGACTCATTAATTTTCTCCACTGCACTGGCACCTTGCCAAATTTCTCGTCAGAGCGTCGCTCCTTCAAAGCGCAAACACTATTTCAACGTGTTCTTCCTTCGTGAGTCAGTCAAGTGTTCCGGGATGAGTTCGTTCGACCCCAAGCGTTCATCTGACTCTCGCACACTCGTGCGACGCAGGTGGCGAGAACAGAGAGCGAAAAACTAGATGGTATCCTCGTCCTTTGCGCGGAAGACAATCACCGCCACCGCGATAACAACGACCATGAGGATGATCCCTACTCCCTGTACTCCTAATGATGAGAGGGCGAATGAAACGAACTTCGACGCATGGAAATGGAGAACGCCCAGGGTATTTTGAACCATCTCGGCCCCACTGTCATAGGCGAGGAGCGTCACTAAGCCTGCCGCTAACACCACCAAGGTGATCAGAATCTTTCGTTTCACAATGAAAGTGTAGTCCCGCAAGCCTTGTTGGTGCTACCTCAGCGGAAGCTCGCATCTTGCAAGGTTACACTAACGTGGTGGAGAATTGTGGCAGAAAGATTGCGTAAGGTGCCGCGTGAACCCGCATAGCGTTTGGGGTAACCTTACCGAAACCCGACGCCCGGTGCCGGCGAGCGAGCAGCTCTAAGAAAGCCCTGACACCGCGCGGCGCAGCATGACGCTCAGCAGCGCATTTGCTAAACTGGAAGCGCTGCCCCGGTCTTGTCGCCCGTCGAAGACCGAGGCAGAAGGACCTACAATTCGGTTGCGGTTGATGCGGAGAGGTGCGTGAGTGGTTGAAACGAGCCGCCTCGAAAGCGGCCATACCTTGACGGGTATCGGGGGTTCGAATCCCTCCCTCTCCGCCAGTAATCTTTCAGTCCTGCCAACTAAGTGCTAGCTGCGTTTCCCCGGCAGTTCGGTGCCAGAGATGGAAGCGTCAAGCAACTCCATGTAATGCATCACCGGTAAGGGATGTCCCGCTTCATTCAGCATTGCCCTGATTTGCAACTGGCATCCAGGATTGCCGGTCGCCACCGCCTGAGCCGGCGTCGCGATAATCCTCTCCACCTTGCGCTGGCCCAGTTGGTGGGCCGTCTCCTGCTGCACCAGACCGTAGAGACCGGCCGAGCCGCAGCAGAGCGCAGCCTCGGAAAGCTCCAACAATTCCAGTCCGGGGATGGTCCGCAGCATGGCGCGCGGCTGTTCGCGCAGTCCCTGGGCGTGCTGCAGGTGGCAGGGATCGTGGAAAGCGACCCGCAACGCCACCGGATGCCGCGGGGCGCGCGGTTCCAACTCCGCCAGCACCTCGGATACGTCTTTACATTTGGCGGAAAATGCAATGGCACGGTCGCGATACTGGGGATCGTCGCGCAGCAGGTATCCGTAGTCCTTGAGCACGGCCCCGCAACCGGCGGCGTTCACCACGATGGTATCGACCGCCAACGGCTCGAACTGGTCGATCAACTTGCGGGCGCTGTCCAGGGCCTCTTGTTCCTGGCCCAAGTCAATCATCAGGGCGCCGCAACAGCCCTGCTCCGGCGGTACCAGTACTTCGCAACCCTCGGCCGCCAGTACGCGCGCGGTGGCCGCGTTTACCTGTCCCATGAAGACACTCTGCACGCAGCCGGTCAGCAAGGCGACAGTGCGGCGCTTCTCCCCCTGCGCAACGATGCGCGGCGGCAGGACCGCCGAGGTGTCATCGCGCGACAAATCAGGCAACAACTGCTCCATGGCACGCAAGCTACGGGGCAGTAGCGCGGTCAGGCGCAGGGCCCGCGTGAAACGCTGCAACCCCAGCCGCTGATATGCGCGCAGCGGAGCCATCAGCTTGCGCATGCGCGCCGGCCGGCTGAAGACCGCGGCGACCATCCGCCGCAGTACACGCTCGTGTAGTGGCCGGAGATAGTGCCGCTCCACCTGTCCGCGCATGGCTTCGATCAGCTTGCCGTACTTGACTCCGGAAGGACACGCGCTGACGCACGCCAGGCATCCCAGGCAATGGTCGAAGTGCGAGACGTACAGCTCCGTCAATCCCACCTCGCCCTCGATGGCCATATTGATCAGTTGAATGCGGCCGCGCGGGGAGTCCTGTTCCTTGCCCCACAAGGTGTAGGTGGGGCAGGTTTGCAGGCAAAAGCCGCAATGGACGCAGGCATTCAAAAGCTCCGCGGCTGGGGGATGGTAGTCATCGAAAATCTTTGGGTTGCCGGTCACCGGCGTTGCGAGTTGCTCCATCATATGCCCCCCACGAAACGGCCCGGATTCAGGGCCTGCCCCGGGTCGAATTTCTGCTTGATTCGGTGCATCAGCGGAAGCGCATCTTTCAGAGTGCCCCACACGTCCAGTTCGTCCTTCATGGCTACGGGGCACTGCGACACGGTCATGGTCCCTTCCAGGCGGTCCACCTCACTGCGCAGGGCATGCAGCACAGTCATCAGCGGCTGTTGACCGGCGGCATCCAAACGCACTTCGGCCAGTCCGGTGCCTTGCGCTACCAGCGTGGCCGCAACCTCCGCCGGCCCCGCCTGCCGGAAAAGAGCATCGCAAAGCGATCCAATTTGCGAAGGCAGCACACAGCATTTGCAGATCACGGCGCTGCCGGGATTGGCGAACAGCTTCTGCCGCTCGATCCAGACGTCGCCAGCACACTCCACGAACTTGTGGTCGCCCGCGATCCGTCCCAGCTTCGCATACTGGTCCTGCAGCGATTCGGGAATGCCCTCGAGGCGAACGTGGACAAAAAGCTGGTTCGCCCGGCGGGCCTGAATCTGCAGCCCCGTGTAAACCAGGTGGGAGTCAAGAATGGCGAGCACCAGTTTGGACGCCTCCGACGGTGTGGGCACCACGGCGACGTAGCTTGCGATGGCCACCGGAATGGGATGCAGGCGGAACACGGCCCGGGTGATCACGCCCAAGGTTCCCAAGGAACCGATGGCAAGTTTGGTGAGGTCATAGCCGGCAACGTTCTTGACCACCTTGCCGCCTGCTTTAATCACGCTGCCGTCGGGCAGCGCCATCTCCACGCCAAGGACCAGGTCGCGAATGGCGCCGTAGCGGATGCGCAAAGTCCCGCTCTCCGCGGTTGCCAGCACGCCGCCAACGGTGGCGCGTTCCGGCTGCATGGGATCGGCGCCCAACTGCTGACCATGCTCGCGGAGCACGCCCTGCAACTTGTCGATGGTGCAGCCCGCTTCCACCGTAACTGTCATATCGCCCCAGGCATGTTCGATCACCCGGTTGAGCCGCTCCAGCGAGAGGATGAAATCCGCCTGGCGCGGGCGATTGCCTAACCCCAACTGGGTGCCTCCACCCCGCGGAATAATGGTCAGGCCCGCGGAATTGCAGTACCGCAGCACCTGCGCGACTTCCTGCGCCGTGCCGGGAGCAATCACGCCGGTGGGTTGCAGCGCTTCCACGGCATCCTCGGGCGTCGCCGGGCGCAGGTGTTCCGGGCCTACGACCGCGCTTAGTTCGATCCACGCTTGGTTGTTCTGCACTAGAGCTTGGCTCATAATTTGGCTCCCGTGGCCTTTCTCATCGGCTGCACACGCTGCGCAGCTCCGCTTCAGTACCGTTGCGCCAATCCCGCTATCTCGATCGGATGTGGTTCGTAAGCGACCGGCCTTTGCACCTTCGCGTCGGTGCCTGGAAACATTTTGGTCGGATTACAAAGATCGAACGGATCGAAGGCCGAACGCAGGCGCTGCATCGCGTCCAGGTCGGCTGCGGAAAACATGACCGGCATGAACTGCTTCTTTTCCTCGCCAATCCCATGTTCCCCGGTAATGGACCCGCCGGCTTCCACGCACAGCCGCAAAATATCTTCGGCCAGTTCCATCGCCCGTTCCTCCTGGCCGGCAATGCGGCGGTCGTACAGCACCAGGGGGTGAAGGTTGCCATCTCCGGCGTGGAAGACGTTGGCCACGCGCAGCCCTTTCTCGGCGCTACGGCGGTCAATCTCTCCCAGAACCCGGGGCAACGCCGTGCGCGGAATAACGCCGTCTTGCACCAGGTAATTCGGCGAGATCCGCCCCACCGCTGCAAACGCCGCTTTGCGTCCCTTCCAAACCGCCATACGTTCCGCTTCGGTCTTGGCCAGACGCAGTTCCCAGGCCCCGCACGATGTGCAGATCGGACCGACTTTCTCCATCAGCAGCTCGACCTCACGAGTCGATCCGTCCAACTCCACCAGCAGCAGGGACTGGCAGTTGGGATAATTGGGATGGACGGCTGCTTCGGCGGCCTCCAGGGCCAGACGGTCCATGATCTCCAGGGCCGCGGGAAACATGCCCGAAGCAATGATGGCGCTGACGGCAGCACCCGCCTCGCTGCTCGAATTGAAGGCAGCCATCAGTGTCTGCGTGGTTTCCGGCTTCTTGATGACTCGCAGCGTAATCTTGGTGACGATCCCGAACGTGCCCTCCGAACCGACGAAAGCGCCCACCAGGTCGTAGCCCGGCTGGTCCAGACTCGCGCCGCCCAGACGAAGGAGCGAACCATCGGAGAGCACAACTTCGAGTCCCAGAATGTAGGTCGTGGTTACGCCGTACTTGAAGCAGTGCGCGCCGCCGGAGTTCTCCGCCACATTGCCGGCTACGGTGCAGACCACCTGGGAGGATGGGTCGGGGGCATAAAAGTAGCCGTGAGGAGAAACCGCCGCGGTTATGGCGGAATTGGTTACGCCCGGCTCGACCACCACGCGCGCGTTAGGCACATCCACCTCCAGGATGCGATTCATCCTGGAGACGCCGATCACAACGCCGCCCTTTACCGGCAGCGCTCCCCCGCTTAGTCCCGTGCCCGAGCCACGCGCGACAAATGGGATCCGCTCCCGGTGGCACACCTTCACGATGGCCTGCACTTCTTGCGATGTTGCCGGCAGCAGGACGAGCTCCGGAACCACCCGGAACAAGGTCAAGCCGTCGCATTCGTAAGTCCGGAGCTGCTCGGGCCCGCTCACCAGGCCCGCATCTCCAACGATCGAGCGAAATTCACTTACCAGCCGAGCGTTCATTCAACACCTCGAGGATGGCGCTACGCGGGCCTTTAAGAAGGAAAGATCGGCCCATACCAATGAATACCTCCGGAGAGAGGTAGATCCTTACACTGCCGAGACGTGTCAATTCTTAGCACGACCAGCAAACAAGCGGCGGTGATGTCTGCCACAGGTCAGCGTGACGGCTGTACAGGGGAAGACGAAGCAGGCGGCGATGGGATCGCCTTGAAGACAAGGCAAACCCTGGCTCTGTTGACATCCTGTTGTAGTAGCAGCCGAGGTTCGTACGCCAGAAACCCACGTCTCAGTCGCGGGTTCGCAGCGAGACCAGCCCGAAGGGTGGCATTTGTGTTAGCCGCGGGCGTAAGCCCGCGGTAAGCGTCGTCTCACCGCATCCGAGCCGCGTAGCGGCGGCAGGGTTCCACGAGTTCTTGTGCCGCCGCGGGCGCGGCTCCGTTTCTCTGCGGGCACTGAACCGCGGGCTTACGCCCACGGCTAAAGCAAATATCGCCGCTGCGCGGCTGTTTTGCTGGGGACCCGTTTGCGCTCGTCGCTCAGGATGACACTCCAAGAAATTACGTTCGCTCATGACCGGGCCTGAAGGCACGCACTATTCGTGCAGAGCGCGAACGGTTAACGATTACGTCCCACCAACACAACCTCGTTGAGCCTGTCCTCGGCCTCGGCTTCAGTTTTTCGTCCACCGGGCCGCTTCTGGAACTTGGCCTGTAGCTTATCGAGGTACACGTAGTAAACCGGCGTGATGTAGAGCGTGACGATCTGGGAAAAGAGCAGACCACCCACTACCGCCAGGCCCAACCCTCGCCGCGATTCTGCGCCCGCGCCAAAGCCAATCGCAATGGGCAGCGTTCCCATCAGGGCCGCCATGGTGGTCATCATAATGGGACGGAAGCGGACCAGCGCGCCCTGATAAATGGCTTCCTCCGGGCTCTTGCCCTCGGTCCGCTCCGCCTCCAGGGCAAAGTCAATCATCATGATGGCGTTCTTCTTGACGATACCGATCAGCATGATGATCCCCACGAACGAGTAGAGGTTCAGTTCCTGGTGGAAGAGGTTGAGAGTGAGGAGCGCGCCAACGCCGGCTGAAGGCAGACCAGAGAGAATGGTCAGGGGATGAATGAAGCTCTCATACAGAATTCCCAGAATGATGTAAATCACCAGAATAGCCCCCAGCAGCAACAGGCCCATGCCGGTGAACGAGTTTTGGAAAGCTTGAGCCGTCCCCTGGAAGGTGCGCTGGATGTCTCCGGGAAGCACTCGATTGGCCTCGCGCTCGACTAGTTTTGTGGCGTCGCCCAAAGCGGTCCCGGGCTTGAGGTTGAAGCTGATGGTGGCCGCGGGCAACTGGCCCAGGTGATTGACCGTCAGGGGACCGATGGAAGGCACCAGCTTGGCGACAGTGTCGAGCGGAATCATTTTCCCTGCGCTGGAGCGGACGTAGAGCAGCGAAAGCTTGTCAGGATTGTTCTGGAATTCCGGTAACAATTCGATGATGACGTAGTACTCATTGTTGGGCGTGTAGATGGTGCTGATCTGGCGGGTACCGTAGGCCGAATAGAGAGCATCGGAAACCTGGGCCGGCGTCACGCCCAGCGCGTAAGCTTTATCGTGATCGACTTCTACGCTGAGCTGCGGGTTCTGCACCTGCAGGTCGCTGGTAACGTCTTGCAATTGCGGAAGGGCGCGGAGCGCGCTCTCCAGCTTGGGCGCATCCTGGTAGAGTTCCGTCGTGTCGGGCGATTGCATGGTGTACTGATATTGTGATTTGGTCAGAGTTCCGCCGATGCGGATGGTCGGCGGAATCTGCATGAACACATTCAAGCCGGGAATCTGCGCTACCTTGGGACGAAGTTCTTGAATGACCTGCATCGCGCTCATGTGGTTGACGCGGTCCTTCTTGTCCTTCAGCCGAAAGAACATGCGGCCCTGGTTGGTGGGATTGCCGATGGCAGACATGGTGTTCATGACGTTGGGATCGAAGCGCACCACATCGGCCACCCTTTGCTGCAATTGCATCATGTCCTGAAATGCAATTCCCTGCTGCGCTTCGGTGAAGGCGAAGACCAGGCCCTGATCTTCGTCGGGAATAAATCCCGTCTTCGAGATGGTGTACAGATAAAACGTCAGCCCGATCAGAGCGAAAGACACCATCAGGGTTGCGAACTTGTGCCGCAGGACCCCCTTGAGGCTGCGGTTGTAACCGCGCAACCAGCCATTGAAAATCCGCTCGCCTAGATTGAACAGCCGTCCGTGCTCCGACCGCTCCTGGTGACGGAGGAAGCGGCTGCACAGCATCGGGGTCAGGGTCAGCGATACGAATCCCGAAACCAGGATCGCGGCGCCGATGGTGACCGCGAATTCATGCAACAAACGTCCGATGATTCCACCCATGAACAACAGCGGAATAAAGACGGCGGCCAGCGACAGCGTCATGGAGAGAATGGTGAAGCCAATCTCGCCGGCGCCGTCCCTCGCGGCCTGCAGCGGCCGTTTTCCCGTCTCCATGTGGCGAACAATGTTCTCCAGCATGACGATGGCGTCGTCCACCACAAATCCCACCGACAACGTCAGTGCCATCAGAGAAAGATTGTCGATGCTATAGCCCAGCAGGTACATGATCGAAAAGGTGCCGATGATGGACATGGGCAAAGCCAGCGACGGGATGATGGTGGCGGAAATGTTTCGCAGGAAAACGAAGATCACCATGATGACCAACGCAATGGTCAGCAGCAGGGTGAACTTCACGTCGTTGACCGAGGCGCGAATGGAGACCGAGCGGTCATACAGCGTGTCGATTCGCACCGCGGCGGGAATATGCTCTTCCAGTCGGGGCAGCAGCTTGTTGATGCTGTTTACGACTGCGACGGTGTTGGTCCCCGGCTGCTTTTGAATTGCCAAAACGATGGCCCGGGTCCCGTTATACCAACTCGCCGTCTTGTCGTTCTGGACACTGTCAATCACCCGGCCGAGATCGCTCAGGCGGACCGGGGAACCGTTCCGATAGGCCACCACCATGGGCGCGAACTGCAGAGCATTCATGCGCTGCCCGTTGGACAGAATCGTAAACGTATGGTTCTGTCCATAGAGTGTGCCGGTGGGAAGGTTGGTATTTCCCGCTTGCAGCGCGGCGCTGACTTCGTCGATCCCAATCTGGCGTGAAGCCAGAGCGCTGGGATCGATCTGCGCCCGCAGTGCATATTTCTGCGACCCATAGATCATCACCTGGGCCACGCCGTTCACCATGGAGACGTTCTGGGCGATGGTGGTCTCGGCGGCCTCGTCGATGTCGGACAGCCCCATCGTGGGTGAACTCAACGCCAGATAAAGGATGGGCGAGTCGGCAGGATTCACTTTCTGGAAAGTCGGCGGCGTCGGCATCTCGGGAGGCAATTGGCCCCCGGCCGCGGTGATGGCTGCCTGCACGTCCAAAGCAGCGCCATCGAGGTTCCGGCTAAGGTTGAACTGAATGGTGATGCTGGTTTGCCCGAGAGAATTCGCCGACGTCATCGAGTCAATGCCGGCGATGGTCGAGAATTGCTTTTCCAGCGGGGTGGCCACGGACGAAGCCATCGTGTCCGGACTCGCGCCCGGAAGAGAAGCGCTCACCAAAATGGTGGGAAAGTCCACGTTCGGCAGGTCGCTGACGGGCAACAGTTGATAAGCGAAGATCCCGAAGATCAAAATCGCGGCCATGACCAACGTGGTCATAATGGGCCGCTTGATGAAGATCTCGGAGATGCTCACAGTCCGCCTCCGGCTGCACCCTTGGCGGCAGACGAATCCGCCTGAGTTCCGGGCAAACGGCTCTGCACAACCACTTTCGCATTAGGGGCCACACGCAACTGGCCGTCCACAATCACCTGTTCACCGGCGTTCAATCCCTCCGCAATCACGGTCAGGTTCTGATACGCTCCCACCGTCTTTACGGGGCGCGATTCAGCCGTGCTGTCCGCTCGGACCACATATACGTATTCGCCTTGTTGTCCGGTTTGAATCGCCTTGGTCGGGACGACGATTGCATTCTTCTGTATGGAGAGCTGCAACGCAACATCCACGAATTGACCTGGCCACAGCCGCCGGTCCTTGTTCTGAAAGGTGGCTTTCAGCTTGAACATGCCGGTGGTTGTGTCCACTCCGTTGTCGATGAACGTCAACTGGCCCTCTACCGGACCGTCCGATTGTCCCTTGGGATAAGCCAGAACTTTGAGCTGTCCCGCGGAGAAGCGCTGTCGCACCCGGTCGAGATTGCCTTCGGGCACAAAAAAGGTGACGTAGATCGGAGTGACCTGGTTCAGTTGCACCAGATACGGGGTATCGTTCGCCTTCACGAGGTTGCCCAGATTGATCAGTAACGCTCCCGCGCGCGCGTTGATGGGAGCGACGATGTCGGTGTACTGCAGTTGCACGCGGGCGGCGTCGACGGCGGCCTTGTCTGCCTCCACCGCAGACGCATCGGCCTTGGCCTGGGAGGTCAGCAGGCCGCCCTGTTCATGGGAGATAATGCCTTCTTTTTCCAGACTGGAGTAGCGCTCAATCTGCATCCGGGAATTCTCCGCCTGCGCTTGATCGTGCTTCATCTGGCCAATGGCTTTTTCCAGGTCCGCTTGGAAAGGCCGTTTGTCCAGTTGAAACAGCGGTTGACCCTGGCGCACGTCCTCTCCTTCCTTGAAAAAGATTTTCTGAATTTGACCATTGACTTGCGACCGGATCTGCACGGTCTGGTAGGCTTCAACGTTGCCGATGGCGTTGATTTGAACCGGAATGTCTCGCTGCTCGACACTAGCCACCACCACCGGTGCCGGTGGACGACGCCCGGAACCGCCTCCCATCTGTTGTGCTTTGTTCGTGCACCCGGATACCAGGAGGACAACAGCCAGAGGGAACAACAAAATCGACAACCGCAGTCGCTCGACGGCGTGCTGCATTACGGTAGGCTCTGGCAAGCTTGAGACACACATGGATTTATATTGACGGGCGGAATCGGCTTTCGTCAGTGACTGCTATCACCGTGAATCCCGTGGCTGAATTCTGCCGATGCCACAGGTCCACCACCCACGTCATGCTACCTTGGCCGCAATCGGACTGCGACTTCTTCTTGATTGTCGCAGAAATACAACTGAACAGGGCGTGGAAGGCAGCAAAAAGTTGGCGGCTGTGGAACTGCATCTGTGACTTAAGTCATTCTGCTGCACTCGCTCCCATGTTCGAATAGAGCTGCCGGCCACACGCCGAGGGCCGTGCTCATCGTGGTATTTTGGGGGAGCCGTACATGCAGTCGCAATCTTCTGCCAAGCTTCAACTGGCTCTCGGCACGGGCGCCTTCGCCCTATGCTTCGCCGTGTTCGGCTCCATGTCGGCGCGGTCGTGGTCCACGCGGTGGCCATCGCTTTGGGACTCGCGGGTTTCTTTCGCGCGACGACCGTCTTGATCGTGCTTTCTTCCTCACTCGCCATTATTGCGCTTCGCATTTTCGCCAAGCCGGAGAAGGTCGCCAAAACTAAGGGTATTCACGGCAGCTTCCCATTTTTTGTCCGTGCCGCTTACGTATGGCTGATAGTCGCCGCGTCGCTTGGCGTCTGGGCCGCGAACACTACGAATCCAATCGGGCTTTGGGGAGCGTCGCGTCACGCGTTGACCGTCGGGTTTATTTCCGTGATGGTCTTCTGCGTGGGGCGGCGCGTCCTGCCGGCGTTCTCCGGGATGCGGCTGCTCTTCAGTCCCAGGTTGATGTTTGCAGGATTAGTGCTGCTCTCGGCGGGATGCATTTTGCGAGTGTCTGGCGAGGTCCTCGCCTACCAGGAGATTGCTCCTGTCGCATGGTCCTGGCTGCCCGCCTCGGCGATTCTGGAGCTCGGCGCAGTCACCCTGTTCGCTGTTAATTTGATCGCCACCTTTCTCCGGCCGCCGGTTGCCCTGCAATCTTGTAGCCCGTGATTTGCGGTGGCTTGCGATAATCCGGCGTTGAAGGGGACACACAACGCACTGCCAACGTCAGCTTAACGACAGCGGAAGCGTCTGTGGCGGGTAATTGGTGAGCACGTCCTGCACCTCGACGGAGTTCGTTCCGATGTGCACGACCTTGTAGCGCCGGTCCACGATGTCGCCTTCCTTGGCGACGAAGATGTCCTCACCTTTGGAGAGAAAGATCCGCTTGTTGCCGTCCTTGCGGCTGGCAAAGCCATAGAACTTCAACGGGATGGGCGGCGGCGGTGGCGGCGTCACGGCGCCGGGATGTATTTCCGGTGGCAGCGGTTTGGGAATGGGAGGTTCTGCCGCCTGCGAGTGGAAAATGTCGCGCCCCGTTCCCTTGTACGCCACATCTTCGCTGGACTTCAGCAGGTCGAAGCGCAAGGTGGGATCGAGGGTCTGGGCCAGCAGCGGCGGCGGCTTGCGCGCGGTTCTTGTGGCGCCTGGCGCAGCTTGCCCAGTGGCGCTGTCCGGCGCCAGACGGGAAGCGCTGACGGCTGGCGTTGGAGCGGGCGATGAGTCTTCCTCTCCGCCATGAAATGCGCGCACCACGAGGATGACCGCGACGATCAACAACGCCAGCGCGATGATCGTCTTCGTCCGGTTCTCGGTCCCGATCTTCACGAACTTTCGGCCCCGCTGCGCAAATAGGTTTCCAGCTTGAGTTGCAGACGGACATTGCCCTGCTGCTCGCCCAGCGCGATGCCATCGATCAGGAAGAACATTTTGTCGCGTTCCAATTGATTGATGAACTTTACTTCCTGAAGGTAGTCACCGGAAAGAGAGATCTCAATACTCATCTTGCGCAAGCCTTCGATGGGTGCATCTTTATCGTCGTACTTGACGCCCGCAAAGTGGACACCGGTGTCAGCGGCCACCTTGCCTAGCTCTTCCGCCACCTGTGAATACTTTGTGGGAAACCGCTGGCCATAAAACTTGCTGATGTCCGACGAGGCCTGAACTAACTTCGTGTCCATGCCGCGAGTGGGCAGCACTTCCTGCCGTTTGGCGGTGAGACGAGCGCGCTGCTCGTAATAATCGCGCTGCCGCGCCTGGCGCGAGCGTCCCGCGGGCGACAGAAGATAGCTGATGCCAGCCAGGTCCAGCACCACCAGGGTGATGACCACCGGCATCCAGGTTTTGCGAACCTCGCGGATGCTGGCCATCAGTGCGGCCTCGTGGGCATGGATTTCGATGGCCCATTCTGCGCTTGCTTCGGGCTGACACCGGGCGCCTGACTGGGATTGCGGCCTGGCGCCGGCGATGCCGCGACTGGGGCCTTGGACTGCGCCTGCGGGTTGCCGCTCTTCTCGTTCTCGTTCTCCTTCTCCTTCGGTTTGCCCTCGTCGGCGGCGGAGTCGTTGTCCTGCGCATTGGGAACGTAGATGGCGGCAATATCGAACTGGATGTTGCCCGGCCCCGCACTTTGATCGCTGGTGTTAGCGGTGACCGCCTCGGCCATCACCTGGGCCTGGCGGAAGTGGTTCGATTTCTCCATGCGGCGGACCAGTTCGACCGCGCGGTCGCGCGAGTCGGTGGCCACCACCACGCGCAGCATCAGGTCATTCGTCTTGGTGTACTCCGGCTTCATGGAGACGACATGCAGATTGGGCGGCACGATCTTTTCCATCTCGGTAAACACCCGCGTCCAGGACAGTGCCTTGCGGGCAAATAATTGGTTGAGAAACTCCGACTGATCGGCGATGTCGCGATTCGCCGGCTTGTTCAGGAGGGCGCGCGCCTGGGCATCTTCAAAATCGAGACCCTTGATCTCCCCCCGCACCTGGGCCAACTGCTTATTGATACCGCGCGATTGCGCCCGCTGATATGCGATGTAGCCCGCGAGCAGCGCCGTGAGCACGGCCAGCGCGAGCACCAGCGCGCCCACGCGGCGGCGATAAAAGCGCGCGGCTTCGTACGGCTGGCTGGCAAGATTGATGTTGAGACGCATCAGGACACCAGCGCTCCCACAACTGCGGCCAGCGCCGACCGAGGTACGTTGCCGGCCGCGGCGGCCCTGCCACTGGATACCAGCTCTTCCACGCGAATATTCGCACTCGCGCTCAAGGCCTCCTGCAAGGCCTGCGTTGACTCGACTCCGGTTACCAGGACGCGGTCCACGCCCACGGAATAACGGTCCTCGAAGTACACCAGCGAAGTATTCACGTCATCCACCAGAGACTCGCCGCTGACCGCCGAGCCGCCGTTTTCCAGCGCGCGATGCAGCAGCAGTTGGTTATTGTCCACAATGGCGAAGGTGGTGGTTCCCCGTTCCACCTTGATGACCATGGTGGGACGCGAACCATCCACCACGCCGAGCGTGGCAATCATCGAAGGCACCACTGCACCGGGATTGTAGCCAGCTTCGCGGACCAGCGATTCGTACTCCTCCAGAATATTGCGCGGCGTAATTGCCGCAACCAGCCGGACCGGGTCCGCGGTTCCCTGGCGATCGAATGACACGGCCGAGTGCTCGACCTCGAAGGGAAGCGATTTCTTCAGGCGGAAGCGAACTACCGCATCCGCTTCCTGCGCTTTGGCTGGGAGAGTGTCGAAGTCCAGCAGCATGATGCGGGTGGTGGCGTCGGGAATCACCAGGCAGACATCGCGGGAACGTCCCGCCACGGCCGACAAGGCATCGCGCAGCGCCAACACCAGCGCCTCGCGGGCAGTAACGTTCGCCTGCTGCAGTCCCGGCACGAGTGCCCCATTGGGAATGGCCTGGGCGGAGGCGGCTTCCAGAGTCTGCGCGCCTTCACCGGCGCGACCGGCAACCACGCGCTCGGCGCTTATCTCACAGGCCACGCGGGGCCGCGGAATATGGTTAGAAGACATCAGTTACCAGTAGTCAGTTGCCAGTAGTCAGTAGTCAGTACAGCTGGTTTCATAAATTCCCAAGACGTCTGTTGCTATCGCGTAACTGCCGTTAAATCAATACAATGCGAACGTCTAAACATGATCGTAACCATTTATGAAACCAGCTCTAGTCAGTTACTAACTGCTAACGGCTAATTGCTAATTGCTAGTTGCTTCTTACCGCGTCGTCTCGATAAAGGTCACCTTGTTGATTTCCTTCAGCGTGGTCACCCCTCGTTTCACTCTATCAATTGCCGACTCGCGAAGGAAATGCATTCCTTCGTCCTTGGCGGCGCGGCGAATCTCGCTGCTGGGCTTCTTCGACAGAATCATCTCGCGCACGTTGTCGGTCAACTCCAGCAACTCGTGGATGGCGGTCCGTCCGCGGAAGCCGGTGTCCGAGCACTCGATGCAACCCTCTCCTTCATAGAACGGGATGCCCACCCATTCTTGCGGATTCAAACCGCTGGCCTCCAACTCTTCGTCGGAATAATGGACCTCTTTCTTGCAGAACTCGCAGATCACTCGCACCAGCCGCTGCGCCAGAATGCAGTTCAGCGCCGAAATGAAGTTGTAGGCCTCGACTCCCATGTTCAGGAAGCGGCCCAGCACGTCCACCACGTTGTTGGCGTGGACGGTGGTGAACACCAGGTGTCCGGTGAGCGCGGAGTTAATGGCAATCTGCGCCGTCTCGGTGTCGCGGATTTCGCCCACCATGATCTTGTCGGGATCGTGACGCAGAATCGAGCGCAAGCCGCGGGCAAAGGTCAGTCCCTTTTTCTCGTTCACCGGAATCTGGGTGATGCCGCGAATCTGGTATTCGACCGGGTCTTCGATGGTGATCAGCTTGTCTTCGTCGCTCTTAATCTCGTTCAGCGCGGCGTACAGCGTGGTGGTTTTGCCCGAGCCCGTCGGTCCGGTGACCAGCACCATCCCGTACGGCTCTTTGATGTAGCGGCGGAATTTGCGCAGGTCTTCATCGCTGAAACCAACCACGTCGAGGGTCAGCTTGTGGAACTTCTCGCTCATCGACTCTTTGTCGAGCACGCGCAGCACCGCGTCCTCGCCGTGAATCGAGGGCATGATGGAAACGCGGAAGTCGATGAAACGGCCAAGATAGCGCACCCGAAACCGCCCGTCCTGCGGCACCCGGCGCTCGGAGATGTCCAGCTCGCTCATGACCTTGATACGCGAGATGATGGTGGAGTGGTGCTCCCTGGCGATGGGCTGCATGGCCTGTTGCAGCACGCCGTCAATGCGGTACTTGATGACCACGGAGTCGTCGCGCGTCTCGATGTGGATATCGCTGGCACGGCGTTGCAACGCGGTAAAGATGGTGGTATCCACCAGCCGGATGATGGGGCTGATGTCGGCCTCGGCCGTCAGCTTCTCGATGGAGATGGTTTCGTCGGAATTTTCGTCCTCGACAATCACGTCCAGCGCGAAACCTTCGCTGGCTTCCTCCAGCACGCGTTGCGACTGCTCCGTCTTTTTCAGGATGTCGCTGATCTGCGACAGGCTGGCAACCTTGGTGGTGATGCGCCGCCCCAGCAGCAGGCCGATCTCGTCGATCATCATCAACTGGCTGGGATCGGCGATGGCAATCACCAGCCGGCCATCGGGCTTGTCCTCCAAGGGCACGAAGTTGTAGCGGAACATCAAGTCCACGGGAATCTTGCGGAACAGTTCGTGCTGAATGTGAAAGTTCTTCAGGTCCACGAACTCGCAACGATAGCGCTGCGCCAGTTCTTTGCCGTGCTCGACTTGGTCCTGGGTGCCGACCGGGCTTCCGTTACCGCCGCCTACGAGTATGGGTTTTTTAATGTCTGCCATCACGTGCATACCTTTTAGCCGTTAGCCGTTGGCAATTAGCCGCTAGCAGTTAGCCAAAGTTTGAAATTCGCGCTCCTAAACTAACCACTGGCCCCTAACCACTAGCCCCTGGCCCCTTCTAATGCAGCCCTTCCGAGCCCAAGCTAAATATCGGCAAATACAGGGAAATCAACACGAAGGCCACCACCACGCCCATCACAATCAGGATAACGGGTTCAATCAGGGCCATGGCCGTGGCCAGCGCGTTTTGCACGTCCTCCTCATAGAACTCGGAGACCGAGTTCAGCATGGCAGGCAGCGCGCCCGTGGACTCGCCGACCTCAATCATCTCCACCGACATCTCCGGGAAGACCTTGGTCTCTTCCAGGCTGTGCGCCAAGCCCTGACCTTCGCGCACGCCGCGCGTCGCCGTCTCAATGCCGTGCGCGATCAGGCGGCTCTGCATCGACTCGCAGGCCGTCTCCAGCGACGGGACCAGCGACAGTCCGCCCGACAGCAGGGTTGACAGCATACGCGCAAATACCGCGACCTGGTACTTCAACCAGACGTCTCCCAACAGCGGAATCTTTAACTTGATGCGGTCCATCTTGGTAGCGCCGCTATCGCTCTTCATCCAGCGCCACAGGAAGAACCCAATCGCCCCCAGCACCGCCAGGGAAAGCAGGAAATACTTTTTCGCATTGACACCGATCGCCAGCATCACCGAAGTCACTGCCGGCAGCGGTGAACCCAATTGCTGATACAGGGTGGCGAACTGCGGGACCACAAAGGTGATGAGGAAGGTCATCATCACGATCAGCATGGCGACCAGCAAAGCGGGATAGACCAGCGAAGCCGTCAGCTTCTTGCGAAAACTCACCGCCAGGCGCTGGAACGAGATATAGCGGCCCATCACCTCTTCCAGGTTGCCACTCTTCTCGCCTGCCAGCAGCGTAGTGGTGTACACCTTGGGAAAAACTTTTTGCGCTTCGAACGAGTCGGAGAGCAGCTCGCCACCGCGCACCCGGTCGCGCACATTCTGCAACACGGAACGAAAGAAGAGATTGCGCTGCCGCTTGATCAGCAGTTCCAGCGACTGGATGATCGGCAGGCCGGCATGGATCAAGGTTACGAACTGCTGGTTGAAGATGACAAACTGGTCCTGCTTGATCTTGCGCCGGCGGGGGAACCCGACCTGGGTCGAAAACAGACTCTTGGCCTTGACCGAATAAACCAGGAAACCCTGCTGGGCAAAGCGGTCCCGGACCTCGACCTCCGAGCCCCCGTTCTCGGTTTGCTCGAGGACGTGGCCCCGCTCGTCGGCCATCTTGATTAGGTATTCGGCCATGGTTGAGAAGTTCCCTAGGGAGAGGTTATTAGTAGTCTAACATTCGGAGCTATCAGCCATCAGCTGTCAGTGTGATGTCTACTTCCGCTAGCCACCCTCTTCGCTCTTCGCCCCAGGCCCTTAGCTCTTAGCTTTCTTTTATGCTCAGCGGCGACGAACTATTTTTCAAATTGTCATCCCGAGCGACGAGCGCAGCGAGGGTTCCCAGCGAGGGCCGCTTTTGCCCTCGCTGGGGTGGAGGAGCGAGGGATCTGCTGGTGCGTTGGCTACGAAAAAAAGCAGATTCCTCGCGCCAACCCCCGGCGCTCGTAATGACGTTTCACCCATAAATGACGATGCAGCCTTTTCGTTCACTGACGTGTCTCTATAATTTGCGCTCCTCAATAAGTGCCAACCGCTAGAGACTATTCCCTAGCCCCTAGCCCCTGATCCCTACTGCACCAACTCCGTTCCGGCCACGACCTCCGTTCCGGGCGGCGGAGTAAAGCGAAATTGTCCGTCTGGTATTTCGACGTTTTCCTTCTGCTGAAGAAAGCGGAATTCGGTGACCGAGCCATCGCGTTCTTCGACGACGATGCGGGCGATCAGTCCGTCCGGCATCACTTCCAGCAGAGTCTGCTCAATGCGATCGCCCATTCCCTTCGGAATCCCGCGCAGGACGACATCGCCCGGGTTGAGCGGCTTTTGATCGGGCGCCAGCGATAGGCCATCCAACTCTTTCTCCACCTTGGTCTTGCCTAACAGGTAACGCAGGGGCGACCGCAGATCCTCGAGCTGCTTGACCGGAGTGCGGCGGACCTGCTTCTCACCCGGAACGTAGAACCACGCGGTGTGGCCGTCGGTGAGGAACAGCTTGGGACGCGGCTGATCGTAGTCCCACCTCATGCGGCCCGGCTTCTTCATCCAAAGAGTGCCGCTCTCGGTGCGCTTGATGCCGGCGCCGCTATAGGTTTCGGTGAACCTGGCTTCGAGGGTGCGCAGGTGGTCGTAGCGCTGGTCCACTTTGGCAGCGAGGGCATGCACGTCGGCCTGCGCGACGAGGGGCGCTGAACAGAACAGCAGAAGTAATACAACCGCGGCAGGGTTCCAGCGGGATGGGGCCATCATCATAATTGAAGGGGCACGGCTTCAGCCGTGCCGCAAGCCGCTATCATCACTTTGGCTTTAGCCGCTGAGGGACCTCGGTTTTGATACGAACTGCGAATTCCCTCAGGGGCTGAAGCCCGACTCTCCCCGTCGACGCAACGGCACGGCTGAAGCCGTGCCCCTTCAAGAACTGAAGGCCGACTGTACTCGAACATCGGCAACAGGTCCCCAACTTCTTCCTGCCGGGATCCCAATCGCCCGCCTTACTGAATCACCGGGCTGGTCGCATCCGCCGGGCCGGAGGAATTGTAATGGATCTCGCCCGCCTCGTCGGAGTAGAACCGGCGCTGCCCGGTGGTGCCGACCTGATCGGGTACGCCGGTGATGGTGTACGAGCGGATCGCGCCATTCACCTTCTCGCCCGGCGTATAGGTGAAGGTATAGCCACTCTTGCGGCCGCTGGCCAGGTTGTTGTCGATGGTCCCCTCGCCGCCGGTCTGCGTCGTACCTCCCAGGATGGCCAAGTCCCCGGTGAAGCCCAATTCCGGGTGGCTGCTGGCATAGATCATTTCCGCTTCATTGACGGCTCGGATGCTGGCGATGGCAGAAGTCTCGTGCGCCGGGATGGTCGACTTCGTAAGCTTCGGTATGGTGAAGGCCGCAATGATCAGAATAATAGTTACGACGATCAGCAGTTCGATAAGGGTAAATCCGCGGTCTCGGTTCCGTTTACGCATAGCTGGCAACCTTTCTCAGCCGCCCTGGCCGGTCCAACCGCGCTCTGCCGCCCGAATTCCGGCCTTCTAACCGGAGCGAACAACGCCCGGCGCCCGGACCTCGGCATGCAGCGCTTCACCAACCCAGCGGCTTACGTGGAGCTTAGAGGGTCGCTTTGGATTTCTTCTTCGGCGGCTTTTTGGCTTCGCGTCGTGGTGCGTTCTTATTTCCCATGCCCACAGCATCGCACAGATTTGAAGATGATGCGAGGGGTCAGCAACGCAAACGATACCTCGACCCCCATTTTTTCCTAAATCCAGAATCTGTCAATTTGGACGCTGGCCGCCGGCAAAGGTTGTGTTTCAGGGGATGTCTGAGCTCTCAGCAGGCCAAGGAATCGCGGCTGATCTTCAATCCGTTGAGATTGCCCAAGACGGTCACCGCGATGCGCTCCGGCTGGAACAGTTCGTTCGCCGATACCAATATGCTCTCTACGGTCACCGCCTGGATGCGCTCGATGATTTCGTCCATGCCGAAAAAGCGGTCGTAGTACATTTCCTGCCGCGCCAGGTTCGACATGCGCGCCGTGCTCGACTCCAGGCTCAGCATCAGGCTTCCCTTCAACTGGTCCTTGGCGCGTTTCAGCTCTTCGTCGGAGATGGGGTTCAGTTTCAACTGGCGAAACTCGTTGACGATGGATTGCACGACCTTGGGGGCGGACTCCCGCGAGGTGCCGGCGTACACCGACAGCAGCCCGGTATCGCGGAAGGGATTCAGCTCGGAGAAGATCGAATATACCAGCCCCTGCTTCTCGCGAACATTCTGGAAGAGCCGCGAACTCATGCCTCCGCCCAGCAGGGTATTCAGGATGTACGACACATAGCGCCGCTCGTCGCTGATGCGATAGGACGGAACGCCCACGCAAATCTGCACCTGCTCCAGAGATTTCTTGTTGCGCAGAATGATGCGGGAATGGACCTTGGGCGGGCTGTCGTGCCAGCCATTGGAGCCCGCCGGCAACTGCCCGAAGTTCCGGCGCAATAGTTCGACAAACTCCTCGTGGTTGACGTTTCCTGCCGCCGCGATGATCAGGTTTCCGGGAGCGAACTTGGTGGGATAAAAACCGTGGATGGCATCCCGATCGAAGCGCCGCACCGTCTCCTTGGTTCCCAGGATCGGCTTGCCCAGCGGATGGTCCTTGAAGAAATTCTGGGTGAAGATCTCGTGCACCAGGTAGTCGGGATTGTCCTCATCCATCTTGATCTCTTCCAGGATGACACCGCGCTCGCGGGTGATCTCGTTGGCGTCGAAGACCGGATGCAAGACCATGTCGCTTAAGACATCCACCGCAATGGGCAGATGTTCATCCAGAACTTTGATGTTGAAGCAGATCGTCTCTTTGCCGGTAAAGGCGTCCATGTTGCCGCCGATGGAATCCACCTGGCGCGCGATGTCCTCGGCGGTGCGGTTGGTGGTGCCCTTGAACACCATGTGTTCCACAAAATGCGAGATGCCGTTCACGCTGGGATCTTCGTGGCGCGAGCCGGTCTTCACCCAGATCCCCATCGAGACCGAACGGATGTGGTCCATGTGTTCGGTCAGGATGGTGAGGCCGTTGGGTAACACCTCGCGTTGTATATTGCGGATTTCTTCCACCATTGACGTACTTACTGCTCCACTCTCGCTTTTCTGACAAACATGGGGTGCCCCGTTCTAGCCCGGCTTTGGCTAGGGCGGGGAAGTTCCTCTAAGCCCAATCCGTACTTCTGCTCCTGTGGCGCCAAGGCCCTTCGGGATAAAATGATCTCTCTCTACAATGAATCGACAATTGCGAAAATGCCCGCAGCGTCGTCGGGCCCACAGAAATCTAACCCTAGTCAGCATATTGGATGCATGAGCGACCCGCAATATACCGAACTATTAGGCCTTACGATTCAGCAGCTTACGGAGATTGCTGAAGGTTTCGGCCAACCCGGCTACCGCGTCCGCCAGCTTTTAGACGGTTTGTACCGGCAAAGGTGGCCGGCGCTGGAGCAGTTCACTATGCTGCCACTTGCCTTTCGGCAGCAACTGCGTGAGTCGGGCTACGCCATTGGTTTGCCCAGAATCGAGAAGAAGTTTGTCTCCGCCGACGGCACCATTCGTTATCTGCTGGCGTTCGCCGACGGCCAAAGTGTCGAGACGGTGTGGATGCCTGACGGCGATGGCGGAGAAGCCGGCGATGGCTCCGAGGATGGAGATGCCGAGCTGCAAGAGCTTGAGACTTCAAGCTGTCATCCTGAGCGAGCGGGTGCCCCATCCTTTCGCCCTCCTTTGGCGGAAGGGTGGGACCAGGGTGCAAGTCCTTCGACGATACGTCCTGATCGAAAACGTTCTCACCGCGCCACCATCTGCGTTTCCAGCCAGGTAGGCTGCGCCGTGGAGTGCGCCTTCTGCATGACCGCGCTGCTGGGACTGAAGCGCAATCTCAGCGCGGGCGAAATCGTGGGTCAGATTCTCGCCGTGCTCAACGACCAGCAAGTCGAGCTGCAGCGCGACCGCGTCAACCTGGTCTTCATGGGACAGGGCGAGCCTTTTCTGAACTATGACAATTTCATGCAAGCCGTGCGCCTGCTGGTGGAAGCGGTTGGCATCCCCGAATCGCGCATGACGGTTTCGACTTCGGGAATCGTGCCGCGCATCGCCGATTTCGGAGCCGAGCCCGTCCGGCCCAAGCTGGCGGTTTCGCTGAATGCTCCCAACGAAGCGCTGCGCACGCAAGTCATGCCGATCACGAAGAAGTGGACCATCGAGAAGCTGATGGCAGCTCTGCGCGAGTTCCCTCTCCGCAATCGCGAGCGGCTGACCTTCGAGTATGTCCTGCTCGGCGGCGTCAACGATGGCGTTCAGCACGCCCGCGAGATGGTTGACCTGATTCGCGGGCTGCGCGCCAAAGTAAACCTGATCGCGCTGAATTCCGGGCCGGAGATTCCCTTCTCAACGCCGTCGGACGAGCGCGTGCTGGCATTTCAAAACGTGCTCACGCGAGCGGGAATTCCGGCATTTGTCCGCCGTCCTCGCGGCCGCGACATCTATGCCGCCTGCGGCCAACTCAAGCACACGACGGAGTTGGTGCAGGTAACGAGGTAGGTCTGAAGCGAGTGACATCCGTGGACGTGACTGCCCCGCCCTAGCCAAAACCAGGCTAGAACGGGACACCCCAGGTTTGACTTTCGTCTGGACACCTTTGGCTTTCCGACGGGCAGGTCTTTCCCAATTTCGTCCTTCCCGATTTCGTGCAACGTCCACCCCTCCCGGCACATCTAAACCTTGACAATGACTCACTCAAGTTCTATAGTCGGTTTGTTGTAAGACTTGAGACGTAGTAAATAGCACTTATTATCAGTAACTTACAAGCTAATTGAGCTAGGAGGTGGCTGCAATGGGAAAGATTATCGGAATTGACTTGGGAACCACCAACTCAGTGGTGGCCGTCATGGAAAGCGGCGAGCCCAAAGTCATCCCCAACGAAGAGGGCGGGCGGACAACGCCATCGGTCGTGGGATTCACCAAAACCGGAGAGCGGCTGGTCGGACAGGTCGCCAAGCGCCAGGCCATCACCAATCCCGAAAACACCGTTTATTCCATCAAGCGCTTCATGGGCCGCCGTTTCGACGAAGTCAATGAAGAGATGAAGATGGTGCCCTACAAGGTGGTGCAGTCGGGCGATCACGTGGCCATCGTGGCGCAGGGCAAGGAATATACCCCGCCGCAAGTCTCGGCGATGATTCTGCAGAAGCTGAAGAAGGCCGCCGAAGACTACCTCGGCGAGACGGTGACGGACGCCGTGATCACGGTTCCGGCTTACTTCAACGACGCACAGCGCCAGGCGACCAAAGACGCTGGCCAGATTGCCGGCCTCGAAGTCAAGCGCATCATCAATGAGCCGACGGCAGCCGCGCTGGCTTACGGGCTCGACAAGAAGAAGGACGAAACCATCGCGGTGTATGACTTCGGCGGCGGCACCTTCGACATTTCGATCCTCGAAGTCGGCGAAGGCGTCATCGAGGTGAAGTCCACCAACGGCGATACGCACCTCGGCGGCGACAACATCGACCAGCGCATTGTGGACTGGTTGATCGACGAGTTTAAGAAGGACGAAGGCCTGAACCTGCGCGACAAAGGCAACGAGATGGCGCTGCAGCGTCTGCGCGACGGGGCCGAACGCGCCAAGATCGAGCTCTCCACCACGATGCAGACCGAAATCAACCTGCCGTTCATCACGGCGGATGCCAGCGGTCCCAAGCACCTGGTGAAGACCCTGACCCGCAGCAAGCTGGAAGAGATGGTGAAGGACATCATCGACCGCTCCATCGGTCCGTGCAAGGCTGCGCTGAAGGACGCCGGCATTACGCCTGACAAGATCGACGAAGTCGTGCTGGTCGGCGGCCAAACCCGCATGCCCCGCATTCAGGCGCTGGTGAAGGAGATCTTCGGCAAGGAGCCGCACAAGGGCGTGAATCCTGACGAAGTGGTCGCGGTGGGCGCTGCCATCCAGGGCGGCGTGCTGGGCGGCGAGGTGAAAGACCTGTTGTTGCTCGACGTGACTCCGCTGACGCTGTCCATCGAAACCATGGGCGGCGTGGCGACGCAGATGATTCCGCGCAACACGACCATCCCGACTAAGAAGTCGGAGATGTTTTCGACCGCTGCCGATAACCAGACTTCGGTCGAGGTACACGTGATGCAGGGCGAGCGTCCCATGGCGCGCGACAACCGCACTCTGGGCAAGTTCCACCTGACCGGACTGCCTCCGGCGCCGCGTGGCATCCCGCAGATCGAGGTGACGTTCGACATCGACGCCAACGGCATCCTGAACGTCAACGCGAAAGACATGGCCACGGGCAAGGACCAGAAGATCACAATCACGTCGTCTTCCGGTCTGAGCAAGGAGGAAGTCGAGCGCATGGCCAAGGACGCCGATGCCCACGCGGCCGAAGACAAGACCAAGCGCGAGGAAGTGGAAGCGCGCAACCAGCTCGACGGCATGGTGTACAGCATTGAGAAGATGCTGCGCGAGCACGGAGACAAGATCTCCGGGCAGGAGCGCAGCGATGTCGAAAACGCGCTGGCCGATGCCAAGAAAGCGCTCGAGGGCACCGACGCGGGTGCGATGAACAAGGCGCGAGAGAACCTGACTTCCGCTTCGCACAAGCTGGCCGAAGCAATGTACAAGGCGAGCTCGGCGCAAACGCCTCCAACGGGCGGTCCGCCGCCGGGCGGAGACGGCCATACCGCGGGCGGCGAGCAGAAGAAGAAGGACGAAGGCGTAATCGACGCCGAGTACGTGGACGTGGACGAGAAAAAGTAACTAGCAGCTAGCAATTAGCAACTAGTTTTTCGAGTATGGGGCGCGCAAGCGCCCCTGCTCACATGAATCGTGATGCTGAGCGAGGACGCGACCCGCCGCGGCGGGCGTCCGACTGGGTTTTGGTTTTGCGAAAAGCGAGCCGCGAAGAGCGAAAGGCGTGTATCAACAGTGCGATTTGAAGTGAACGGTCAATCCTACATGTTAAGTTTTAACAACGGCGACGGACGGTGGTATCTGATCACCGCCGGCGTCGACGGCCGGATGAAAGCCATTCCGGTGATTAGCGATGAATTTGGTTTCGTCCCGCGCGACGTCATCCCCATGGGCGACGGCGGACAGGCAAGCATTAACTGAGATCAAGGAGCGGAACACTCCATGGGTTGTCATCCTGAGCGGAGGCGGCCCGAAGTTGGCCGCCGGAGTCGAAGGATCTGCGGTATTGCTGGAGCAGACGACCGCAGATCCTTCGACTTCGCTCGGCTGTCGCCTCGCTCCGCTCAGGATGACAGCTTCAGAAAACTAACGCTCCGTGAGCTCGGGATGGCAGAATGAGAAAAGCAATGTCTTGCTTCGCGCCAGAATCAGATGCGAGAACGCTAGCGAAGAGCGAAAGGCGAGCAGCGAAAAGCGATCACGAAGATTTCTAGCTGAAAGCTGATAGCTGACGGCTGATAGCCAACCATGCCCACCACCGCCAACAAAGACAAAGACTACTACGGCATTCTCGGGGTCAAGAAGACTGCCTCGGCGGAGGACATCCGCAAGGCGTTTCGCAAGTTGGCGCGCAAGTATCATCCCGACGTGAATCCGGGCGACAAGTCTGCCGAGGAGAAGTTCAAGACGCTCTCCGAGGCCAACGACGTTCTCAGCGATCCCAAGAAGCGCAAGATCTACGACCAGGTCGGGTTCTACTCCGACAACATCGACGCGGCCACGGCGGAAGCCTACGCGCGCGGCGGTGGCCAGGCAGCAAGCCCCTTCGGTGGCAGCGCGGGCGGAGGTGGAACGCGCACCTACACCCAGGAAGTTCCTTTCGACTTCAGCGGTTTCGACTTCAATGACTTCGCCGAGGGCGCGGGTGCAGCCGGCCGCAAAGGCGGCGGTGGAGGATTCCGCGACATCTTCTCTGGCATGTTCGGTGGCGGCCGCGAGGCGCCGATGGCGCGGCCCGAACCGGGCGAGGACCTGGAATACCAGGTAAACGCCGGCTTCTGGCAGGCGATCAAGGGCACGGAGATGCAGCTCACCATTCCCCGCCGCGATTTGTGCACCAACTGCCACGGACAAGGCTTTCTTGAGCGCCCCGGCCAGTGTCCCGAGTGCCACGGGAAACGGCAGATCACGCAGAAAAGCGGCAGCATGAAGTTCAACGTGGTGTGCCCGCGCTGCGGCGGCAGCGGCAAGGACCGCACCGTGTGCCCGGTTTGCCACGGTGACGGCCGCGTCGAGCACAGTGACGTGCTGAAGGTCCGCATCAAAGCGGGAACCCGGGACGGCCAGCGCATCCGCCTGCCGGGCCGCGGCAACTCAGGGACCATGGGCGCACCCGCGGGCGATCTCTACATTATTGTGCGGGTGGGCGAGCATCCGGTGTTCAAGCGCGAGGGCGACGATATCTATCTCACCGTGCCCGCGACCGTCAGCGAAGCCGCGCTGGGCGCCAAGATCGAAGTGCCAACCATCGATGGCCGGGCGCTGCTGAAGATTCCGCCGGGCACGCAATCCGGGCAGAAGCTGCGACTGCGGGAAAAGGGTGTTCCTTCGGCGGTTAAGGAAGGCGCACGGGGCGACGAGATTGTCGAGATCAAGCTGGTGCCTCCCAAGGTCAGCGACGAGCGCTCTAAGGAAATCTTGCGCGAGCTGGCGAAGCTGAATCCGGAAGATCCGCGGGAAGAGTTGTGGAAGAAAGTCTAGCAATTAGCAATTAGCAGCGAACGAAGACCTGGCTGAAAGCTGACGGCTGATAGCTGACAGCTATCGAGAGGACTATGGCCAAGCGTAAGAAACAAGGCGCGTACATGATCAGCGCAGTGGCGGAGATGTACGACATCCACCCGCAGACCCTGCGCCTGTATGAACGCGAAGGCCTGCTGAAGCCGTCGCGCACCGAAGGCAATACGCGCCTCTACACCGACGAGGATATCGAGCGCCTGGAACTGATCTTGTCGCTGGCGCGCGACCTGGGAGTGAATATCTCGGGCATCGCGATTATTCTGCAAATGCGCGAGCGCATGGACGAAATGCAGCGCCAGATGGCGGACTTCGTCAGCTATGTGCGCAACGAGGTGATGGCGCGCGCGCAACACGCCGATCCCAGCCGCGGGGCCTTGGTGCCGCTGCGGCGTGGTATCGTCATCAAACCGGAGAAGAAGAAACAGTAGCCAGTAGCCAGTAGCCAGTTGTCAGTTGTCAGTTGTCAGTCGCCACCCCGTCCCCAGTTCCCGGCTCCCTACTTCTGTCATCTTGAGCGCAGGCGGCGCTTCGCCGCCGGAGTCGAAGGATCTGCGGTCGGGCCGCGGGGATGACCGCAGACCCTTCGACTCGCCCGCCGCGGGCTCGCCCAGGATGACAACCGTAATTTGGAGCTGGCAGCGAACTATTGACTACTGACTACTGACTACTGACTACCGCTTTTTCAGCTTGTCCACTTCTTCCCTGGCCCGCTTGGCGTAAGGTCCATTGGGCAGGATCTTCAGGTAGGCCTGGTAATTTTCCACGGCGCCGGGGGTGTCGCCGGTCTTATTCAACACCTCCGCCAGCTTGAACGTGGCCTCGGCGTCGTGAGGCTTGTACTCCAGGGCCTCGCGGTAGCGGCTGATGGCGGCGGGATAATTCTGCTTGACCTTGAAGTAGAAGTCGCCGATCTCCACGTCTTTCATCGCCCGCATAGGATTGTAGGGCGTGAATTCATCGACATCGCTACCGCTGTTTCCCAGTCCCGCTTCAGGATGCTTCTTGGCATCGTCGGCCGGAGGCGAGACGTCGATCTGCGTCTGCTTGCTGGAGCTTTCTCCGGCAGGGACGTTGTCCGAGCGCGGCGGATTTTTGCGGTTGTCTTTAGGTGGCGGCGCGGACCTATCGGTGGGAACCTGTTCGACCGGCTGCTGATCTTGCGCGATGGCAACACTGGTAAACCAGAGACAAAGTATGGCGAGAATCAGATAACGCAAACGCACTCCCATATTCTATTTCAACCCGGCATTTCTGTTGAGGACTCGCGGATCGGAGGGCCACTCATTTTCGCCGGATGTGCAGCACCTTCTGTACTTCGGCGACCACCTCGCCGGCTTCATCCTTCACCTCGACCAGGAATGTAGGCTCGTACTTTTCCTGAAGCTTGAGCTTTTCGCGAATCTCGTCGAGTTGCGCGTCGGTCAAGCGAAATTCGGCCTTGACTCTTCCCTTCCCAGGCTTGCGAAAGCGGATGCTGGCCGCTTTGTCCCAGACAATGTAATCGCGGCCCAGGTTTTCCATCAGCATCAGCATGTAAAACGGATCGGCCATGGAGTAGAGCGAGCCCCCATAGTGCGTGCCGACGTAGTTGCAGTTCCAGAAGCGCAACTTCATCTCGACATCGACGGCCCGGTCGGAGCGCCAGCGCACGCGGATTCCGGCGCCGCAGAACGGCGGCCAGATGTTGATGGCGCGAAGCATGAATCGTTGCAGTTTCGTAGCCATGGATTACAACAACGATGATAGACCGCGGAGCGCGTTCAACAGAACAGCCCAAGAAACTGAAGCAAGCCTGTCGCCGGCTCAAGGGATACGGGAAAAGTTGCAACGGAGAAACAGCAGGTCCCTCCACTCGGTCGCCGCGGCGACCTCGTCGGGATGACAAAAATAAAGGGATTCAACGGCGCGGCTGAAGCCACGCCCCTTCAGATCCGCGGGAAAACAACAAAGGCCGTCCACCATGGACGGCCTTCCTCGGATGGGCGACGTTCGCCCTCAGACTCCCCAGGAGAAGAACTTTGAGCGCGGTCGATTCCCTTCGGCCGCGTCTCTTGCCTGGTTACTGCTGCCCTTGCAGGTGGGCGGATGAAGCCGACTCCGTCGCGTTGTTCGTCATCAGCGTTACATCCACGCGACGGTTCTTGGCCCGACCGCCGGCACTGGCATTCGTGGCGACGGGATTGTCCTTGCCCAGACCAATCAGGTAAATCTTGTGCGCCGGGACGTTATGTTTTTGCGCCAGGTACTGGATGACGGCGTCGGCGCGGCGCTGGCTGAGCTGGTAGTTGTAGTCGGCCGGCCCGGTCGAATCGGTGTAGCCTTCAACCTGAACAATGTAGTGCCGCTGATTGCCGAACTGCTCCGCGAACTCGTCGAGCGCCTGCTTGTCCTTGCGCGTAAGGTCCGCCTTGTTGAAGCCGAACAAAACCGTGGTGTCGTTGACCGGCTTGTAGTTGTCGAGATTTTCAACCGTGCCCGCCAGGCTGGTCACGCGATGCGAGGCCTGGGTCGCGTTCTGATTGGCCTGGTCGGCTGCCTGACCAGCAGCCAGGGCTTTCTGGTCGGCAGTGTCAGCCTGCGACTTCGCCTGCTGAATGCCCTGTTGGGCGCGCGCGTCGGTGTCCCGGATGTCGTGAGTATTTTTCGCGGTCAGATCATCTAATTCATTGACCTTGTTGATCGTCGGGGTTACTTCATTGCGTACGTAGTTCTTGGTGGCGCAGCCGACGGTGAACGGCAGGCTGCCGGTCACCAGCGCTGCGATGAGGGTAAATCGATTCATAGGATAAGCTCCTTGCAAACCTGCGGCGGCGGCGGCGTTCGACCCTAGCCGCCTGATAACAAATGAGCAACCATGCTGCCATTGGGGGTAACTGCAGCGAGAGAAAAGGCCTTTTAGTTTCAATGGATTGGGATATGCGGCGGAGCTACGGGCTGGTGCCGGGAAACCTGACCGGATAATCCTGACGCGAGGAGTAGAATTTTTACCGGGTTGAAGGCGCCTTGCGAACGTCCGATCCGGGTCCCCATAGCGCCTTCTTTTGCACGGATGGGTGAGTCGCGGACTGAGGAGAGGAGCGGGAATGCTGGTTACTATTTTCGAACTTACTTTGATCGCGCTGCTTTGCTCGGCTGGCACACAATGCTTCAGAAACCCGGAGGCATTTCTTACGAAGTTTGGACGTCCTACTACTGAGAAACACATCAGAGCAACACGCATGATTGGATGTTTTGCCTTCACCGCAGCATTCGCCACGTTGTTAGACTGGATTTACGCTCTCTGGAAGTCAAGCTGAGACATTGGCAACCGGTCATCGCGTTTCCGCTGTTCTCATCAGAGCTGAATGGACCTGCACCAGAAAATTCGCATATTACCAACCTCGCCCGGCGTGTATCTCTACAAGAACGCCGAGGGCGAGATCATCTACGTGGGCAAGGCCAACAGCCTGCGCGCGCGGGTGCGTTCCTATTTTCTGGAAGGCGCGGCGGACAACGCCAAGACTGGATCGCTGCTGCGCGAAGCGGTCGATCTCGACTACATCGTTGTGGACAACGAAAAGGAAGCGCTGGCGCTCGAGAACAACCTGATCAAGCAGAAGAAGCCGCGCTACAACATCCTTCTGCGTGACGACAAGACGTACCCCTACATCAAACTGACAATCGGCGAACGCTATCCGCGCGTGTATCCGACGCGCCGCTTGCGCCGCGACGGATCGCTATACTTCGGGCCGTATTTTCCCACCAGCCTGGCCTATCGAATCGTGGACCTCATCCACCGGCACTTTCTGATTCCCTCGTGCAAGCTCGACCTGAACCGCTATTATCCGCGGCCATGCTTGCAGTACTACATCGGGCGCTGCCTGGGGCCGTGCGTCGAAGCGCTGACTACCCCCGAGCGCTATGCCGAAGCCGTACACGACGTGAGGCTGTTCCTCGAAGGCCGGGGCGCCGATCTGTCGCGCTCGTTGCAGCAGCGTATGGCCGCCGCTGCCGAGCGCCAACAGTACGAACTGGCGGCCAAGTATCGCGATCTCATCTCCACCGTCGAGTTGCTGGACAAAAAGCAGCGCATCGCCGCGGTTGAGGGCGACGATGCCGATGTCTTTGGCTATCACTACGAAAATGAGATGCTGGCGGTGAACCTGTTCCACATGCGTGGCGGCAAGATCGTGGACAAGCGCGAGTTCTTCTGGGAAGACCTCAGGGGGATGGTCGGCACTGCGGGCTTCGAGCCGGGAGAATTCTTTTCGGCGCTGCTGAAGCAGGTTTACCTGGACCAGCAGTATGTGCCGCACACCATCTACGTTGCGGTGGACTTCGAAGATCGCGTCCCGCTGGAGGAGGTGCTTTCCGAAGGCCAGAAGCGAAGGGTGCAGATTCACGTGCCGCAGCGCGGCGACAAGCGCTCGCTGATCGATCTGGTGGGACAAAATGCCAAGCAGGCGTACGATCAGCGCTTCCGTGTGATGAAGCCGGCGGCGAAAGCGATCCAGGAAGCCTTGCAGGACGCGCTCATGCTGCCGAAGCTGCCCAAGCGCATTGAGTGCTTCGACATCTCGCATATTCAGGGCGCCGAAACTGTCGCGTCGATGGTGGTTTGGGAAGACGGCAAGATGAAGAAGTCCGACTATCGCAAGTTCATCATTAAGGGTGTCGAGGGCGTGGACGACTTCGCCTCGATGCGCGAGGTGGTCACCCGCCGCTACAAGCGGGTGCAAGATTCGGGGTCCCCAGGAAGCGCCGATTCTGCGCTCCCTGGGGTGAAAGTAGAAAAGCAGAGCATGCCAAGCCTGGTGCTAATCGACGGCGGCATCGGGCAATTGCACGCCGCCGCGCAAGCGCTGGAAGCGCTGGGCATCATCAATCAGCCGCTGGCCTCTATCGCCAAGCGCGAGGAGGTCATCTACGTCCTGGGTCAGGAGGACGACCCGGTCGTGCTCGACCGGCATTCCCCGGTGCTGCACCTGGTGCAGCTCGTGCGCGATGAGGCCCACCGCTTCGCTGTGACCTTCCATCGCAAACGGCGGCAGATGCGCGATCGCAAGACCGAACTGCTGGACATTCCCGGCGTGGGTGAACGAACCACGAACCGCCTGTTGCAGCACTTCGGCAGCTTGCAAGCGGTGAAGGAAGCGGATGCCGCGGCGCTGGCGTCAGTGGTGAGCCGTCCGCAAGCCGACGCGATTCTGCGCTATTTTGGAAAAGAAGTTAGCAGGTAGCCCTTAGCTTTTAGGAAGCGGAGTTGATATGAGTCTGTAGGAACGTTGGGGTTTTGGCTAAATGCTAAGAGCTAACAGCTAATTGCTAATTGCTAGTTGCTACCGGAGGCCTCATGAGCTCGGAAATGGAAGCGATCGACAAAGTAAAGGAAGCAGCCGAAGAAGCCAGGGAAAGAAAGCACCTGGCGCCGATCAGTCTCACCATGGCGATCCTGGCAGTGTTGATCGCCACGGTTTCGCTGCTCGGTCATCGGTCGCATACCGAGGAAATCCTGCTGCAGACGCGGGCCACCGACCAGTGGGCCTATTACCAGGCAAAGAACATGCGGCGCAATAATCTGGAGGCGCTCTCCGACGTGCTCACGGCGCTGGAGAACACCAAGGGCGAACGCGCCGAGCAAGTGCAGAAACGCTTCCACGATGAGATTGACAAGTATCGCGACCAGCAGAAAGACATCCAGAACGAAGCGCGCGGCCTGGAGGCGGAAGTCGGACTGGCCAGCCGCCGCGCGGATCGCTTCGACCTGGGCGAGGTGTTGCTGGAGATCGCGCTGGTCGTCACTTCCATTACGTTGCTCACGGACAAACGCACCTACTGGTACTTCGGATGTGTGCTCGCGACGGTAGGCATTGTCGCCGCAGCCAGCGGATTTATGGTGCACTGAGGGGGGCCTGATTTTATGAATTGTCATTACGAGCGCCCGGTTTTGGCGCGCTCGTGATGACAATTTACAAATAAGCTACGGCATCAAAAGAATCTGGTGAAGGCTAGTTGCTAATTGCTAATTGCTAATTGCTAATTGCTAGTTGCTAGTTGCTGCCTACGGCTCCCATCCTTCTTCCCCAACCAGCGGAACGAAGCGGCAAAGATCGTGCAAAGTCACGATCGTCTTTGGTCCCACTTTGCGCACGACCTGTACCTGCTGCTCAAAGCGGCTCCCCACCGGCACAACCAGCCTGCCGCCATCGGCAAGCTGCGCGACCAGACTCAGCGGAATTTTCGGCGCCGCGGCCGCAACCAGGATCTTGTCGAACGGAGCATGCTGGGGTAGGCCAACGCTTCCATCGCCGACTACAACGTGAACGTTGACATAGCCAAGCCTCGCCAGGATCGCGCGCGCCTTCACTGCCAGCTCGGCGTGCCGTTCGATGGTCCACACCTCGGCCGCCAACTCACCGAGGATGGCGGCTTCGTATCCCGTGCCCGTGCCCACTTCCAGCACGCGGTCCGATGGACGCAACTCCAGCGCCGCGATCATGGCGGCCACGATGTAGGGCTGGGAAACGGTTTGGCCGGCTCCGATGGGGAGCGGGTAATCGCCATAAGCGTTGCCCAGGTCTTCGTGGGCGACGAACTCCTCACGCGGGACTTTTCCCATCGCAGCCAGCAAGCAGGGATCGCGAATGCCGCGTGCGCGGAGTTGCTCCTCCACCATGCGAGCGCGCTGTTGCGGCGGGGTCTGGTGGCCGTTCATCGTTTTCGCTTACGGATAAGAACGTCGAAGCTGACCACCCCGTTCTCATCGCGTATGGCTTCCACGGTATATTCGCTGTTGATGTTGTATTCGAACTGAATCACCTGCTGCGCCGACCTGGTCAGATTGGTGATATAGGTGAGGGTCACGTTGTTTGAGACCTGCTGCTCGAAGGTGACGCGGGCATTGGGATTGTTGTCGGGGCCGCCCAAGGAAGGATTGATGCGGATGGAGCTCACGCCGAATATCCTCGATACGCGGTTGGAAACCGCCTGATTAATCGCCTGTCCGAGCAGGGCGCCCGAGGCACTCTCGGCAAACCCTGACTGCGGCGCAGCGTTCATCGCGCTTTCCTGCTGTGTCCGCCCGAAGGCCAGCAGGGCCACAATGTCTTCACTGGAGAGGGGAGGGTCCGAGCGATAGGTGGTGTTCAGCCGCTCCAGGGTGCCATGCAAGCCGATGGTGATGTCGTAATCGCGGACCCGGGTGGAGGCCTCTATATCCAGCACCGGGTCAATGCGCACCGGGTCGCTAAAGGTAATATCGCCGCGCTCCAGGTGATACTTGGCTCCCGCCAGCTTGATGTCGCCCTCGGCAATGTTGATGCGTCCCAGCAAGACCGGCCGTGCGGCCGTGCCCCGCAGCCGCAGATCCACGTCGCCCGCCAGTTTCGCCAGCGCCGTCTGTACCGTCAACTCCGGCGTGGAGAGGATGCGGACATCCAGACGCAGATTATTCAGCGGTGAATTTGCCACGGCTATGGGCGCCGGACCCACCTGCGCCAGGGCGAAGGTCAGATCGCTGGACGGAATCTGCGCGAACCGGGTAACAGTTACATCTCCGCTCAGAATTGAACTTTGCAGCGTGCCCACCAGGCGAAGCGATTCATCCGCCGTAACGCTGATCCCGGCATAGCGAAAACGAATTTCAGTTCCGCTGGCGGTCAGGTTGAAGCCGACGGTCCGGCCGTAGGTGATGAAGCCGCCAAAGGTCACCAGCCCGCCGCCGGTGCGCGCCGTCAGGTGCTCCACTTCCAGCCGGTCCTGGTTGAAGACGAGGCTTCCGTTGATATCGCCAAGTCCGGCGGGCAGGTCAATCATCGACAGACCGCCGTGTTGGATATCAATGCGCCCCGAGATTGCGGGCTGCGCCATCGGACCATTCACGGTGAGATCCAGATTCGAGATGCCGTACGAACTCACCTCAGGGTCAAGCGTGTGCACCAGATTCAGGTCGACATGGCCATTGGCGCGAAGCGTCAGCCGGCGATCGTCTTTCAGACTGGCGCTGCCGGTCAAGGTGAAGCGCGAATCGCCGCTGGCCAGGGTGCAGCGTTGTACCGTGACCACTTCGTTCGCCATCACAAGTTCCACGGGCCCGTCGCTGGTGATCGCAACCTTTTCCACTTCCACGGCGAACTGGTCGAGGTTGAACTTGCCGTTCAGCAGCCTGGGCTGCTTCAAGGGTCCAGACAGTTCCGCATGTCCAGCTAGCGAGGTGCGGTGGGTGACCCTTTGGCGGACCTCCGCCGGCAGGAAAGGATTGATGTCCAGGCCGGAAAACTCCAGCTTCAGATCCGACGGCATGTCGCCGCGCAGTTCAATCCCTCCATCCACCGCCAAGCTTCCCGCGGGGAAATTCGATCGCGCGGTGAGTTGCAGATGATATCCATGGGTCACCGCGTCGGCCGTAACGCCGCCGAGACGGTCCCCGTTAAGCATCAGGCCACTTACTTGCACATGGGCATTGATCAGCGGTTGTTCGATGACGCCTGATCCCTTTGCGGTGAACTTGCCGACGCCTCCTACTTGCAGGTGCGGCATTTGCAGTTCGGGGACATTGGCGAGATCGATGTTCTCGCCCGTCAGGTCGAAGCGCACCTGCTTGTTGCCGAAGTTGTAGGCAGCCGAACCCGCAAGTTCGCCGTGCATGGCCTGCATCCGGATGTCATCGAGTTGCGCCTCGTGATTAGCAAATGCGAGATTCGCCGTGAGCGATTTGACGGGACGGCCGTAGGCTTGCCCTGCCAGCAGTGAGAAATGTCCCGAACCGTGGGGATTGGCTTCCGTTCCGGCGGCCTGCCCGGTGAAATTCAGAGTGCCGGTCACGGGATAATTCAGACCGGCAGCGCGCTGCAATTCCGCGACGTCCGCATCGCGGATGGCAGCCTGCACCTGGAACGGCAGGTTCTCGGTGAAACTGCCTTTCGCCAGCGTCGCCGAACCATCCACCTCCAAGTGCGCTTTACCTTCTTGAATGATGCCGTGATGCAGGGCAACGCCCGTGGACGAGTACTGCACGTCCCCGGAAAACTGATCGAGGTGAATGCGCCTGGGTTGTGCCGTTGACTGTGGCGGAGGCGGCGGCGTAGACGCGAAGTGGAAGAGCGATTTCTTTTTCGCGGGCGCCTGGGTCAGGGGCGCCGAACCCTGCACCGTGGGCATATAGATGTAAGTGAAGTCAGAGGCTTGCACGTGGCCGACAATCTGCGGATCCTTCAGCCGGCCGCTGAGTGTGCCGTTGAAGCTTGCCCCGCCTGCGAGTTCTACCGGCAGCGGGGGGCTGCCCATGGCCGTCAGAAGCGGCTGGAACTCGGTCAGGCTGGTGGTATTCAGGACTACGTGCAGAGCGGCGGAGGTTGAGCCCAATATGCCCGTCGCATTCAAATGGGAGTGCGGGGTCGTCATGGTCAGGGCCGAAAAATCCATCACTTGCGCGCTGGGGTTGTAGCGGGCCCGAACCGTCGCAGTAACGGGCAACTGGTTGGCGGACGGCTGCGCAGGAGGGGTAACGTCGAGCGCCAGGTCGGCGCTGGCATCGGCCACGGAGCGCGTCCACGCCAGATTCACCGTCCCTCCGACGCTGCCCACTGGGTTCAGCTTCTCGTACGGCACTGCTTTGGTGGAGAACATGCGCGCCAGCTCCGTCAGAGATAGGCCGGTCACCCGTAAATGAGCCGTCCCCTGCTGCAGACCAGGGCCCGAGATTGGCGGAAAAGCGGACTTACGCCCGTTGGGGCGTTGCTTCGCGCCGGGCTTCGCGCGTTCAGTGGTCTGTTCCATGCTCGGTTTCATGCCACGGGTCAAGCCCGACAAAAGGTTTCTGACTTCGGCGTCGCCGGTTACTCCCCCACCCAACAAACGGCCGGCTATTCGAGTGAGCGCCAGATTATCGCGCGCGAGCGAAAAATCCGCGCTTACACCCACATCGCGCACCTCGACTCCGTTGTCCAGATAGGTGACGCCGCGCGCCGCGGCATACCCTCGCGTGGCGACGCCCGTGGTGGAAGAATAGGTGCCCGACCCGTCGAGCCTTGCCCGGCCACCGCGAAGCTCGTACAAGCGGATGACCGATCCCAACTGTGCAACGTCCACGGCACTGCTGTATTTGAAGTCCAGTTCGGGGCTGTTGAAATTGCTGAGCTTTCCAGTTGCCTGCAGGGAGGAATTCTCCGACGTCAGATTTAGCGACTTGATTTGCAGCCGGTTGGACCACAGGCTGAACGCCACCTCGCCCCGCGCCGCAACATCCCGGAAGTCCTGGTACTTCACATCCATCTTGCCGGCTTGCACGGAAGCGTCGTAGCGGTGGTCGCCGCGATCATAAGTCATGGCTGCCGTGACATCATCGGCGGCGAAATCAAGTGGCAGCGCCCGGTCATTCACCAGCAACAAGCCGTTGTGCAGATCGAGGCGGGCGATCGCCAGATCGAACAACTGCTGCACCGGCGTCGCATGGCTGCGCAGCTTCGGTTCCGCAGCGTTGGTGGTCCCATCAGGATTGACAATGAGGTGCACGACAGGACGGTCCAGGCTCAATTCCTTGAGGCTGATGCGCTTCTCCACGAAGGAGATGATGTGCAGCCGGACATGGATGCGGTCAGCGTGCGCATACGGCTGCTGGTCAGGAGCTTCCAATCCATGAATGGTCAGATCGTCGGCTTCGAACTCAAGCTTGGAGAGGTTCCAGCGAAAAGCATGCAACTCGACGCGGCCGCCGGTGACCTCCTCCAAGGTGGCAATCGTTTTGCGCCGAACCAAATCCGCAAACCGCGGGCTGCGCACATACCACACCAGGGCAATAGCGGCCGCCAACACCACCACGCCGATTGCCGCCTCAATCCACAAGCGAGTGTGCGAACGGCGAATTTTGGTGTCGTCAGTCATTCTTACTCAGCGCCGGAAGCCGGGTCGTGATCGGCCACAGCATTGTCGGCAGGAATCGCTACGGTGCTGTGTATCTCCGCCTGCTGGCGCAAGTTATGCAACCACGCGTCCAGCAGCTCATCCATGCGCTGCTGGACAAGCAACTCGCGAATCCTGGGTTCCACTTCGTCCACAGCAACTATCTTGCCGCCATTTTTTTGCAAATCGGGCAGCAACTGACTTTTGTAGTACGCCTCAATTTCCTCGGGCTGGACGTGCACGTTGGGGCGCAGACGGACCTCCACGAAGTTCATCACTCGCACCTCAGACTGCAATTGCGCCTTTAATGTGTCCGGGCTGAGTCCGTAGTTGGCGAGCAACTTCTGCCAACTGCGATCGTCAGCGCCGTTCGAAACCTGCGCGCGGAGTTTGGCGACATCCTTGTCTATGTCGTCTTGCGACGGCCGCAGGAAGGTCTCGCCGCCCATCTGCGCCTGCAACAACTGGCGGTCAATGAGGCGCTGCAAGGCCTTCAGCCGATCTGCCTGGGTCACCTGGGCGATGGGCTTCTGCTGCATAAAGGCCTCGAAACAGATCGCCTCTTCCCAATCGCTCTGGAACAAAGGCTGGCGGTTCACTGTGGCAACTATTCCATCGATGACCTCGCCCGCCAAAGCGAAAGACACAACCGTGGGCAGCAAGAACAATAAGCCGATCGTTAAATGGAAAATTCGTTTTATCAAAATGTTTGTCCAATGCTGAAATAGAAATTGATATGACGCAGTGTCTCCACCGTGTCCTGGTCCTGGACTGGGTACCGCGTCGGATTGAAGTTATAACCAATGTCGAAGCGGACCGGCCCGACCGGTGTCTTATAGCGTAAACCCATACCAACAGCTTGGGGATCATAGCTAAAATTGCAGGTTGCCTTGCTGGTCTTCGCAGAGCAATTCGCGATCGAGGGCTGACGGATTTGCAGCATCCCACTGATGATATGGTTTGCGGTGTCGAACACGTTACCCATATCGTGGAAGAAAACAAATCCAAGATTATCGCCGACGTAGGGCAAGGCCACTGGAGGAGTGCGAATTTCCAGGTTGTTGACGAACAGTCCCTGACCGCCTATGGGATAGCCGGTTATCAAGTCGCGAGGCCCAGCTTGGTTGATGGAGAAGCCGCGAAGAGAATTGCTGCCGCCCGCGAAGAACAGCTCAGGCAAGGGGACGGAAGTGGCCTCGGTCGGCAGCTTTCCCGAGGGTGGCAAACTGAGGAAGTTGTTGACGCCGTAGGGATGCAGGATCCCAATTTGCGTGTTCCGCGCGAAGACCCATCTCTTCTTAATCGTGTAGTAAGTGGAATTCTGGACAAGCACCTTGCCAAAATTCGCCTCCGAACCCAGCGCGCTGGTCGCCAGACCTAAATCCGCGATGTTATAGCTTCCCTTGTGCGAATCGATGGGATTGTCGCGCGTGTCCCGCACATAGGTAAAACTTGGAATTGCCAGCCGCACCGGTTTCGAATACAACGGGATCAGAGTGGGATCGATGACCAGGCTATTGGGATCGACCGACACGCGCTGATAACTCAGCCGGTAGAGCAGGGTCGTCGCCCGGCTATATTTCTCTTCGGCCTGGACGGTCCCATCAAGCCGCCGCGAGGTGAAGGTGTTCACGTCGGCCGTATTGTCGTAGAAGACGGTAGCGTTGAGGCGCCACTTCTCGCGGTGAAACAGGCGGGGCGCGTCATAGCCGACCAAACCGCGGCGGGTCAGCAAACCGACTCGCGCCCGCATGGTGAGCGTCTGGTCTCGTCCGAACATATTGAGGCGAGTGATTTCCAGTACTCCGTTGGGACTGACACCGGTTTTGCCTTGTGGGTTGTTGGTGGTAGGAATATTGCCCGTGGCAAACTCGATACCGCCTCCGTACCTGAAGGTCCAGCGCTTGGCCTCTTGCAGGTTGAAAAGCACATCCTTGGAAGGCGCCTGGCCATCCGGATTTTGCACCGCCATGTCCACCTGGTTGAACAGGCCCAGATCGTAGAGCCGCCGTTGTGAATCCACCATTCGAGCCTGACTCAACGGATCGCCGTCGCCAATGCGCATCTGGCGATCCACAATGTAAGGACGGGTGTACTCTCGCCCGCTCACCAATACGCGATCGACGAAGACCTGATCCCCCTCGGTAATCGTGTATGTCACCTGCATTCGCTGCGGCTCACCCGACGCCGGCGATGCGGTGGCCTCAAACTGCACATTGGGAAACCCGTGATTGTAATAAAAGTAAATCACAGCGTCGCGATCGCTGGCGACGTTGGCTTCACTGTAGGGCTGGCCTTCCACTTCGCTCATTAACGGGGCCAAGCGCTCCCGGGGGACGTTGTGATTGCCTGCCACCTGCAATGAATTCACCAGCGTCTGCCGGCCTTCCTCAATCTTGATTACTACCGCCATCTGGCCCTCCCGGCCCTGGTAATCGTCCTGGAGGTCGGCGGTGACCTTGACATCAAGAAACCCATTGGCCTGGTAGAGGTTCTTGATGACGGTCAGGTCATCGGCCAGGAGTCTCTGGCTGAAACGGCCATTGGGCAGAAGCATGCTTGACGGCTGTAACGCCATGCGCTCGCGGATGGTGTCGCTATCAAAATACTTGTTGCCTTCCAGCCGCACCGCGGCAAGCTTGTGGCGCATACCGGGGTCAATCGTGTAAACGATGTTGAGGTGTTTTTTCTCTTTTGACGGCTGCCGTCCCACTTCCACCGTGGCGTCGAAATAACCTTGCGTCTGCAGGTAGTCGCGCACGTTGCGGCGTCCTTCGTTCAGCAAATCGTCATCAACCGAGTTCTCCTGGTAAACCGGAACCAGCTTCCTTAATTGCCGTTTGCTGATCTTTGCGCCATCGGCGGTAATCGCCACCGTCGGTCCCTCTTCCGCTTTGAAGACATAGTCGAGACGGTTGGTATCGGGATGGTAGTGATGGTCGATGAGCGAGACCTGGGCCTCCAGATGATCGTTCTTCTGATACTTCTGACGCAGCCGCTCCAAGGCGCGGGTGACGTGCTCCTGCTTCACTTTGTCGCCCGACTTCAGCTTGGTAAGGCTGCGGACCTTGTCGGGAGGAATGCCGGTGTCACCTTCGATCGTGACCTCTCCCACCCGCGCCAGTTCTCCCGGAACCACATGAAAATCAATGTCCATTTGCCGGGTGTCGTCGTGGGGAATGAGGTCATAGGTAATGGTGGCTTTGTAGTAGCCGTTGTCGGCCATCACCTTCAACATGCGTTCGACGGAGCGATCCACGTTCTGCTGCGAGAACGTATCTCCCAGATCGAGCTTGCTGGATTCCACCAACTGGTGCGGCTTGGGATTCGTCTTGGCCGGCGTTCCGTCCACGTTGACATCGCCATTGAAGTAGTTCTCGGTGGCAACGAACACCAGGTACAACCCGTTCTTTTGACTGGATTCGGCCTCAACCTGCAACGTGGCGAAGCGTCCCGTGGCATAGAGCACCCGCAGACTGGCGCGGATTTTGTCGCGATCCAGCAGCTCGCCGGTTTTCTGCGCCAGCAATTGTCGAAGCATATCCGGGTTGGTGCCCTTGATACCGCGGAACTCGATGGCCTGAACGAGGACGCCCTCGTACTTACTCAGTTCGCCAAGCGCCATGGGAAGATCGGCCTGGGAAGGCGTCGGGCCGGGATTTTGACCGGTGGTCAAGGGTCCGGTTTGCGGCCACGCCAAGGGCACGCTCAGCACCAGCCAGGCGCACAACAACGCAATTTTATGGAACGATGGCGTGATTGGCTCCGTCAAACTCTGGCCTTCAACACTTCCGCCTGCCCGGAGGGCCTCGTCCGACGGGACCACTCCGGTATGCCGGCGAAGATGAACCCGGTCCTCACGGCGAAGTTAATGTCGAATCCCTATAATAAACAAGGAAGCCTTCCCCGGAGCAGGTACAGTCGTTGGAATTCGCCGAACGCTATTCCCGCCAGATCCTCTTTCAACCCGTTGGGGTCCAAGGACAGAAGAAGCTTGCGGCGGCGCGGATCGCCCTTGTGGGATGTGGAGCTACCGGTTCGGCCGTGGCTTCCCTGCTCTGCCGCGCCGGTGTAGGCGCCCTGCGCATCGTCGATCGCGATTACGTCGAGCCCAGCAATCTGCAACGGCAGGTCCTGTTCGACGAGGCCGACGCTGCTGAGTCCCTGCCCAAAGCTATCGCCGCCGCCCGTAAAATCAAGGCTTTCAACTCGGAGATTGCGGTCGAACCGCATGCCGCGGACCTTACACCCGCCAATGTGGAAGCCTTGCTCGGCGAGGTTGACCTTATCCTCGACGGCACGGACAATTTCGAAACCCGTTACCTGATCAACGACTTTGCCATCTGGAAAAATTTGCCGTGGATCTACGCCGCCGCCGTCGCGAGCTACGCGGTCACCATGACCATGCTTCCCGCCGAGACGGCGTGTCTGGCCTGTGTCTTTCCTGATTCCCCCCGTGGCATGGTCGAGACTTGCGATACGGCGGGCATTCTGAATTCGGCGGTGAACTTTGTGGCCTCGATTGCCTCCACCGAAGCCATCAAACTGCTGGTTGGCGCTCGCGACAAGGTCCGGCGCACCCTTCTGTCTTACGACGTGTGGACCAACGACTTCGCGGAGATCAAGACCGCCAAACCTCGGCCGGGTTGCAGGGCGTGCGACCAGCATGACTTTGTCCACCTCGCCGGCGAAGGACGCCCGCACATCACGCTCTGCGGACGGAATTCCGTCCAGATACATGAACGGCAGCGGCCCGTTGACTTCGACGAACTCACCCGCCGCCTCAGCCCTCACGGCACCGTGCGGCACAGCGAGTTCATTCTCAAATTCTGGCGCGATCCCTACGAGCTAACGCTCTTCCCCGACGGCCGGGCCATCATCAAGGGAACCACGGACACTGCCATCGCGCGCAGTTTGTACGCGCGCTATATCGGGTCGTAAGACAGGGGCTGGAAACCAGGGGCTAGGGGCCAGGGGCCGGGGGTCAGGATTCAAAATCCAGCATTCAGCATCCAGCATTCAACATTGGGCTTCAGCCGGGTCGTATCAGGGCACAACTTTCAGTCGTGCCGAACGAAGCACAGAAAAGACCGGGGCTTTAGCCCTTGCAAGAAGTTCCTTCCAGGGGCTGAAGCCCAGGTCATTGTTGGCCCGTTGCGGCACGTCTGAAGACGTGCCCTGATACAAACCGATTAGTTGCTAGCGCTAGTTGCTATTGCTAAGTGCTAACGGCTAATTGCTAACCGCTAGTTGCTAATTGCTTCTTCTGATATCTTTTCCATTCACCTTACCCGAGGCCGTTTGAATGTCTGTATCGCAAACCCTGGTCGATACCCGCCCGCAGCCGAGCAAGTCGTATCGCTGGTTAGTACTGATCTTCGTCAGCCTGGCCATGTTCGGCAACTACTACGTCTACGACGCCCTCAGCCCGGTTGCCGATCTGCTGGTAAAGCAGCTCCACTTCACCGACGCAAACATCGGGTTGTTGCAGGCAGCTTACAGTTTCCCCAACATTTTCACGGTGGTCCTGGGCGGTATCATCATTGACCGCATCGGGGTGCGACGCGCGACCTTGATTTACGGCGTGCTGTGTTTCGTCGGCTCCGTGATCACGGTGCTGACCAGCAACCTGTGGATCATGGCTGCCGGACGACTGGTCTTCGGCATGGGCGCCGAGTCGCTGATCGTGGCGATCACCACCGCGCTGGCGCAGTGGTTCAAGGGCAAGGAACTCAGCTTCGCCTTCGGCGTCAACCTGACGGTCTGCCGCATCGGATCGTTTGCTGCGTTGAATTCGCCCAGTTGGGCGAAGGCCGCTTACGTCAATTGGCGTTATCCGTTCCTGATCGGCGTGGGAATGTGTACCTTATGCGTGGTCGGCGCGGTCATCTATTGGGTGATGGACGCGTATGCCGAGAAACACTACGCCCTCGGACAGGCGGCCCAACCGGACAAAGTCGTATTCAAGGACCTCTTCCAGTTCGGGGTTTCCTACTGGTACATCGTGGCGCTGTGCATCGTGTTCTATTCCGGCATTTTCCCTTTCCAAACCTTTGCCGTGAAGTTCTTCATGGACGCGCACGGAACCACGCGTGAGTTCGGCGGTTTCTTGTCCAGCACGCTGACTCTGTTCGGCATGATCGCCACCCCGCTGTTTGGATTGATGGTGGACCGCATCGGCAAGCGCGCCATGTTCATGATGTTCGGCTCGCTGATGCTGATCCCGGTGTACCTCATAATGGCTTACACGAACGTCAACCTGTACATTCCGATGGCGATGATGGGAATCGCCTTCTCCCTGATCCCGGCCATCATGTGGCCGTCGGTGGCTTACATTGTCGACCCCGCAAAGTTGGGCACGGCTTATGGGTTGATGACGATGATCCAGAACATCGGCCTGTTCGGCTTTAACCTGCTGATCGGCTGGGCCAATGATTACGCGCACGCTAGCGGCAGCAATCCGCATGGTTATCGCCTGGGCATGCAGATCTTCTCCATCCTGGGCTTCCTGGGCATGATGTTCGCTTTCCTGCTGCACCAGAGAGAAACCGGGCCGCATGGCCACGGACTGGAGACCATCACCACGCACTCGCAGGCGTGACAGCCGCCGTGGGCAGGCGCGAACCCCGGTTCTATAGGTTGCTGAAAAACACGGAAAAGCAGATCCCTCACCGACTGAAGTCGGTTCGTGATGAAAAGAATAAAGGGCTTGTAACGGCGCACCTGAAGATGCGCCCCTTCAAAAGCGTGAACATTCGAGTTTTTCAGCCGCCTGTCTAACCGGAAAGCCAGGCTTCGGCAGTGAACTACGCAGCGTACTGAGCGAATGGCCACGCTTTACTTGGAAGCACCGCCTTGCGTAAGACCGTGATATTTCAGCATGGGTTCGATGCTGGGCCGCCCCCCGCGCCACGCGACGTACATTTTCTCGAGGTCCTCAGTGTTGCCCCGCGATAACACCATGTTGCGGAACCTGTCGCCGTTGGCGCGAGTGAGGCCGCCATGGTCTTCGAACCATTGGAAAGCATCGTCATCCAGCATCTGGGTCCACAGGTAAGCATAGTGACCGGCGGCATATTCGCTGCCCCAGATGTGGCTGAAATAGCTGGAACGGTAGCGCGGCGGCGTATAGCTGAGCGCCAGGTGGGTTTGTTCCAACGCCTCGGCTTCGAATGCATCCGGCTTCTCAACTCATCGTAGGAATGCTCAACCAGGCGCAACGATTCAGGGTCGAGCTTGAGCACCTGACGCTGTTGATAGATCGTTGCCACCCGCTGAAACAGCTTGGGGTCGAGATAGATTGCGTCCTGGTGAGCTGCCAGTTTAGGCACCTCGGCTGCTCTCACCTTCTGCAGCTCTGGATTCGTATTCGCGGCAGTCACGGCGAAGAACGCAGCCTGCACCCGCTCCAATAACCGACCGCTCTTTTCCAACGCGACGAAGGTGTTCTCAAAGGAAGGTCGGCGGCGCGGGATCATCCGCAATTGCCTGCACCTCCTTGCGTTGCTCCGCCATGCCCGCCTCCATCGCCGGTTGATAGTCCCCGTCCTTGATCTTGTCGAAAGGAGGGGCCCGGAACGGCAGCGAGCTGGGCGCGAAGAAAGGGTTGTCGGGACCAAACTTTTCACTGGAAGCCTGCGCAGGAAAAGTGCTTAAGGCAATGACGACAACAGCAGCAAGAATCAGAGTATTCATGGTTAGTAGTGTAGTCGTTGGAAGTTCTCTATTGCATCGGCATGGAGGCGAGCGAAAGGGACGGGCGTTATCGGCTGCAGGCGCTCTCATTCGGCACCCAGGGCGGGCCGCAAGCCGTTATGCCGAAGTCAGCGCGTCGCGCGTGGCTTTCAGCGTGTGGATCAGCGATTCCTTCGGCAGCTTGCGGATAATCGGGTCGATCACCCATCCCAAGCCAATGGGGATGTCGCGCGTCAGCGAAATCGCGCGGCACTCGATGTACACGCCGTCGTCCCGCTCCTGGAAACGCCAATAGGAATACAGACGCCACAAGAATCCGTAACCGGTGTCGGGCGGCAGCACCTTCTCCTTTTCCGTGCCGGCATCGTCCACTTCAGCGATGCGCGTGGTATGGGAGCGGCAGCACCAGCGAGCGTCGTCTACGGACGAATAATGCACGTCGTGGTCGGTGTCGAGCACCACGGTAATGATTTTCTTTTTCAGCAGCCGCAGGAAGATCTGGAAGTCGTCGCCGTGGTGAGAGATCAGCTTCGAGTCCATCACCTCGGGCTGGTAAACATTCTTGTGGTTGTCGTAATTCTGAATGAGGGCGAGGGTGGCAGCGACCGTGGCGTGCGGAATGAATGCGGCCCCGATCCAGTCGTGAATCAGGCCATTCGGCACCTTGACGGACGCGTCTCCCGACCATAGTTGCGCAGCGATGTCTCCATGCCGCACTTGCTGTGCTATGTGGGGATCGGTGTCACACCACAGGAATGAGCCGTGCCCATGCAACGACGGAACCATGGCGGCTTCGGCCTCGCGGATGTACGTTTCGAAAGCCGCCAGCGTGCGAGGCTTCAGCTGCACAATGTTGGCAGTGTGCGCCATAAGTGTCTGGTCTATTGCGCATCGTGAGCCGCCAGGATGCGATTGTCAAGGAACGGGCGTCAACATTGCAACAATTCCGCTCGCAACCGTCTAGGCCGAGGCGCGGCGGCGCTTTTTCGGCCTCTTAGGTTTCTCGGGTTTCTCGTGACGAGCTTCCATCTCCGCGATGCGCTTCCGCAGTTCTTGCAGCTCTTGCAGTTCTGTGCCGGGCTCGCTTGCCTCTTCCGTCGCCGATCCGGGGATGAACCTCTTCATCATTTGCAGTGGGGACAGGGCCACAGATTGCACATCCGTCAAACGGCTTTCCAACGTGTTCTGCACTTTTTTGTAAGCATCGAACGCCGACTTCAGATACCACATGATGAACTCCTGACCGACGCGGTCCGACGCTACGATGAGCTGCCGCAGCAGTTCCAGCGGCAATCCGGTTGGCTGCTCTTTCGCGTCTTCCACGATGATCTGGGTCAAGGTCACACGGGTAATGTCCTCACCGGTCTTGGCATCGACAACTTGCAAGTCTTTCCCGTTTCGGACTAGGGCGGCGATATCTTCCAGGTTGATGTAGCGGCTCCCCGAAGTGTCATAGAGTCTGCGGTTTGCGTACTTCTTGATGACCACCTTGCCAGAGCTCACCGGGTCGCCTCCTTGTTGCATCGCAAAATAATTGTACTTTTAGATTGACAAGGAGCGCAAGGAATACTAGGTTTAAGTTGATGCTGCGATGCAGCAAAACGGAGGTCATTATGCCTAGAGCAATTAAGCCCGAGCCCACAACGGCCCACGCCCGGGAGTCATCCTTTGTTTCCTTGCTGTCTGGATGGGTGCAGCAGGGTGTGGAGAATTTTTTTGCCACGCAACGAATCCTGGTTGATCTGATCACGCGTCAGAATGCGGATGTAATGCACATGCTGCGGGAGCGGTTGAACGATCCCGCATATTGTCCGGCCGAGATTTTCACCGATCTGACCGGCGAGGGAGTGACGAACTTCATTGAGGGACAGAAGTTGCTCCTCAGCTTAGCCCAGAAGGAATACGAACTGGTCACCAACGGCGTGAAAGAGCGCGTTGGCGGTTCACCAACCGCTGTAGCCGCGACCGACTTTATGCGTCGCGGTTTCGATACCTTTGTCGAGATGCAGCAGGATATCCTTAAGATCGCCAACAAACAGATGCACAACTGGCTGACCGCGGTAAAGGCCGGTAAGCCTTATGACAGCGAAGGTCTGGTCGAGGCCGCTCGCGAAAGCTTCGACACTTTCGTCCACGCGCAGAAGAAGTTCCTGGACGTCATTAAGGAAGAGGCCACCAAGGCTACTGAAGGCAAGAACGGCGGAACCAGGAAGGCGACTGAGATCACCGAGTTGGCACGCCACGCCACCGACGCTTTTGTCGAGGCACAAAAGAAGCTGATGGACGTAGCCGGCCGTCAGGTCAATGCCAGCCTCAAAGCCACCAACCGCTCGCTGAACATGATCTCACCAAATGCGTTTACGCAACTGCCGGATTTCACCCGTGAAAACGTGAAGCATTTTGTGAATGCGGAGAAGGCCTTGATCGACACCGTTACCAAACGTACCCCCGAGCACAAACCCGCTCGCAAAACAGCGCACCGGAGACCGCGGACGATCAAGGTAAAAACGGCCCACGTTGCAGCCTGAAACTGAGCTGATGCTGTAAAGATGTACCTCTTTAGCGTGTGAGTTGTAGAAAGCTGTTCGGCGTGCCGCAGCCTATGGGCTGCGGCGCGCCGGTTCGCTCTCCGCACCTGCCTGAATGGGAAATCATTCCAGCCCTGGCATTCCCCGCTTGCAAAAAAATCTACAAATTTCTGGTAACTCTTGACAGCCCCAGCTACACTAACTCTCCGGAGATAGCGCGCAACGTCTGCCAAGGCTGTTGGGCGTCGGCTCTTCGCTGGCCTTGGGCCCCGCAAGTGGGGGCTCAAGAACAACGGACCGCTCCTGATCAACCATGGCCTCGCCCAACTACGGCTATCGACAAGACTATGTAGAGGCTGACGTTACCATTTGGAAGGAAGCGTTGTTTGGGGCAGAGGTGCTCTTACTGCATGGCTCCCCAATCTACTACGGTCTAGGCATACCGCATGGCGACGGTTCCGGAGTTGTCCTGGTTCCGGGATTCCTGGGTACCGACACCTATCTGAAGCAACTGCATTCCTGGCTCGGGCGGATTGGCTACCATGCTTATTTCTCCGGTATTGGCCTTAATGCAGAGTGTCCAAATCTGCTCATCGAGCATCGTCTCAATGAGAACATCGCAAAGGCACTCCTCGCAACCGAGCGCAAGATTCATCTCATCGGTCACAGTCTGGGCGGCATCATCGCCCGCTCGGTAGCCAATCAGAGGCCGGACGATATCGCATCCGTAATCACCTTAGGCTCACCCTTTCGTGGAACGGTGGCACATCGCACCGTCCTCAATGCCGCCGAAGCCGTCCGCCAGCGAATTTTGCAAGAGCACGGCCCTGCAGTGCTGCCCGCCTGCTACACCGGACGCTGCACCTGCAACTTTCTGGCTTCCCTGCGCCGCAAGATGCCCCGCTCCATGGTCGAAACCGCAATCTACACGCGACAGGATGGCGTGGTGGATTGGCGGTATTGCGTCACCGGCAATGCCAACAGCGATTTTGAAGTTTCCGGCACGCACATTGGGTTAGCCTTTAACGCATCCGCTTACACCATCATCGCCAATCGCCTCGCGGAAGCAACAACCGTCGACTAGGAGAAGCTGCCGAACCGTGCATCTGCGTTGCGGCTGGCGATCGCGGACGTTCGCGCAGCGATCGTTGCAAAGCATCTACCGTGATCTCGCCGCTCAAGCTCTTATAGGGTTGCACTTGGTCATCTGGCTCTGTCGATTCGTGCGGCCAGTATCTCCACAGCACATTTCCCAGAATTTTCCAACGAGCGCCATCACACAACGGTTGTGATAAGAGTGAGAATTTGTCCCCGCCCGCCGTAGTTCCAATTTGGGAATGGAACCACAAACATTTCATTTTGTTACTGATCCCGATCCTTTCATGGCGCAAACTGGATTGAGGCACAGTTGGGACGGAGCCAGTGAGGCCAACCCAGGTTCACGGTTTACGACCCGCTGAAAACTTGTAATTGGCCGCCCTGCTCCAACTTGAGGGCGAGCAAAAGGAGATTTAGCATGCGGCCTAGGACTCTGTCCGTCGTGTTCTTGTTCGTTCTTCTAACCACTCTCACTGGCTTCTCACAACAAACCGACATCAGGCAGTTCAGCGCTTTTGGCGGCTATTCCTACCTCAGCACGCCGTCGTTGAATCTGACCCAGCGTGGATTTGACGGCGACTTTGGCGTCAACGTGCGCAGTTGGCTGACGCTCGGTGGCGATTTCAGCTATGCCAGTGGCCACAGTTCGCTGGTGCCGGGCGATCTTAATGCGGCCACACAGGCGAAATTAGCGCCGTTTCTGCCGTTCCTTCCGCCCGGGTACGTAATATCGGTCCCCTACAACTCTGCGACCTATACGTATGAGGCCGGTCCGCAGTTCAACTACCGCGGATTTAGAAAGGTGACCCTGTTCGTGCGCCCGGCGCTGGGGGCGCTGCACGCCAACGTCACGGTCAAGCCGGGCGACCCAATCGCCAAACTGCTTGTCGGCGGCCTGCTAGGCACGAATCCGACGAGATCTGACACTGTCGTGTTTTACGGCTTCGGAGGTGGGGCCACTTGGGAGATCACGCCGAACTTTGGTCTTCGTGTAGCCACCGACGTTGTTCACTATAACTTTTTCTCGAATTTATTGAATGGCGGTCGCAACAGCGTGCGTCTCACGGTGGGAACGAAGTTCTCGTTTGGCAAGAACATCTTGGGCAAGTAGCGTAAGGATGGTGGCCGGCTGCCGCGTTTGGTTCGAGCCGCAGATTGCTGCGCTTTCGGAAGCTCAGCCGAACCGCCAGTCGCCGTACATAAGACAACGATTGCTCCGCGTAGCCGACGAGGCTGCGCGGACAGGCGCGGTCGTTTGTCGTGGAGGGCCTGTTGCCGAGTCAGTCCGATCGATCTTCGCACCGCTAGCGAGGAGTAGATGGAGACGGACAAAGCCGCCCCTCTTCAATTTCGTTCTTGCGCCATGTGCAGTTGCAGTAAGGGAATGCTTTGCGGGTTGGCTCATTGGAACTCTCGTTACTTAGCCCACCAAATATTCTTTGTATACGAGGTTTGCCATGCGAAGACTTCCCGCCGTTGAAGATGCCAGGGCCGTTATGACGGAAGGAATGGAGTGGGGGGTCTGGACGTGGCTGCTGGAAAAGAAGCGAGTGCGGGAGATCGCCGATAAAGCCAGGGCCGCCCTCGATGAATTCGAGACGAAGGTCAAGGCCACCTGGAGCGACGATCTGAAGATTGCTTACAATCAGCTAGTGTCGGAAAGCGGCGATGTTAAGCAAGCGCGGCAGAAAGCGAAGCCCGCGAACAAGCAAGAAGCGCCGAAGATCGATTCCCACGTCATGGCCGCAGTCCAACGGGTGAAGGAAGCAGATGACGACGCGTACAACGCCCATGAGGATGCGGAAGATGTTTTCGCCGAAGCCGAGAAGCGAATGAGCACCAGCGGGGCCCGCGAAGGGGCCCGCAAGGCCCTCATAGCCTACGATTTGCATGAGGCCGCCATTCGCAAGGCGGAAGCGCTGGCCCGCGCCAAGTAATCGTCCGCTAGTTCCCGCCGATTGGTCCGAACCTTTCGCTCCCTCCGGATCAACGTTCGCCTTCACCGCAACACCCACGCGCTAGTTATTCCACGAAGCATGTTGCCGGCTTGCAGGATGCGAAGCCCCCTCATCGCCGGGGTTTTGGAAGCGCGACAACAGACCCTCACCCCGAAATTGAATCGCCATCAGTACCGCCGCGTATGCGCATTGTACACATGGCGTCGGGATCGACAGGTTGGTGACCGCAGCATGGTCGCCGGCGGCCGAATTGACTGTTAGTTCCCGACTCAATAAGATGTCGGGCTAATGCTCGGCGAAACTATCTCGCATTATCGCATTCTCAACAAACTGGGCAGCGGCGGCATGGGGATTGTCTACGAAGCCGAAGACACCACCCTTGGACGCAAGGTCGCGCTCAAGTTCTTGCCCGAGGAAATGGCGAAAGACGCGGGCATGCTGGCCCGGCTGCAGCGTGAAGCGCGCGCGGCATCAGCTTTGAATCATCCCAATATCTGCACCATCTACGCCATTGAAGAGAATCGGGGCCAGTTCTTCATCGCCATGGAGCTGCTGGAGGGCAAAACCCTCGACCAGATCCTCGCAGAAAGGCCGTTGACGAATGAGCAGATCATCGAGGAGGCGCTGCAAATATGCGATGCGCTGGAAGCGGCGCACAGCAAAGGTATTATCCACCGCGACATCAAGCCGGCAAATATTTTTGTGACCAACCGCAACCAGGTCAAAGTTCTGGATTTTGGTTTGGCCAAGCTCGAAGCGTCGAAGTCGACCGCAACCAGCGCCAACGCTCCGCTGATGAATGGAGATACTTCGGATTTTGGGCTCACCCGTGCCGGGACAACAATGGGAACCATTGCCTACATGTCTCCGGAACAGGCACGCGACGAGCCCCTCGATGCACGGACAGACATCTTTTCCTTCGGTGCGGTGCTGTACCAGATGGCGACTCGCAAGATGCCATTTGACGGGAATACATCCGCCGTGGTGTTTTCCAAGATCCTCGAGCATCCGCCGATCTCGCCAGTGCACCTCAATCCCGGCCTGCCCTCGCAGCTGGAAGAGATCATTGACAAGGCGCTGGAAAAGGACCGTGACCTCCGTTACCAGACGGCCACCGGAATGGCCGCCGACTTGAGACGGCTAAAACGCGACACCGGTTCCCGCCAAACCACAGCGATCGCCAGTAAGCCGAAGAAAAAAAGCACGCGGAAAATGTGGGCGGCGATTGCAGCGGGATTTTTGATTGCGGCAGTGGGCGGAAGCCTGTACTGGGCGAGGACGAAGCGCGCGCCCGCAACTTCTGCCACGACAGAGACTCTGGCAATCCTTCCGCTTGCCAATGTTGGCGATGCCCAAAACGCGTATTTGAGCGATGGAGTCACCAAGGACATCGCCGCGAAACTGGCGCAGCTTCCAAATTTGCAGATCGAGTCGTTGACCCAGGCGCCGGGCGCGATAGGCAGTGCTGCGCCGTCTGGAAACCGCAGTGTGCTCTCGGGGAGCGTGGTGCGCAGCGGTGACGCGGTGGTGGTGAACACGGAACTGGTGGAAGCTACGACTCACCAATCGCTATGGAGCCATCAATACACTGCGAACACTTCTGAGTTACAGGCGTTGGAAGGGCAGATCGCTACCGACATCGCCGAACGCACCGGGATCAAGCTGGGCTGGGAGGAGCGCAAAGCTCTGCAGACGCTGAAGACGACAAGTCCAGAGGCCTACTTGCTGTATCTGCAAGCGCGCTATAACCTCGACCGGCACACCCCGGAAGCAACCAAGCAGGCCCGCGATCTTCTCAACCAGGCATTAGAGAAAGACGCCAACTTCGCAGCGGCTGCGCAGGCGCTAGCGGAAGTGCAGAAGCAGTTAGCGCAAGAAGCTGCGCTTCCAGAAAAAGCAGTTGAACCAGGCACACGGTCAGCACAGGCTGCGCCATTGCCGGAGAAAAGTGCCGAGAAGCAAGCGAAACGTCCTTCCGGCAAGAATGCGACGTTGTCTTCAGCGCCAGCCCCCTCGGCCCCAGTGCTGGCCGCTACGACAGCGCCAATCTTGGGCACAATTTCAGTGCAAAGCCAGCCCGCAGGTGCGAGCATCATTCTCGATGGAAAAGACACCGGTCAAAAGACGCCTGCACAAGTTGCAGCAGCTCGGGGCGCACACAGCATCGTGCTCAAGCAACCGGGATACGTCGATTCGACTGCCAGCGCGAATTTGACAGCCGGTGGCGCGACAGTGACGGTATCCGAGACGCTGGCCAAACTGGGCGAGACCAAAGCGATCAAGCCCATCGGCGGCTTCAAAAAGATCTTCGGCAGCGAATCGGAGAACATGGGCCGCATCCGCATAGATACCAAACCGAGGGGCGCCAAGGTCATGGTGGGAACACAAGTTGTTTCCAAGCCGACCCCGGTGGAATTCGCCTTGAATCCGGGGAGCTACGAGATCACGCTGGAGTTGGCGGGCTACGCGACGCTGCAGAAGATGGTCGAGATCAACGCCGGCAAGAGAATCCAGGTAGAAGAGACTCTGACCAAGAAATAATATTGCAGCAACTGACGCGATCTGGAAGGGGTAGAGTCTGCGAGTGAGAGACTCCGGTTGGGCGATACGGCGTCCCTAATGAAAACTCTGTGCGGGAGATGGCGGATGTTACTCCCGCATGTGGTGGCGTGACCGTCACAAAATCGCCCCCAGCCGCCTTTACCGCTCCAAAAATCCGGTCAATGTTGTTGACGGCCGTCAAATCCTTTCAAACCGATCAATTAAAAAACTCGTGAACCTTTCGCGCGCTGACAAGCATCATTTTCTTCATACTTCTTCGCCGAGGAGAGACCGTGAAAAACCTTGCAGTCATGGCGCAATCGGTGCTGGTTCTGTTCGCGATATTGGCAAACTCGGGGTGTAGCCGTACGGAGGCGAAACAACCTGCACCGCAACCCATGCCGGTAAAGACGCAGACGATCAGCCTTGAACCCGTACCTAGAGCGGACGAATACGTGGCTACGGTTAAGTCGCGGCGCTCAGCCAGTATTCAGCCCCAGGTGACGGGCACGCTTACCCGCATCCTGGTGAAGTCGGGCGATCACGTGCGCCCCGGACAGGTGTTGATGACCATCGATCCGTTAAAGCAACAGGCGACGGTGGATGAGCAGCGCAGCACCGAGGCGCAGAAAAAAGCTATCTACGACTACAACAGGATCGAGTTGGAGCGGCAGCGCGTGCTCTACGAATCCGGGGTCACTAGCAAACAAAGCTATGACCAGGCGGTGCAGGCGTTCGCCAATTCGAAGGCCGATTGGGAAGCCGCCACCGCGGCCAAGATCACGCAGCAGCGCGAGCTTGACTACTACAACTTGCAGGCTCCGTTTGCCGGCATCGTAGGCGACATCCCCGTGCACTTGGGGGACTACGTTTCGTCGCAGACCTTGTTGACCACGGTTGACGAGAACCAGGAGTTGGAGGCGTACGTCTATATCCCGACGGAGCGGGCCGGCGACATCCGCATGGATCTCCCCGTGCAAATCGTCAACAGCGCTGGCGAGCTGATCGAAAGTTCAAAGATTTATTTTGTTTCGCAGCAGGTGGATAACGCTCTTCAGGGTGTTCTGGTGAAAGCGCCTATCCACACTTCGCTCGACAGGTTCCGCAACGAACAACTGGTGAAGGCCCGGGTGGTTTGGAGTACGGCTCCCACGCCAACCGTCCCGGTACTGGCAGTTACGCGTATCGGCGGGCAGCCATTCGTTTACGTAGCTACCCAGCAGGGGAACGGACACGTCGCCAAACAGCGCGCAGTAACTCTCGGCGACACCGTCGGCAATAACTATGCCGTGACCGGCGGCCTGACGCCCGGTGATCGGGTCATCGTCTCCGGCACTCAGTTCCTGATCGACGGTACACCCGTTCAACCAACCAGCTAGCCAAGACCATCGGATAAGCAGCAGACTTCGCGTTGATGGGCGGTGCAGGAGAGGAAGTTCTCGTTTGGTTGACTTTTTCATTCAAAGGCCTATTTTTGCTACGGTCTGCGCACTCCTCATAATTCTTGCGGGAGCCGTGTGCATTCCTACGCTGCCAATTTCACTCTATCCCAACCTGGCGCCGCCGCAAGTCAACGTTAGCAGCAATTACGTCGGGGCCAATGCGCAGGTGGTGGAGTCGGCGGTCACCATTCCGCTGGAGCAGCAGATCAATGGCGTCGAGGGCATGCACTATATGACCTCGACCAGCTCCAACGACGGCACCAGCAGCATCAATGTGACCTTCCGCACCGGCTACGATCTGAACATTGCCGCGGTGGACGTACAGAACCGCGTGGCTACTGCGCAAGGCCGCCTGCCCCAGGAGATTAAGAACACCGGTGTCACCATCACCAAGGCAAACCCGAACTTCGTTTTTGCCGCGGGGTTCTATTCGCCCGACAACAGCCTCTCGGACCAGTACATCTCCAACTACCTCGACGTTTACGTCAAGGATGCGTTGAAGCGTGTGCCCGGCGTCGGCGACGTGATCATCTTTGGTGAGCGCAAGTACGCCATGCGTGTCTGGCTTGACCCCACCAAACTGGCCCAGCGCCAGTTGACCGCCGCCGACGTGGTCGCTGCCTTGCAGGAGCAAAACGTCGAGATCCCTGCCGGACAGTTGGGGCGTCCACCCTCCAATCCCAAGCAGGATTTCCAAGTGACCCTGCGGGTGATTGGACGCCTGTCGGATCCCAGGGAATTCGAGAACATCATCCTGAAGAACACCCGTAACGGCATCGTTCAGTTGAAAGACGTTGGACGGGCCGAGATCGGCTCCGAGAGTTACGACTCGAACCTGATGTACAGCGGCCACGAAGCCGTTGGTATCGGCGTTCAGCAACTCTCGGATGCCAACGCCTTGGACGTGGACAAGAAGACGAAAGCGGCGTTGGCGGAGCTGGCGAAGTCGTTCCCGCCCGGTATCAAGTACGTAATCGCCTTCGACACTACGACCGTAGTTGGCGACTCGGTGAGGGAAGTAGTCAGGACCCTGGAAGAAGCGATCCTCATCGTGATCGTGGTGATCTTCCTCTTCCTGCTTGACTGGCGCGCGACCATCATCCCAGCGGTTACAATCCCGGTTTCGCTAGTCGGGACGTTCGCCTTCATCAAGATCTTCGATTTCTCCATCAATTCGCTGACCCTGTTTGGCATCACTCTGGCCACGGGATTAGTGGTGGATGACGCGATCGTGGTCATCGAAAATGCGCAGCGCCACATCGATGCGGACAAGACCTCTCCGCGCGCGGCCACCTCGGCGGCGATGAAGGAAGTGTCAGGGGCGGTGGTGGCGACGTCGCTGGTGCTGATCTCGGTATTCGTGCCGGTATCGTTCTTCCCGGGCACCACCGGCATTCTCTATAAACAATTCTCCTTGACCATCGCCTTCGCGATCGCGATCTCGCTGTTCAATGCGCTGACCCTTTCGCCCGCGCTGGCGGCCATCCTGCTGCGCGGCGAGGAATACAAGTATTCAGCCTTTGACTGGACGCGTATCGGTTGGCTCGCAACCGCGTATCGCAAATTTGCGCAGGGAGTCGATCGCGTTATCCGCGGCCTGGCTTCCGGCTACGGGAAAGTCATTACCACAACCTTGAAATTCCGCTACGTGATGGTTGCGCTGTTCTTTGCCGGACTGGCCGCCACCGCCTACATGTATCTTCACGTTCCTACCGGCTTCGTGCCGCAGGAAGATCAGAACTACTTCATCGTGGTGGTCCAGGCGCCGCCGGGAGCGTCCCTCTCCTATACGACGAACGTCTCGCGGGAGGCGGAAAAGATCCTGCTTGCCGACCCCGACATATTTGGTACCTTCGCTGTCCCTGGCTTCTCGCTCACGGGCGGCAGTTCGTCGAACTACGGGCTCGTCTTCGCTCCGCTGAAGTCCATCGACCTGCGCAAAGCCAAAGGGCACGCCGCCAGCGACATCGTGGCCCGGGTCGCACCCAAGCTGTTCGGCATACCCGGAGCCATAGTGGCGGCCTTCGAGCCGCCGGCCATTCAAGGCATCGGCGCCTTCGGTGGCTTTCAGTTCCAACTGCAGGACCTGGGCCGCAATACGTTGCAGGACCTTGACGAGGTGGCGCACAAAATCGTTGCCGGCAGCCGCCAGCGGAAGGACCTCACCGGGCTGTTCACCAGCTTCACCGCCAACGACCCGCAGCAACTGGTGCAAATCGATCGCGAGAAAGCCAAGGCCATGGGAGTGCCGCTCAGCCAGGTCACGCAGGCGCTGGGCGTCTACATGGGATCGCAGTACGTTAACGATTTCGATTTCAACAATCGCTCCTACCGAGTGTACGTGCAGGCCGACCAGCCCTTCCGCATGAACGCGGCGGACCTGCGGCAGTACTACGTTCGTTCCGACGCCAACGGCCTGCTGCCGCTGGGCAACATCGTGTCGCTGAAAGACACCGCCGGGCCGCAGGTGATCAACCACTTCAACCTGTTCCGCTCCGCCGAAATTGACGGTGCTGCCGCTCCCGGATTTAGCTCCGGGCAGGGCCTGAAGGCAATGGCAGAACTGGCCCAGCAGAACATGCTGCAAGGCATGACATTCAGCTGGTCAGGCCTGGCGCTGGAAGAGGTCGAGGCCGCCGGCAAAGCCATCCTCATATTCGGCCTCGGGATTCTGGTGGTCTATCTCACGCTCTCGGCGCAGTATGAAAGCTTCGCGCTTCCCTTCATCATCCTGCTGGCGGTGCCGATGGCGGTGCTGGGTGCGCTGTCGTTCATCTCGATGCGCGGGTTGGTCGACGACGTCTACGTGCAGATCGGACTGGTGATGCTGATCGGCCTCTCGGCGAAGAACTCCATTCTGATCGTAGAATTCGCCGAGCAATTGATCGAGCGTGGACGCTCCATTATCGACGCCGCCATCGAAGCCGCGGAGCTGCGCTTGCGCCCCATCCTGATGACCTCCTTCGCTTTCCTGTTGGGCGTGCTGCCGTTGTACTTTGCCACCGGCGCAGGCAAACTGGGCAGGCATTCGGTGGGAACAGCGATTGTTGGTGGCATGTTGTTCTCCACCGTTCTCAACCTGTTCTTCATCCCGGTGCTGTACGTGATTCTCAAGACCTTGCTGGTTTCCGTCGCAGTCAAGAAAACGGAGCCCCTGAATCCGCCATCGGTGGCGTCGTAGCACGGTGCGACAGGAACCCCAGGTCAGCCCAACAGAGGGGCGAACCTGGCCCCCAGGCTGACAGTCGGACCTACCCCCCTACCCCCTGATGCCCGTAAAATATTGAAAACATTGGGCAAGCACCAAGAAATCTCCGCAAAATCTTGAGCCCCAAAGACTTACAGTCAAAATCTTGAGCCGCAAGGGTTTACGGGATATTGCGATGAGCGCTGGTTCTCTTGGAAAACTCCGCTCCTGACCCGGAGTAAGCTTTCGAGCCGCGGCGCCAGTTGACCGCTGACATCCTTGGACTTTTCAAAGAACTCAGCCAAGCCGGTCGCGCTTCCGCGTCTTCGCTCGCATTGGGCACACCAGGCCCAACCTAACAGCATAGATCGCAGGCGCAATTCGTCAAGATCACGAAAGGACTAATGGCTCGACTGTCCTTTCGTAACCAGAAGCTATCTCATAAATTGGTTTGTACCAGGTAAGTTGGTTTGTATCAGGGCACGGCTTCACAGGCTGCTGAAAAACTCGACCTCGACTGCATTTGAAGGGGCGTACCTTTAGAGCCTGCCCTGAGCTTGTCGAAGGGTACGCCGTCATAAGTCCTTTATATTTGTCATCCCGAACCGACTTTAGTCGGTGAGGGATCTGCGGTTGCGAGTTCTTCAGCAGCCTGTTCAGCCGTGCCGTCGGGTACCCCATCCTAGCCTTCCTTTGGCTAGGGTGGGGATTTTGTTTGCCCGGAGCTTGTCGATTTGCTCAGCGTCCGGCTGACCAATGCGCCAGTCCCGCCTTGCGGGACGAAAGAGCTTAGCCCAGGGCGGAAGCCCTGGGTCAAGTGGGAAATAAAACCGAGTCCCGTAGCCGGGGTCCCCACGACGCGCCGGTTTTGCGCGTAGTGGGGTGGGAGAGGGACGGCACATCCGGTTTTCGCGTGCAGTACAATCACTCGTGGAAACCAACCGGAAAGAGCTGTTGGAGGCTTGGAATGGGTATTTTGGCAGTAGCGGCAGATGAGAGAGTGGCGGACGTAACATTTGATCAAGACGCGCTGAGTGTGCGCCTGAAGGATGGCCGCACCATCTCCGTCCCGCTCGCGTGGTATCCCAGGCTATTCCACGCCACCGCCGGGCAGCGCCGCAATTGGAAGATTGCCGGAGGCGGCTACGGTATCCACTGGCCAGAGATTGACGAAGACATCAGCACCGAAGGGTTGCTGCGCGGAGCACCCGCTCCGCAGGGCAGCAAGAGCAGTTGAAGATTCCCGACTCCCACCCTGTCCGCAACGTCGGCGGACAAGGGTGGGGCACGCCCGCACCAGGCAGAGTCGAAAACTGTTGGCAACTCAAGCGGCTTCGCCTATGATGGCCTCGCTACAGTCGGATTACTCATCAGCTGCCCGCAGCCTTCGCCGATCTTTCCGTCGCTGGCTGACTATTCCGAGTTTTCCGCATAGGGCCTACATGACTCAATCCCCCTTTTTTTATGATGAAGCCGCTCTTGTCGAGCGACTTTCTAATGGCATCCGGAAAAGGTGTCAGGAGGTCATCTTCTTGCTGGGTGCTCCTATGTCTGCACCGATGGCAACAGGGTTGCCGGGAGTGCCGGCAGTCCAGGGTATTGTCGACCTTATTACGGCTGAGTTCCGCGACGAGCCTGCGCAGTTATCAGCCTTGGCAGACGCGCTTCGAGAGAGCAAATCACATCCTTATCAAGAGGCGTTTCTTTTTCTGCAGGGTCGAAGAGGGCAGCAGAGCTGCAATGAAATAATTCGTGCGGCCGTACTCGCGGCGCGACAACCCGGTTCTGCGTTTTGGGCAACCGCTGCCCCTTCTGAAGAAACCTGTCGGCAGATGGAGGCTGACTTGGATGGATGGGCACTGACGCGGGGTACTGAAGCGTTGGGCGGACTGATCTCTAAATATCCCGAGCGGTTCGGCGGTTCGCTCCTGACGACCAACTTCGATCCGTTATTCGAAGTGGCAATACGCCGTGTCGGCGGCAAACTTTTTCGAACCATTCTACATTCCGACGGCTATCTCGGCCAGACTCAGGGGGAAGGTTGTCATGTTATTCATCTGCACGGGTATTGGTACGGGTCAGACACTCTGCATACCATCCAGCAGCTACGACAACCTCGGCCGCGGCTGAAATCATCGCTACTAACGTTGTTGCGAAACAAGTTGGTAGTGGTTTGCGCCTATGGTGGTTGGGACGATGCATTCATGACGGCGCTTATGGAGATAGTTGCCGATGATGGCTCATATCCCGAGGTGCTTTGGACTTTCAACCGCCCCAGCACGGCTGAAACAGATGGGGTGATCTCAAGGCTAGAACCTGGCCTCAACCGCGGGAGAGTCACCCTGTATAAGAGTATCGACTGCCAGCAATTTTTTCCTAAGCTACAACAAACCTGGGAGGGCATCGATCCGAGTCATCAAAGAGCTGCCACGAGGTCGAGTCCGGTGGTCTTTGCCGTGATTCCCGCCAGACCAGATTTTCCTAGCGACACTCGCATGCAAGACCAGGAAGAGGAAGACCGACCCCCATTTGTGGAGATCTGTGTTGGAAGGGATCAGGACCTGCAGCGCCTGAACTCATCCGATGCAACGGTTGTGTTCCTCACCGGTCTGGGAGGACAAGGCAAGTCGACGATCGCCGCATTCTACTTCAATCAGAGCACAACAATAGCTAAATACAGCACCCGCCTTTGGCGTGATTGTAAAGAGGAAAGCGAGCGGTTTGAAAACCAGCTAGCAGCTGCTGTACAGACACTTTCTCATGGAAAGGTTTCGGCTGCGGATCTCGCGCGGCAGAGTGCCGGCTCAATCATCGCATTGCTGATGTCGCTGATCAAAGACCGAAGCGTTCTCTTGGTGTTCGACAACGTAGATCACTACGTCGAGCTCGAGGCGGAGCAACTGGTCGGAGCCGCTGACGCATTGATAAGGGGTATGCTTCAGTCTGGCACGCGTTCACGAGTAGTTTTCACTTGTCGTCCGTCAGTGATCTACGGCCATCCCTTAGCAATGAGCGACCGCCTCGCCGGTTTAACCCTGGAGGCTAGCTATGAATTATTTACTCAGAGACGAGCACCATCTAGCCGAGAGGAAATAAGCGATGCACATGAGCTCACGGACGGTCATGCCTTCTGGCTGGACCTATTGGCGGTTCAAGTCGCCAAACGGGCGCCGGACGTGTCGTTGGGGTCCCTTGTAGCTGAAATTCGCACGGGTGGGGGACCACTGCCAGACAAGACGCTTCGATCAATATGGACCTCCTCAGCAGAATCTGTGGGCTGTTTCCGGTTCCGGAAGGCGTCCCAACGTGTGATAAAGGGCTATTTCCATAGCTTCGTAGGTACGAAAGCCATAGGATCGTCTGGTCACCACTCGAA
>JBEKNL010000020.1:0-57465 GCA_049522855.1 Candidatus Korobacteraceae bacterium
TACCCGCACGAACCCAGCTCTCCAGCGTGGAGCGGTCTTCTGTCGTCAATGTGAGGGCAGTGGGGTATTTGCTCATGCCCCATCATGGCATAGACCGCTTTTCAATGCAACTAAGTACTAGTGAGTTGGCGAACGGGTCTATAAACAACCATCCCTGGCTAATGGCGCTTGAATGTGAGAACGTTTTGGGACTGCTCCGTTTCGGACTTGCGAGCGCACTCTCATTCTGCATGCGGGCCGAGGAAGCCGGAGTCGATCAGGGTCCGTATCTCGAAGCAATGGGATACCTCATTCTGCGAGCGCTGGCAATCTCTCCGGGCGATGAAGTTAGGTCAGTTCTTGAAAACTTCCTTGATGTTTCGGAAGACCACAAGCAAGAGATGCAAGGGCTTCTTCTACTACCAATCTTTAATCGACTTACGCACGGCGTGAGAAATGCCTGCACCAGGGATTGCAAGAGGGTTAGTCTGGATCTACGGGGCGCACAGGAGGAGGTCGCGGAGCACTATTGGGACCGACTGCGCAAGGCACCAAAAACCCCGCGTGAGGAACCGGCTTGGAAACGGTACGACCTGATCATTGAGGCCGCGAAAGAACCTTGCAAGGTTGGTTTTCACCTTGGCAGAAAGAAAGGGTGTCCTCTGCTTCGGGGCGAGGACGATAAGATCGACCTGAAAGTGCAAATTGACGTTCTGAAGCGTGTTATCAAAGACCGAGTCGGTCCAATATCTATCTCCTGAGTGGGTTTTATTACCACCGGTGTGTCCCACCCCAAGCCGGTCTCGCCTGGATGCGGTTGTGGCCCGTGGCGAAAAATATCTGTCATGGTCGCGGGCCTGCTTCTACACTCCTGCCGCCGCCACGCCTTCGTAATGTCGCTGAGTGCGCGGGAGCTTCGCGGCGTAGCCCAAGACCAGGAAAAGAGCTGTCGAGAGTAAGCAGATTGCCAACCGCAGGCGGGCCAGCGGAAGCGGCGCCAGGTCCATGAACTTGCCAAAGCGCCACGCGCCCCAATTGATGACCTGGGTCGGCACCACGGTCCAGATCGCCACGTAAAACCAGGCCCGCTCGGCGCCCTCGCCCACGGTGTCGCGCTTGGCGCGCGGCGTCCAGTCAAAGACCGTCGCCACAACCACGGCCAGCGCCAGCGGATAGTAGCCGTAGCGGTAAAGATCGTGCAGCAGCCAGCGGCCGTTGATGGAAGCAACGATCAACCCGATGAGGTTCAGCGCATAAGGAACGATGATGTCGATCCACGCCGCCGTGTAGCACACGATGCGATACGGCAAGTTGGGCTGATGCACGCCGTAGTGCGTGATGTACGGCGCCGGCTCACAACCGGGGATGCGCCCTTTGAAGCCGCGCCACGCCACCGCCGTAACCACGATGGCCAGCCAAATCCAATGGCGGCGGTCCGGCCCGTGAGCGTACAGGTCGTAGGTGAGCGGATATCCCGGGAGAACCCAGAAGACCCAAATCCAGATGGGGGCGTGCAGAACGCGATAGTACCGCTTGTTGCGTTCGCGGAAGACGGCCTGTTTCATACGCGAGTCTCTAGGGTAGCGGCAATCGACCGAGGCGCGCAAGAAACAACAATCGCTATTTCGCTATTCGCTCTTCGCTTTTCGCAAAACCGCGAGTACATCGCCTTCGCCCAGGATTATCCGCATGACGACTGAGAACTTCCGGGTGTCGGCTGTCGGTTCCGGAGCGAATGGCGAAAAGCGAAAAGCGAAGAGCGTAATTCAGAACAACTGCTGCGCGTCATAAATCAATCTCCCATCCACCACCCGTGCTTCGGCCATCAGCTTGTGCTCGCGCAACGGACGCTTATCGTCGTCAATGTGCAAGACGGTGTGGCCATGCGCCGTGAGGTAGTCGCTCACCAGCATGCGGTGACATTGGAAGTACACGCGCTCGGCGCACATGATGGCGGTATTGCCTCCGTCGGTGATCTCTAACAACCGCTCGACCCCCTGCGCGAATTCATCGGTCAGCATGTAATCGGCGTAGTTGCGGAACGAGTCGTTGCGCAGGCCGGTGTTGGGCGAATCATTGCGGATCTTCTTGCGCCGTCCGCCAAGTTCTTTCATCCAGACGTAGGCAATACCCTGCTTCGGCAACTCCAATTCGAGCGATTCGCGGTTGAAGTGCGGCATCCGGCGCGACATGGGAAAGGAGCGGATGTCCACGAGTGTTCGAATGTTGTGCGCCTTTAGGGCCGCCACGAGTTCGTTGAGCGTGCGCGTGGAGTGCCCGATGGTGTAAACCGTCGCCATTCAGATGGGATCGGTGCGGCCCTTAAGCCGATTCATTGCGACACGCTCTCCAGGGCCACAACGATTGCCTCTTCCTGTTGGAGCTCGACGGTGCGCAGATCGAGCAGCACGCGTCCCTCCTCCACACGGGCGATGATCGGCGTCTCCCACCGGCGGAGCCGCGCGCAAAGTTCATCGGCATTGTGGCTTTCGCTTTTCACGGCAAGCACTCGCGTTGGCAATGTTGATCCCGGGGCAGCGCCACCGCCCAGCACCGACCGCGACTCGACAACTTCGACCAGCAGGCTCGGGCAGTTCGCACGCAATCTGTCTGCTATCCGCTTTGCGCGTCGCTCGATTTCGTCTTCGGAGAGGCGCATCATGCGCAACGCTGGAATCGAATCATAGTCCTCGCGGAGATAGGCTATCAGCGTCGCTTCCAGCGCGGCATAGAACATCTTGTCCACCCGCAGGGCGCGGAACATCGGATTGCCGCGGACCTTGGCCACCAGTTCGCGATCGCCGCTGATCATGCCAGCTTGGGGGCCTCCCAGCAGCTTGTCGCCGCTATAGGTGACGACATCCACGCCCGCGCGCAAGCTGTCGGCGATCATGGGTTCGCCGCGTACGCCAACGTTGCGCAGGTCGAAGATCTCTCCGCTACCCAGGTCTTCCATCACCGGAATATTGTGCTGGCGTCCGAGCGCGACCAGTTCTTCCAGCGAGGGCTGCTCCGTGAAGCCGACGATCTGGAAGTTGGAACGATGGACACGAAGCAGCAGCTTTGTGCGGTCAGAGATTGCGCTCTCATAGTCGGCGATGCGCGTGCGGTTCGTGGTCCCAACTTCGTGCAGGACCGCTCCCGACTTCGCCATGACGTCGGGAATGCGGAACGAGCCGCCAATCTCGACCAGCTCGCCGCGCGAGGCCAGCACCTCTGCGCCTTCGGCCAGCGAGTTCAGCGCCAGCAGCACCGCGGCGGCGTTGTTATTGACGACGATGGTCGAGACTTCGCGTTCCGCGGTGTTCAGCACTTTCGCAAAGAGGCGGTCCACGTGAACGTCGCGCTGGCCGCGCTCGCCGGTGCCGAGGTTGAATTCGAGGTTCGAATATCCTTGCGAAACCTCGGCTATGTGTTCCAGCGCGGCTCGGCTGAGCGGCGCTCGTCCCAGATTGGTGTGCAGAATGACGCCCGTCGCGTTGATGACCGGGCGCAGCGAGTAGGCCAGCGACTGCTGCAACCTTTGCTCCACCGTCCGCGGCAACTCATCGAGCCGGGACCTAGTCTGTGCCTCGTCGAGCTTGCCCGCCGTGATGTCGGTGCGCAATTGCTCCAGTGCCGCGCGGGCCGCTGCGATGGTCGCGCTTCGGCCTCCGCGTTGAACGAGGGCCTCGATCACAGGATGGCGCAGCAGTTCGTCGAGCGACGGCAGCAGCCGAAACGGGGCGGATTGGCTCATAGCTTTCACGGCCGAGAATTTTCGCTTGCACTTCACCCTGACAACTGACGACTGATTACTGTTTCGGTGGGACGTACTCCTTGGGCTTCTCCGCGCCTTCGCCGAAGAAGTAGGCATCCATCTGCTGCACGATGAATTCCTGGTGCTCCTTCTTCCAGGGTTGCAGGCGATACTCGTTGAGCAGCATCTTCATGTGTTCCTGCCACTGCTCCCACGCCAGCTTGGAAACGTTGTCGTAGATGCGCTGTCCAAATTCGCCATCGAACGGCGGTTCGTCCAGACCCTCCATCTCGCGCCCCAGCTTTACGCACTTCACCATGTGTGCCATCAAGAACTCCTCTTTCCCGCCAACGGCGGCATAAATGCCAACGTTTGATTCTAACGGCGGCGGCCACAGAACCCAAGTGGGGTGCTCCACCCCCCGCGCACCCTACCCGGCAAACGCCTTGGCCAGGAAGCGCGAGATGTGCCAGGCGTCCATGTACTTGTAGGGGCTTTCGCCGAGGGAGTAGTGACCGCACGGCAGCGCCTTGATGGTGGTGTCGAGCCCGCGGCGCAGGAATTCGCCCGCCGCCTGGCTGGAGAACTCCGGCAGGAAAGTGAGGTCGTAGCGGCCATAAATCATGAGCGACTTTTTCGGCCAGCGCTCAAACTTGTCGAAGTACACGATCGGGCTGATCGACAGCCAGACCTGGCGCAGCTCGTCCTGCGTTAGCACGCTTTCGATTCCCTGACGGATGTGGCGGGTCGATTGTCCCGTCCAGGTCACGTCGCCGAACGACGTCGAGGCATGGTTGAAAACATTGACGCTGATGCGCGCATCGTGGGCCGCCGCGATAAACGCGTAACAGGAGCCGAGGCTGGTTCCCACCAGGCCCAGTCGCGTGTAGCCGCGCTGCTGCAGCCAATCGAGGCAGCAACGGATGTCAATGATGCCCTGTCGCGTGGCGTCAATGGTGCGCCCGATGTTGGCGGAAACCGCATAGTCGGCGCGCGTGAGTCCCGCCGGGCGGCGGATGTCGTGGTACGGCATGCTCATGCGTAACGCCGAGATGCCCAGCAAATTGAAAAGGCGGCACAGCGCGTTCTGGCTTACGCCGTCGGCGTTCCACTGCGGAATGACGATCACCGCGCGCCGTCCGCGCGCCGGAAACCAGCGCGCGTTCATGCCATTGTTCTCGGGATAGGGCGACTTCACCGCCGAGGTGAAGCGCAGGAAGGTGCCCAGCTCGTCTTTCGGCTGCTTCTTGGGAGCGGCACTGCCGGTGTGGAAGAGTTCGACCTTGCGCTTTTCCAGTCGGAAATCCGATGGGACCTTGTAGGCGTAGAACTGATCGCTGTTGGCGACGATGTGGTCGTTGGCTGCCGACCAATAAGCCAGCATTGCGGCTTTGTCGCTCTGCTCCTGCGGCGGAGGGAAGTTCTCCAGAGTAGGCCAGCGGCCCGCCCATTCCGAGCCCCATTCGAAAGGGCGCACCACGCGATTGTTGTCGCGCGAGGTCATGCGCGCTTCCCAGTCGTGCATCCAGCGGCGGTAACGTTCTCGCATCTGTAAAAACTATACAGAAGCGAATAGGGCTGGTCGTGTGTTACCCAACGAACATGTGGCTGCGTGCGCCGAATGGTGTTCAGGTGAGGTTGAGCGGGAAGGCGCTCTTCACCTTCGCAGCCCGAATGGTACCCCCCTCCCCCCATACCCTCGCAAAATATTGAAAACAAAGGAACTGGGAAAACTTTTCCTCGCAAAATATTCCATCGAAAGGAGTTAGAAGTCAAAATATTCCATTCAAAGGAGTTACGCGAGAAAATCCTTCCCGTTTCGGCACTCTCCCCGTTTCGCACTCCAAAGACGCAAGCTAACCAACTGGTAATCCGGCCTGCCCGGTTTTGGCACTGGTAGCCGGCCACCGACTTCTCAAAGAACAGTTCACCACGTCGTATGACGGGTGTGGACACCCGCCGCGGCGGGCCCTACTCAAGCGTAAGCCCTTGGCGCGGTTTGTCAAGATTACGAAGGTACAGGGTAGGCAACTTTACCTTAGTAACATTCCGGAGGGCCACCAAGCAAAAGAAGCTTGGGCGTGGCACCCGGCTGGGTGTATGCTTCCGGCGCATTCCCAATTGAAGACTCGCGACCGCGAGTGATCTGGCCTAACAAAGGAGACAATATGATCTCAGGAATTGCGTCGCTGTTACTGCAGCAGGATTCTGCCGCCGGCGGTGTTATGGCAGCTCTCTTCGGAAGCACCATGCTGATGGTCGTCCTGGCCATGGTGGCGGTGGTCATCATCGGTATGTGGAAGGTTTTTGTGAAGGCCGGGCAGCCGGGATGGGCGATCCTGATTCCCATCTACAATATCTACATCCTCTTGCAAATTGCCGGCCGGCCAGGATGGTGGCTCCTGCTGTATCTCATTCCCGTCGTCAACATCGCAATCGCTGTTATTGTGGCCATGGACATCGCGAAAGCATTTGGTCAGAGCGCAGTGTTTGGCATTGTTTTGTTGTTTCTGCTAAGCGGCATCGGCTACCTGATTCTCGGCTTTGGAAGCGCCCGCTACATTGGTCCGCAAACCAATCTCCAGGCACGAGCGGCAACCGCACAGCCGTGATGCGGGATACAATTTAGACCGTGACCAAGACGGAAACAATTAGCTGGCGGATCAAACCTGATATCAGGATGGCCTTGGAAGCAGAGACGGCCTTACAAGGAGTGACGCTAGCAGAAATGCTAAACCGCATCGCCAAGCAGTGGCTGGAGAGACGGAAACAGCGAAGCGCCGACGACGACGCCGAACAAGCGCGCCTGCATGCCGCCGTAGCGAAATGTTGCGGGACCATTTCCGGCGGTGATCCGCACGGTTCCGAGAAGGTCAGGATCAAGGTACGCGAGCGGATAAGAAGTCGCAATGCGCACTAAGGCTGACATTAGAGCGAATTCCTATTCCTGATCTTTCCGGTTGCAAAACGGTCTACCAAGTCCATGAACTGCAAAACGCATTTCGTGGCGAGCGCTGATGAGGTAATGAACTCTGTCGATTTTCCATGCTTCTTCCACCCATACTCCCGCGCGTGCGAAAGCTCAGGTTCATACTCAGTTTCGGCAATCTGTTCCGGCTGCTTCAGGTGCATGCGGCGCGCTCTTTCGCTGTTAAGAATAAGTCCGCCATTGTATTCCCGGACATGAAGGCCACTATGGTCCAGCACATTACTGTACTGCTGCTCCCAGATAACGATCATCCCCACGCAGCCATCTGTCAGGATGCATGACTGGTAAGTATTTCTTTCCCTGAATTCTGTCTCATATCTAATCTGCAGATGGCCGTGAGCATTGACATCCTCACATTGCTTCTCAATCTCTTTAAAGAGCTCCTTCACGTTTTCCAGAATGGTGGCCATGCCCTCCGGGGTGTTCATTCGCGACCTATCCATTCGGTACAGATGATCAGCGTTGAGCAGTTCTGCTTTCTTCAGTGGTGTCAGGGGTGTTGACTGCCCGCCATTGTCGAGGACTCGCGCCTTGATCGCTCCCACCACTTGATCGAATCCGAAATCTTCCCAGTTGTATCGCACATGATATTCCGGAAGCCATTGAGGAACGGTGCTGACCCTATCTAAGGCGATAAAAAACAGCCGTTTCCAATCCCCATTGAAACAGGCGTCTTTAACAGCACTCTCTTCAATTGCAGTCCATCGGGTCTTGCCCCACTGCTCACGATATAGAACGACCATTACGCGGGAGTCATCCAGAAACGGTTTACGCATTGACTCCATGCCATCAGTGCCGGCGAGGTCCTCCTGCTTACGGGGGAAGAAAAAGACGTTAAGCGTTTGACTGAGCTCGCGGTAGAGAGCCGACACGATCGGCTCATCCTTCGCGAGAAATGAGATGGCAACGTCAAATTTGGGGTTGTCGTTTCGCATGGGCGTCCAAGTTGAGGTTCACTGATTAAACTCGTTCTCTTTCGCCAGGTTCTCAAACCGCGTGTACTTCTTGACGAAGGCCATCTTGATCATGTCGGTGGGGCCGTTGCGTTGTTTGGCGACGATGAGTTCGGCCATGCCCTCGAGATCGGGATCGTCTTTCTTGTACACCTCTTCGCGGAAGATGAAGGCCACCACGTCGGCGTCCTGCTCAATGGAACCGGACTCGCGCAAATCGGAAAGCTGAGGCCGATGATCGCCGCCGCGGCTCTCGGGGGCGCGGCTCAACTGCGACAGCGCGACCACCGGCACCTTCAACTCCTTAGCCAGCGCCTTCAGTCCGCGCGAGATGGCCGAAACTTCCTGCGTCCGGTTCTCAAAGCGCTTGCCGCCGATGGGCACCGCCGACATGAGTTGCAGATAATCCACGATCAGCAGGTCGAGACCTTCGGTCTGCCGCAAGCGGCGGGCCTTGGCGCGCATCTCGCTGACGGAAATGCTTGGCGAATCGTCGATGAACAGCTTGGAATGCGAGAGCTGCTCGGTGGCGCGAGTCAGCTTGCGCATGTCGTCCTTGGTAAGGAAGCCCTGGCGCAAATCTTTGGAGTCCACTTGCGCGTGCGACGCGAGCATGCGCATCAGCAACGCCTCGCGCGACATTTCCAGCGAGAACACACCCACCACTTTGCCGTCGAGCACCGCCGCGTTCTCGGCGATGTTCATGGCCAGCGCGGTCTTGCCCATCGAGGGGCGCGCCGCAATGATGATCAGGTCGGAAGGCTGCAGCCCGCTGGTCAGCTTGTCGAGCAGCGTGTAGTGCGTCGCCAGGCCGGTTATTTCCTGGCCGCGAGCGTACAACTCCTCCAGCGAGCCGAACGAACCTTTAATGATGGACGGGATGTTCATGAACCCCTGTCCAATGCGGTTCTCCGAAAGCTGGAAAATGGCCTGCTCGGCGCGTCCCAGCACCTCCTCGGCTTCGTCGGAGTGCTCGATGGCTTCGGCGATGGCGTTCTGCGCCAGGTTGATGAGGCCGCGCAGCAGCGCTTTGTTGCGCACGATGCGCACGTAGTGCTCGATCGAAGGCCGGTCGGGCACGCCGTCGATCAGCGACGACAAATACGCCACCCCGCCGATGGCTTCCACTTCTTTGCGGCGGTCGAGTTCCTCGACCAGTGTGATCATGTCCACCGGACGGCCTGACTCCTGCAAGTCGCGCATGCGCGAATAAACACGGCGATGCGCGTCCAGAGAAAAGTCGTCGGGCGTGAGATTTTCAGCGGCTTGATCGTAGAGCGAGTTGTCGAGCAGGATCGCGCCCAGGATTGAGCGCTCGGCCTCCATGCTGACGGGCAGGCCGCGTTCCAGGCTGTAGTCGGTGGTTGCCATCTCTCGCTAGATAAATTTAGTCACGAGGGCGGACGCTGGCAATGCCGAATGAGGTTCGGCGAGGCGATTTCGTTTGAAATGCTGTGTGTGGTTGTGGAATACGAAGGAGAATCCTCAGCCGGAAATAATTTCGCGCACGAGCGGCGAACAGTAGGTCCCTCCGCTCGGACTGAAGCCAGTTGCCAGTTGTCAGTTGTCAGTTGCCAGAAGCAGTGGTCAGCATTCGGCGTCAGTCACTCCATTTGGTGTCATCCCGACCAAGGAAACTGACAACTGGCTACTGGCTACTGACTACTGACAACTGCCCGTTAACCACTTTGTTACTACCGCGAACACGGGGTTCAAGTTATGCTCGCGGCTATGGCTGTGTCGGTCACGGTGCTGGCGAGCGGTAGCGCAGGCAACTGCACCGTCGTCTCCAGCTCCCGCACCCGGCTGCTGGTGGACGCCGGCCTCTCCTGCCGCGAACTTCTGCGGCGCATGCTGTTGTGCGGAGAAGACTCGCACGCGATCGACGCCATCCTGGTCACGCACGAGCATAGCGACCACATCGGCGGGCTGCGCGTGCTGGCCAAGCGGCTGAAGGTGCCCATCTACATCACCGGCGAGACCTATCAGGCGTACCAGAAATTTGTCCGCGATTGCAGCGGAAAACGCGTCACCCTCGAGCGCCGGGAGCTATTCCGCTCCGGCCACGGCTTCGAGATTGGCGACATCACGGTGAAGCCGTTCACCATCCCTCACGATGCCGTGGACCCGGTGGGGTTCACCTTCCGCAGCGGCGGCATCAAGATCGGCATCTGCACGGACCTGGGCTATATGCCCGCCAGTGTGCGCGATCATCTGCGCGGTTGTCACCTGCTGATGATCGAGTCGAACCATGATCTGGAGATGCTGCGCGGCGGCCCCTATCCCTGGAGTGTCAAGCAGCGGGTGATGAGCCAGGTCGGCCATCTCTCCAACGGTGCGCTCGCGGAATTCCTCATCGGCGACTATGATGGAAGTGCCGAGTTCCTCATTCTGGCGCACCTTTCGGAGAAGAACAACCATCCGGAGATCGCCCGGATGACAGCCGAGCGTGCCTTGGGCGAGCAGCGCAGCTTGTTGCGCAACCGATTGCTGCTCGCGGCACAGCATGAGCCGCTGCCTGCGGTCCGACTGTAGTTTCCGCCCTGCGGGCCCGCTGCGGCGGGGCAGGGTTCGGCGGGATTGATGACACCATGTACTGACCGCGTCATCGGCAAAATCCTTGCCGGATGGCGCTACGACATCTCTGGTCTCGCTCCTGAAATGCGCGGTGACTACGAGGCGCACCTGGTGGAGTGTGAGTTTTGCCGCTCGCGGCAGCGCCTGCATCGCGGCATCGATATCGGGCTGATGGCGCTGGCCTCGATATCCATGTTCGTTTTTCTCCTCGCCTATGGGGTGATTCGCCACTTCCATCCCAGCCATGCGTTTCTGCTGGAAATCGGGGCGCTGGGCGGGTTCCTGCTCTCCATGCTGCTGTGGCTGCTGGTCGCCGTCGCGACCCCGGCCCCGCTGGTGGTGAAAGATGTTGCCCTGATTGGCGCCCGCCGCGGATTGGAAAAGCTTCCGGAAGAGATTCGCGACCGCATTCCCGAAGATCTGAAGCTAAAGATTTCGGGGCAAAGCTAGGGGCAAGCCATCAGCTATCAGCCGTCAGATTTAATTCGCTTTCGCCTGAGGCATCGGTGGGATTGAGAGTCCATCTTCGATCAGGCTATCTACATAAAGTTGAATCGCCTCGCGAATATTAAGGATGCCCTCTTCGACCGATTCACTCTGGGTGTGGCAACCAGGTAACGTCGGACAGAAAACGTGGTACCCTCCTTCGTCCTCCTTCTCGAAGATGACGGTAAACCGGTGCGTTGCACTGTGCTGCTGTTCAACAGGCATGAAACGTCTCCCCTCTCTTGACGCGGCGCTGTATGCCATTGGTCCGAAACCGACTAATTGTACAGCCCTCAGGGCTGCTCATCGCGGGTCCGCCACGTTCTCTGCCGCCGACAACTTGTAGTCCTGATAGCGGATGGTGAGCACGGCCTTGCCGCCCAGCCGGACGTCGGTGACTGTGCGGTTCAGCGCCGGCAAGTAGAAGCCCTCAACTTTTTGATACTCGTGATCGATCACCGTGCGCTTGGTCCAGAATGACGGATTTTTCGCCGGTTGCACCTCAATCCGCGTCACCGCAAAGTCGGTCGCATCGATCCACACCCTCCCGCGGTATAGATACTTACTGGCGTGCAGAGGCTCGACCTGCATGACGTACCGGGGCGGGCCGTCGCCCGGCGCACAACCCAACAAGGAGAACGTGTAGTTGGCGGTGGTAAGGGCCACCGCCGCGCGGTTGGCTTCGTCGGACCCGGATTCTCTTTCCGATTCCAATAGGCGGTGGAGGACGCGGCTAAGGATGAGCTTGGAGCCGGATTCCGATTCAATCGTGAACTGCTTGGTGCCCGGCGCGGTGTAGGAAACCTTCACCTGCATCTCGGCAGCGAGCGACGAAGGAAAGCCGGTGTAGTGCAATTGGTAGTCGCGCGTCGCCTGGAAACTGAGCAAGTCCCGCGTGCGCGCTGCGTTGCGGCTCATCAGGCGTGCGACCACATCGGCGCCGGCCAGGTTGTTCGCGGCTGGGCAGGGTACAGGAGGAGCGGCGGTCTCGGCGGCGGCAATCCAGGCGAAGAACAGGATTGCGACCGACAGTGCGTAACGGATCAAGGTTTGAATCGGGCCCATCCTTCAACAAGATTGTGCCGCCGAGGCTGGCGACAACCGCAGATCCTTCGACTGCGCGCCCGCCCGACCCGCAAAAGCAGCGGGTCGGAAAGTCTTTGCGGGCACTCCGCTCAGGATGACACTTCAAGGTTCATGAACAATCCACTCTAGCCCCTAACCCCTAGCCCCTATTCCCTGACCCCACCCTACATCTCCCACAGGCAGCGTCCTTCGCGATACATGGAGACCAGGCCGTCCTCGCTGATTTTCAGGACCGTGCCATAGCGCGAAGCGGCGATGGCGGCGGTGGTGCGTCCGCCTTCGACCGGACGATTGATGGCTTCTTGGCTGGACTGATGGTGAAGAATGGCGCCAAAGGCCAGCAGGTTGGCCTGCGACGTGAGCACCACCGCGCCGTCAATGCGGGCAACGTTCTCCAGCACGGTGGAAGGGAAGTCGAAGATGCTCTTGTCGCGCAGCAGATAATGCAACTGGTCCTTGCTGGAAATTCCCTCCGCCACCGGCTGGTGATTCAAGTGCTCCAGCAGATCCGGCTGCGACACCAGCGCGCGGGCCGACTCCGGATCATCGAGCACCACAAACAGCGCACCACGGCGGCTCTCGGTAAGGTTCAGCGCCACCGCAAACAGACGCTCCGCCAGCTCGGTGTGACCGATCGCGTTCTTCCACATTTCGTAACGATAGCGCGCATCCACCAACCGCCATTTGCCGTCGAGAAAGCGGAAGACGGGCACGCCATCGGAGTAAATTTTGACTTCGCCATTGGGGGAGAGGATGAGGCAGATATGTCCGCCGCACAAAGTGGCGCGGCAGTGGTCGCGATAGCGGGTTGAGGTGGGCACCGGCAACGGCATGTCGCGATAGGGCTCAGCCCACTCGTGAACGTCGATCAACTCCGCCAGCAGCCCGTCGCGGTCAACCAGGGCAAGGGTCTGCAAACCATCGCACAAGCGATGGAAGCTGCGAATGCTGGTCAGTTCGTGCGAGTAGCGCATGGCCCAATCCGGCGTCTGCGGCAGCTCATGACACGGCTCCGGCATGGAGCCGAACAACAACACGCCGGTGGCAATGCGGCGGTTCTCGTAGGTGCTCATGCTGCTGGTGCGCAACACTTCGATGGCGTCGGCAATGCGATCGGGCACGCCGGCAACGGCTTCGCCGCTGGTGTGCGGCGATGGATCGAGGAAGGCCGAAATGAAGCGGTCCTCGGGCAATCCGCGAAAGAGCTGAAAACTCTGCGCCGCCAGCGCCTGGTTGGTGATCAACTGATAGCGCGCGGAAAGCACCATGCCGATGCTGCGCAGCAGCCGCCGTTCATGGTCCGACAGCTTCGAACTGGCGCTCAGCGAGTAGCCCTCGCCCATCCATTCGAACTCGACCTGACCACCGCTGGGCACCGCGCCCAGCAGGCCCGGCATCCGCTCCGGGCCGCCCGCCAAGCGTTCCAGCGTCGCTCCGGGGAAAAAATAGCGAATGCCATTCTCCATCAGGTCGCCGTAGAGTCCGCTGATAAACTGGGTGCGATTTTCGATCGGGCGAGACGTGAGAGGGGATTTCATCGCTAGCTAAAGCTTACATCAAATCAACCGCTGATTCTGGCCTCTGGGCACGTCTGGCCGGGTAGTTCGAGGGATTGGTGTACGCGTGGTACGGATTGTCAAGAATAGATAGCTGCCGGGCCTGTAAGCCGAATTCTGTGTGCCGCTCCTTCTCCTCGCCGGCCTCAGGGGCTGACGCTGCGAAGACAAAGAGCGGCACGACGGTCATTCCTCTGGGCCGCGCATTACTGCGCGGCTCTAGCGACCTACCCGGAAGTGGTGACGCACCGAGCCGGCACGTGCATCCGCCGAGGCGGACGCTCCTCCCCTATTTGGTCTTGCTCCGTGTGGGGTTTTCCCTGCCACCGTCATTACTGACGGCGCGGTGCGCTCTTACCGCACCTTTTCACCCTTACCTCGCCGTTAAGCGGGGCGGTATGTTTTCTGTGGCACTTTCCGTCAACGGCGCTTGAACGCCGCCGCCCGGACGTTATCCGGCACATTGCTCTGTGGAGTTCGGACTTTCCTCTGCCTGCCCACGCAACCAGGTCTCCCGCCGAAGCGGGCCGCCGAAACGGACGACCAGTGTTCGCGGGCCGGCAGCGACCGTCCGGCCCAGCAGCTAACAGATCAATTATAGATGTTCGCAGCCCATCTGCCCGCCTGTGCTGGCGCTTTTCCCGGCTTCGGAATATGCTTTGACGTACTATCCAGAGCGGCTCGGCTGGAGTTGTGTTGTGCGCGCTTGCCTCGTATTCCTCGCCACCAAAGAAATCTGCCCTTACGCCACCAATCTTTACCGTCGAATTCCTGCCGGCAGTGTTCCTACCATCGACACAGCGGCGGCGGGAAAGAGGAAGCAGCCATGAAAACCAAATACCGGGCCGCCATAGTCACATGGCTGACGCTGGCGCTGTCCGGGGTGGCGATGGCGGCGCAACAAACCACGACTGCCGCGCCGGCTGCCCAGCCCGGCCCAGCGACCAGCAGCTCTACATCAACGCCGCAAGCTTCGCCGCCGGGCCCGGCTGCCACGCCACAAACCATAAACCCGAATGCACCTGAAATGTCCTCGCGGGAAGAGACCTCGACCACCTTCAAGGTGAAGGTCAATCTGGTCGAAGTACGGGTGGTGGTTCGCGATGCCTATGGAAGTGCCGTGGGCAACCTGCGGCAAGAGGATTTCCAGCTTAGCGACAATGGCAAGCCCCAGGTCATCACGAAATTCTCCATGGAGCAGGCAGGCGCCAAGCCCGTCGCCAAGCGCCCGAATGCGGGAACAGGCCTCGACGACGCTGCTCCCGGGTTGCCGCTGCGTTACGTCATTTTCCTCTTCGACGACATTCATCTGAAGTTTGGCGATTCGGCGCAGGTGAGAGATGCGGTTAAGCGCAATCTGCGAACCTTGCAGTCCACCGACCGGGCTGCCATCTTTACCACGTCCGGCCAGACGCAACTCGACTTCACGGACGACCGCGACAAGCTGCAAGATACCCTGAACCGCCTGCGGCCGCGCCCTATCACCGGCTCTGGGGTACAGGAGTGCCCGGACGTGTCGTACTACATGGCGGACCAGATCCAGAACAAACATGACGACCAGGCAATGCAAATCGCCACTCAGGACGCTTTGGATTGTGCATTTGGCGGCGATGTTACCCAGTCGCGCACCGCGCAGCAAATGGCACTATCGGCCGCAATGCAGGAACTGGATCTTGGGGACCACGAAACTCAGGCTTCCCTCGCCACCTTGAAGAGCGCCGTGCAAAGGCTAGCCGCCATGCCCGGCCAGCGCAGCATTATTCTGGTCTCGCCTGGTTTTTATAATCCTGACCAACTGCAGGCGCAGATGGAAATTGCCGATCGGGCGCTGCATTCGGGCATCATCATCAGCGCGTTGGATGCCCGGGGCCTGTACACCACAATGCTAGACCCCAGCAGCAGCCGAGCGCCGAGCCCCAGCATTGCGGGAACAATGTTGCAGTACATGAATGCCGAAGCGTTAGCAGACGACGACGTGCTGTCCGAACTCGCCTATGCCACCGGAGGCACGTTTATTCATAACAGCAACGACTTTGAAGGCGGTCTCCGGCGATTGGCTACGCCACCGCAATACTCTTACCTGCTTGCCTTTTCCCCGCAGGGCCTGAAATTCGACGGCCGCTTTCATAACCTGAAGGTCACGGTCAAAGGCCAAAAGCTGAATATCCAGGCCCGCAAAGGTTACTATGCTCCCAGGCAGGCGGCCAATGCCGCCGAGCAGGCCAAACAGCAGATACAGGATGAGGTTTTTTCCCAGGAAGAGTTGCACGATCTTCCCGTCGAGTTGCACACCCAGTTCTTTAAGACCAGCGACGACGATGCCAAGCTCTCGGTCCTGGTCCGGCTCGACGTCCGGCGCCTGCACTATCGCAAAGTGGACGGCCGCAACAACAACAGCCTGACCGTAACCGCGGTATTGTTCGACCGTAACGGCAACTATGTCGCCGGCAATCAGAAGACGCTGGAGATGCGTTGGAAAGATGAGACCTTGGACAGCAAGCTGGCTTCGGGAGTGACTTTGAAGAGCAGCTTCGACGTAAAGCGCGGCAGTTACATGGTGCGGCTGGTGGTGCGTGATGAGGAAGGACAATTAACGGCGCAAAACGGCGCCATCGAAATTCCGTAAGCGCTCGTACGTACGGAGGTGTATATGAAAACGCGTCGCCTGTGGTTGGCAGCATTGATCGTGGTCATCGCCTGCATGAGCTTAGCGTTCGTGGATGTCACCATCTTGGCGCATGCCCAGCAGACGCAGCCCCAAGCCCAACCAGAGCCGGGGCAGAACCAGGCCTCGCCTCCCGCCGACAGCTCCACCCCGGTCTTCAAGGCGGAAACGCGGCTGGTCCTGGTGGACACCGTCGTCACCGACAAGAAGGGCAACTACATCACCGGCCTGAGCGCCAAGGACTTCAAGGTTTGGGAAGACAACAAGGAGCAGCCGATCAAGAGTTTCTCGGCCGAATCCGGCTCCTCGGCTCCCTCTGAGAGTCATCGCCACTACCTGGTGCTGCTGTTTGACAACTCCACCATGAGCTTCGCCGATCAGGCCAGGGCGCGCGAGGCGGCTGCGAAGTTTGTCGAGGCCAACGCCGGGCCCGACCGCTACATGGCAATCATGAACTTCGGCGGCACCTTGAACGTTGCGCTAAACTTCACGGCCGACGCCCAGCGGTTAAAGCAAGCGGTGCGTAACGTGCAGTTTTCCAGCGTATCGCCCAACCCGCAACCCGTCGAGGTTGCATCGCTCGGCGCGCCGCAGCTGGGAAATGCCGAAGCCAATTTTGGAGCGCGCACTCTGCTTCTGGCATTGCGCAGTGTCGGCAAGAGCCTGGGTTCGGTGCCCGGACGAAAGAGCCTGGTCCTGCTGACCGCAGGCTTCTCCCTCACGCCCGGCACGCCCGATTACTTTGAACAGCAGTCTGAACTGATGGCGGTAATTGACGCGTGCAACAAGGCCAATGTCGCCGTGTACCCGATTGACGTCCGGGGCTTGACCAGTGGGATCGGGATCTCGGCGGCGCCTGGATCTGCGCGCTTGCAGACAATTCCCAACCCGTCGCCGGCGCGGCTGGTGACCGCAACCCTTGACTACTCGGCAGAGGACCAGCCCGCCCATCTGGTTTACGTGCAGCGCGGCGGCGGGACAGGCGGCGGCGGGACAGGCGGCGGCGGAGGAGGAGGGCGCGGGGGTGGCGGGGGTGGAACCGGAGGCACCGGCGGGGGCGGCAAGGGCGGCGGCACGGGCACTGGCGGGGGCGGCAAGGGCGGCGGCGGCACCGGAACTGGAGGGGGTGGCGCCCGCGGCGGTGGCGGCTCCGTGAATACTCCGATGATGTATGGCAACCCCTACAATCAGGCCCACCAGCTCATTCCCACCATTCCGAGCGTCGTCGCTAACCAGCAAGTCCTCTATGAACTGGCCCAGGGGACGGGCGGTTTCGTAATCGCCAATTCCAACGATCTGTTCGGTGGTATGCAGAAAATCGCGAGGGAGCAAACCGAGTATTACGTACTGGGATATGCGCCGCCTCCGTCTGAGGAAGGGACCTGCCACACGCTGAAAGTCAAGGTCGAGCGCAGCGGAACGGTCTCCCGCTGGCGCAGTGGATATTGCAATGTGCGACCCACGGACCTGCTCGCGGGCAAGCCGGAAGAAAAGCAGTTGCAGGACCGCATTAGCGGTTTGCAGCCGGGAACCATCGCGGCTTCCATGCTGGCCCCTTTTTTCTACACTTCGGTGAACACGGCCCGCGTGAACCTGGCCATCGAGATCCCGCCCAACACCATCAAGTTCGAAAAACAGAACGGGAAGCTGCACGCCACGGTCAATGTATTCGGCATTGCCTACAAGCTGGACGGAACGGTGGCGGCGCGCTTCAGCGACACCCTCAGCCTCACCTTCGACGACAAGAAGGAAGTGGAGGAATTCAACTCCAAGCCAGCTCATTACGACACCCAGTTCGATGTTGCCTCCGGTCATTACAACCTGAAGGTAGTGTTCAACCCACACGGCGGCGACAGCTTCGGGAAACTGGAGATGCCGCTGGTGATTGACCCTTATGACGGCAAGCAATTCACCCTGAGTGCGGTGGCGCTGAGCAAGGAGATTCACCCGGTTTCGCAGATGGGAACGAGTCTGGATGCCGCGCTGCTGGAGGACCGCACCCCCTTGGTGACCCAGGGATTGCAGCTGGTGCCTTCCGGAAGCGACCAGTTCAAGAAAAGCGATCACGCTGGATTTTATGTAGAAATCTACGACTCCCTTCTGACCAGTGCCAACCCTCCTGCCAAAGTCGGGATCAGGATGGCCGTCATCGACCGTAAGTCCGGTGAAAAGAAGTTTGAGAATGGCATTGTGGCCAAGGACGTGAAAGCTGGGAGTGCGCTGGTTCCGCTGGGGCTGAAGCTGCCGGTGGATACGCTTGCGCCGGGATCGTATCGTCTGGAGCTGAAGGCGATGGATTCCGCTGGCAACACCTCGCAGCCGCGAAGCGCAGATTTCGAAGTGCAGTAGGTATCAGATTGCCACGGGGTTCTAATTCCCACCCTCTCGCCAAAAAACGGCGAGAAGGGTGGGGCACCCACAGGTTAAAACTCAGGATTGCACTGAAAGGCCGGGCCACCCGTCAACACCTCGCAGCCGCGCACCGCCGACTTTGAAGTGGAGTAGCGGGTACGTGAGCCAGAAACGGGTGCCCCACGCAAGCTTCCTTTGCTGGGGTGGGGATTTTGACTTAACCTCACACCATCCAATGTGAGTATGAGCGGACTCGTGGATCATGCGCATGAAAATGTGCAGAACCACCCCATCCAAGCAACAGTCGGCTTAGGTGGGGAACCCGGCGCAGTGGTTGAAGCCGCACATGCCACCTATCGGCTAGTCAGGCGATATTGCGGGGCAAGGCATGGAAAATCCTGTGACATGTTTGTGCAACACCTTGCGGTCACCACATAACGCCAGAGCCTAGCCGAAAAGGAAAGCACCCAATAACAAAGGGCTTCCGCTGTGGGATCGATTGGAACACAAACGTGCCTCCAAGTACCTTTGAGGGCCCCTAGAGAATACCCACCTTCAAGAAGGGACGCCACATGCGAAAACTTGCAGCTTCTTTGCTGTTCGTGCTGTTTGTCGCTGTCGTAGCCAGTGCCGGTACCGTGGATGTCAACTTTGACGACCTACCGGGCGACGGCCTGGTTCCACAAGGCTACGGCGGCATCGATTGGAACAGCAATTGGACCTATTACGGGGACGTTCAGGATCCCTACAACCCACACACACCGCCAAATCGCGTTTACACCTTGGACCCCAACGGTGCTTTCCAGTTCGTTACACCGGAAGTGTTTGATGGAGCGTGGTTTGCTGGCAATGCCTTTGCAACCGTCCAGTTCGAATTATTCGACCCCAACGGTGTGCTAGTTTGGACTTCGGGGATGCTCGATCCCAGCAGTACGCCCACGTTCCTGACTTCGGGCTACGGGGGACTCGTGTCAACGGTTTGGGTAGTTTCACCGAGTCCGGACTTCTACATCATGGACGACGTAACCTACCACACACCTGGTGGTACGACTCCGGAGCCAAGCTCGCTTGTGCTTCTGGGCACAGGGCTTCTCGGGGTTGGCGGAGCAATTCGCCGCAAGCTAAGCTCGTAGAAACTCCCCATTTTCACTACAAGGCCGGGGCGAAGCGCTCCGGCCTTATTCTTTGCGGCAAGCGCCAGTGGGTGCCTTCGCGGTGCAAGGCTGACCACCCGTGGCGGGATTCGGCTCGGTAGGAACCCTCGCCACGGAGAATTCGCCCGCTAGGGTGGGTCCAAAGTTGGTGTATCCGGCTTGTACTGGTAGAGCGGGGCGGGCCTTCAGGCCCGCGTCCAGAGGGTCTACAATTCCGAGCTTCAGCCGCTGAGGTCAACGACCTCAGCGGCCGAAGCACTTTCTTCCCTGCGCCGGGTGCCCATCCTTCTCGCCCGCAGTTGGCGAGAGGATGGGCACACCGCCTCGTCACCCAGCCCACTAGCGGTACATCACCGGATAAACTCCCGGCCGCTCATTGCCGCTGTACACCATCTTGGCAAGGTGGACGGTGTATTCCGGCTTCGACACCAGCGAGGTCAAGCTGAAAACCCGGTAGCCATCGCCGCTGATTTCGGTGCGGCGGAACAGGCCGGGTTCCGTCTCCGTGACCTCACGGTTTCCGTGGATCTGGTCGAGAAACAACTGCGCCGACTTCTGATCGGCCTGCCCACCTTCGCTGGCGGTTGTGAGCGAGTCGGCGGCATACGACCGGATCAGCTTCTGCCAGTACTTTTCCAGCAATTCGGTGCTGGCGAAGACGTCGGCCCATAGGATGCGGCCATTGATGGCGACCACCACGCCTTTGGCGCCTTCCTTCTTCAGTTCGCGCAGCATCCCGTCGTAATCGGCTGCGACGGATTCAACTTTCTTCTGCACGTCAGGATTCTCCATTGCCTTGGCATACGAGGTGGACGCGTGCATGGAACCGCTGGCCTGCGGAACCGCCCTCGCCATGCCTGCCACCGCCGAGCCGACCTGTGCCCACACGCTCTGCTGATTGCGGTCGGCCATCGCCGGAGTGCGCACGCTGGGCTGCGCCATCTGCGATTTCATTGAACCGAAGTGCTCCGACGAGGCCACCCAGCGTCCCGGCTCAACGCAGAACACCGACAGATCAATGGGGCCCGATTTCGGCGAAACGATCCGGTCCACGCCGATCACGCGGTCCTGCTTGCCGCCCGTCACCACTTCTCCGGCAAGCAGAAGCAGAGGATGGTCGGAATTGTTGATCAGCACCAGCCGGTTCACCTCGGCCCCGGATTGCCGCGGCGGTGGCGAGCCTGGCCGTACCAATCCCCGAAGCGAACCCGCCTCGGTTACCACAACCGCGCCGGAGCGCAGTCCTTCATCCAGCGTCAGCAGGCGGGCGGTGTCGTTCTCCGCGCCTCCGACAACTGGGAAGATAGTCAGGTTTCCTCGGGTAACGGGTGACAGGACATGCAGCTCTGAATGTGCTGGGTTTCCGGCGGCAGCGAATGTTGCCGCCAGCATGGCCGAAGCAAACGACGCCAGAATTCTGAAATTCACGGTTGACCTCCGGAGGCGCTGGAGCGTCTCTTCTAAGCAGAGAACGCTGCACAGTGTTTTTCTTGCACCCGAATTGATACGATTCGCTTGATGGCCTCCGCTCCGGTTTCCGCTCCGCTCAATCCGCAGGTGGTAGCGATGATCGGGGAGTTCTCTGCGCACCACTACGAAGACAGTGGCGCGCGGCAGTTTGGTAAGTCGCCGGCCGACCTGGCGGAGACTCTCGCGGAAGTCGTTTCGCAATGGAATAACGCCGCCGCGGAGATCGCGGTGCGCAGTTTTCTTGCAACCTTGCGGCTGGAGGAGTTGGTGCTGGCGCGCGCCTGCGCCGCCGGCGACAATCACGCCTGGGAAGTGTTCCTCAATCGTTATCGAGCTACGTTGTACGAGTCGGCTTACAAGATCGCGCAGGAAGAAAGCGCCGCCCGCGCTTTGGCGGACTCGCTGTATGCGGCGCTCTACGGGGTGGACGCCAAGGGGCAGCAGCGGCCTTCCAAACTCCGCTCCTATCAGGGACGAGGTTCTCTGCAAGGGTGGCTGCGAACTGTGGTCGCGCAGGAGTATGTCAACCTGTACCGGGCTACTCGGCGCGAGACCAGTCTGGACGCGGCGTTGGACGAGGGCGTCCAATTCGCAGCCGGGGAGCCGGATGTCAGCGTCGCCGATCCTCGCGCCGAGACCGCGGCGGCCGAGGAACTGGCGGCGCTGGCTGCGGAAGAGCGTTTCTTGTTGGCCGCCTACTATCTTGACCGCCGCACGCTGGCGGAAATTGCCAAACTGCAAGGCGTGCACGAGTCCACCATCAGCCGCAAGCTGGAGCGCGTGACGTTGGAATTGCGCAAACGGATTCGCAAGCGGATGATTGCGGCGGGGATGTCTCCGCGACAGGCGGACGAAGCCATGCAGGACGTGGATGTGCGCGATCTGCGGGTGCCCGTGCGCGAAACTTTAAGGCAAGGAACGGAAGATCTATCGTTCTATAAAGAGAAGAGCGGAAACCAAGGATGAACCAGGAAATTCCCAAGCCGCTGCGAAACGCGCTGGCCAGGCAAGCGGTGGGCGACGCTCATCCTTCGCCTGACGTGCTCACGTCGTTCGTGGAACGCACGTTGGCTCCGGTGGAGAGCGAGGCCGTGACGCACCATCTAGCGCAGTGCGCAGAATGCCGGGAGATCGTGTTCCTGGCGAGCAATGCGGCCGAAGATGAGGTGCGTGACGGGCGGGAACTGGTGGCGGCGGCGGCTGCGGGTCGAGCGGCTGCCACGCCGATTTACGCCGCTAGCTCACGCCCGGATGCTGCTCGGGCTGAGGCGTCTCGCCACAGATGGACAATTCGAACCCGATGGGCTGGGTTGAGTGCGGCCGCTGTGGTGCTCGTCTCTGCGGGGTTGGTTGTGCAGTACTGGCGCGCCGCCAGCGGATACCAGACCGCGCCGGTCAAGGTGGCCAGCAATCGTCCGGCGCCTGCAAGCCCTGAGGCGCGGCAATCCGCGGCGACTCCAAGTTCGCGGGAAGCTTCCGCCAAGCCTGCGGTTCCCGAGACGCTCACCAAAGCTGCGCCGCACCCGATGACGGCTGCGCCAGCTAAGAAAGTTCCTGAAGCAACTACGACCGCTCGTAACGCCAGCGACGCATTCCCGTCCGCGCCAGCGGCGGAGCCTGCCGCGCGAGCGACGGCTTCACAAGCAACTACCGGCGCCGCTGTCGGCGGCATGAGCAGTGCCCTGGTTCCCGAGGTTCGTCCGCAGAGTTCCTACGTGGAGAGTGAATCCGCGCAAAAAAGTGAATCTGCGCAGCAGCTGCAACTACAGCAGCGCGCTCCGCTGATGTTCGGCAAATCAGGGACGGGGATGAAAGCGGTGAGCGCGGTACGACCGCAATGGCGCATCAGCCCGAACGGCCACCTTGAGCGCTCGATGCCTGCGAACCAATGGACTCGCGTGCTCGACGATCAACCTGTTATCTTTCATGCGGTGGCGGTCATAGAAAGCGACGTGTGGGCTGGCGGCAACGGCGGTGCGCTCTTCCACTCATCCGATCGCGGAGAACATTGGAGCAAAGCTTCACTCGCTGCGAATTCCAACGTTGAGACCGGCGCCATCGTTTCCATTCGCTTCGACGATTCGCAACACGGAACCGTCGCTTCCGACAGCGGAACTCGCTGGGCGACAACGGATGGTGGAGTCACCTGGACAACGCAGTGATTGCTCCGGAACGGCCCGTCGGATTGAGTTCGATCGAGACACCCGTGAAGACACTGGTGGCGATAGCTGCTGCTGCGTATCTTTCCCAGGCTTGGGTTGCAATTGCGACTGGCAGACACCTGTTCGGCGATGGCTCGTGGCTGCTGCTTAGACTGCTCGCTGAAAACCACATCACCCACTTAAATAACAATACCTGGAACGATTTTTTCGTCGGGCGCCTCGGGTCCTTCAGTTACCAGCAACTTCCCACGCTATTCGCGGCGCGCTCGGGCGTTCATAGCTTGAGGGTCCTGTCCGTTGTCTTCGGTGTGACGCTGTTTTCATTCAAGCCGCTGAGCCTCCTACTCTGCTACCGGTTTGCCCGCGACAAACGATATGTGCTTTTCCCGCTGCTCTCGCTCTTTGCCGGGACGATGAACAGTGAAGGCTACCTGATTTCCGAAACCCACTTGATGAGCGCCCTGTTCTGGGCGGCGCTGTTTGGGCTGCTATGTCCGCGCGAATTCGGGTGGTTCGATCTTGCCGCGATGATCGTCGTGTCCGCCCCACTGATTCTTTGCTACGAAACCATGGCGATGTTCGGACTGGTGCTGGTCGGAGTTTGCATTTACCGGCGGCTTGCGATCGCGAAGAGCCCGCGGGAGAAATGGCTCACGATTGTCTTCGGTGCCTGGTACAGCCTGGGAGTCATCTTCGCCATGCTGGCGATCATCTTTCCGCGCGATCCGACGCAGCGCGCCGATTTCTTCAAGGGTTTGCTGTTCGTCTTTCACTATCAGCATATTGGGGCGCGAGTCTCGTGCATCGTTCTCATTCTGTGCGCGCTGGTCCTGCTGATTCCAGCGATTTATAAGAAGACGCTCAATGTGCTGGTGGGACTTGCCATAGCTTGCTCGTTGGCGATTCCAGTGTGCATTCTTATCCATCCGGAATTGACCAGTCTCGACGAACACATTGTTGCCAGGACAATGAATGCCAGCGTTCCGCTCGCACTGGCAGCCGCTTTTCTGGCTGTGTATTTCGGCCTTGTGCAAGTAGACACGAGGAAATACAAGCGACTGTTTGTCATCGCTGCGGTATTAGGGATCTGCCAATCGGCTTGGAGCGTAGTTGCCAGCGAGCAATGGTCGCTCATGCTGAACGTCCTGCGCTCGGAACTGCGAACCCAAACCGGGCTGGTACCTTTCAACGGTAGTCTGCTGTCGCGACCGACGCTGGGCGGGCAGCCGATGCGCACGATGCACGCGGACTGGCCCCTGCTGTCGTTGAGCATTGTGTATGCCGATGAAGGCAAGGTCCAGGCCATTCTGCTGCCGCCGAGCACTTCGTTCTATCCCTTCGACCCTCGTATTCCTTCCGCGTTGCCGCGCCTGGAACGCTTCCACATCGATTACAGCCGTTATCTCGCGGCCGTACCCAAGACCAGCCCATACGAGCTTGGCGAGTGGATCGACTTCGGCGATGGCGGTAACGCGCTCCCTTACGAAACCGGCGGCTGGTGGAAGCCGGAGCCTTGGGGGACATGGACTGCGGAACAAGCTGGCCTCACGATCGACCTTAGTGGAGACGTGAAGTCGGACCTGGTGATGGAAACCGTCGCCGCAGCGTTTGTGAACGAAAAGAATCCGGCAGTTAATGTGCAGGTCTTGGTGAACGAGGTCCCCGCCGGCAAGTGGAGTTTCCGATTCAAGAGCGGCGCACCGGAGTACCAGACCTATCGGCTGGTGCTGAGCCAGAAGGCGCTGAACAAGGCGCTTCCGGTTGTCATTCGATTTCGCGTGAGCGGAGCGGGTTCGCCCGCGGCCGCCGGCTTGAGCGACGACGCGCGCATGCTCGGCCTGGCCGTCCGCCGCTTGCGGTTGTTGGCGCAATGATCTGTCGCGAGGCAAGACGCCGTCTCCGCGTCCTCGATATAATTCACCGCCATGGACTTGGGGCCTGGGTCTTTCATCCGCCGGTGGTTCGATCCGGAGTATGGGGCGGCGGACCACCTGCTTCCGCGCTGGATCTTTCTGCGGGCCCTCGGCCTGATTTATTTTTCAGCATTCTTCTCCCTGGTATTTCAGATCCGCGGACTCATCGGCGCCCAAGGCATTCTTCCCTCCAACGAATACCTCGAAGCGGTGGCGCACCAGTTCGGGGTGGCCCGCTTCTGGTTTGCGCCGACGCTGCTGTGGTTCTCCACCGGACCGCACATGCTCGGCGCAATCTGTTGGGTCGGGATGATCGCTTCGCTGCTGGTCGTCCGCAACGTGTGGCCGCGCGCAACGCTGTTCATCTGCTTTGTGTGCTTCCTCTCCTTCGTCAGCGCCGCACAGGATTTTTCCGGCTATCAATCCGACGGCATGTTGCTGGAGGCGGGATTTATTTCCTTGTTTTTCGCGCCACCCGGATTTCTTCCCGGCCTGGGTCGAGCGCATCCGCCGTCGCGTGCCAGCATGTTTCTGCTGCAATGGGAGTGGTTCCGCATCTACTTCGAGTCGGGCATGGTGAAGCTGGCCAGTGGCGATGCCGAGTGGCGCAATTTCACCGCCATGGACGAGTACTACCAGAACGGCCCGCTGCCCACCTGGATTGGCTGGTATGTGCAGCATCTTCCGCACTGGTTCCACGCCTTCGCCACCGGCGCCACGCTGGGGCTCGAACTCGGCCTGGTGTTCATGCTGTTTTTGCCGCGGCGCTGGCGGATCGCGTGCTTCTTCATCGTTACCGCCTGGCAGATTCCGGTAATCCTCACCGCGAACTACACCTTCCTGAACTATCTAGTGCTCGTGCTGGGATTTCTCCTGCTGGACGACCGCTTTCTGCTGCGCACCATGCCGGAGCGCTGGCGCGCCTACATCACTCCCACTCCCATTCCCATTCGACAGATCGGCGTTCCGCCAGAGAAAAATGTGGAATCACAGGATTCTTCTGACTCGTCGCTTCCCGAGCAAAAGTCGTTGCGGCCTTTGCAGGCGCTGCGGCTGTCCCTGGTCAGCGTGATGCTGATCTGGATCTTCTACGCCACGACCGCGCAAATGATCTGGATTGTTTTCCCCCGTCTGCCGCTGCCCGTCTCGCCGGTTGCTGCGCTCGATCCATTTCGTATCGCCAATCGTTACGGGTTGTTTGCGGTGATGACGCGCGGCCGTTGGGAGATCGAGTTCCAGGGCTCGAATGACGGGCAAACTTGGGTGGCCTATCCGTTCCGCTACAAGCCGCAGGATGCGAGTCAACGGCCGGGGATTTATGCGCCTTATCAGCCGCGCTTCGATTGGAACCTGTGGTTCGCGTCGCTGGGCTCGTGGCGCGAGAACATGATCGTGCCCAGCACCGAAGAGCGTCTGCTGTCTGGCTCTCCCGATGTGCTGGCGCTGTTTGCCGGAAATCCGTTTCCCCAGGCCCCGCCGCAGCAGCTTCGCGCCGTGCTTTGGCAATACTGGTTCACCACGCTGGAGGAGAAGCGCGCCACGGGAATGTGGTGGAAGCGCAAGCTGATCGGACTGTATGCTCCGGTGCTGGAGCGGCTTCCCGACGGCAAACTTGGCGTTGTGCAATACCCGGAACCGCTGCCGCCGCGGCAGTAGCATTTAGCCGACGAGTACCACCCGCGTCCTTTCCGCCGCCGCTTTTTGGATTGGCGCAAGCAGCAAGCTAAACTATTTCCTATGCCTGCGACGCCACGACGAGCCGCTGTGATCGGCGCAGGCCCCAACGGTCTGGCGGCGGCCATCGTCCTCGCCCAAGCAGGCTTGCAAGTGGATGTATTTGAGGCCGAGGCGCAGCCCGGCGGCGCCGCGCGTACCATGGCGCTGACCCTGCCCGGATTTCTGCACGACTTCGGTTCCGCAGTACACCCGATGGCTGCGGGATCGCCATTCTTGTCTTCGCTGCCCTTGCGCGACCACGGCCTGGGATGGATCCATCCGCCGGCGCCGTTGGCGCATCCGCTCGACGACGGTACAGCGGTGATGTTGGAACGTGATCTTGGCGCCGCGGAAGTCGCTCTCGGGGAAGATGGCAAACAGTGGCGCAGGCTGATGGGTCGGTTTGCCGAGCGCTGGGCTGAACTCGCTCCCGAGGCGCTGCGGCCGGTCCATTTGTTCACTCGACATCCCGTCCTGATGGCGCATTTGGGACTGGTCGGATTTCCCTCGGCAATCGCGATTGCCGAACATTGGTTTCGCAACGCCAGAACCAAGGCACTCTTCGCTGGCATCGCGGCACATTCCGTTCTTGCCCTCGACGAACCGCTGAGCGCCTCCTTTGGGGTGATGCTGGGCGCGGCAGCGCATGCCGTGGGATGGCCCATCCCGCGGGGGGGCGCGCAATCCATCACCAATGCGCTGTGCGGATACCTGGCCAGACTGGGAGGCACGCTTCACTCGTCCACCCGCATTGAGAGCCTCGCCGCGATGGGTGAGTATGATGTCACCCTCTGCGACGTGACTCCGCGCCAGTTGCTGCGGATGGCCGGCGGCCGGTTGTCTCCCGCGTACCGGCGTCAACTGGAGAAGTATGGTTACGGCCCCGGCGTCTTCAAAGTTGACTACGCCTTGTCGAGCCCGATTCCGTGGAGAGCTCCTGAATGCTTGCGCGCCGCAACCGTACATCTGGGAGGGACTCTGGAGGAGATTGCTGCGTCGGAGGAAGCCATGCGGCATGGACACCATGCCGAGCGCCCGTTTGTTTTGCTGGCGCAGCCCAGTTTGTTCGACCCGACGCGCGCCCCGCAAGGGAAACATACCGCGTGGACTTATTGCCACGTGCCTAACGGTTCGCAGTTCGACATGCTGGACCGTCTGGAGACGCAGATCGAGCGTTTCGCGCCGGGATTCCGCGACTGCATTCTGGCGCGGCGGGTGCTAACTCCGGCATCGCTGGAGAGCATGGACGCTAATCTGGTGGGCGGAGACATCGGCGGAGGAGCGATGAATCTGCGGCAGTTTCTGTTTCGCCCGACACGGCGGCAATATGCTACCTCGGCGAACAATATCTATCTCTGCTCTTCTTCCACTCCACCGGGCGGCGGGGTGCACGGAATGTGCGGTTATAATGCCGCCCGATTGGCGCTGGCGCGACTGTGATTAAATGCGCGTGAACTCGGCACCCTGGCGGCGCAAGGCGCGCAATACGGCGGAAGAGGGCTGGCGCGGGCCGTCGTATTCGATGCGGCGCAGATATGGCTCGACATCCATCACTACACAGGTAGCTCGCCTTGCAGCCAGCCAGCCTCCGGCAACTTCGGTTCAGCGGTCAGGTCAAGAACGAGGTTCTCCAGGATAAGCCGCTTGCTGGGAGGATTGGAGCGCAGAGCCAGGTCGGCGCGCGCCACACGGCGGATGGCGCTAGTCAGTTCGCGACGCGACTTGTAGCGCCGCGCCTGCCGGATAATGTCTTCCGCGGCGAACGGTGGAATGCGAAAGCCCTGCCAAAGGACCTGCCACAATGCGCGCGAGTCGCGCACATTCCGCTCCAGGATGACCAGCATCTGGCGGAAGGTGCGCGCCAGCATGTAGAGGTGGCCGATGGCCGCTTCGTCGCCGTCGCCGGTGCTCAGGATGGCGTCGAGCACCCCCAAGGCCCGGGCGCGGTCGCGCGCCGAGATGGCGTCGGTCAATTCGTAAAACGAGCGTTGCTTGGCAGCGAGCACCAGGGTCTCGACATCGCCCAGCGTAATCCGTTTCTTGTCGCCGACGAAGAGAACCAGCTTCTCCAGTTCGTTGGCGACCATCATCATGTCGCCTCCGAGCGAGTCCACCAACTCGCGCGCGGCATCGTTGTCCAGCTTCACGTCCTCGGCGCTGGCGGTTTCCATCGCCCATTTCACCGCGTCGCCTTCGTCCACGCGGGCGAACTCGAGCAGCTTGCAATACTCGCCCAGGGTTTCGCGGATGCGCTCGTAGCGGTCTTTGTCGGTCAGGTCCATGCGGCGCACGTCGGTGGGAATGTTGATGTGATCGGCCACGAAGATGAGCAGCGCATCCGGGTTGGGGTCTTTGAAGTAATCCTCGATGGCGCCGAATTCGTCGTCGTGTTTGCCGCGCCCGTAAAGATTCTTGACGCCGCGAATGAAGAAAACCTGGAAGGGCGACATCAGAGATGGAGTGCGCGCTTGATCGAGAATGTGCTGCAGTTCCACCTCGCTCAGGTCCATGTCATAGACGCTGAGTTCCCGCACCTCGGCCGGCACCAGGTGTTGCAGGATGGCGTCACGGCACCGCTTGCGGAAAAACGCCTCATCGCCGATGAAGACATACCCCGGCGCCATTTTGCGCGCCTTCACGTCGGCGACGAAGCGGTCCGAAGCGGCGAAACTGCGCACTTAGTAGGCCTCCAGGATGTCGCTGACCAGCGTCTTGGCGAAACTATTGGCAATGCGGCCCAAGGCTGGCTCTTCTTCCTCGAAAAAACTGGGAGCATCCCGCGAGACCTGGTACTGCTCGCGGTAAACATAATTGGGATTCTCCCAAAGTACCTTGCCCTTGCTGGTGACCAGCGACACCTTCATCGTGACCGCCACCATGCCCGAGGAGATGCGCCCCGTGGCAGGGTCGTAAGTCATCGGAACTATGATGGCAGAGGTGACCGTTCCGTTCAGGGTGGCATCGGCGGCGCCATCCGCATTGATGGTCACAACGCGGTAATTGGTCCGGTCGTGCAATTCGCGAATGACGTCTTCCGTAATGGTTTGTTCGATGCGGTAGATTGACGTCCCGTTAACGAAGGTCGGCACATACAGGGTGTGAAGGTCGGTAGGCAAGCGGACCGCTTGGCCACCCGTGTGGTAACCGCAACCCGCGGTGGCGAGCAGCAGCACAGCGATGCCTACAAGTATTGTCCGGTGCGCGACTTGCGATGTGGTCACTGAACGGTCCCTCGCGGACGGGCGGCGATCATGCTCTCGGCGCATTCCACCGCCGTCAGGGCCGCAATCCGCAGATTGTCCGATGCGGCCCATAGCCAGAAGCCGTTAGGCCGTTGCGAATCGCGACGCGCAAATATCTGGATTTGCTCCTGTCCCGCAGCATTGACGTTGCTCGGCGATTCATCGGCACTTTGCAGCAGGTCGACGTGCTCGCCGGAAAGCGCTGCCGTCAACTCTTCCGTCTGCGCCGCTTGCTCCAACTCAAGATAAAGCGAGAAGGCATGGCCGTGAAAGATAGGTGCTTGCAGAAGCATCAACGAAGGCGCGGCCAACCGCTCGCCCACCAGTTTATGGAAGTGTTGCTGAATACGACTCTCGACGGAATTCAGCGAGGATAACGCCTTTTCGCCGTAACGATCAATCAAATTGAAGGCCACTTGCGCGTCGAACGCGGACTTTGGCAACTGCTGGAAGGAGAGCAGGTTCACGGTTTGCTCATGCAATTCGTCCATGCCACGCTTGCCGTACTCCGAAGCGGGCTGGAAGACGGTAGCGACGGCGCGCGCGATGCTGCCCACCTTCTGCGCGCGTAGCATCAACAGCGCCAGTGCCACGGCGGCGGGATGCGCAATGGTCACCGGCACGGGGGTAAAGTCCACGCGCGGACCAAGACCTAGCTCGCGCTCCACCCATGGCGCGCGCAGCAGGACACCCTTTTCATTCTCCAGTCCGTAGGACAGGTCGATGATGTCGCTGCCTGCCTTGCGCGCCATCGGCCAGGTGTTACGGGTGAAGGTTTCGTCCGCGGCGAAGAAGGTGAAGTCCACGTTCTCCAGGTGCTCAGGAAGGACGCTTTGGATGAAGGTGGGTTCTTCGCCCACGGCCTCGAGTTGGCCGAGCGACTCATCGTCATCGAGCAGACGGGTGTCGGTCGCCGGAAAATTGCGGTCGCTGAGGACGTCCTTCAATTCCCGCCCTTTCAGGGTGCCGGCGCCTACAATCGCTACGCGAAACATAGCCCCTCAATGTCGTCCGCCGGGGAAAACACCAGCGGTGCGGTTTGGCTCATTTTCATCAAGCGTGCGAGGCCTCGTCTTGAGGTGGAGGAGGCGGCGCGGTGGGCCGCCGGAATACGAACGAAAGCCGGGCCAGCACCCCTGACAGGATATAGACCAGCGCCAGCAGGAAGAGTACATACTGGGAAGAAAACCACATCAGCGCAATGACCGCGCCCATCACGATAAGCCAGCGGAAATTCTGGGTTTGGCGAAAGTTGATCCCCTTCAAGCTAAAGAACCGCCAGGTGCTCACCATGAGGAAGGCGATAGCGAAGACGAAAACGCCCCATCCAACAGAAAGCCACCAGTATGGCAGCGGATTCCCTTGCACCAGATGGACGACGGCCGCGACCGCTCCTGCGCCCGCCGGAATGGGCATTCCCACGAAATACTTGCGTCCCGGGCGGCCGGGATTCGAAGGCTGGGGATTCACCTGGATGTTGAAACGGGCCAGACGGGACGCGCCGGCCAGCAGAAACACAAAGGTCGCAATGGCTCCCAACTCAATCACGCGGTTGCGAATGTCGGGATCGCCAGCCATCGGCAGCATACGGAATCCCCACATCCACGCCAGGACCGCGGGCGCCACCCCGAATGCAATCACGTCGGCCATGGAGTCCAGTTCCCGGCCAAAAGCGCTGGTGGTGTTGGTCAGTCGCGCTATGCCGCCGTCGAGAAAATCGAACACAATGGCGAAGCCGATGGCCTTGGCGGCGTGATCGAAGTGCCACGGATCGGACGCGGTACCCTGGATGGCTTGCGAGATGGCGTAATACCCCGCGGCTATGTTGCCCGCCGTGAACAGGGAAGGAAGGAGGTACAGTCCCTTGCGCATTCGGCGCGGCTCAGGTGAATCGCCTCCCCGTAGCATCGGCTGTTCGCTCATCGCACCTCCGCCACACTCTGATAGGAAGGCTGGACAGCGCGACGCTGGGCCACGGCCAGCACACTGGAGCCACCCTTCACGTGGTCGCCCACACGCACTTGCATCTCAGCTTCAGCCGCGAAGATCACGTCGGTGCGGGAGCCGAACTTGATCAGCCCCACCCGCTCGCCGCGCGCCACATGATCGCCGATCTTCTTGGTAAAGACAATCCGGCGGGCCAGCAAACCGGCAATCTGCTTAAACACCACGCTACCCGCATCCCCCTGGACGCTGACAACGTTCTGCTCGTTTTCTTCGGCTGAAATAGCTCCCATGGCATTGCCAAACTTTCCCTTGCGGTACTTCACGTCGGTGATGACACCAGCGACTGGAGAACGATTGACATGTACGTCGAATACATTCAGGAAAATGCTGATCCGGGTCTGCGGCTCACCATTTTCCGCGATCGTGGAAATCTCCGTCACCTTGCCGTCAGCGGGAGAAACAATGGCGCCTTCCGCCGCGGGAATCTGGCGCTCGGGATCGCGAAAGAACCACAGGAAAAATGCGGCCAGTAGCAACGGAATGACTGCCAAAGCGGGCAGGGTCAGCCATCCCACCAGCACCGCCACCGCGATAAAAGCCAGCCCGTAATAGATTCCGTCGCGAACCATGGGTTGTTTTAGATTATAGAGCCTGGCCGTATATCGCGTGGTGTGCCGCGAGACACACCGTAGGGAAAATCGAAGGAAGCTGGAGATAGTGCCGAGCTTGAGACAGAGGATACAGCTAGGGCGGGGCGACAAAGTATCCGGTCTTTACCGCCGCGAGAAAAGGCTTGATGCTGACTAAACGACCAAGTGGCCGGTCCGGAACTTCTGTTCCAAACTTTCCATCTGGTCTTTCAGGCGGAGCTTCAGCTTCTTGAGTCGCACTTCCTCGAGTTTTTCGTCTTCAGAAAGATATTTTTTCTGGATCAAATTATCGAGGCGCTGCGAATATTGCGAGTGCTCATCCACCAGGCGGCGGAATTCATCGTTACTGGCAAGAAGCTGATCGCGTACCTGAGTTGCCATTCAGTGAACCTCCGGAGAGATGCAAAATGCAAACGCTAGCATAGGACCTATTCTGCTTCAAGATCAAATTGTCGCAGATTTGTCATAGAAAAACACAATAACAGTGCGTCTTCCTCAGGCCCCTGGTAATAGTTACTGCGGCGCCCGTGCTGGCTAAACCCAAGCTTTTCATAGAGTCGGCGGGCCGCCAGGTTCGATTCCCGCACTTCCAATAGCACGGAAGTGGCTCCTGCGGACTGGGCTTGCAACAGCAGCTCCCGAATTATTTTGATGCCTAGACCGCGATTGCGTTTTTCCGGGGTTACAACCACATTTTCAATTTCCCATTCGGCGGTAGCGCAACGCGCGACTGCGAAGCCGATCACGCGGCCAGCGTCTGCTTCAGAGGTTGCGACGAGCGTGATTCGCGGCGGAGCTTCCGCGGCAAACAACGCGTCATATTCGCGCTCTGCCCAGTGTGCCGCAGTCTCGGTCTGGCGCTCGAGCGCGCGGATCGAAGGCACATCGTCAGGAGTGGCCGGACGGATCAGCACTGCGTCTTCTTCGCCGTCGAAAGTATCTCAGCGTCGGACCGGCGGATGTAATTGACGTCGATGGTGGCGGGATCGGCAGTTTCTCCCGCTAGCAACTTGCGAATGCCGATGCGGCCAATCTCGCCGGCATTGACCGGCGCGACCAGAATGACGTTGCGGTTCGCGGCTTGCAACGCTTCGGCAACTTTCTCGTCCGCAGTGAGAAGATCAGCGCTGCCAGCCGGAGGTTGCGCGGCGAATTCGTCCAGCTTTGCAATGTATTCGCGAACCAGAGTTGCGCGGCCGGAAACCAGACGGTATTCGCCAACGTAGATCTCACCCCGGCCGGCGTCCAACAGGGCGACCGCGCTTTCGCCCTGCCGTCCATGCGTGAGCACCAGGGCCTCCAACATGGAGACCGTCGCCAGTGGCTTGCGCAGCACTTCGCAAAGCCCTTTCACCGTGGACAGACCAACCCGCAAGCCGGTAAACGAGCCGGGACCGGAGACGACGACGAACCCATCGACGTCAGTCTTGTTGAGGTTGTTCTGCCGCAGCGCTTCCGCAATTCGCGGCAGCAATTGCGCCGAGTAGGTGCCGCCTTCGAGCGAAGTCAGTTGCAGAACTTCGAAACTATCGTCGTCGCCGCGGCACAGCGCGACGCTTCCTTTGCGGCCCGATGTATCGACCGAGACGATCAGCATTTCAGACGCCACGGGGAGCGTCTTCCACCAGTTCCAGCAGCACGCCTCCAGCGCTGGAAGGGTGAACGAAAATGTAGAGATGTCCGCCCGCGCCAATCTTGATCTCGTCCGAGACCAGGCGCGTTCCCGAAGATTTCAGCCGCTCGACGGTGCCGGCCAGATCGCTGATGTGCAGCGCGACATGATGCAGACCCTCACCGCGTTTGGCGAGGAACTTACCGATGGGCGAGTCGGGCGAAGTCGGCTCCAGCAATTCCAGGCGGCTTTCGCCGATCGGCACCATGGCCAGCCGCACCTTTTCCGCTTCCACCGTCTCTTCCGGCATCACTTCGAGGCCAAGCTTTTCGTAGAACTTCCTGGCCTCCGCCAGCGACCTCACGGCGATACCGAGATGATCAATGTGATTCATTCTGGCTTCCCCAAATTGTCGATGATCTTCTCCACCAGAGAATACGGGTCGCGCTTATGTTCGGCAACCTCCGCCGCATAGCGCGTGGCCTCGCCTTCGCTGAGGTAATACGCCAGCACCCGCTGGAAAAGCGCGTCGCGCAACATCTCGGCGATGCGCTGGCGCCAGTTGTCGATGCGGCGGGCACGGGCGCGGCCGTCCTGCTGGAGATAAGTCCGATACTTTTCGATTGCCGCCAGCAATTCGGCAGTGCCGGTCCCACTGGTGGCCACGGTCTTCACGATGGGAGGCGTCCAGTTGTCTTTGCGCACGGCCAGCGGTTCGGGGCCCCCAGCACGCGCCGCATTTGCGCGTGATGGGGTGATCGCCTGCATGGCGCGAATCTCGCGCTCCACCCGCTCGGCGCCATCGCGGTCCGATTTGTTGATGACGAAAATGTCGGCAATCTCCATGATGCCGGCCTTGATGGTCTGCACATCGTCGCCCATGCCGGGCACCAATACGACGACGGTCACGTCCGCCAGGCGCACGATGTCCACCTCGTCCTGACCGACGCCGACGGTCTCGATCATGACAATGTCGCGGCCGCTGGCGTCGAGCACCGTCGCGACATCGGCAGTGGTGCTGGCCAACCCGCCCAGCGAGCCGCGGGTGGCCATGCTGCGGATGTAAATTCCGGGATCGGCATGGTGCGATTGCATGCGAATGCGATCGCCAAGAATTGCGCCGCCGCTGAATGGGCTGGTGGGATCGACTGCGACGATGCCAATCGTCTTCCCTTGTTTGCGGTACGCGTGCGCGACCTGGTCCACCAGCGTGCTCTTGCCCGCGCCTGGCGAGCCCGTCATGCCCAGCAGTACGGCCTTGCCGCTATAGGGAAACAGTGCCTTCAGCAGTTCGGTGGATTGCGTGCCGTGATCTTCGACGATGGAAATGCCCCGCGCCAAAGCCCGCGGCTCTCCCGCGCGAATTCGCCGGACAAGTTCCTGGATGTGGCTGTTCGAGGTCAATGGTTAGGCACCAATGGACAAGATTACCAGCAGGCGGAGGAGTCGCGGGCTTCTATTCTTCGCGGAACGCCTGGTGCCCCATCCGATAAGAACGAAGGCGTTGTCAACCGGGGCGGCCATTCTCTTCGGGGATCAATGAGACTCGAAAAGGCGTCGCCGCTCGTTTACTCTTATCAAAGCACTCGGCCTGACGCGGAAAACCAACTGCCGAAAAATGCAAGTCGTTCTTGTCGCAAGCTAAAGAAACAGATAGTATTTGGCCTTGACCCACCGATCATGCCTACGACCTTGAGTTTCGCCGATTTTTCGATGAGCCGCGCGGCATCCGAACTGCGGTATGACAACGCTTATCTTATCTATGATCGGACGGGTCAGGTCATTCAAGAAGCGCGTGGACATTTCACGAATTTCAAAGTGACGTCCGCCACTCCCAATGAGTCGACCTTCCTGTCTGACGAGGGGAGCTTTGGTCTGCAACTGGGTAGTTGTCGATTCATTAGCGACAAAGCAGATGCCAGCCTCGAGAGTTTTGGAAGCTCATGTAAACGATATTTCGACATCGTTGCAGAGCTTCTCGACATCAGAATGTTCACGCGGGTCGGACTGCGTGTAATAACGAAAAAGACAACCAAGGATAAGGAAGAGGCAAAGGCTCTGCTAAGAGAGGCACTCTCCTGCTGATGAAGAAGCAGCTGATCGCCTCAGATTGGCGATTGCTAGTCTCATCAGCCGCAGTTGGAAGAAGAGGCGAAAAGTCACGAATGAGGTTATTCAGGATCTCGAATGCTACACTGAGACCCCGCCGCGTGTGCAGAAAGATGGTCTTTTCGATCTAAAGCCCCAGAAGTGTGACCCCAAGAATGAATGTTCTCTTGCTGCTCAGCTAAGAGCCCAGCCGGAAATGCTTAAGGCGCTACGTAACGCAATTCCTGAAAATTCGATTCGACGCGAAGATCGAGACAGGCGAGCTGTGCTTAAGCAGTTGATTCACAATCCCAAATTGCCACTAGACAGAGAATCCTGCCGCAAATTGGGTGACGCTATTTTTGCGTTCTTTTGTCCAGCAACAGCAGTGGTATTGACAACGAATTTGCGCGATCATGAAACGCTGGCTGAAGCCGTGGGCAAGAAAGCTGAGGCACCGTAGCCCAACTTCAACGACTCTCACTGGCATGGCGAGATTCCCTACGCCGCGACTGCCTTGACCGCGCGGGCGGCGGGACGCGAACGCTGCTGCTCCTGCACTTGCAGCACGACGTCTGCCAGGACGATGGAGAACGCCAGACACATCCATATCACGGTTTCCACCGCCGCAGGACCCCGATTTTCCAGGCCGGTCACGCCCAGGATCGCCGCGCTCCGAGAAAGACCCCAGGGCCCACAGCAAAGCTGCGGGTCATCCACTGGCGGTGCTGCTGGACCTTTCGCTGGAGGATCAACACGAAGGCGATCCCGGTAGTCAGCATCCACAAGGTGCCATGGGTCGCGGCGATCATGGTGAAAGACAGCGGAACTCCCATGCGGTGTTGAATTACCTGGATATAGATCCCGAGCGGACCGGCGATGAATGCGCCGGCAACGTAGACCCTTCCTGACACACGATGCAGTTTCGTATAGCGCTGGCGGAGCCGGTCGGAGAACTGCATGGGGGCAAGCACAAACGCGCACGCTCCGGCCAACCCGTGCGGCAACAACCACCATTTAAACGGCTGGTAGTGCTGCCACACCGGGGCGTTCAGATTCACCAGGAAGCTCTCGTTGTGGCCGAGCACATAGGCCACCATCAGCCCCCCGAGCGCAATCAGCAGATACTTCGGTTTGAACCAGGACACACGTTGGACAGTCAGCGATGCAGTTGCCATGGCAGAATCCCCACAGGAGAGTGAAATCTTGAGCGACTACTATACACGAGATCAGATTCAAATTGAGTGGGAATTGCGATCCGATGTGGGCCGGTACGAGAGCCGGTTCTCGATTGTGAGGACAGTCATTGACATGCACCAATACGATCTGGTGAGATCGGCCTGTTGACGCTTGGATTGCGCTTTCGAGAATTAGGGAGAATCGCATGGACACACTTTCCCGAAGCTGGGACCTTCTAGGGCAGAGTTTCGCGGTCTTAAAGTCGGACAAGGAACTGATGTGGTTGCCGGTTCTATCGGCAATGTTCTGTTTGGCTGCGACGGCGATCATCCTCGGTATCGGACTGATCGTGGTGATGCCTCCCGGACCCTTTCCCCACGATGTTGCCCAGCAAAAACTGCTCGGCAAAGCGATGGCGCCCTTTATTTTCCTGGTTTACTTCGTCATCTATAGCCTCGGGATTTACTTCAATGTAGCGCTGGTCAGCATCGCGTCAAACCGGCTCGCCGGCGGCCACGCCACCTTGAATGATGGCTTGCAGATTGCATGGAAGCGCAAGTGGAGCATTCTCCAATGGGCGCTGCTGGCCGCGACGGTGGGCATACTCCTGCAAATGCTGGAGCGCGGCTTGAGTGTTCTGGGCCGCGTCATTACCCGCGTCACCGGCTTCGTCTGGATGCTCGCCAGCTTCTTCGTCGTACCCCTTCTCGCTGCTGAGGACATGGGCCCCGTCGAGGCGCTCTACAAATCGCAGCAGATATTTCGCAAGACGTGGGGCGAGGAAGTTGCCGGCGGCTTCAGCTTCGGACTTGTCTTTTTTCTTCTTACCTTGCCGGGATTGCTTCTCCCGATAATGGGCGCGCGGCTGGGACAAACAGAAATGATGGCCGGCTTCGCAGTCATGGTAATTTACTGGCTGCTTCTGGGTGTCGCCAACTCAGCCGCTCAGGGAATCTTCGTCGCCGCGCTTTACCGCTACGCCACCAAACAGGAGGTCTCCGCCGGGTATGACCTCGACGATCTTTCCGGCGCGTGGCGGCCGAAGGTGCGATGAAGTGAGGGCCTGGCGCGAATCGCTCTTCGGTCTTCGCTATTCGCTATTCGCCTTTAGCTTTGAGCCTTTAGCCCTTAGCAGGCGCGACTAGACAGTTGCTAACAGCTAAGAGCCAGCGGATTAAGAGCAGAGCGAATAGCGAAAAGCGAAAGGCGGAAAAAAATTGGTTTTAGGCTGGTGCCGGGAGGGGGGGTCGAACCCCCACGAGGTGATAAGCCTCGGCGGATTTTGAGACCTTCCACGATCATTCCTAAGCCCCTCATTTACTCGTGTTTGCAGAGACTTGCGAAGAACGGGCGTTACGTTCTGTGACGTTCGGTTACGTCCTGCATCGTTGTATTGGGCACAAATTGGGCACGTTCTTCGCCCGGCTTAGGCACGCCCGCCCTCTTCCTATGACGTAGTACTTACTCGCAAGGTTGAAAGCGTGCATACTTGGGACATGCGGGTTCAAATCTCGTGTGCAGTCAGGCCGACATCCTCCGTTCGGGTATCGGCCCTTTCTAGTTTTGCCGTTATCACTCGCCCATGCGTCCGCGGTCACTGGACAAATTACCCGCCGCAGGCGTAAAAGGTTTGGTGGGTGAGAGGGGGAATTTTTCCGGCCTTTTCCAGCCCTCCTACAACATCAGAGAGGGAGAGAAACAAGCGGAGGTGGACGTCATGACTCGAATTGGTGCAATGGCTTCGGCTGTGCTGCTTGCGATGTCCTTGTGCTACGGGCAAAAGGCAGCTCCTGCTCCGGCACAGCCTGCCAGTGCAACGCAGACTCCTTCAGCGGCAACAGGCCTTGGGCACGGAGCTTTTCCCGTGCAAGTCACTAAAATGCTGGATTCCAGCAAGCTGAAACAAGGCGACATAGTTGAGTTCAAGACAGCGGGAGCATTTGTCCTTCCCGACGGGAGGCGAGTGCCAGAGGGAGCAATGGTGACCGGACACGTCACGGAAGCGAAGGCCCGCTCCAAGGGTGATTCCCAATCGGAGCTGGCCGTTGTTTTCGACCAGATTAGCCTCGCTAAGGGTGAACAGTTAACCATCAAAGGCATTGTTCAGGCGGTAGGCCCGAATCCGTTTCCGGATGCAACCCAAGTGCCCAACGGGCCAACGATGCAGGCCCATGGGGGAGGCAACAACGGGGGATGGACGCCGACCACAGATATCAAGTCCGGCTCGGATTTAACCAAATCGACCTACCCATCGTCGATGGTCACACCGGAATCGACGGGGGTGCACGGAATTAATGGCTTGCAACTGGGACCGGATGGCGTTCTCACTTCTACTGGGAAGCACGTTAAGCTGGACAGCGGAGTGCGAATCATCGTGCGTGGCGAGATTCTGAAATAGGCCAAGGGGTGCGTGCACGAGACTCCTGCGCGGATGCGCGATTTCAGCCCTGCCTCCCGCATCCCGTGCGGTGAACTAGCGCCAGCTAGACAGTGATATTAAGGGTTTAGGATTGGTGCCGGGAGGGGGGGTCGAACCCCCACGAGGTGATAAGCCTCGGCGGATTTTGAGTCCGCTGCGTCTGCCAGTTCCGCCATCCCGGCCTAATCGGAAGATCGCGATAAAGCTTAGTTTAGCAGCTTCGCATTTGCAACCGAGCCGGTACTGGGGTTGATTGCGTGACTGACTACTGCGATTTAGACCACATCGGCCTCTCATTGCTGGTAACGCGCGGTGAGGGACATTTTAATGTGGTTCAACAGAAACCCTCTTTAGGAACGTGGCTGCCGCGCGGCATGATGTCCCATCCTCCCTGTTTTCAGCCATTTGATAGAGCTTGCAGAATATGCGCAACTGCCGGAGAAATGGCAAGTTGTCCGAATTTCTTCTTGACATTTCCACAGCCGGGCGTAGCATGAAAGTATCACCTCCGATCCATTTCAGGATCGAGTGGGCCTGAGGCCAAGGAAGTGTCACCGCTCCTTGGCAGCAGGCCCATTTAATTTCTCTGGCTTCGTCTGGCCCTGAAATCAGCTCTACGCGCAAGTGCAATTGCGCGACCCGCCGCAAGCTTTCAGCCACCCCTGTAATTCCGCTAGCGCCCTTTCACAGACCATCGCGTGGCGCTGCTTCTTGTCGCGGATGCGGCGGCGCGTGGCTTCGTCGAGCGGCAGCAATAAGTCGAAGGTGATATTGGCGGGCTGGAAATGTTTCGCTTCAGCGTGGCAGATGTAGTTCACCAGCGCTCCAAAGGCGGTGGCGCGCGGAGGAGGCGCCGGTTCTGTGTTCAGCGCTAGTGCGGAGGCTTGCATGCCTGCAAGTAATCCAGTTGCGATTGACTCGACATAGCCCTCGACGCCGGAGATCTGCCCGGCGAACAGCACGTTGGGATGCTGCTTCATCTGCAACGTTTCACGCAGCAGTGTGGGGCTGTTGATATAAGTGTTGCGGTGAATTTGTCCGTAGCGCAGGAACTTCGCGTTCTCCAGGCCGGGGATGAGGCGCAGGATGCGCGCCTGCTCGCCGTACTTGAGGTGGTTTTGGAAGCCGACCAGGTTGTAGGAATCGGCGCGCAGATTTTCCTGCCGCAACTGCACCACCGCGTAAGGAGTGTGGCCGGTGCGCGGATCGCGCAAGCCAACCGGCTTCATCGGCCCGAAGCGCAGGGTGTCGCGTCCGCGGCGCGCAATCTCCTCGATGGGCAGGCAGCTTTCGAAGTAGTTCAGATTCTCCCAATCCTTGGCGTCAACCGAGTGCGCTTCCAGCAGCGCGTCGAGGAAGCGGTCGTACTCTTCCTTCGTCATCGGGCAGTTGATGTAGTCGGCGGTGCCCTTGTCGTAGCGCGCCGCCATATACACCCGCGACATGTCGATGGAATCGGCCTCGACGATGGGACTGATGGAATCGTAGAAATACAATTGCTGGCTGCCGCTCAAGCGCAGGATTTCACGCGTCATTGCCTCCGAGGTGAGCGGTCCGGTTGCCACAATCGTGATCGCAGCGTTCTCGTCTATGGCAGTGACCTCTTCCCGCACCACCCGGATGAGCGGATCGCGTTCGATGGCAGCCGTTACCGCCTGGGAAAATTTGTCGCGGTCCACGGCGAGCGCGTGCCCGGCCGGAACCACGGTCTGGCGCGCGATGTCCATCAGCAGCGAACCGGCACGGCGCATCTCCTCTTTCAGCAGCCAGGGTGCGGTGTTCTCGGTGTCGGACTTCAGCGAGTTGGAGCACACCAGTTCGGCGAAGTTTGCACTGTGGTGGGCGGGCGTCGAGCGCAGCGGCCGCATCTCGAACAGCTCCACAGCGACGCCTCGGCGGGCGCATTGCCAGGCGGCCTCCGAGCCGGCCAGTCCGGCGCCGATGATGCGGATGGGGTTGGGCATTCAGGTAAGGCTGATGGTTATGGAACGTGCCCCAGGCGCAGAAACCTCGCATCCGCAAAGCCGGCAATCGCGGGCGCTGGCAAGCGGTTTTCCCCGGCGACGACCTACGTGTCCAATAGGCGCCGCTGCGCAAACGGCGAACGCCGAGGCGGGCAGTGAGGATTACTCGCCCTAAGGCGTGAACTTGACGTTAATCTGCGTTTCCGCTTCGACGGGTTGCCCATCCAGGTAATAGGGCTTGTAGCGCCACTGTTTCACAGCGTCCAGTGCTGCTTGGGTCAGCATGGGAGGGCCGCTTAAGGCGTGCAGGTTTCGCACGCTTCCATCCTTCCCAATGAGAGCCTGCAAGACCACGGTTCCCTGAACGCGCGCCTGCCGGGCCTGCGCGGGGTAGCGCGGCGTGACTTGGTGGACCAGCAGACCCTGTGCCACCCCCGAGGAAACCTGGACCTTCTGTGCGAGCTTGGGCTGCGCTGCCGGGATGCTGCTGATCATGCTGCTTGGGCCCTTGTTTGGCAAGCCGCCGAGGACCGAGTCCGGCGCTTCGGTCGCGCTGTCAGGTGAAGCTGCTGCCGTCTTGGCAGCGTTTTTCGCGATCGTCAAAGGAGGTTGCAACACTGCATTGTCGGGCTTGCTGGCCGGCTTTTCGGGCCCGGCTGGGGTAGGTGGCTTGGTAGCGGCGCTCTGGTCCTTCGGCTTCGCCTGTTTATCCACCGGCAGCGTCGAATTCGGATCAGTGGACATTATGGAGGACATTACGGATGTATCCTGGACCGGATTGCTCTGCGTGAGGTCAGGAGTCTTGCGCTCGCTGGCGCTAACCGAAGCACTGCGAACATGGTTCCTGTGCGACCTCCACATTATGGCTCCCACCACAGTAAGCACCAGCACCGCCGCAACGGCCAGCAGCATCCGTGATTTCCCCTCAAAAAGCTCTTGAACTCTGGTCCTGATCTCGGAAGTCGTCGTGGGTGTGGCGCTGGTTTCGCGGAAAATCTCTGCGGTGAAGGCAGACTCAACCCGATGGCCAGTGCTCGCCGATGCGGCGCTGGCTTCGCGGAAGGCTTCCGCATTGAAGGGCGGCTCGACGGCATGCTTCAAGCGGCGGACCGGATCAGTGACGAGGCCCTTTATGCCGTTCAGCAGCGCACCCTTCTGCGCCGGCGTCCCTTGAACCTCTTCTTCGGTCCGCGCTGGAGTGACATAGTCTGGCGTGAGCGTATCCGACGCGATGGCCGAGGGAGATGGCTCATCGAGGGAATGTGAAACTTGCGGCACGCGGCGCCACTTAGAGGACTTCCTTGCCTTCAATTTAATCGGTATGGGCCCCGCCGACACCATAGTTTCTTCAAACCCGTTGGTTTCCGGCGGGGATGGTTCTTGATACGTCTCCGGCGGGGATGGTTCTTGCTGCGTGTTATCGGCAGACCTCTCCGCTTCCGGCAGAATCCCCGAAGTTGGCGGTCCCGCAGGAACTATCCACATGTCGGGTTCTAGATTGGCAACAAAATCATCGAGGTGCGCAAATCCCTTCCGAAGAGTCTGAAGCGATTCAGCATCTTCCGGCTCCTTCAAGCCACACGCCCACCCGACCCATTGGGCTGCTTCAGGACCTGGCAGAGTTTGCGGTGCTCCTGTCCCCTCGGCCTGGGATCGCAATTCGTTGATCGCTTCCTCACGGAGCTGATTCAGTTGGGTTACCCGGAATGCCCGATGGTGCACAATACTACCGCGCTCCAACTCCGTCGCGAGAGCCAAGAGACGGGAGCGCAAATTCTTCTCGGTTTCTTCCTTAAGGAGTGCCTCAAGTTCTGCTTGCTGCTGCAATGAGGGGTCGGGCACCGTCCACATGTCGGGCTCTAGATTGGCAATAAAATCATCGAGCTGGGCGAATCCATTCCGCAGAGTCTGAAGAGATTCAGAATCTTCCGGCTCTTTTAAACCACACGCCCACGCGACCCATTGGTCTGCTTCAGGGCCCGGCAGAGGTTGTGCTGCTCCCCCCAAACCGGCCTGGGACCGCAATTCGTTGATCGCTTGGTCACGGAGCTGATTCAGTTCATTTACACGCAGTGCCCGGCGGTGGGCAATGCTGCCGCGCTGCAACTCCGTCGCGAGAGCCAAAAGACGGGAGCGCCGTTGCTCTAAATTCCTTACCTCTATAGTTTTCCGTATCTCCTCGACGAGTGCGTCAAGTTCCTCTCGGTTCTGCCATGACGCCTCGGGCAGCTCCGACAATACCAACTCACGCACCGTGCGAGCAGATTCTGCGGCCAGGTTAAGCTGTTCGATGACTTCTGCGATGTCGATGGCTAGGCCAGCATTGAGTTTTCCCAAGCTTTCACAAGGCAGAGTCAAAGAGTCATCCAGAGACGCAAGCGCAGGAGGCCAGAATGAATTCATGTCAAGCTCCTAAACCGGAGTTTCCGTTTTGACTACCCGCAAGCTCCTAAACCGGGGTTTCCGTTTTGACTACCCACATGTCGGGCTCTAGATTGGCAACAAACTCATCCAGATGTGCAAATCCATTGCGAATAGTCTGCAGCGATTCAGCATCATCAGGCTCTTTCAAGCAACATGCCCACTCGAGCCATTCGTCGGAGTCAGGGCCCGGCAGAGGTTGTGGTGCTCCCTTCACCGCGGCCTGGGCTTGTAATTCGTTGATCGCCTGGTCACGGAGCTGATTCAGTTGCTTTACCCGGACGGCCCGACGGTGCACAATACTGCCGCGTTCCAACTCCGCCGCAAGCCCCAAAAGACGGGAGCGCAGTTGCTCTATATTCCTTGCCTCTACACGTTTCTCTATCTTCTCAAGGAGTTCGTCAAGCTCCTGCCGGTTCTGCCATGAGGCCTCGGGCAGCTCCGCCAATATCAGCGCCCGCAGGTTTCGAGCAGATTCTGCGGCCATCTTAAGTTCCTCGATAACCTCGGTGACGTCGACTGCTTTGGCAGCCCTGAGTTTTTCTACGCTTTCACCGAGCAGGCTCAAAGTATCGTTCAGGGACGCAATTGTGGAAGGCCACAATGAACTCATGTCAAGCTCCTAAGCCGGGATTTTCCCTTTTTGGCTAACAACAGCCGAATATTATCTCACTGAAAGGGTAACTTGTCAGTGATCTTGCTCACACCCATCGGGGCCCGCCCCGACCCCGTTCGCCGCACGCTGCCGAAAGCTCCGCCCGCCGCTGCCCAGCGCGCGCTGCGACCGCTCTACGCGCTCGCGCACGCCCTCGCGCTCGATTACCACTTGGTTATTTGAGGAGACCGATTTCAGATCGCTCTCCCCCCTTTCCCTCGGTAGCGGTGCCGTTTGAAAGTGCGCAGCAAAAAGCTCAGCCCGTGAGGTGAGTCACAGGCTGAGACTCGCTCGGAGGGAAATCATCGGAAATTGCCGGGAACGCCTTCTCGGAGTATCTCCTCTGAGGATCTCTGCGGGGTAACCTGCCCTACCGCATACCGATGCACACTGCGCACACCTACAGCAATACCGCTGCCATTTATGTACAGACAAGTTCCGAACTCTTGGGAAATCAACCAAGTGGTGGAACATGGTGCAATTATGTGCGTGGTTCAGATGACTGTCTATGACGGGGGTCACCCCAGGTACACGAAGGTAATCGGGGAAAATGGTTACTGTTGATCGCTGTCTGTGACGGCTCCCCCGGTTTGACCCGTGATTCTCCGCCTGTTAAACTGGGCTTTTCCCACCTTACAACACACCAGATAAGGACTCTTCGTGCGCAGTTACACTCGGCATCAACTTAAGCAGGACTCGTTCAGGACATCGACCACGGAAACCATCTCCTGGGCGGTAGAGCACCGTTCCAAGGTCACGGCTGCGGTGGTGGCCGTAGGGGTGATTCTCGCCGTCCTCATTGGCGGTTGGGCCTTCGTAAATTATCGCGATCAGCAGGCCAGTAGCGAATTGGCGGGAGCCATTCAAAAGTATGACGCTCCCATTCGCCCCGCCGGCACACCCGCAACGCCGGAAATGTTGAGCTTTGGCTCCATCCAGGAACGCGCCAAGGTCAGCAATGCCGAGTTTACTCACATTGCCGACAAGTACTCCTTCACCCAGTCCGGGCGAGTGGCCCGCTACTTCGCCGGCATAACGCTGCACGAGATGGGCGACAATACCGCCGCGGAGAAGGACCTGAAAGACGTGGCCGACAGCCGTTACCAAGAGATCGCCAGCCTGGCAAAGCTGGCCCTGGCTTCCATCTATCACGACACCAACCGCGATCCCCAGGCCATCGAAATCTACAAGCAGCTCGCCGATCATCCAACCGTTTCCGTGGGCAAGAGCACGGCCCAATTTCTGTTGGCCTCGCTCTACGAGGAAGATAATCAGCCCGACCAGGCCCGCAAGCTGTATCAGCAGATGCAGAAAGAGAACCCCTCCAGCCAAGCGGCACAGATGGCTAGTCAGCGATTACAGGCCCTTAAATAATCACCGAAGTTTCTAGACCGCCTTACTAAGAGCGCAACCGAACCGGCGTATCCAGCTACGGCGCGAAGTAGCTGGAGATATCGAGGATCAGTTGCGTGATTCCAGACGCATAGGCATCAATCTTGCCGTTCTGGTTGGGCACGATCGCCATGTTGGACGAGATCGATCCGTCCAGTGCGTTCAGCGTCGAAACCGTAGGCCGATCGGTGCCGTCCGGCCACAGCGTCAGGTAGCCCAGTGCGCCCGTCGGAACGACCGTCGCATTGAGGACATACGCTTGCGCCGTCGCCGGCGGTCCACAGAAACTCCCCGCCACGTCCACCGGAGGCGTCAGGGTTCCGCTGAAGGGCTGACCGCTGCCCACATGGCGGGTGTCGATGACACGGCAAGGCGCTACCGGATACAGCGACAGTCCACCCTCACTCGCCGGGGCGAAGTAGCCATTGATGTCAATGACCAAGTCGGTGTCGCTGGTCGGGTAAACCGAGACCTCACCGCCGGTGCGCACAGGCACAATCGCCGCATTGGCGATGATCGTCCCAGGGAGATCATTCAAGGTGGAAACTGTAGGCCGCGGCTCGCCGGTGGGCCAGACCGTCAAGTAACCCAGCGGGCCGTGCGGAACCACGGAGAAGTTCAGCGAATAGGCGGCGGCGCTGGAAGGGATGTTGCAACTCGTGGCATTCAATATGGGGAAGGCGCGTTCTTGGCCGCCCGTCAGGTACGGCGATCCCAAGCCGGGGGGAAAGTTGTCCTTGCGCGTGTCGGCGATGCGGCAGGGGGTCAGCGGATAGAAAGCCAAGGTGGAACCGGATACCGGCGCGAAGTAGCCATCGATATCGAGCACCACGTTGGTCGTGTCGGTGACGTAAACGCTGACGGCCCCATTCGTTCCCGCCGGCACGATGGCGGCGTCAGCCTTAATGCGGCCATCAACGGAGTTCATGGTCGAAACAACCGGCTGGCCTTCGCCCGTGGGCCAGATGGTTAGATATCCCAGCGGGCCATGGGGCACGACTGTGACATTCAGCGAATACGCGGCAGCGTCTGTTGGAATGTTGCAGCCGCCCTCTTGCGGGATGGGGAAGCTTTGGGAAGTTCCGCCCTGAATGGGGCCGCTGCCGCCATGCTCGGGCCGCGTGTCCACCAGACGGCATGGGGTGACAGCGACGAATTGCAGGGGCGATGGAATCGGGTTAACCAGTTGCGCGAGCGTGCCGCTGCTACCGGAATAATTGGTATCGCCCGAGTAGGTCGCCACGATCATATCCGTCCCCACTGGCAGGGTTGAAGTCATGCATACCGCCATCAGCGACGAATCCAGCGGCACTGCGGTGCAGCCGGGAATCGCAACGCCGTTCGATGTGAAGTTCACCGTCCCGGTCGGCGCCGGCGGAGCCGGCGGCCCCTCCGGACTTATCGTCGCGGTTATAGTCACCGCTTCTCCGAACATGGAAGGATTCGGCGAACTGGTCACCGTGGTCATGGTGGCCCCCACCACCTGCATTACGATGTTGGAGGTGCTGCCGGCCAGGGTCGCCGAACCCTGATACACCGCCGTCAAACTGTCGATCCCCAGCGGTAATCCTGCATAGATCAAAACTGCGACGCCGGAATCGTTTAGCGATACCGACCCAATCTGGACGCCATTGCTTTTGAACACCACGGTGCCGGTTGGAGTCGAGCCATTCTGCGCGGTGACGGTGGCGGTCATCGTGACCGGTTGCCCCAGGTTCGACGGATTAGGAGCAGACGTCAGCACCGTGGTTGTGAAAACTGGTTGGGACCAGACGGAAGACCGTGCCCGGACCATAAGCTCCGCCTGATGGCGTTGTCCCGTAAAGGTTCCCGTCGGTGGCTTGCACCAGCGGAGCATCAGGGCCCGACCCGTCAGTGATGTCGAAGCTGTGCACCGTGGTCAGGGTGCCGCCGGCGGTGATCGCGAAGATCGTGCCACAGCCAGTGCTACATGCGCCGCCGGTCCCGCCGAAAAAGGTTGTCCCGTAGAAGTTTCCGTCGGTGGCTTGCACCAGCCCGGCGAAAGGATCAGCACCGTCGGCGCAGGGAAATCCTGCAGGACAAAAGCTGTACAGCGTGGTGAGCATGCCGCTTGGGGTGATTTTAAAGACCGTACCATAACCGTAGGCCCCGCCCCCGCTGGTCGTACCGTAGAGGTTCCCGTCGGCGCCCTGCACCAGGCCGGCGTAAGGGAACTCGCTGTTGTCGAAGCTGTGCAGCGTGGTCAGAGCGCCGCTCAGGTTGATTTTGAAGACCGTGCCATAACCGTAGGCCCCGCCCCCATTGGTTGTCCCGTAGAGGTTCCCGTCGGCGCCCTGCACCAGCCCAGCGACAGGCTCAAGGCCGTCAGCGCAGCCCGGTAGATGAGAGCAAAACCTGTAAAGCGTAGTCAGCGTGCCCCCGGCGGTGATCTTGAAGACCGTGCCACCCTGGTTGTTCCCGCCTATGTACGTTGTTCCGTAAAAGTTCCCGTCGGTGGCTTGCACCAGGCCAGCGCGAGGGTAGTCGCCGTCAGTGATGTCGAAGCTATGGAGCGTGGTCAGAGCGCCGCTGGGGGTGATTTTGAAGACCGTACCAAAGCTACCAGAGCTCTGCGTCCCACCCAGCCTGGTTGTCCCATAGAAGTTCCCGTCGGTGGCCTGCACCAGCGGGGCGTCAGGCTCGGCCCCGTCAGGGCAACGACCTTGAGGACAAAAGCTGTAGAGTGTCGTGAATTGTGCGGGCGAGGCAATCGCTGTCGCCACACAAAATAGCAAGATGGTGCAGAGCAATTTCGATGAGCTCAAGTTCCTCACACTGCCCCCATTCCTGTTGGGCCGGGCTTCATCTTTCCGGGGTCTCATTCGGCGCAGCAACGAGCCGGGCAACCAGGAGCATTGCCGAAAGGAAGCAGATTGCCGGACCGAAGGCGAATCTGCCGCGGATAGTAGCACGGTTAGAGCGCCAAACCGACCTTTTTCTCCGTTTCAGTGAATCAAGTGCGCACGAAGAAGTCCGGCAACAAGTTAGATCTGCCACCACCAGCCACTCTCCGACAAGCCCTCAGATCTTCGCTTGCGTGGGATCCCATGGCGACGAGTAAACTGTAATTCGCATGACCTTGTTTGAAGCCCAACCCTATGATCCGGCGCGTGCCCGCAAGAAGCGTCTGGTGATCCTCGCCATCATCGGCGGCGCCATCGTCATCGGCCTCCTGTGGTGGATGTTCCGCTTCTGGCCGCAAGAGCATGCCGTGAACCAGTTCTTCGATGCGCTGCAGCAGCAGAATTTTGAGCAAGCCTACGCCGTGTGGATGCACGACGCGGATTGGAAACAGCATCCTGACAGGTATTCGCGTTATCCCTACAACGACTTTCTCAAGGATTGGGGCCCGAGTGGCGAGTGGGGCATCATTAAGAGCCATCACATTGACGGCGCAGCGGTGCCGAAGGGCTACAGCGGCTCTCCGTTTGCCACCGCCAGTGGAGTGGTGGTGGTGGTCACGGTCAACGACCGGGTCAGCGACAAAGCGCACATCTGGGTGCAGAACGACGACAAGACGTTGGGGTTCTCGCCGTACTAGCCGAGAGTGGCGAGCAATCCGCGCCTAATCCGGCTTCGGCGACGCCGTGCTGAGGTGGTTCACCGTCTTCTGCAGTGAGGCTTCGTCTTCCACGTTCATGCAGGAGCGCGAGCGGTCAATCTGGCGCACCAGTCCGCACAGCACCTTGCCGGGGCCAACCTCTACAAAGTTGTGCACTCCGAGCGCCGCCAACTCGTGCATGGACTTGTGCCACTGCACCGTCCCCGTTACCTGGTGTATGAGCGCATCGCGCGCCTGTTCGCCGGTCGTGACTAGACTGGCATCCACGTTGCACATCACCGGAACTGCGGGGGCGTGAAAGGTCAACGCGCGCAAGTCCTCCGCCAGCCTGTCCTGCGCGGGCCGCATCAGCGCACAATGAAACGGAGCGCTCACCGGAAGCAGGATGGCGCGCTTAGCTCCGCGTTGCTTTGCCAACTCGGCCGCGCGCTCCACGGCCGCTTTGTTGCCGGATATCACGGTCTGATCGGGTGAGTTCAGGTTGGCCGCCTGGCAGACCTCACTCTGCGCCGCCTCTTCGCATACCTGTTGCACCTTCTCGCACGACAGCGCGAGGATGGCAGCCATCGCGCCCACCCCAACCGGGACCGCCTCCTGCATATACTTTCCGCGATTGCGCACGGTGCGCACCGCATCCGCAAACGATAGGGTACCGGCAGCCACGTGCGCCGAATACTCCCCCAGGCTGTGTCCGGCGACGTAGGCAGGGATGATCGCTTTCGACTGAAGCACGCGCCACGCCGCAACCGACACCGTCAGGATCGCCGGTTGCGTGATCTCCGTCAGCTTAAGCTGCTCTTCGGGACCTTCGAAGCAGAGTTGCGAGAGTTTGTAACCGAGAGCATCGTCGGCTTCGTCGAAAGTTTCCTTCGCCACCGGATACAGAGCGGCCAGTTCCTTGCCCATGCCAACCGCTTGCGAACCTTGTCCGGGAAAAAGGAATGCGATGGGAGAAGAGTGCAAACTCATCGAGCCTCGCTGAATCGTGCGGTCAATTGGAGTTGGCAGAACCTGTCGCGGGCAAGCACAGTATTACAGCAGTCCGCTGCCGAGCGGGCCGGCGGTGGCGGCGTCGCTGACGTGATTGTTCAGGTTCTTGCTGGCAGCGGCAATGCGCTCCTGAATCACGTCATTCAGTTGGCTGTTGGCAAACTCCATGGCCACCCGCACCGCATTCTTGATGGCGTTGGAGTTCGACGAACCATGGCTGACAATGCACACGCCCTTCAGTCCCAACAGCGGCGCGCCGCCGTACTCGGAGTAGTCGAGGCGCTTCTTGAAATCGGCAAAGGCCTTGCGCGATAGCAGGAAGCCGACCTGGCTGCTGATGGTAGCTTGCAACGATTGCTTCAGCAGGAAGCGCACGGTCTCGACCATGCCCTCGGAAATCTTCAGCGCCACATTGCCCACAAAGCCGTCGCACACCAGCACGTCGGCCTTCCCGTTGTAGAGATCGCGCCCCTCAACATTGCCCACGAAATTCAAGGGCAGCTCTCGAATCAACTTGTAGGCTTCGCGGGTAAGCTCGTTGCCCTTGCTCTCTTCTTCGCCGATAGAAAGCAAACCGACGCGCGGATGCTCGGCGCTGGGAAACTTTCCGCCAAAAATGCTGCGAAAATAAATATCGCCCATGATGGCGAACTGCTGCAGGTTTTGCGGCTTGGAATCGACATTGGCGCCCACGTCGATGAGGATGGTGGCCGTGCCTTGCGCGGTAGGAAATACCGCGGCCAGTGCGGGACGGTCCACGCCGGGGATCGCGCCCAAAACCATTTTGGCGGTGGCCATGGCTGCGCCGGTATTGCCTGCCGTGACGAAACCAGCGGCCTTGCCGTCGCGCACCAGGCGAAGCCCGACGCGCAGGGAAGAGTCACGCTTGCTGCGCATCGCCTGCGCCGCCTTCTCTTGCATGCCGACGACTTCGCGGGCGTTGACGATGCGAATGGAGAGCCTGCGCCAGAACGGGTGCAGGTCGAGCTCGCCGCGGATCACGTCCTCTTTGCCCACCAGCAGGACTTCCACCTCATAGTGACGGGCGGCGAGAATGGCGCCTTCCACTTCGGGTTTGGGCGCGCGGTCCGAGCCCATGGCGTCAACAGCAATAGTGGTGGGCATGTCTGCCTGTCAGTTGCAAACCTTCGTAACCGTCAAACCGGGGACGCAGTCCAGCTTCAAATTGCGAGTGCGCTGTAGCTTACCGCCCAAGTTTGGCCGGAAAAGGATACCACCGCAACCGCGCTAGCTGGTGCTCTCTGCGACCTCGATGACCTCGCGTCCCTTATAGTAACCGCACTTTGGGCAGGTGCGATGCGGCAATTTGCGCTCGTGGCAGTTGGGGCACTCGGACAACGATTGCGCCGTTAGATGATCGTGGGAGCGGCGTTTGGATGTGCGCGCCTGGGAATGACGTCGTTTCGGATTGGGCATTCAGGACCTCGTAAACAGGACCGCCCGGCCTGGCCGCGCGATCGGAACTTTTAGGTTTGCAGCTTCTTCTTGATTTCGCTCAGCGCTTCCCAACGAGGGTCGCTAAGATGTTGCTCACAATGGCATTGCTCGACGTTCAGATTGCAGCCGCAATGCGGGCACAGTCCCCTGCAATCCTCGCGGCATAGCGCCCTGACGGGCGTGGCCAGCAGCACCTGCTCGCGCAGCGCATCTTCCAGCAAAAGACCTTCGCCTTGATAATACCCGATCTCGGTCTCCGCTTCGGTAATCGCCACCTCATCGGCGCGGCGATCCACCCCTAACGGCCGGTAGATCAGGTCGAAGGCCCAGTTCACGTCCTCGCCCACCGGCTCCAGGCAGCGCGCACAACTGAACTCCAGGTGCGCCTCCACCTTGCCCACCAGGCGAATGTCTTCCACGTGCTGGTGGTGCCCGCGACGCTCCACAATCAGCTCGGCACGGCCTGTGCTGTGCAAGGGGCCAATCTGCCGGAAGTCGGGACCAAATCCGATGGCGCCGGGCTGGTAGTTTTCGTCGAACTCCAAATTACGGAGTTTCAGTTCCCGAACCCGAATCAGCATGGCAGCCCCCGCCTAAGAAAACGCCCAGAATAGCCCTTCGCTCCGGCCGGAACCGGGTCTGGCAGGCCAAGCTCCTGACGGGAAACGCTGGCAGGTACAGACGGGCGGGATCGTTCTTAAGGCAAACATTAAGGATAAATTCATGGGAGAGCAGTGTCAAGGCGGGCAGTGCTCAGGCGGGCCGTGCGCAGGTAGTGGCGCAGTTTGAAATCGGTGACCGCCGTCGGTAATGGGTGGAAACTGTGTTGCTGTGATTTTCAGCAAAAAAGTCAAGAATATTCACTTGCCGGGGTGCCCCACCCAAGCTTCCTTTGCTTGGGTGGGGAATGTGTTTTTCAGCAAAAAGTCACAAATATTCCCTTGACACAAAAGCTTGCGCAGCGGCTTTGTTGGCACCCTCGTCACAATTGTGATTGCGGAAATCTGTCACCAGTTTGTGGTTCGCCTTGCCAGCATATTCCAAGGATAGGCATGGGACATCGAAGAGCCGATGACAGCGGGAGCAACGACCCGCTACAGCGACCCAGCTTACCGAGCGCGTTATTTTGAGTTCACGGTCTGCCATACTCCCTTTCGGTCTACCTAATCAGAGGATTCAAGCCCAGTGTTCACGAATCGCAGATCGCTGTCTGTGATTGCGATACGGCAAGGCACACGAAGGTAACCAACAAATGATCGGCGTCGGTGACGGGTGGTTACCGGGTTGTGGGTCAGTTTTGAATTCAGACTAGCTTCCAGCCCGTTTCTTCTTTCAGATCGTTGAAGCATCTTGGGCAAATCCACTAATAGTTGTCCGGACCAATTCTTCCAAACTCCAAACGTGGTCAGCGAGACCTGCCTCCATCGCTGGCGTCACTCTCGAGGTTTTCAAAACACCCCACCCATCGGCCCTTGCCTTGCGCCCAAGACACCCGCCTGCATATACTTTGAAGGTTTGCCCGCCGATGTTGGATGCGCAGGTCTGCAAGAGCGTCCACCGAATCGAGCCGCAAGACGCCCGCAATAATTCGGAGAAATCTATGGCTACAGCACAGACTCTTGAGCAGGAAAGTAATCCCTGGGAACAACAGGCGGCGCGCTTCAACCTGGCGGCCGAGAAGCTGAAACTCGATGCCGGCCTGTGGCGCGTGTTGCAGCAGCCCAACCGCGAGATCATCGTCCACATCCCGGTCGCCATGGACAACGGGCAACTGGAAGTATTCACCGGCTACCGGGTGCAGCACTCCATCGCGCGCGGTCCGGCCAAGGGCGGCGTGCGCTATTCGCCCGATGTGACACTGGACGAAGTGCGCGCCCTGGCGAGCTGGATGACCTGGAAGTGCGCGGTGGTGAACATCCCGTTCGGCGGCGCCAAGGGCGGCATCATCTGCGATCCCAAGAACATGTCGCGCGGCGAACTGGAGCGCATGACCCGCCGCTACACCTCCGAGCTAATCGAGTTTATCGGCCCGGAGAAGGACGTTCCGGCGCCCGACGTCAACACCAATGAGCAGACCATGGCATGGATGATGGACACCTACTCCATGCACATGCGCCAGACGGTGACGGCGGTGGTGACCGGCAAGCCGCTCAACATGGGCGGCTCACGAGGCCGCCGCGAAGCCACCGGCCGCGGCGTGATGATCATCTGCGACGAATCCATCAAGAAGAACAATATGACGCGCGAAAACACTCGCGTGATCATCCAGGGCTTCGGCAATGTCGGCTCCAACGCCGCGGTCCTCATGCATCAGGCGGGATATAAGGTGGTCGGCATCGGCGAATGGGATGGCGGCTTGTACAACAGCAAAGGCATGGACATTGCGGCGCTGTGGGAATATCGCCAGAAGGAAGGAACAATTCACGGCTTCAAGGGCGCTGAGCGCGCCGACACCGAAGAGCTGCTGATCACCGATTGTGAAATCCTGATTCCGGCGGCCACGGAGAACGTGATCAACTCGGGCAATGCCCACAAGGTGAAGGCGAAGATCCTGGTCGAAGGCGCCAACGGGCCCACCACGGCCGCCGCCGATGACGTCCTTAGCGATAAGCATGTCTTCGTGATGCCCGACATTCTGGCCAATGCCGGTGGCGTCACGGCATCGTATTTCGAGTGGGTGCAGGACCGCCAGGGCTACTTCTGGAAAGAGTCGGTGGTCAACTCGCAGTTGGAGGACATCATGGTTTCGTCGTTCGAGGACGTGGTCCGCTACGCCGAGGCCCACCAGGTAAACAACCGCATTGCGGCGTACATGCTGGCCATCGATCGTGTGGCCTATACCATCCGCCAGCGCGGGATTTACGCGTGAGAGCAACCTCCTAACTCCACGGCATCCCGCTTTGAAGGGGCGCACCTTTAGGTGCGCCGTTGCAAATCCTTTATTCTGGTCATCCCGAGCCGATTTTAGTCGGCGAGGGATCTGTTTTAGCAGGGATACCCTGGAGCCCTATGCGGCGCTTCTCATCCGGCTGCGCTGATAAAAGAACGACACGGCCAGCAGAATCGCGCCCAAGACGATGAACGCAGCGATGCGGTAGCCGCGCTCCAGCGTGCTGATGTCCACCAGAAACACCTTGAACACCGTCATCGCCAGCAGACCGATGGCTTGCCAGCGCAGGAACGCGGAGTGTTTCCAGAAGCCGACCAGCATCAAGCCGCTGCCGTAGACCATCCATACCGCGGAATAGGTGAAGTCGCGCACCGTCATGATGCTGTGCCGTTCCTGGAACGAGTACGCCGCCGCCAGTTGAGACTGGAAGTAACCCATCACCTCGAAGTGCAGGGCCAGCAGCGCCAGCACGTTGACGCCGATGATGGCTGCTCCGGCCCACTGGCGATTTTCCGCGCCTCTTTCGCTGCGGACAAAGTAAGCCAACAAAGCCAGCGCGCCGATCGCCAGCAGATAAAGACCAAATCGCGGGTTGATCAGCAGCGGCTCATGGTTGAAAGAGTCCACCATAATCAAGCGGAAGATACCGAGCAGAAATGCACCCGTGCCGAGAATGCGCAGCAACATGCGCCCGCTGCGATGCGCCGCCCAGAACAGCGCTCCGCCTTCGACGATCCAACCCAATGTGTTCCAGTAGCTCTCCAGCTTGAGCGGTATGGCAATTGTGAGAAAGCCGACACCCAAGGCAAGATATAACGGTCCGAACAGCGGATGGGCGCTTCCTTCACGCCTTTGCAGAGCGCGGGCGAGGACGAAGAACAGGGCTGCAACCGCAACCGTGAGCCAGGCCAATTCCAAGCGGTAGTGCTGGTAAAGCATCGAGTAGGTGGCTGCGAAATAGCAACTGGCGTTGAGCAGCACCAGCGCCACCAGAACGTTCGGGTACCGCTCCCGGGCGGACTTGCGCCCCAGGAATGGCGCTGCTGCGTACAGCAGAAAGAAGAAGCTGGCGAAGGCCAAGGTGGTCGCCAGTTGCGACTCGGTGTAGTAAGTGGACGCCCATGCCGCGAAGAGCAATGCGGTACCAACGAAACTGCCCACCAGCAGCCGTTGCCAGCCGCGGACAGCGACCACCCACAGCGTGCCAAGGTCAAGCAGCGCCACGTAAGAAAACAGCGCGACCTCGTGATTTTGATTGGTGGAGACCAGCACTGGAGTTAGAAATCCTCCGACCAGCGCGAAGGCAGCCAGCAGCTCGGAATTCTGGGTCAGCGACATGGCCGCTGAGCCCGCGGTGACCAGGATCATGGCGAAGAATGCCACCGGGGCAGACACCAGGTGATAGAACTGGAAGGCGGCCCATAACGACAAGTACAGCGCGCCTATGCCAATGGCCTTTAGGGAGTACGCGAACGCCAGGAAGGCGCGCGCGCGAAAGCGTTCGCTCCACAGGATCAGCCCTACACCTGCTACTAACCCAATAGCAACGCGGGTGCCTGGGCCGATCCAATCGTTTTCGATGGCGAGCTTCAGGAAGTAGGACAGCCCAACCAGCACGGCTACGATGCCAATGCGGTTCAGCCATTGGCCGCCGATGCGGGTTTCCAGCGAAACCTCGGTTTGCGGCGAGGGAACCGGGATCTGCGGAATGCGCTGCGGCCCACGGAAATCGGGCGGGACCGCCGGTTCGCGAGAGTCACTCGGCGTGGGCGACGCCTGAGCCACGGCACGCGGCGGTCCGGGCTGCGCCGGTTCCACCGGCGCGTGCGCGATCTTTTCTGCGCCACTCTCGACGGCAGTACCGGTCCGCAGCACCTGCTCCAGGCGAAAGACTCGTCGCGTGAGCTCCGCCATCTGCTGTATCAATTGTTGGAGTTCTTCGGATTGCCGGGAATCCGTCACGGTGTGGCACCAATGGCTGGGCTTACGATACGCGAAAGTCAAAACCCAGGCAAAGTATTGGATCGATTTCAAAATTGTTGTACTTGGCAGGACGAGCTAGTACTTAGTTGCATTGAAAAGCGGTCTATGCCATGATGGGGCATGAGCAAATACCCCACTGCCCTCACATTGACGACAGAAGACCGCTCCACGCTGGAGAGCTGGGTTCGTGCGGGT